>JBGANQ010000004.1:0-215188 GCA_044222245.1 Polyangia bacterium | reverse complement strand
GCTGCCGGCACCGATTCGCTCCTGGGCGCTACTCTGGGCCGGTCTGAGGCACGACACCTCGACCTCTGCAATCAGCCCCGGCGGTCCGCCCAAAGCGCTGTCTCCGCACCAACTGCTGCGTACTCGCGGCTTCGTTCAACGGCGTGAAAAACCCTCATCGTTGGGAGAATCGCAATGTCGACCAACCGTCTTGATGAACAACTATGGATGGCAGCACAAGAAGCCGACGAGATGGGGCAAGCTCTGAGAAAGTTAGCATTGAGCACTTTTAGCATAGCCGTTAAGATCGCTGATGAATTGCTAAATCGAAATTATGCGCTATCTTCTTTCTCAAAAGGAACTAGTGAATCGACATCGCGTATTGAATTAGGTGCAGATACAACCCGCGCCACATCTATGGTTGAACGAATCAAGCAAGACGATGGCCCAGATTATTTAACTTTGGGTTTTATTCCTAATAAGCAAGGAACTATTTTTGAAATTATTTATCTCAACATACAAATTCAAGCAACTAGCATATTAGTTCATTTTGGTCAGGGTAAGCGCTCATTGAGTTTGGAGATGGACGCATGGTCGGATGACGCTACCGACTCACAGAAGCGGAACGAACTGCTTTCCTTGATGAAAGCTGAGTTTGTTCGTCGAAAGGAGGAAATGTGTTCATCAGAAGAAATGACTCAGCGTGCTCTCTACGTCTTCCCTCCTATTTATATTCAGGGGCCAGAGCAGAGTGCAGGTGTAGATTCTGGAAAACCTAAAAAGCCAATTGGTTTTTTGCGTGGGACAGGTCGGTAAGAGAAAACATAGCGCGATTCTCTGTGCGTAACGCTACGAATTGCCATAGCGTAGCATCATCTGGCTCATCTGCACAGAGAGTTGCTCGCGCTTGCTGAATTTTGCGCTGAGGTTCGGCGTGGCTAGAGGTTGCTATCCAGCAAATTCGACAGCACTCAGGCGCTGGGTCGCTTCGAGGATTCGTTGAGTTCGATCGGCTATGCGAACTCAGCAAATGAACCAATGAAGGTGCGGTGATCTTAGTCAGGCAAAAGCGCCGCAAGCGTCCGCCGTTGCATGGCCCTCTGCGCCGACCCTGGCGCCGCATAATTCGACATCGTTATGGCTATCGAGCCATGGCCTAGCGCGGCGGTGACATTATGTGGGGTCGGGCTGTTTTCCACGCCCAGGGTCGCGAACAGCCCGCGCATGCTGTGCGCGCAGACCACGGGTACCCGCGCCAGCCGGCAGATCTTCTTGACCCACCGCCGCGGCCAGTCGCGCTGGTGATGGCCAAACAGCAGCGCCAGCGGCAGTTTGTCTCGCGTGAGCGCCTGCAGGTGGGGCTGCAGCGGCTCGGGGACCTCGATCCGGCGCTGGCTGGCGGCGGTCTTGCCTATAGGTACCCGGACCACGCGGCCGTTGTCGTCCAGGTCGCGCACGGGTCGCTCGATGACTTCGCTGCAGCGCATGCCCATGAGCAAGGTCATCATCGCCGCGACCGCGCCGGCATTGCCCTGAGTGGCCTGTTCCAAAGCTACATCGAGCCAGCGCTTGCCCTCGTCGAGGGTCAGCTGCGGCTTGCCCTTAGTCCGGCGCCCGATCGGCTCGATGCCGTCGATCGGGTTACTGCGCAAGAGGTGCTGCTTGACCAGCCACCGGCAGAAGGTGCGCGCCTCCGAGAGGGTGTTGCGGTGGGTGTCGGGCTTCTGCTTGCTGGCGATGGTGTTGTAGTACCCGGTGCATCGCCGCTGGGTTAGCAGGCTCACTGCAAGGCCCTGCTCGGCGAAGAACCGCTGCAGCCGGTGCAGCGTCGTGGTCACGCTGAGCGGCTTGTTGCCTTTCACCTTCGCCATGTACTCGGCGTAGTTATCCAGCGCCTTGGCGACGGTCAACGGTTGTCGGACCGTCAGTTCTTCAACCATGCGCTCGGCTATCTTGACCGCGCGTTCTGCGCTCGGCTCCGGGGTAAGCCAAGTCCGCTTCGTGCCGTTGATCAGCTGGCAGCGGAAGCGAGCCCCGAAAGCGTAAGGGCCAAGGTAACGGATCAGTGTCGGCTCATTCATGGCTGGCCTCGGGTCGCGGAAGGGTCCGCGCTGGTCAAAAAGATGTTCAGGTCGAGCCCGTAACGGCGGGCATGCTCTGGTAGGTCACGCATGGCGGGATGCTCCATGACCGCGCGCAGGATCGGCGCAGTCACCCGGCGCCCACGCTCCAGCGCGGTCAGCTCTGCTTCCGATACCTTCACCGCTTCGCCCATGGCTGCCCGGGTGAGTCCGGCGCCGCTGCGGAGCTCCCCCACAAGGTGGCCCAGCAGATCCGCATCGAGCACTATTTCCTTGCCGGTCGCCGTCTCATCGGCGCGCAGCTCCCAGATTCTGCCGGCGGGGTCTACGCGAGCGATTGGCGTGCCATCCTTGCGAATCACACCGCACGCGGCCGGGACCTCGGCGGCGGCCAGTCCGCTGCGGCGGATGAAGTTCAGCACGAATGCTCTGGCCTGATGGAGCGATGCGGTAGGGACCTCGGAGATTAGCGCGCTGCTCGCGGCGAGCGTGACTTTCAAGCCCTGGGCTCTCATCGCTTGGCCTCCTTGCTCGGGAGGTACTGCGGGGTGTTCCTGGCGCACTATCGGCGCGGGGTTCGGGTCGGTATCGTCGAGGGGGTTTCTGGGGAGTCGCTTCTGTTCCACGCACCAACGCAGAAAATGTTCTGCATGACCCCGGTATCGCCGGCATGTGGCCTTGGTCAGGGGTCGCTTTGTATGGACGCAGATCCTTGCGCTCAGTCCCTCGGCGAGCTCGCGCGCTTGGTCGGGATACAGGCTGGTTAGTGGCTCATTCAGCGCCGGACGGAAGAAAGAGCGCAGCACACTGGCGGCAGTGACCAGACTATTTTTCTGCATGCCCCGCTCGTGCATGCTGTCCAGGTAGAATCCGATCGTGTCGTTCACCGTGAGCGCTCGCCGGACGGCTCGCCCGCCCTTGTCTTCGATGGGGAGCGCCACTCCGGCACCCTGCGCCATCGCGGGCAGATCCTCCATGGCCGGATGCCCCAGCAGCGCCCGCCAAGTCTTAGGCGCCGAGTCCCGGCCCATTTCAAGCGCTCGGATCTCGGTCGCGGTGAGCCCGGTCTGGGCGGTCATCTCCGAGCGCCTCAGGCCCTTGGATTCCCGCAGTCGCCGCGCCAGCTCGCCCGCATGCAGCGGCGCGCTGGGGAGCTCCGCTGCGGTGTCGGCCGTCGCGCTGGGGCTCGGCTCGGGGCTGGCGGGGTCCTGCGACAACTGGCGCAGCGTCAGCCACCGGATGAATAGTCGGCAGGCGGTCAGATAGGTTCTTAGCGTCCCCTCCGCCAGCGGCTTGTCTGTCTGCGGGCTGGGCCGCTTGCGCAGCTCGGCGCTAAGCTCGATCACGCGCTCCGGGGTCAGGATGCTTCCAGGCTCATCCATGACGTGACCCAGCAGCGCCTTTAGCGCCTGCTCGCACAAATGCACGCTGTGCGGCGTCAGTCCTTGCTCGACCTTGAACGCGAGGTACTCGGCGATCTCGTGCCGGATCTTCATGGCGCCCCCCCTGCCCTCTGCACCGTGGCGCAGCGCCGCTCCATCTCTTGGCGGGCGGCGTCCGCGCTCGGGTAGGAGCGCCAGCACAGCGCCGGCTCGGTCAAGCTCACCTCGGCGAGCGAGTACGGCGCCGCGGCATCCTGGGGCCGGCGCCAGCGCACCACGCACAGCAGCGCTGAACCATCCCGGCCCATCCCCAGCACGCGCCAGCCGGCACGGCGGCCGGAGCTGAGCCGGCGCATCAAGTCGTGCGCTTGGCGCTCCCCGGGCTGGGCGAGGTCGAGCACTGCCAGCGGCGCCGCGGGCGGGCGCAGCTGAAATAATCGGCGGCGACGGCGGGATACACTTGTGGACTTGGGCAGAAAGCACATAGACTCTCCCTGTTCGCGTCGGACCGGTTCCTTGACCGGGGTGGTCTGACGCGGGCGGTGGGCTCCCGGTTGGCGCCGGGTAGCCCGTTTTCATTTTATGGCCCGACTGAATCAGGCTCGGCTGGTACAAGTACATAGTTCGTTATCCCTTGGCAATAATGATCTTACGGGTCTCGTCGGAGATTTCTCCAACTTTGGTCCATTGCTGGGCCGTGCTACGCCGTGTCGTGGTCCGCGGTCGCAAAAATCCTCTCTACTACGGCTTGCCCGCCCGTCTCAGGAAGGCTCTCAAGCAGTCTGGGCTGACACGCACAGCGCTGGCGCGCATGGCTGGCGTCTCTCATCCCATCATCGGCTCTCTCGAAACCAGACAGAGCCTAACCACCGTCGGCACCATTGCGCGCCTGGCCTCGGCTCTCGGCGTCGCCGCTCCCTGGTTAGCCTACGGAATTGGCGACCGACCTAGCGATAGCTCTGCCGTATCCTCAGACGACATGGCGGAACGGCTGCAGACCATACGCACCGCTCGGGGCCGCACACGCACTGAGCTGGCTCGCTTGGCAGACTTGACCCCCGGCACCGTCGCCCATATCGAGGGCGGCGGGAAGGCCAAAGTGGATACCGTCGAAGCACTCGCCCAAGCGCTCGGCGTCTCCCCGGGCTGGCTGGCCTTTGGCGTCGGGCCGCAAGTCCTGCCCTCGCGCCGCCGCTCACGTCAGGTCGCCCAGCCTGCAGAGCCTGAGCCCTAGGCCGGGGGCGCGCTCGATCTTGGGTGCTGCTCCCCTCACCTCGGCGCCCAGCCTTTTCGCTCATACTCCGCGCGCAGCTTCCCAAGGTCCCATCCAACCGTCCGCCCAGACTTCCGACTGCAGCGCCTTAGCTCGGGGTGGCGGTGGACGTGCTGCAGGAAGGCGCCTTTGGTCCCATAGCCTAGATCTCGGGCGACCTCCTGTGCGCTCAGTAGCTTGGTCGGCTCGGGGCGCGGTGGCTCGGGGTCGGGCTGCTCATCGCGGGGCAGCGGGGCGACGTGGGCAGCCGACGGCGCCAGCGCGGGCTCTGGCTCTGGGGCGCTGGTCGGGGCGTTGTGTTGTGCATCCGTCCGTTGTGTTGCTGCTCCGGGCTGCGCTTCGCTACGTCCGGCCATCCTCGGCGGCGGGCTGCTCGGCTCGCTCGGGTTGTCGGCTACCCCGGGGAATATCTGGCTCAGATCCTTCTCTATGTGGCCCAGCCCGATCGTCAGGGCGCGGCCGGCTAGCTGTGCCTGCGCCAGCCCGGTGATCTTCGCCAGGGCATCGAGCCTGGGGCGGATCTGCGCTCGGCGTAGTGGCTCGGACATGGTTAGGTTGATTGCTTCTCGGGTCATGGTTCTTGGTCTCCTTGTTCGGGTTGCGGGTTGTGCCGCGGCTCTGGGCGGCTCTCGGGGTTGCTTGAAAGGACCTTGGCGCCGTCTATCCATGACCGCAGCGGCCACGGCGCGCAGTCTGCAGCCGTCACGCTCGGCGCTGTGCGGGCGGTCTGCCAGGGCACCAAAGCCCACGGCACGAGGTAGGCGGTCGAGCTCCCCCCGGTGCGAAACTGCAAGGCCAGATAGGCGGCGCCCCCAGCGTTGACCGCCTGGTCGAGGTGCTTGACTTGGTGCGGCTCGATCTCGGCTCGGTAGAACCGCTCGTCCGCGGTGCTCTTGCTCTCACAGACGATGTAGCGGCCACCCGGGGCGAGCAGTAGCCAGTCACCCCCGCCCACCCCGATCGGCACCATGACCGCGCGCTGGCGGCCGGCATCCCAGCTCGGGCGGCCGGGCGGGTCGAGCTTATCGAAGCGGACCAGCGCGGCCCGGGCGGTCATCGGCGTAAAGATGAAGCGGGCCAGCCACGTCTCAAAGGCGGCGCCCGATCCTTGGGCGCGGGCTCCGGCAAGGCGGCGCTGGATTCCCGGTGAACTCCACGCGCTCACAGGGCACCTTGCCGGCTCGACGTGCCGCGCGCAGGGCTGCAAAAACATCGTCCAGCGCGTCCAGCGCGTCCGCAGTCAAGGCGGCACCGAGTGCAGACAGGGCCGTCCCCCTGGACGGACTCTGGACGATCCCCCCGCTAGCCCGGCAGCATCGAGTCTGGACGCACTGGACGCGCTGGACGCATGCGCCGCAGCCTTTAACATGGCGCACCGCTCACCGTGACCACGCGAGTTCGCCGGGCAGTGCCCTCGCGCCCATGCTCGATATTGATTCCCTTCTGCCTGAAGTTCGGCGCCAGTCGCTTGAGCTCCCCGGAGAGCACTTGCGCATTCTTGGGCCAATTGCTCTGCCGCCTGTCCTCATCGGTCGCGCAGTTCCGCAGGGCCGCCAGTAGCTCGGTGGCCGTTCCGGTCCACCGCGGCCCTTCCCCGGTCAGAGTCGGGCTCTGTTTCGCCAGCAGCGCCCGCAGCGGGGCAGCAATCGCCGAGGCTTCGAGCGGCAAATCGCTGGACGCGCGAATGTTGGTGAAGTAGGCATCGAGAAAACCCCCGGACGGAAGCCCCAGCGCAGGCTCTGCCGCGGTCGCCCAGACCGCAAAGTCGACCATGCGCGGCGCCCGCGACAATCTCACCTCAGACCGCCGGCGCAGCGCACAAACCAGCGCATCGAGCAGCGCCCCGAGCAGCCGCGGTCGCGCCGCCTGAAACGCTTCCCACAGGGTCGATTCCGAGCGCCGGCGTTCCTCGGGAATGGCCTGCAAGCTCAGCACGATGCAGCGGTCGAGCAGATCGGAGCGCGTGGCCACTTCCTCGATGCCGTTCAGCAAGATCGGCCGCTTGGCCTGAAACACCACTTCCGAGTCATCGGTGTACAGGGCGCGTGCGGCGTATGCGCTGCCAGTCGCGATGCAGCACAGCAGATCCGACAGCCACGGCGGCAGAGCCGAGAGGTTGTCAAACCCGAGCAGCCACGCATGGCGGGTCGAGATCATCAGGGTGCGGTCATCGCGGGGCATGCTGCGCATCGCGCCGCTGTTCGGGTCGACTAGCTGGCTGAGCATGCGGCAGGCGGTCGTCTTGCCGCTGCCCTGCTCGCCATGCACCGCCAGCAGCGGGAACGGTCCATCGGGACACAGAGAAAACCCGAGCCACGCGAGCAGCAGCGCCCGATTCTCTTCGGGCAAATTGATAAAATTGAACAGCTCTGTAAGCGCGCCGCCGCCCACCGGCAGAGGAAACGGAAGCATCCCCGGAGGACGTAGGAAGTAGACCGGCGAGCGCGGGATGATGCGCCAGCCCTGCGGCGTGACCTCGACGGCTTGCCCTTGCTCGGTTCCCAAGTCCAGATACAGCGCGCCGCCGGCCTTCCCGGTGCGCAAGCAGACCTCGTGCTGCTGTCCGCTGTAGCGAGCTCGGGCCGCGAGTGTCGCTTGCGCCTCGGCGACTGCTTCCCGGCGGGCGCTGGTTTTCTGGGCCTCATAGAGCCAGCGCCTCAGCAGCTTGGCAAATTCCGTCGACTCAATTCGAAGAACCGCGCGCCGCGTCCCGAGGTCCACAGCGATATACGCATCGCCTGCAGAGGTGAACAGCTCCGCGGCGTGCTGCGCGGCGAGGTCCATCAGCTGCTTGGCGTGCGAGTCTGGCTTGCGCTCCTTGGCGCGCTTGCTGGGCTTGCGGCCGGGGGTGGCCATCGTGCCCGGCTCGGCGACATAGGGCACTGTGCCGGACTCGGGATTGAAGGCGCCCCCCTGGGCTTTCTTCAGTTCGTTATCGTCGGGGGCTTTCTTATTCATGGCTCATCACCTCCACCTGGCAGCGCTCGCACAGGGACTCCGCAATCTGTCTGCGGTACTTCAGGCCGGCTTGGTCGCTATGGGTCCGAATCACCACGCGGCAGCCCTCGGGAATGCGCGCGGCCACCTTCTGGGACCATGCGCCGCTGATGACTCCGATCGTCGCTGGCACGTACTCCGCTTCGCCGTAGTGGCTCGCATCGGTCATGAAGTCCGGCACACCCTCAGCGACGATAACGATAGGCGCTTGCGGGAGTCGCCACCATGCAGGGACTCCCTTTCCGAGCAGCTCCCGGGCAAAGGGACAGCACATCACCAGCTCGGCGCTACTGTGTCCGGCTGGCGATAGGCCCTTGGGGTCTGCGCTCGGCTGCAAGCTCCGCGCATGCACGCTCCGCAGGGAGCCCAACGAATCGCACAGCGGCACGATTAAGATATGCCCCGAGTCGCGCCAGCTCTGCCCGTTGTGCCATGCCCATCGCGGCAGAGAGCCCGCAGGCGGCAGCACCCGCGCCAGGTCGCGATCGGCGATGACCGCAGGATCTAGCGCCCGGTTGAACAGCTGCAGACAGAGCGCGCTATCGTCAGAGATGGGGCCGCAGCTCGCCCAGAGCGCCGCGACCTCCGCAAGCGGTGGCGGTTGCCGGGGTGGCGGTGGTCGCCGAGGCGCTGGCGGTCCCGGCGCGGTGCCATCGAGCCCCAGGCATGCGGCGGTAGCCTGGACTATGGCCGGAAAATCCCGGCGCTCATCGAGCCCATGGTCTGCAGCTACGAGCGAGAACAGATCGCCGCTCCAATTGCAGCCAAAGCAGAACAGCCGCAGCGTGCCATCTGGGCCGATGGTTATCGAGCAAGACGCCGACCGCTCGGCGTGCCGCAGGCAACGGATCATCGCTCCGCGGGCCTGACGCTTGGCGCCGTCGGCTAGACCCAGCGCATGCAGCACTGCCCAGACGTCTGTGACGCTGCGCTTGACGCTAGCAGCGTCGATCATTACACTTCCCATGCTCATACTCCTTCCGTGTGAGCGTCAGAAGCGCTCGGCGTCCAGGCCGGGCGCTTCGCATTTCAGGGCTTAGGTTTCCGTCGCCGGGTAGCCGTCGGGCACCGTGGGGCGCGGAGTCGTTCAAGCTGCCTGGCGGCGCGCTCGGCGATGTAGCGTTCTTCATCTCCGGCGGGCTCCGGCTCGGTCATCGCCGCGCCGATGACCTCGATGAACAGCGGGCGCAGCTGGCGCCATAGGCCGTCGGCAATTCGATCGGCGTTATGCAGCGGCATCGGTGGCCTCATCGCCTGCGAAGCGCTCGTCACACAGGGTATCGGTCTGATGGGTCACAAAGTCCCATCCATTGGAGCCCAGGGCATCGCGCAGCGCAGCAGCAACCCGACGCGACAGCGGACGCTTACCAGCCAGCACATAGTGCAGGTGCCTGATCGTGATGCCAGCGGCGCTGGCTACGGCTTGGTGGGTGACGCTGCGCAGCTTCAGGCCAACGGCGCAGCGGCTTTTATCAACTTGGCCTTTTTGGGGGACGTGGCAGTCAGATGGCATGTCATTAGCTTGGTCATCCCCTACCCAGCCTGAACATGTCGAAAACTTTAGAAAGTCAGAATTTCCGTCGGAGACAAATCGAAGCGATGGCTAATTGGGGCACCTTTTGCTCTTCGGTCCCAAGCCTAAGATCAAGCTGGCCGACCGGCCTTGCCCTTGCCGCTGTAGAAGTTCCAGAGCGAGTAACCCGCGGATCAGCTCCACGATGCGCTTTTGCCGCTTCCCCCTCATGGCTCCTGTCACCAGCTTGAGCAACTCATTCTGGCTGATGCCGCTGGGTTCATCCGTGGGCCACTGAGGGCAGGCAGGGTCAACGCGCGAGCACAACTCGCGGTGCTCTGTCGGCACGTCTGCCATAGGGTCCGCGGCTCCATACTCAAGGGCATCCAGGTAGATTTGTACAGCCGCCCTGCGGTCTCGTCCGCGCTGTTTCACCTCTAAGGCTCTCCTACCCACGGCATCGAGTATCAAGGCACAATCGTTAGTCCGCTTGCCGACGATTGTCTGGCCTGGGATATCAAAGTACCGATTCGGAGTGATCTGGCTGGCCCAGCCCCACACTTCCTCAAGCAGGTTTATGGGGGTCATCTCAAACATTTCCTGCGCTTTGCAGACTCTCTCAGCGGCGACGACCTGAGTAAGGGCTCGTACCGGAATCAATGCCTTGCCCAGCAACACTCTGGCGATCTTTGCTCGCCGCTCCACTTGGGTTATTTTTTGCTGCTCGCGGGTGATCCTATGCGCCGCGTTTTCCAAGCCGTAGTGAGTCTTTGCTACCAGATTCATCAGGTCGCGCACCGCGTGCTCGGGTTTGAGGGCACCATCTTTGACCGCTTGCCACGCCTGAAACACCTTGGGGCGCATGTAATCCGTCCGTAGCAAAAACGAGTACGGGCAGGGATCGGACCGGCGTTTGAGGTGTACTTCGGGCGGCCCTACTTCCTCCTCCGGAGTCGGCAATGGTGCCAGGAGTTTCGGGTCAAAATCCGCTCCAATCAGCTGCCGCAGTTGGTTGCGAACCTGGAAGGCTACGTACTGGCCGGCGTGTCGCTTGACGCGAGCACTAAACTTCGCTTCATCAAAACGTCTGGCAGGCATGCCAAGGTCCATACCATGACGTGTGCGAGCCTGGCAGCTGCTCAGTGCTACGGGTCGGCGCTGGTTTCACTACGCGGCGCGTCTTGCTCGGTCTTCCAGTTCGCGCCGCAGGGCAGCCAGGGCCTTCTTCTCGCGTTCGAGTTCCAGCTCAAGCTCTTGCATCTCTGCGAGCTCGATCGCCCGCGCCGTGCGGATCTCGGCGAGCTCTTGCTCTATCTCGGCATCGACGCGCAGCTTGGCCATCGTCTGGCCAAACGCGACGACGTGCCTGGCCTTGGCTTCATTTGGAATCGTCGGGTCGGTCAAGATGAGGTGCTGCATGTCGAGAATCCGCTGCAGCTGATAGAAGTGAGCCTTCATGAGGTCCCGGCAAGGCTCGATACGCTGCGGCACCTCCCCCGACTGCGCGAGCCGTGCGGCGTGTGCCGACTGTTCGGCCGCGGCGCGGGCTCGCCGCCGCTGCAGGTTCTCAAATCCGGAGAGTTTCTTAGGGCGGGCGCCTGTCTCGAAAGCATCAGCCGGGCTGGGAGTCGTAGTCTTCTTGCCAGCCTTGGGCGCTGGTGTGCTGGCGCTGCCATCGGCGCCTAGTTTCTGGGTATCGTCGCTTGGTGCGCTGTGTGCTGCTGCCATGTTCCCCTCGACGCTGAAGAAGAACATCTGGGCAGTGTTCAGTCAAGCGCCTAGGCGCTTAGGGAATACCTTGCACAGCGCTCGGGGATGCGTCGGGCAGTCAAAGTGTTTCGCTGAATAAAATTCATCCCCCCCCTGGCCCCCCTCCGCTGGGTTCCCCGTCGCGGCGGTCGGGCTGGGGAACGAATGACGGCAAGCTCTTGCCACGGGGGGCGCGGTGCTGGACTGGCCCTCGATCGCTCCCAAGCCGAGGCGCGGGCGGTCGAGCTCGGGCAGGACATCCACCGCGGCCGGGGTCATCGGCGCGGGCTGCTCGCGCCGGAGGCTGGCGGCGACATCCTGCCCGGTGGGCGGACGGTTGTGCTGCAGGGGTGCCCTTAGCGGGTCTTCGGCCCCCTCGACATGACTGCTTTTGTCTCCTGTTCCTACCCTCGGCACAAAATCGCCTCTTTCATCGCCAGCGACGCGCCGCTGCCGGCGCTGTGCCGCTCCGCAGGCGCTCGGCGTCCAAGTTCGGGCGGTCGAGCTCGGCGGGATCTTTACCCTGCCCTTCGACTCGGTGAACGGGCGCCCGGTGACATGCGGGCGGGCGCTCGGCAGCTCTTCCCCGACGATCGAGCCCGGCGACATGCCCCGCCGTGCTGCAGTAGTTGCCAGCAGCCCGCAGATCAGCTATTAGCCATCAAGGAAGGTGCCTGATGTCCGCAAGCCGAGCCCACAAACTAAAGGATGCGAGCGATGGCGCCGGCGGGTCGGCTCGCACAAACTCGCTGCCCACCGACTCCGCGCCTGGCGAAGCGGCCCTAGGCCCGGTTCCCGCGGCACTGCCAGCAGACCCGGCACTGCGCGCGGAGCTGTTCGCCCGGCTCGACCGCGGTATCGCAGAGTCACGCTCGGGCCGCGATGTCGCCTGGGAGGACCTGGACCGCCGCACGCGCGCCAAGCATGGCCTTCCCGTTGTATGAAGGTCCGCTTCAGCGAGTCTGCCGCCGCCGCCTACGATGAAGCGCTTACCCGCATCCGGGCGGTCAATCGTTTTGCCGCGGTCCGCTTCGCTGATAAGGTCGGCCAAGCAGTCCGGCGCATCGGCCGCTACCCACAGAGCGGCCACTTTATCCCCGAGTACGCAAACGCGCCGATCCGGCAGTTCATCGTCGAGCCTTACCGTTTCTTCTACTTCATCGACGAGCGGAACAAGCTGATCCGAATCGTCGATGTCTGGCACGGCGCGCAGATCGCCGCCTATCCGATCCTGCCTGATGTCGGCCCCCCGCGCTGAGCCCGGCTTGCCCCCTCCACCGCAGGCGCCCCGCACCTAGAATCCGGGGCCAAAAAGGGCTGAAAACTGCCCTGTCGCAGGTAGGCTCAGCGACGTGAAAACCCCCTTTCAAGGCGTGAAAAATCAGAGTTCTCGTCGCTGGCTGCAATTCGTGTGAAAAATGCTGATGATAGTCTTCCGTCGACAATAGCGGACTCAGCCAAAAATCGCACTCTAGAGGCCAGGGGTTCGACTCCCCTCAGCTCCACAAGGAACCCCGTCGGTGAGAACCGGCGGGGTTTTTCGTTTTGGGGCTTTGTTTCGAGGTGTGGACCAGCTGTGGACCATGTTTTGTGGACCCCTGCCGGGGGGTCAGGGTGGCTAAGATTGGTCGGGCAATAGGGTTTTCAGGGCGCGGGCGCGCGGCGCTTCATCGGCTGAGCCGGGCTGCGCGTAGTGTTCCACGGTCGTGCGCGCCTTTTCGTGGCCCATCTCGCCGGCGACCTCATGCAGCGGCACCCCCGCCTTTAGCTTCAGCGTCGCAAAGAGCCCGCGCATGCTGTGCGCGCATACTTGCATCACACTCACCCTCCTACAGATCCGCTCGACCCACTTACGCGGCCAGGCCCTACCGGGGTGGCGCTCTTGGCTCTTGGCCGTGCTGAAAGTGTAGGCAGTGGGCGGCTTACCCCGCGTCAGATCCTTTAGGTACGGCTGCAAGAAGTCCGGCACCTCCATTCGCCGGCGCCCTGCGGCTGTCTTGGACTCTTCGATCCACAGCTCGCGGCCCCCATTGTCCAGATCGCGGACCTGACAGCAGACCAGCTCTGTGCATCGCATGCCCATCATTAGCGTCATGATTGCCACGACGGCTCCGGCGTTCCCTTCATTGGCCAGGCGCAGGCACTCTTTTAGCCAGCGCTTGGCCTCATCTATCCGCAGCTGCGGCTTGCCCTTGCTCCTTCGTCCTTTGGGCTTGATTCCGTCCAGGGGATTGTGGCGGATCAGCTCCTGCTCAATCATCCACCGACACAGCGTGCGCGCCTCGGCGAGCGTGTTTTGGTGCGTGGCGCCCTTCTGTTCATCTACCAGCGCGGCGTAATACCCGGCGCACCGCTTGGGCGTCAGCTGATCCACAGTCAAGTGCGGGTCGGCGAAGAACCGCCTGAGCCGATAGCCGGTCGTCTCGATGCTGCGCGGCTTGTTCCCTTCGCTCTCTTGGTGCTGGCGGTAGCGGGTCAGGACCTCACCCACAGACAGCGGAGTCTTCTTTATGGTGAGCTCCGCGTGTGGGTTCCAGAAACTCTGGCCGGTGAATTCCAGAAATTCTGGCCGGTGGGGTGATGCTTACTGCAAGGCGACGGATTCGTCTAGATGTTGAGTGCGCACCGACGGGCCGTCCAGGTGGATGAGGCGGCCCCGCTCCAAGATGCGGTCGATCAGAGCCTCGGCGAGGTCCTGGTCGTGCAGGACCTGGCCCCAGGACTTCAGCGGCTTGTTGGTGGTAA
Source organism: Polyangia bacterium (assembly GCA_044222245.1). GTDB lineage: Bacteria > Myxococcota_A > Polyangia > Palsa-1104 > JAEUJZ01 > CALFML01. The sequence goes on along the minus strand of JBGANQ010000004.1, from coordinate 201,469 downwards.
AGAGCATGGCGCGTCGTCGGAGATGACGCTCGTTGACTAGGTGAAATAGGAGCATTTGTGATCAATTAGCAAACCTTCCCGAGGCTGAGCTAAGACGTACAGACCTGGGGCGGCCAGGGTTGATGCGCCAGCCTCGGAGCTGGTCCAGGATTGAGGGGCTGCGCCGCCAGTTGGGGTCCTTGCCCAAGTGCTCCAAATACGCTGCCAGGTGCTGCCACTCCTTCTGGGCAGACTCTCCCGACAGCTCAAACGCTTTGGCGATACTGCGAGCTGCCGAGCCCATGGCCCGAGCTACCGACTGCGGGTGCAGCGGCGGCGCGGTTCGCTCGGCGGTCCGGTGGGGTGCGGGAGCGTCCTTGAGTCGGTGTCGGTGGACTACCAGACACGCGAGCATGGAACTGATGAGCGATGCATGAATCAGTGCGCGCACCGCCGGTCCTGTCTGTGCCTTGATCTCTTTGAGGTGATTACAGGCCCTATCCAGCTTGTTATCGGACTCGATCTCCCAACGGACTCGATAGAAATCCGACACCTGATGCGGCCCCAGTCGCGGGGGCAGGTTGGTCAAGTAGAAGCGGTAGGTACCGTCGGGCGCAGGGATGCCACACAGCCGACAGACTACCTTGTTCTTCCCTCTGCCGAGCGTGACGTCGGCATCGATCGCCCGTCCATCCAGCGCCAGCGTCTCCTGCCGCAGCATCGCATCCAAGTCCGTCCCGGGAAAGAACGTATTTTGGACGTGCCCCCGCGCGACATACTCCACTTTGGGCTTCCAGCTCTCCTTCAGCCTCATTACGAATCGGATTCCATAGGTCTTGCAGTCGCTGATGAAATTCAAGCTGGCGTATCCCAGATCGATGAGCAGGCCCAGACCTCGCCAGCTCTCATCCAGGACCAGATGCGGAGCATCATGCTCTCTGGCGGGGCTGAAGTGGTATTGGTATAGGGTTCCGGTCCCCACCGACAGCCTCTTGTGGACCTTGAGCGCTGCGTACCGGCCGGCACCGGGGTACTCCGCCATCAGCTCGTCTGGGAGCTTGATCGTCGTGGCGTCCACGATATGCCAATCGCGTGCGTGCTTGAGCATCAGGGGCGGCACGTCCAGCGGCTGCGCGCGGGCGTACTCGATAGCCCGTTGGGACAGCCCGGCCATGGTCGCCTCCAACTGCGGCCCGAACCAGGCGTAAAAGCCGCCTCGGGCCACGCGCGGAGCGCCTTGCTCATAGTACAAGCGGGCCACGTCCCGCTGTCGGCCGCCGTAGCCGGTGGCGGCGGCGATGACCATCGCACGGACAAAGCAGATGGCATCCAGTTTCCGCTCTCGCTGTTGGAACTGGGCAGCTTCCACCATGCCGACGATGGCCTCCTCGGGCAGGACTTGCTCCATCAGCTCTCGTAATTCGTCACCGGTCAGTACGCTCGCAGTCGTCATCCCCGGTGTAGATTAGATTCCGCCTGCTATGGCAACCGGAGCAGCGCTTTTTTCCTCCGTCGATATCGGACTCATCATTCCGTCCTGCCAAACTTATCTAGTTTCTGGCCCGTCGAAGGCTGATCTTAAGTGGACAGAAATGGCTGCAGAATATTCTAGATCGATCCCGCAGGCTCGGAAGCCATCGAATCGTTGACCCCAGATCGCCCGGCATCGCCCTCCGTCCTTTTTCTATCTCAGCTCGCTGCCATTCATCCGTACCATCTACGTTGCTCGGTGCGTCGCTCAGGGCTGGATGGGGCTGGCCAACTACCGCCGGCCTAGATCCCGCGATGGTGTCTCGTATCGAAACCTACCAGGCTCAGTAGACTGCGGGCGATCGTCACGAATCAGCTGTCGTATACGTTAGACTGGTGCGCATGGAATCCGACCGACGACTTTTCCTGCAAACGGCCGCTGCCTGCGCCGCGGCGACTATAATTCAGCCTGCGCACGCTGCCTCTGCCTCTCCCCTGGTCCTTGGCAACGATCTGGTGGTCTCGGCGCTGCTCTCACGGCCGGGCGCCCCCGTCGAAAAATTTATCGCCATGGCAGAACGCGGCGAGGCTCAACTTGTCGTCTTCGATCTCTCGCTTCTGTGCGCCATGTCGTCCGTGCGACCGAAGGACCATGTCGACTACATTCGCTTCGCTCGCCTTTTGCAATTCGCGGAGATCCGTCCTTCGCTGAGCCGCGGCCCCCACGGGCTCACGCCGCCCACGGTGGAAGAGATCAACCACTGGCGCGAACTTGCGCTCGGCGGCGGGCACAAATGATCTGGTCCCCGGCGCCACGGGCACGGTGAGCATCCACATTGTGGGGGGGCCGGCCGCCGGCAGCGAGCCGGTGCGCGCTCTTGTCCGCGAGCCGCCGCGAACACGAAAGCTGGCGTCGGCTAACGTCGAGTTGGCGTGCGGCGATGCAACAGAGCCGGCGATGCTCGACGACTCCTGCCGCGGTGCGCCTTCTATTCCACGCAGCCGGCATGCCCAGGCAGTGGCAGCATCTGGTTGACCGTCACCTTCGAGGGAGATGCGGCGCAAATCTGTCCTCGTCGCGTCGGTGGCGTCAGCGGACACTACCTCGCAACGTGGGTCCGCGGTGCACCGTCTCGCGTCTCGGATGCGCAGCTGGTGTGTTTCCAGGTCGCCAGCCGTCTGGCAACAATGCCTAGAAATATCTCGCTACAGTCGGCAAATCTTTGATAGCGTACCGCGCATGTTGAAACGAGCCGTCTTCTCATTTCTTTTGTTGGTAGTCCTGGGACCTTTTGCCTGCGGCAGCAGCCAGAGCTCCTCCTATTCAGACAAGTGCAGCGCGGCCTGCGATCCTTCTGCCTTGATGGCGTGCGCGACGATGGAGCCGTCCGCCTGTCAGCAGTCATGCCTGGCGCTGACCTCCGGACTGAGCGCTACCTGTGCAACCTGCCTCACGCAGAAAAACGCGTGGAGCTATGCCCGCGATCGGCGCGGTAGCGGCAGCTCCGGGACCTGCTACGGCTATGCCTTCCCCTCGATAACCGACACCTCGAGCATCGGCTGCGCCAGCTCCTGCAAGTAGTCACGCGCGCTGGCGGCGCCAGAGCAGCAGCGTCGGCGGGCCGATGACGAGCAGGAGCTCGAGTGCCCGCTGGATCCAGATCTCCGTCGCGCTGGCCTGGCAGTCGAGCGGCAGCAGCAGCGCGTAATGACAGATCCAGGCTACGCACGCCGCGCACATCGCCGGCCGCGTTCGCGCGTCTGCAAACGGCACTAGCGGCAGCAGCGGCAGCAGGTACCAGGACTGCACATAGGCGTGGAAGTAGAGGTAATAGACGAAGATCCCCGTAGCCAGCCATGGCAGCAGCCGCCCCGTCCGTCCGGCACATACGGCAGCGTAGACGAGCCATAGAGCGCCTGCCAGCCTGAACGCCAGTCCAACGACGAACGCCGCAGTGGGATGGCGGCTGCACCACAGCAGCCACCGGGGAAAGCACTCCAGCGCACGCTCGCACTGGATGGTGCCCGGGTTGAAGAGATCGGTAAAGCGTCCTGCCTCGCTGACGAGCCCAGGCATGAGCCGTAAGGCCGCCACGAGCCCCAGCAGCAGCACGATGGCCAGCCGCAGCGTGCCGCGGCGCCGGCGGCTGGCCAGCCAGGCAACGGCGCTGAAGCCGACAAAGAGCAGCGCCGAGGCCTTGACCAGCAGACCCGTCAGCGCTGCCCAGCCGGCAAGCCGTCGCCCTTTCGCTGCCGCGAGCACCAGCAGCGCGACCGCGAGCGCCAGCAGGTGATCGTTGTGCGCGGACAGGGTCCCCTCGATGACAGAAAGCGGACAGAAAAGTACGACTGCCGCCGCGCTCCCGGCGCGCCGTGCATCGGTCGTACGCACGGCGAGGCCGACCAGGGCCGCCGTGCTGACCATCGTGAGCAGTCCCAGCGCCTGATAAAGCTTCAGGTGGAGCGGCAGCGCATCTCCGGCGAGCCACGCGATGCCGCGGGCGAGCTCGTGCCAGCCGGGGAAATAAGCGCTGGTTCCGGCTTGCCAGTCGGCGCTCAGCGCGAGCAGGAACGGATCGGAGGCTGGCAGCACGGCGCGCAGCGGCACATAGGGGCTCCCGTGATACTTGGCCATCGCGTGTCCGGTCGCTGCGTAGAAGAGCGGATCCAGCGAAAGAAAGGGGGGAGCCAGCAGCGCCACCGCGTGGACCAGCGTGCCGGCGGCGAGCGCCGTTCGCAGCTGCGGCCGCGCCCAACCCCAGCCGCGCCAGCACACGGCGAGGAGCAGCACGGCACTCAGATAGACCCCGGCGAGCGCCTCGTTGACATGTGGCGGGGGCCAGCTCCGGCACGATACCTGATCGATGCGGTAATACGCTGCCGGCAGCGAGAGAAGCGCCGCACCGACAAGACCCGCGAGGAGTCGAAGAGCAAACCGACGCGTGCCGGATGACTCGCCTGCCGAGCAGGGAGTATCCGCCACGCGCAGCTCATGGTACTCCGCCGGCGCGGTTTTTCCTGACGCATCCTGCACCAAGCCGGCTACCGCGGCACCGCGCCGGGGGCTGCGGGGGGGGCCGGGACCGGCGCCGCCGCGGCGTCCTTGCCGGGTCCGGTGTCGAGCCGCAAGGGGGGCTCTGCCTCGGCCCAGCGGGCCACATGCTCGGAGTTTTCGCAACCATCGCAGGACGGCGATTCGGACGAGTCCGGGCCTGGACACTTGCGCGCGATATCCTGCAGTAGCTTCTTGGTGGGGACTCCCCACAGGCGCGCGCAGGCGACATTTTCGGCCGTCTCCGTCGGGCTCCAACTAAACGATGCAGTCTTCGCCTTGCCGCTGCCCACGACGACGGCGCGGGGTCGATGCGGGCACGACTTGCGGGCGAAGCGCAGCGCGACCTCGTCATCGAGGCGGAATGGCTGCTGAGCGTCCCCAGTGGCATGGATGAGCAGCGCCGGTCCGCGGACGAGGTAGCTATATCCGGCGCCGCAGCCACTGAAAAACTCCGTACTATAGGGGTAATAGATCAAGTCGAGTCTGCCATCGCCATCGATGTCCGCGCTCGACTCCGGCGCGACCTTGATGCCGGGTACGGCGACGGGGACGATCTGTCCGGCCGCCATCCGCCACAGCGTCAGCGTCGTCTTATCGTTGACGTGCTCCGGCTCCTCATCGCGGTGACGGTACTCCTCGGTCAGGAGCGCCTCGGTCGTCCCATCGCCATCGAAATCCGCGGCCTGCAGCAAGCTCGGATAGCTGTCCGCGTCGTACGGATAGCAGCGGGCACGCAGCCACTGCGAGCAGGCCAGGGAGGCATCGACCGCTTCCTTGCGCGCAGTCGTCGTGCCATCGGCGGCAAGGTGCACGAGCGCGAAGGAGGCACCTGCGTCCCTCTCGCCAAGCCTGCGGATGCCTTGCAGGACCAGCGCCCAGGCGTCCTGCGCACCGTCGGCGCAGGCCCCGCCGAACTGGCGCTGGAGGATGCCGATGCTGGCGCGCGGAACGGCCGGTCTGGGCGAGTCCTTGGCCTCCCTTTGAGGATTGCTCCCACCAAGCAGGCGCGCAATTGCCGAAAAGGTGGCCTGCGTGCGTGCCGTCGCCCGGTGGCAGAGCCCGGCCGACTTGACGCCCGCTTTGGCCGCGGGCTCGATGACGAACGAGCCGTCGGCTTGCGACCGCGCGGTTACCATCGGTACCGCTGGCTCCTCCGGCTCGCCGAGGATCAGGTCCGGGCGGCCATCGTGGTCGGTGTCCTCCACCCGAAGCGCCGCACGGTGCCAGCGCGCGGCGTACGGCCGAATCTCCCCCTGTCTGACTGTCCAGATCGAGACATAAGAGCTCTGCTTGTCATGGATCTTAGGACCCTCTTTAGCTGAATCGGCGAACACGCGACGCTCGATGCTGCGCTCCACGAGTATCGCCTCGGCCTGACCATCGCCGTCGAAGTCGAAGCTGGCCAGAGCGGCCGGGAGCTGCAGAGTGCCATCGTCCTGAACGCGGCTCGGTACGTAAAACGGGTCATCGATGATGGCGGTAAAGGCGGGCAGCGCCAGCGGCCCGAGCGCGCGCCCGACTGCATCCTGCGGCGGATCCGCGGTCGCGGTGATGGGGTTTCCGGCGAGCGGAGCATATACCAGGGTCCACCCGAGCTGCATGTCACCGGCGTGCGTGCGGACCAAGCTGCCCGGCCGCACTGCCCACGCCCCCGATTCCAGCGGCAGACAGGGCGCAGCGGCCTGCAGCAGCGCAGCGAGCGCGTCGGCGTGGCGCTCGGGCGGCTCGGCCTGGATGCCGCCATCGGCGGGGGACTCTTCCAGGCTGCTGAGAGCATGTTCATCATTCCACGACAGAATGCCGGGGGGGAGCCTGGCGAGCTCCGCAGACAGCCCGGCAAACCGCTCGCGGAGCGCCTCGCGCTCCTTTTCGCAAAAGCCGATGCTCCGCGCATCCGCAGCCTTGCCGGCGGGGATGCCGGCGAGCAGCGGCAGCGCCGGGGGGGCAGGTGCCGCTGGCGGCGACACGCCAGGCTCTGGTAGCGTCCTGGTTCCCCGCGGCGGTGCTACCGTCGCCGCATCCGGGGCGAGCACCACGACCGGCGTGGCAGCGGCCGAAGGCTGGCTTGGCCGCGAGCAGGCCGCCCCCAGCGAGCCGAAGGCCACGTACAGAACGAAAGAACGCAAGTTGAGAGAGCGACACACAGGCCCAGTCTTACCACTCCCGGCAAGCAGATCGCAAAAGCGCGCCGTGTTGTCGAGCGAGATGGGGAGGCCTTTGAGATATTCGGCGACGTGCCACAGGACCGGCTCGGCAGCGGCGGCACCAGCAGCGCCATTACCGGTGCCGTCGGCAATAATAGCGATGGCGGCAGCGGGGCTGGGTAGCACCTGGCCGCGATCGGCGATTTGGCCGCCACCTATGCCCGCATCCGATCGACTATCCTTGGCACGATCTGCAATAATCGCTCAACAGCTTCGCCCAGTCCGGCGGACTGCCTAACAAGAACGGAACGACCATGTACTATCCCGCCAACAACGAGGCGGAGCTGGAGAGCACGCTCAGTCAGCTGGCCAGCCTCACCAGCGGCGAGCTCGGTATATGCCGCGGCATGCCGTGTCCGGATGGGCGGTGCCTCAGCGCGACCGCCATGTGTGTGAGCGGCTTCTGTGTCGAGCCGGAGCCGGACCTCGGGGGCCAGGGCGGCGGCGATGATGCCGGCGGGTCAGGCGGCGGCGGCGCGAGTGGCTGCCGTGGAAGCGCAGCTTAGCGTTCCGAATCATTCCCCCGCCTCTTCAGAGCAAGATTCACCGACGGGCGGTCCGACCGGTAACTCACTGTTCGCACTGTCGGCCTGCTGCGAAGCGGCCCACGCCTTGCAGACTATCGCGGCGACGGTGCCACCTGGCACGAAAGCGGCCAGCGACTCATCGGGGGTGGGTGAGTTCAGTGACGGCGCCAGCGACACGCCTGTCATCTCGCCGCTTGCGGTGAGCCCTCTTCGATTTTCACGGCGGAGGCAGTAGCCATGTCCCTTGCCGCCTGGGCCAGCTACCTCCCCGAGGTGCACCCCTTTCTGCTGGACATGGCGCAGACGATCGATCGCACCGTCTCTCGGTTCGAGGGCCGGATCGGCGTTCTGCAGGCCGAGCTCGCCCAGATCCGAGCGGGCCTTGCCCAGGGGGGCGACCTCTCGGGGAAGCGGGTCGAGCGTGCCAAGCTCGCTGCCTATGAGCAGGAGATCGCCGAGTACCAGGCGACGATCTCCGAGTGCCGCAAGCAGTTCCTCGCTCAGGTGGCCAAGAGATGGACCGCCGCCGAGATCGCTCACGCCAAAAGCCGCGCCGGGGACCTCTCCGGCGAGCCCGCGGTGACCGCCTAACGCAACCTTCTACCTATCGCTCCTCGGCACTCAAACGCCGACCGGGAGCTGGTCTCTGACACCGAGCCTCGACTAATACGCCGCAGGCCGTCGAGGGGCTCGCCCAGCGCAAGCAAGCCCTGGCTTGCAGGAGATCCCCATGTCCGGAGTCGCTTTGGCTGTCGCCGCTGTGGCCGTTGCCTGCTTCTACTCGCTGTGGTGGTGCTTGTCGCTGGCGCGCCGTCTGCGCCGCATCGAGCGACGCAGTAGGCTCGATCCGCTGACGGGCCTTGGGTCCGGTGACTGGCTGCACACCGAGCGCTGGCCCGCCGCGCTGCGCTCGGGCCGCCCCTTGGGGGTCGCGTACCTGGATCTCGATCACCTAAAGCGGACCAATGACGCCCTGGGCCACGCGGTCGGGGACCAGTACATCCGCACCGCGGCCGAGGCGCTGAGCCACGCGGTCCGTCGCGGGGTGGATGAAGTATTCCGCTCTCACCAAGCTGGGGATGAGTTTGAAGTGGTTTTCCACGGACCGATTACCGACCTGGGCCGCTGCGCCCGCTCGCTGCTGCAGCGGCTGTCCGACCGCGGCGTCAGTGCCTCGCTGGGCTTGGCGTATACGACGGTGACCGAGTTTGCCCCGGAGCGCGCCGAGCTGCGCCGACTGGCCGAGGAGGCCTGCCGGCTGGCCAAGAAACAGGGCGGGGGCTGCGCCATGCTGGCGGGCCAGGGCTTGGTGACCGTCGCCGCGGCGCGGCCCCGCAATCAATCGGGCTCCGCGGAGCCGGCTGGGCCGCCCTCGGCGCAAGGGCTGAGCGCGGAGCCGCCCTCGCCGAGACCACACACACCGGAGGCCGGGAGCCTATGAGCGTCGCGCCTCCGGCACAGGTGCAGCACGCACGACTGGGCAGCGCACAACCGCTCGCGCGGATCGAGGCTGCGCGCGAACCGATTCCCCAAAACTGGCCAGCCCGGCCCCGAGCGCTGATCTTGGTCTGTGGGGGTCGGGACTATACGGACTCGGCTCATGTCCATTCGGTGCTCGATGCGCTGCAGCCGCGCGCCGTGGTGCACGGGGCCTGCGGGGTCGATGCGTTCCGACTTCGCCAACCGTTCCGAAGCATCTGCTGCGAGCGGGCAGCACTGCTTCCGGAGCCATTAGCGCATCGCGAATGGGACAGGTCCCACCGGCCCGTCCTCTACAAGCACAACGTCTGACGACCGCACCGGCGGCATGCGTGTCAAGTCCTCGGTCGACCCGCCAGCGTCTCTGGCGAGCGGTCAGCCAATGCACGCGAGCTATGTGATCTGGCGCGGCTTTCAGCGAACGGTCTGGAGCAGCTCGTCGGGCAGGCGCTCCCTGTTCGTCTATTGCGCATCGCCTTGGACGCGCTGTGCGGTCGCGCGGAGCCGCGCCCGGAGCGCCGCACCCATGTCGAGGGTCCCCACCAGCTTTCGGCCGTCGAGCGCGAGGTCGGCGGTCCGACAGCTCTCAAGGACGTGCTGGGCGGCGTCCTCTATCCAGCCCGCGGCGCCGGGGAGCTTCAGGGTGTGGCGGCACCACATTGCGACGGAGAGGATCGAGGCCAGCGGGTTCGCGATACCTTGTCCAGCGATGTCCGGCGCCGTGCCGCTCACCGGCTCGTAGAGGCCGAAGCCCCGCTCGTTGAAGCTCACCGAGGGGAGCAGCCCCAGAGATCCGAGCAGCCCAGCGCCGAGATCACTCAAGATGTCGCCAAAGAGATTGGAGCACAGCACGACGTCAAAGGCAGCGGGCCTTAGCACCATCTGCATCGCCATGTTGTCGACCAGGGCCTCGGAACACGCGACCGCAGGATGGCGTGCCTGCTCCTCGCGCAGGACCCGGCTCCAGATCGCGAAGACGTCCTTGATCACGTTGCCCTTGTGAACCAGCACCAACCGCCCGCGGCGCTCCTGCGCCAGCGCCAGCGCCACGCGAGTGATGCGACGGACCTCAGGCTCCGCGTAAAACATCTCCTGCGACGCCCAGGCGCCGCGCGCGTCGACCCCGGCCCGCGCCTCACCGTAGTAGACATCCGAGACCAGCTCGCGCACGACCACCAGATCGATGGCGCCACTTACCGACGGCTTCAGGGGCGAGGAGTTCAAAAGGACGGGCCACATCCGGATCGGCCGCAGGTTCGCGAACAGATCGTACTTCTTGCGCAGGATTCCGATCGGCTCGTCACTGACCGCGCCAAACAGGATCGCGCCGCGCGGGTGAGCGGCGGCGCGGTCGCACGCGCTCTCTACGTTCGCGGGGAAAACGCTACCCGCCAGCTTCAACGCGACCTCGCCGACCTCGTGCGTCTCGACCGCGAGAGGGAAGCCGACGACCTCGGCGACCAGGCGCGCGACCGCCAGCCCCTCGGCCGTCACCTCCGGGCCGATCCCCTCGCCGGGCAGCACCACCAAATAGGCCTCGTTCATCGCCTCAGACCTCATCGGTGATGTAGCCGTTTAGCGCCGACGCCGCGGCAACCCACGGCGAGGCGAGGTAGACCCAAGAGCGCGGATTCCCCATGCGCCCCTTGAAGTTGCGGTTGGTGGTCGATAGGCAGTTCTCATCGTCACCCGTTACGCCGCCGTGCGCACCGTAGCAAGCCTTGCAGCCGGGGGATTCGATCACTGCCCCGGCTTCCAAAAGGACGCTCGCGATCCCCCGGGCGGTCATCTCCCTGAGGATCGCCATGCTCGCAGGGACCACCATCAGCCGGGTGGACGACGCGATCCGGCGGCCGCCCAGGAGCGCCGCGACGACCTCGATGTCGGCCAGTTTCGCGCCAGTGCAAGAGCCAACGTAGACCTGATGCACGGGGATGCGCGCGCGCTTGGCCTCGCTGATGGGATGCACGTTGTCCGGGCTGTGCGGGTAGGCGACCATGGCCTCGATCTCCTCGGCGAGCATGGTATGGTCGGCGTGGTACTGGAAGCCGTCATCGGTGGTGACGGGGTCGAACTCGTCGACGCCGGCCCGCTTCAGGTAGGCCCGAGCGTCGTCGTTGAGGGCCATGATCCCGTTCTTGGCGCCCGCCTCGACGACCATGTTGCAGAGGGTCATGCGCTCCTCCGCCGACATCGCTTCGATGGTGCTACCGCAAAACTCGATGGTCTTGTAGGACGCCCCGTCCATCCCGATCCGGCCGATCAGCGCGAGGATCACGTCCTTTGCCAGGACCCCGGGACGCAGGCGCCCATCGACGCGGACGCGGATGACCTCGGGGACGATCAGCCACAGCTTGCCCGTTCGGAAGACGTTGAGCATGTCGACCATGCCCACGCCCGTGCCCAGCGCGTTGAAGGCTCCGTACGTCACGGAGTGGGAATCGGTGCCGAGCACCAGATGACCGGGCCGGACGTGCCCCTTCTCGCACATCACGATGTGGCAGACCCCATAGTCCCGGCCGTAAGGGTAGTAGCTCGCAATTCCCTGCTCGCGGGCGAAGCTGTCCATCGCCATGGCGAGGCGCCGTGACGCCGCGTCTTTGGCGGGCACCAGATGATCCTGGAACAGGGCGATGCGCGACGGATCCCAGACCCGGGCCTGGGGCCCGAACTCGTCGTAGAACATCTGCCGCAGTCCCTCGAGGACGGGGTCGTGCGTAAAGCACATGTCGACGTCCGCCTCGACGACCTCGCCGCTCTGCACCAGAGCGCGCCCGCTGCGCCGAGCGAGGATCTTGTGGGTCATGCTCTGGGGGGTCACCGGGCGCCTCCCTGGATTCGGCGTTTGTTGAAGGCGGTCAACCCACCGGCGGCGATGATCTCGGCCACCGGCCCGAAGTCGGGGAAGGGCGTCGCCGCGCCGCCGCCGACGCGGAACGTGCGCCGCGCGATGTCGACCTCGACCTCCGCGCCCACGACGGCGTTGTCGTAGGGATGAGCGACCTGGATGGGTAGAAGCAGGCCCATGTTCACGCAGTTGCGGTAGAAGATGCGCGCGAACGAGCGCGCGATCACCACGCGGGCGCCGGCGTAGTGCAGGGCCTGCGGTGCCGTCTCCCGGCTCGACCCACAACCGAACTCCTTGCCGGCGAAGATCACTGTGTAGGGAGAGCGGCCGGAGGCCGGGTCGGCAAAGGGCGTCGGCCCCTCGTAGTCGATAAGAGCGATCCGGGCCAGTTCTTCGACGCCGCCATAGGGCTCAAACCGCCCGGGGCTCATCACGTCTGTATTGACGAAGTCTCCACAGTAGTACGCCTTGCCGGTGATGACGTTAGGTAGGATCAAGCTCAGCCCCTCCATTCAGGCGCGCCGCTCATACGCCAGAAATCGTCGAACCCGAACCGGCGGAGCTCCATCAGCGCGCCATCCACCCGGCGGAGGTAGAGCGTCGGTAGGTTGATACCGTTGAACATCGTCGCCCGAACCAGGGCGTAGGCGCCGGCGCCGAGAAGCTCGATGCGTGAGCCGACCGCGAGCGGGCGGTGGAAGCGATACTCCCCAAAGAGATCGCCGGCGAGGCAGCTCCGCCCGGCGACCAGGTAGGCGTGCTCGCCCTGGGGATCCGCCCCCTTTGCCGCGAGCTGGTACTGATACTCGAAGAGGAGCGGATAGTGGTTGACGGTCGTGTCGACGACCGCGACCTTCCGCCCGTCGCTCTCGAAGAGGTCGAGCACCGTGGTGACCAGCGAGCCGGCCCGCCCCACCACCCCCTCGCCGGGTTCCAAGAAGATCTCGATCGGACGACTGCCCCGTAGGCGCTCGACCGCTCGCTCGAGCGGCTTCAGGTCTTCGATCTCGTCGAAGAGGTAGCCCCCTCCGAGGTTGATCCAGGCAAGCTCGGGCAAAAGCCGCCCCAAGCGCTCGGCGACGTGCCGCGCGGTCTGGTCGAGGGGCTCCCAGCTGCGGGAGTCACAGTTGGAGTGCAGGTGAAGACCCGAGATCCCGGTCAGGCCGCGCCCCGCCTCGATCTCGCCAGACAGCGCGTCGATCGGAATGCCGAGCTTCGAGCCGCGTCGGCAGGGATCGTATCGCTCATCGCGGACAAAGGAGAGCTGGGGGTTTACCCGCAGCCCGAGCCGGACCCCGTCCCAGCGCTCGGCCGCGAAGCGGCGCCACTGGGAGAGGGAGTTGAAGCTCACCGCATCGACGTGTCGCGCCAGCTCTGGGACCTCGGTCGCGACCAGCGCGGGCGTCACCATGTGGACGCTCGCTGAAGGACCGGCGACGCGATGCGCCAGCATGGCCTCAAAGAGCGAGCTTACAGAGAGGCCGTCTACGGACCCCGCGATGAGCTCGACAAGCGGCGGTATGGACAGCGCCTTCACCGAGAACAGGACGCGAACGCCGAGAGCTCGACGTATTTCGATGAGGCGACGGAGGGTCTGCGTAAGGACGAGCTCGTCATATACGAGCGCTGGCGTGTCAATGTCACTCGCGGAGAATTCCTTTTCTGCCCACGCCATCGCGATCTGATACCCTAGATTCTCAACGTTCACAAGGAGCTTCTATGACACCGGATGGGAAGCCTGCCAGCCGTTACACCGTCGAAGAGCTCGCCAGTGGCGAGTACCATCTTCTCACCGTGAAGGCCGAGACTCTGGTGCTCATGTCCGAGTTCGGCAAGGTAGAGGTCCTGGAGATCGAGGGCTACGGGCGCGGGCTGTTCCTCGATGGCCGCATCCAGCACGTCGCGGCCGACGAGCACGTGTTCAGCGAGGGAATGGTCCACCCCGCCATGTTCTTCCTGAAGGAGCGCTGCCGGCGGGTCCTGTGCATCGGCGGCGGCCCGGGGGGGATCTGCCGCGAGCTTCTCAAGTACCGCTTCGTCAAGAAGGTCACTCAGGTGGAGATCGATCCAGCGGTCGTAGCGGCGGCGCGTCAGTACTTCCCGCACGTCGCTCGCGGCTGCTGGGACGACCCGCGATGCGAGCTCGTCATTGCCGACGCCTACACCTACCTCGAGAGCTGTGTGGGCACGTTCGACCTCATCATCTCCGATTTGAGCGAGCCCTATCCCGGAAGCCCCGCGGTCCGGTTTTTCACCGAGGAAGGCATCACGTTGATCAGGAGCCGCCTCACCCCGGGCACGGGCATCTTCGTCACCTGGGCGGGGCCGGCCAATGCCTACGGCGCGGAGCTCTCCGCGCGCGTGTTCCAGGCCGTAGCCGGCCAGTTCCCGCTGGCCATCCCGTATGTCATGCCGACCCAGACTTTCGGCACGCCGTGGTTGGTCGCGCTCGCTTTAGAAGAAAAGCGCGAGCCGCTTTCCGCCTGCGCTGCGGAGATCGACCGCTTCCTGGCGATGCAGCTCACCGGCGAGCTGCGATTTTACGACGGGGAGACGCACCATCACCTGTTCCGCCTCCCCAAAGATCTGCGCACCAAGCTCGCCCAGCCGACCGTCCGCACCACTCTCGCAAGCCCTTCCTATATCTCGGCCACCATCCGAGGATAGGAGCCCGTGGCAAAGAGCCCGCGGATCTGTTCCGGATCGAGCGCGCGATCCGTGCGCTTGGCGTGCTCGAGGAGCCGGGCGGCGTTGTCCTCGGTTGGATCGATGGCGAGCCGGGTAAGCATGTAACGGGCGCTGGCCAGGCCGCTGAGCGGGCCGATGGTCACCTCCTGGCCACGGCCGAGCTTGTGCGCTGGGACCGCCGAGAAGACGAGGTCCTCGTACTCGATTCCCAGGGCGCGGCCCTTGAGGATCGCCGCGGCGTGCGTGCCGGTGCCGGTCGCGAACGCCTGGTCACCGATGAGCGGCGCGCAGGCATCGATGGATTTGCCGACGCACGCCGCGACCCGCTGGCAGTGCGAGACGAGCGCCTCGACCCGGAAGCCCGGATGGCCGTTTTGCCATAGGTAGATGATCACCTGCTCAAGCGCCGTGTTGCCGCTGCGCTCGCCGATACCGAGGAAGGCTCCGCTTATGACGTCGACCCCCTCCTCAGCCGCCGCGAGCGCGTTGGCGAGCCCCAGCCCGCGGTCGTTATGGCCGTGCCAGGTCAGTGCCAGCGGTCGCCCGAGCATCGCGAGGTGCTCGCGGACAAAGCGTGTCAGCTTCCTGGCCCCGGTCGGCGACAGCGCACCGGCCGTGTCGCACAGCGTCAGGTATCCGGCGCCGACCTCGGCGGCGACGGCGATCACGGCGGCCAGATCGGCGCCGCGCGTCCGCGAGCTGTCTTCGAGCGACACGCCAAAGGGGCAGCCCCGCGATGCCGCGTAGTGCCCCGCGGTCTGCACCTTCGCGACGACGTCCGCCAGCTCCCAGCCTTCGATCGCGCGCCGGAGCGGCGAGGTGGCAACAAAGAAGTCCGCCCAGACCTCGAGGGCGAACTCATCGTTCAAGCGGGCGATGCACTCGATGTCCTCGCGTCGGGCCCGCGCGAGGAAGCGGGGCACGACCGCCAGGCGCTCCTCCTTTATGACACGCAGCAGCGCCCGACAGTCCTCGAACTCGCGCGGTGAGCTCGCCGGAAACCCCAGCATGTGATACCGCACGCCGAGCGCCGCAGACCGCCGCAGGGTGTCGATCTTGTCGGCTTGGCAGGGCTGCCGCAGGTATGCGCCCTGCAGTCCGTCGCGCAGCGTGTCGTCCTCGATCTGGACCGCGGCCAGATGTGCGGGCGAAACGTCGTCCCAAGAGTGGAGGAGGTCGCCAACTGCCATGATATGCTCCCGCGCATTCGGTGTGGGTCTGCGGCGCCGCCCCTGGTCACCCGGAGCCGCCCAGATAGCGCGCGATGCGGGGCACCGCGCTTTCGAGCCGCGCCAGCGGCACTGAGTAGTTGAGCCGGAGGAACCCGGCGTCCGGTTCGCCGAAGTCAGCGCTCGGACAGACCCCGATCCCCTCGTGCTGAAGGAGCGCGAGCGCGAGGTCCATCGTGCTCTGCGTCTCGCGGCCGGAGGCGTCCACGGCGCAGAAGAAGCCAGCGCTCGGTTGACCCAGAATCTTGATGCCCGCGGCGTCGCATAGCGCGCGGAACGACGCGTACTGCGCCCGCAGGTAGGTCCGATGGGATGACAGCATCTGGTCGTTGGCTGCCAGGAGCTGCCTGGCCAAGAGCTGCGCCGGTACGCTGGTGCACACGCTCAAGTTGGCGCGGATGGTCCGCGCTATCTCGATGTGGCCCTCGGGAACGATCACATAGCCGACGCGCAGGCCGGGCGCTCCGTGGCTCTTAGAGAGGCTGTTCACCACGAAGCAGGAGTGGCTCTGCGTGAGCACGGATGTCGGGCGATCGGCATGCGCCACCAGGCTATAGACCTCATCGCAGATCACCCACGGGCCGAGCGCCAAAAGCTGCGCGAGCTCGTCGGGGTCGAGCGCGCTCATCGTCGGGTTGCTAGGCGTATTGACGACGATCGCCCGGGTCCGCGGAGTGACGAGCTCACGCAGTCTCGTCACGTCGTAGAGCATGCGGTCATCGACCGGAGCGATCACGCAACGCGCGCCGACCATGTGCGCCAGGCTGCGGAAAACCGGGAAGCCCACGCTCGGCACGATCACCTCATCGCCCACGCCCAGCGTGGCCAAGAAGGCGACGTGTAGCGCGCTGGTCGCCCCATCGGTGATCACGATGCGCTGCGGCGGGACCTCGACATCGAGCACCTGGCAATAGAGGCGGCTCAGCGCCTCCCGCAGCTCGCCCTGCCCTGCGGGGCTGCCATAACCCAGGGTGTCGGTCAGGCGCTCGCGCGGAAGGTCCAGGTCGACAAACTGGGTGAAGTCGAAGGCCGAGGTGCCCGTGCACAAATCGATGAAACCGGGCTCCGCTCGTCGCTCTGCGCACTCAGCGATGATGCGGTCGAGCCCCCACGGCTCGGCGTGCGTACCCGCCATCTAGGCTCGCGCCACGAAGTTATGGATCGCGTGTATCCAGCGTGCCCATACTTCCAGGAAGGAAGAGACGCCGGCCAGGACGTCCTCGCGCAGACCCAGGTCCGCGTAGGTCTGGGCGAGGTCGGCAGTCAGCCTGGCGTGCAGCGGCTCCTGCTCGGTGTGGATGTCGTAGAAGCCGATCGCCGGAGAGGCAGGGCCGCTCAAGCCGTAGGCCTGCCACAGATGCGAGAACGCCAGGTAGTTTAGCTCCCACTCCCGATCCGCGGTGACCTCGATGGCCATGTGCGCACCGATCCCTTGCGCCACCGGCCGTACGCGCATGTACTCATGGATGCACCGGGACAGCTCGTGGGCTTCGGGCAAGATGTCGGCGCTGTCGCGCAGGCGGTGGAGCTCCTCGGCGTCGAAGCCCCACGACTGGTGGGCCTCTTTAAGGAGCACGAAGTGAGGCTTGGCGAACCCCAGCCGCTCCGGGGCGTGCAGGCCGTATTCATGGATCCCGGCAAGCAGCGTCTTGGCGGCGACGGCGTGCGCCGCAAACGGATCCCGGTCCATCCAGTCGTCAGAGACGCGCACCGACAGGGCCAGGATGCCGGGCGGGACCTCCCATGCGGTGAGCATCTGGTTGGCGAAATAGATCTTCAGGGCTTCTCTGGGAAGGGGGCGCTGCTTGAGCAGGTTGCCGTAGTCCTCCATGACCTGCCACCCCTGGTGGTTGCGGATGAGGAGCTCGAACTCGTTGGGCGGCGGCGGCGATGTGGGATCAGTGATCATGGATTTCCTTCCGGTGGCGAGGCCCCGCCGCCCGATCGGCGGGCCCGACTCTCGGCGACGAGGCAGAGGCTCTCGAACAAGAGTTGCTTGCCGACATGCGCAGTGCGCCCGCTCGAGTCTTGATCGGGAGATATCTCGACCAGGTCGCCGCCGATGATGTCGAGACCGCGCAGCCCGCGCAGGATCGCCGACACTTCGCGCGGCGACAGTCCGCCGACCTCGGGAGTCCCGGTGCCGGGCGCGAACGCCGGGTCGAGGGCGTCGATGTCCAGTGACAGATAGGTAGGCCCGGTGCCGACGACCGCCCGGATCCGCTCGATGAGCCGGCTCATGCCCCATTCTTCGACGTCCTCAATGTGGACGACGGTCATGCCCGACTCGTAGGAGAACTCCCAGAAGACCTCAGCGCCGCCGCGGATCCCGATCTGGATGGTGCGCTCCGGATCGAGGACGCCGTCGAGCGTGGCGTTCAGGAATGGGCTGCCGTGATGGAACTGCTCGCCGGCGATGGAGCCCATGGTGTCACAGTGAGCATCAATGTGGACCAGACCAACCGGGCGGTCCTTGCCGAGCGCCTTGAGGATGGGGTAGCTGATCGAGTGATCCCCGCCTACCGAGAGCGGCGTCACCCCGGCAGCGCACAGGCTGGTGTAGTAGGCCTCGATCTTCGACAGACCCGTCCGCAGATCGAATGCCCGGATGTCGACATCACCCACGTCCGCGATGCGGCAGAGGGCGAAGGGATTTACCTGGGTCCGGTGGTGAAGCGGACCTACTCCCTCCTGGATGCTGCGTACGGCGCTGGGTCCCAAGCGCGCTCCTGGGTGGTGCGTGGTGCCCAGGTCGAAGGGCACGCCCACCAGGGCAATCTCTACCCCGCTGAAATCGGTGGCCGCAGGCGCCCCAAGGAGGGTCGCGCTCTGGCCCTGCGCGGGCAAGGGATCCCACATCGCACCTTGGTTGACCGGTCGATCCACCTCCTCGCAAGGTCGACCGCGATATTTGGCAATCAAGCGCGCAAGTTGTTCTGTATTTCGCATCGCCCTCGTAGGTTCCTGTGGTAGCACTCCTCTTTATGAGGTCACAAGAGAAAATTAGTGAGGGACTACTATGTTGAAGTACCGTCCAGCTCGCTCTGATAAGCCAGGCCTTTTTGCGAACACGCCGCTCGACGCGATCTTCGTCGCCATCAGCCTTGGTGGGATCGGTCTCTATGTTGTGGTCGCTTGCGCGTTTGACTCCATCCGCTGGCCGTGGCTTTTGATCCTCGGACTGGTCTCGGCGTACCTCATCTGCTTCAACTCCGAGTGCATCACTCACTGCCACGGACACACGCCCATTTTCTGCACCCACTGGCTGAACCGGACGTTCTCGGTCATCAACACCCTGGCACTTGGCGAGCTCGTCACTGTCAATCACGTCTTCCACCTCAACCATCACCGGTTCGTCAACGATCGGATCGATCCGGCGACCGGCAGGACCGGCGACTGGACCTCCTCTTTTCGCTGCGGCAAGGATGGCCAGATGGAGCCGTTCCTCCCCTACGTCCTCGCGATGGTGCTGCGCTATCGGTACATGCGCAAGGAGATGGCCGACGTCGACACGGCGTTCGAGGCGGAGGTCGAGCGCCTCGGCTGCCGGACGCAGATCCGCATCGAGCAGATCGCGCACCTTTTGTTCCTGGCGGCGCTTACCTGGGTGAACTGGCGCTTTCTCGTCTTCTACTATGCGCCGGTGTGGCTCATCGGCTCGATCGGCGGGTGGGCCTTCGGCTATGGCGAGCACTACGGCGCCACGCCCGGCTCCCCCAAGACGGACTCGGTGAGCTCCTATAATCCGATCTACAATTTCCTCTTCTTCAACAACGGCTACCACCAGGAGCACCACTACCGCCCCGGGCTCCACTGGACGGAGATCACGTCCGTCCGCTCGGCGATGCTACCTGCAGATCAGCGCGCGGTAATCCGCGGCTGGCACTTCACCAACCTGGGGCTGACAGGCCGTCGCTGAGCGCCGGCCTCCCGAGCTCCGACGCGCACAGCAGTGCGACGCCGAGGGCAATCAGGAGGATCGCGCCCAGCTTGGGGAGCAGCGCCTGGTCACTCGCGATCGCCCGATAGCGAGACTGCGCGAACCGCTCGAACAACACGACCGCCAGCGGCTGCACCGCACCGACCGCTGACACCAGCCCCGCTTTGGACCTGGCCATCGCGAGGTACACGCTGACGACGGCGAGCAGGGTGAGCGACTCGCTCAACAGCGCCCAGGGCAGGTTCCGGAGCTCTGCCGGGAACGCCGCGCGGGTGCGGCGGTGGAGCAGACAGGGAAGGGTGGTCAGCCCCAGCGCGATGCTGGTGACGGCGATGCCCTGTCGCTCCGGCAGTGCGACCGTCGCGAGCTTGGTTAGGAATTCATAGCCGGCGCAGAGCAGGACCATGACCGCGATCTTCCACCAAGCATGAGCGCCCTGCCGCCGCATCCGCGCCGAGAGCAGCATGACGCCGGCGATCGCGAGGGCCATCCCGAGACAGCCGACCGCGGAGATGCGCTCCCCGAGGAGCGCAAAGGACGCGAGCGCCACGAGTACCGGAAAGACGAAGAGGGTGCCGATGAAGTGCGAGGCGTCCTCCGCCTGGAGGACCGTGAAGTAGCAGTAGAACTGCAATCCGAGGCAGACTCCCGTCGCGCTCGAAGACGCGAGATCCTGCGCGCGCACCCCGTGCCAGCCCGCCGTCAGCGCCAGCGCGCCGCCGTACAGGATGTTGACGAGCCCCGCGACCACCATGTAGGCGAGCGGATCGCGCACCCTACGGGACAGAACGATCTTGTCGATGACGTTCATCAGCGCCCAGACCAGCGGTGCGATGAACGCGAAGAGCAGGCCGGCGCTCATGGCGAGGCCGCCGGACCTTTGAATCGTGTCGTCATGTGCATGAGGGCCGCTTGAGGACCAAGCCCGGCAAGCATAGCCCGAACGAACCCTTCACGATCCCCAAATGTGCCTAGCGGTTGGTCAGCAAACGCCAGAGCTGGTCTTGCAGGCGGGGCTGCGGCTATGCTGCCAGGCCACACCGAGGAAGCGAGCCTTTCGATGATGAGTTCCTGGGTCAGTCCAAAAATTGTGACAAAGAACGCCGGCGCCAAAGGGAACGGCTCATTTGCCATTTCCCCAATACAAAAAGGAGAGGAGGTGATTGTGCAGGGGGGGAGAATCTTGCGGTATCAAGAAGTGGAGGAATCTACTTACCAACCCTTCGCTTATCATTGCTTTCCGATTGACCGGGACTGGTTGATTTGTCCCGTGGAACCAAAATGGGAAAAACTCGATGGTATTTTTCAAGTGAACCACTCCTGCGAGCCAAACTGCGGTTTTCGCGGGCAAATCGTGCTTGTCACCATGAGAGACATAGCTCCAGAAGAAGAAATAACCTATGACTATGCCATGACAGATGCCAACTGGCAGGATGCCATCTATCAGGAGACAGCGTGCTTTTGTGGATCGGCTACCTGCCGACGAATTTTCTCGGGGATGGATTGGCAGCGCAAGGATTTGCAGGACAAATACAAGGGATATTTTTCGACCTTCGTTCAGGAGATGATCAAGAAGACCGCGTCTTGACACAAGAGAAGCTCCATCGAAACAGGACACCAGGCAGGCGGACGGGTTCCCCCCTTTGCCATCGGGGTTCCCATTCCACCCGCAGGTGGAGTACCGTGTCCTCCTCTCCAGGAGGTCGTGATGTCCGGCAAAACCGCGCTTCTTACCCTGACCAGCGCCCTGCTCCTCCACTGCAGCGGTGAGGCGCCAGCGCTGCCCGCCATGATGATGCCGATGCCGGCGCCGGGGCCGACGCCCCCGAAGGAGATGCCCCCGGAGCTGCCGCAGCCGACGCGGCTGCCCCCGGGCACCTTCGTGCGCATCGCGCCGGGGAGCTTCTTCATGGGCACCAGCACCGGCGACGAGTGCCGCCGCACCAACAACGAGGACCGGCACCGCGTCACCCTGACCCACGCCTTCGAGCTCTCGACCACGGAGGTCACCAAGGGCCAGTACCAGCAGCTCATGGGCGAGGACCCCGGCGCCTTCCCGGAGTGCGGCGCCAGCTGCCCCGTGGACCAGCGCAGCTGGCACCACGCCGCGGCCTACGCCAACGCCGCGTCCACCTACGCCGGCCTGCCGAGCTGCTACCTGTGCACCGGCAGCGGTGACGGACAGCGCTGCACCGCCAGGGGCGAGGCCGGCACCATCTACACCTGCGCCGGCTACCGCCTGCCGACGGAGGCCGAGTGGGAGTTTGCCTACCGCGCCGGCCTGGACGCGGCGACCTATAAGGGCAACCTCACGACCTGCTCGGAGCTCGACCCGGCCATGAACGACATCGCCTGGTTCCTGCGCAACGGCGAAGGCCGCATCCACGAGGTGGGCAAGAAGACGCCCAACGCCTTGGGCCTGTATGACATGTCCGGCAACGTCTGGGAGTGGACCCACGACCTCTACCAGACGAGCCTCAAGGAGGCGGTGGACCCGGTCGGCGTGGCGGTGATGAAGGGCGACGAGGAGCTGCGCATCCTCCGCGGCGGCTCCTACAACTGCCTGCCCAGCGAGTCCCGCGCCTCCCACCGGAGCGCCATCCCCGGCACCATCGCCGCCTTGAACGTCGGCTTCCGCCTCGCCCGCACCGTGCGCATTGTGCATGTTGCAGTACGCGCCGAGCGACCGCTGGGCGATCGGCGGTCCGCGCAGCCCGAGAAGCAGCGCCGACCGCGGGGTTGACCCTCGCTGGGACTCAGGTCGCGGGTGCGGACGGCTAACCATTCGGGCCGCTCGCCAGCACAGGCCCTTACAACTGGAACTTGTGAGCAGGGGACAAAGACGCAGTCGACCCCTGCAACGCTGTGAATGAAACTGGTTCTTTGTTCAGGTCAAAGTCCAGCTGAGTGGACGCGAACGGCATGTCTTCAACAGAGTGCGTCACAGAGCAGGGCCACCTAATATCCACATCAGGATGCTTATTGCTTTACTCAAAATACGTAACGGACGATCCATATTTTCAATCGTTGCCCAGAAATCTTCAGTCCTGGCAGGAACTTCGCGCGGCTAGGCAAGGTTATTTTGCTGTCTCTCGTCGCTGACTCGTCGAATCGCACTCTAGAGGCCAGGGGTTCGACACCCCTCAGCTCCACACTTGAAACCCGCGCAAGTCTTTGATTTGCGCGGGTTTTTCGTTTCTAGGCTCGCTTGCCTGATCGCTTACCCCTAGATTGGGGCAACGATTGGGCAACGATTCATTGCCCGCTCAGTCCTTCCCCTGCCCTCCTTTGAGCAGCGTCAACACCCGCCCCATGCCCGCGTGGTGGGCACTTCCCGGGCTGGCGTAGCTCTACAGGGTGGTCGCCGGCAGTCGCTCGCGTGTACGAGGGTGAGGAGCGTGCAGACACAGCTCGGTAAGGGACTCTTGGTTGAGGGACCAGCGGTTCAGATCGGGGCGCAGCATGGGCAAGCAGTTAAGTCCGAACCAGCGCGGTGTCCACTTTTGCAGCCGACCTCGCTATCGTCGGTGGCGAGCTCTTGATTTTAGGGGCAACCGGCCTCTGCATATAACTTCGGGTTTGGATAGGGGCGTGGTTTAGCGCGATCTCAAGCCGGCCAACGTCATGATCGTGCCCGACCCACACTCGCCCACCGGGCAGAGGGTCAAGCGGCTCGACTTTGGCGTGGCCAAGTTGCGTGATGGAGACCCCCTCACCAAGAGCGGGTCGATCCTCGGCACGCCTCTGTACATGGCGCTGGAGCAGTTCAAGAACTCCGCCGATGTCGATGGCAAGGCGGACGTTTTTGCGCTCGGCGTCATTGCGTATCAATTGCTGACGGGCCGACTTCCTCATCATGGAGCGACCCACTACGAGCTCATGGGGTCGCGCTGACTCTGGGGGCACAAGCAAGGTGTCGCCTGCCGAGCCGCCGCGAGAAGGCGCTCTGGTCGCGGCAGCTTCGATGGCGCCTACGCCGGCCCCGCCACAGGCCGGGTCTACGGAGGCGCGGCTGCCCGATGCACACTGTGAAGCGTAAGCGCCGGCGAAATACGGGATCTCATTTTTGCCGCCTTTGATCAAAGCGGTGCTGCTTTCTGTCCGAAAGAGCTCATCGTGCTCAGTGGACTGCCCAGTCACCCGCAGATCGGCAACACGTCGTCATCGCCGCGCGGGGACGTTGCACTCGTTAAAGCCCTCCGCCAGCAGCTCAACGGAAGCCGCGTTCCGGCTGAAGTAGAGATCCGATGCCAGCCGAGCGACTCGCGTACTGCCGGGACAGAGGTGCCCGGCGGGAGCGACCTTGTGGGGTCGATAACTGCGCCCTCGCCTCCACCGACCTCTAAGATCGGTTCGCGCAAGCGGTGTCAGTCCGTGCGCGCCACTTCGGCCTGTGTGCCCTCCCGTATAGTGACAGACGCCCAGCGAACCGCGATCGTGAGCGCGATGTTCGACGCGGGTATCAAGGCTAGGTGGGCGAAGCCAGCGGCGCTTTCATGCACTATCGACAGTGAGGGCGATCGTCGCCGTAGCGCGCCTCGCCGCGTTTAGAACCGCGGGGTTATGCACAGCGAGGGTGGACAGTGCGTGCTGCTGCCGTCACAGTAGGTATCGCGGGAGCAGAAGGTAGCGCCGCGGCCCAGGTGATGGTCGACTGTTTGGTACACCGCATCGGCCGGGCAGCTGACGTTCACCCCATTGCAGAACTCCGTCTGATCGCAGACCCCGGCGGCAGCGCGGCACGGGTAGCGGACCGCCCAGGCGACCGGGCTGCAGGTGCCGTCCGGGTCGCCGGTCTGGTCGCCGCGGCAGGACTGGCAGTCCGCGTCCACACCGCCGCCGCAGGCGCTGTCGCAGCAGACGCCATCGACACAAAAGGTGCTCGCGCAGTCGCTGCCCAGCGTGCAGGGGGTGCCCTTGGGCGCGGGGACGCTGGCAAACACGTAGGCCTGGCCCTGGTGCAGGGTGCCGCCGACCCTCTTACCAGCGACTCCGAGGAGGACCGCGTCCCCGCTCATCGCAATGTTGCTGCCCAGCTTGTCGTCGGCCGCACCACCCACCGTGTCCACCAGGATCGCCTTCTGCGACCAAGCTGACCCCGAGCGGACAAATACGTAAGCCTGCCCCAGGCGGTCGATCGGGCCGACTTTCTTGATGGCGGCGCCGATGGCTGCCGTGTCCCCCTGCAGCGCTACCGAGTAGCCGAAGAAATCGCCGGCGGCGCCGGTGCTGGCATCGTTGAGGATGGTCTGCTGCGACCAAGCGGTGCCGGTGCGGACGAAGACGTACACCTGGCCCTGTTGCCGGTGGGGGCCGACGTCCTTGTTATAGGCGCCCGCTACGGCGGTCTCGCCACTGATGGCGACTTAGACTTCGAGCTGGTCATCCTCGGCGCCGCTGACCGCGTCTACCAGGGTGGCCTGCAGGGACCAGGCAGTCCCGGAGCGAACAAATACACTGGCTGCGCCCTGCTTCCGCTTGGTGCCGATGGTCCTCTCATAGTCGCCGATGACGACCGTGTCGCCGTCGATGGCCAGTGAGCTGGCGAACTGATCGCTGGCGACCCCCGCCATCGGCTCCTTGAGGATGGCTTGCTGCGCCCAGGTCGTCCCCGAGCGGACAAACACGTAGGCCTGGCCTTGTTGGCTGTGAGCGCCGACGTCCTTGAGGTCAGCCCCGACGACGATCGTGTCCCCGCTCACCGCCACCGCGATGCCGAAGTCGTCACCAGTCGCCCCGGCCATGGTGTCCACGAGGATCGCCTGCTGGCTCCAGGTCATCCCGGAGCGGACGAATACGTAGGCCTGCCCCTGACGATCGCTAGCGCCAACGGCATAGAAGCATAGCAGCGGCCGCCGAGGCGCCTGCGAATGCAGAAGAACGCGGAAAACCGCAGCTCGTGCGGGGCTCGACTGCAGCCAGGGTGCGGTAACAGGCTCGCGCTAGGTCCATTATGGCCTGCTTGGGCCAAGGCCAGCCTCCGCCCAGCGCACAACCGAATCGATGAACATGCGCACCGCGGGGAGCATGAGCTCGCGCTCTGGGTACACCAGCATGAACTGCGTCTGCGCGCCGATTGCTCCCGCCAGCACCGGCACGAGCTCGCCAGAGGCAATCAGCGGCTGGGTCAGCACTGTCGGCAAAAGCGCGATGCCGCGTCCTCTTCGCGCCGCCTCGGTGAGCAGGAAGATGTCGCCTGTGAACAGCACTCCCTCTACGTGCACGCTGCCCTCCGGCAACAGCGGCCATTGGCTCTGCGGCACCTCACCGCGGGAGTAGCCCATCAGGCAGGCGTGGCGCGACAGCTCACGCACCGACCGCGGCGTGCTTCGCCGAGCCAGGTAATCCGCCGACGCGACCGCACTCAGGTGCTGGCGCTGGAGCCACGCCCGCGCGCAGCGCGACGTCGTAGCCCTCCGCGATGAGATCGACGTGCCGCGAGGCGGCGTGCACCTCCAGCCTCACGTCGGGGTAGCACGCGATGAAATCGCACAGCAGGCCATGAAACGCCGGCGGCTGCACCGGTGGCACCGAGATCCGCAGTCGGCCGCGCACCACATCGGTGGTCTGCACCGACAGCTCGGCCTCGTGCACCGCGTCGAGGATGGCGCGGGCGCGGCGGTACAAGACTTCGCCCGCGTCGGTCAGAGCGAGTCGCCTCGTCGTGCGCCGCAGGAGCCGCACCCCCAGCCGGTCCTCCAGCCGCTGGAGGCGACGGCTCCGGCGCTCCCTTCATCGGCCAGGCGCATGCACTCGGTTAGCAGGCGCTGGGCCTCATCTATCCGCAGCTGCGGCTTGCCCTTGCTCCTTCGTCCTTTGGGCTTGATTCTATTCTACGCACCAGTGCAGAAAATGTTCGGCATGACCCCGGTAGCGCCGGCATGTGGCCGTGGTCAGAGGTCGCTTTGCATGGGTGCAGGTCCTGGCGCTCAGTCCGTCGGTGAGCTCGCGCGCTTGGTCGGGATACAGGCTGGTTAGCTAGCTAGTACGGCTTCTGGCCGATGATATTCCCAGCAGGGCTATAGTTGCAGACCCAGAAGTACCACGTCGGAAAACCTGAAAATGGACTGTTGATCGTACAGGTTTTCTGCGCGCAACCGAGCTGTTTGGAGCCGCGCCACACCACCTGGGTATAGTGCCCACAAACTTTGCCAGAGGCGCAGCTATTGGTACTGTAGGTATAGTTCACCGATTCCGAGGTCCACGATTTTACCACTGCGGTAGGCGTGGGACTGGAGCCGGCTGCGGCGTAGATGTTTTCGCCATAGCCGTTGCCGCTATGCTTGAACACACAAGTGTTGGCGACCTTCTGCGCTGCGGCAGTGACCGTCGTATTCCAGGTCAGCGCAGCAATCGCCGTCACCGGCTTCGGAATGACTGCCGCCCGCGCCTGGTTGTGCAAGGCGGTAATGCCCTTCAACGCGGGATCGGCCTCTGGATCCGTAGCGGTCAAAAAGTCGGCAGCGTCTGGTCCGTTCAGGTCCGAGTCGGCCGAGTCGGCCGACTCGCTCTCTGGAGCGGCGCTCACCCCCTTTTCGGCGCTGGGCCCCGGGACGTCGGCGCTGGTCGCTTGCGGGATGTCAGGTTCGCAGCTGGTTAGCAGAAATAGCGGCGAGGTAAAAACCATGCCGCCAAGGAGGAGGGTCGAAATTTGAGTACGCATTTGCTGAGCATATCTACAACTTTAGCCGCTGTCAGCAGCGAAGTTCTTTCTAAATCGCCTCCGACATTTCATCGCTCACTCCTTGCTGACGTCAGGCCCTTCGGCTCACCCGTGCCCAGACCGGCGCGTGCGGATAATGGAGCGCCGGGCGCGCCCGCCGGGCCGGCAAGGGACCTTCCAGCTCAAAGTCGAACCGGCGGAGCAACCAAGTATGCAGCGCCGGCAGGATGGTTCGTACATAACCCTGGGCAACGCAGCCGAACGCGCCGCCGCCAAAAAGCTTGGGCACGGGCTCACCGCGCGCGAATCGGTGCGGGCAGTAGCGGTCCGGCGCCGCGTGCACGGTCGGATCGCGGGTGAATGAGCCGGGCGCGGACCCGATGAGGTGATGCGCAGGGATCTTCCAGGTGCGCGCCTCGGGGCCTTGGTCGTCGACGAAATACACGTCTTGCTTCAGGGTCCGACCCGCCACCGTGACGGGGTTGAGCCGGATGGTCTCGAGCATAGCGTGCTCCGCGTGTTTGACCGCCGCCTCCGGGGCTGCGTCGCGCACGCTGGCGAGCACGGTCGCGTCGGACAAAATGTCCAGGAGTGACCAGAACGCGTACGTGCCGGGGTAGGCGCAAGCATTGAAGAGCACATAGTTCAGGGCCCATGCGAGATCGCGCGGATCGAGCGGGCGGCCATCCACGACCATATGCTCGCGAAGATCGTCCAGCAGATCGAACTCGCCGCTACTTGGGCGGTGTTCCGCGATGTAGCGCTTCAGCCGGCGCTCCAAGGCCTTGGCGGCCCAGTATTCCGGGAGAGCGAAGCGCGCGGGGGTCGCCCCCAGCGGGAGGCGAGGTACGTCGACCCCGGCGGCCATCTGCCGCAGCAGCGGGAGCGCGTCTTGGTGCAGCTCGCGCCATAGCTTCTCTCCAGCGACGCAGCGGATCGAGGTGCTGTGCACGAGCGAGATCAAGGCGGAGGATAGATCGATTCTGGCCGGACCTTCAGGCCTCCCGGTCCAGCCCGCGGTGCGCGCAGCTGCGATCGCTTCCACGATAGGCGGCGATGCAGCGACCCGCTCGGGGCGCAGGAGCCGTCGCTGGAGGTAGCTGCGACCCCCGAGCGCGAGGAGCTCGAGGTACTCGGGCGAGGGGTCAGCGCGCGTGATCCAGCCGCCAAACACGGACACGAGCTGCAAGACAGAACCGATCCCGGCCAGCTTGACCGGCAGGTTGTTCATGAATGCATAGCCCCGCTGACCGAGCAGGTACGTGATCGGCGCGTTGCCGGGCAGAGCGAGCGTGAAGACATCGCCGTACTGTTCACGACAACGTAGCGCCTGTTCGAGCGGCCCGCGCAAGGTCGCAAGGCCGGCGAGCACACGCCCTAGAAGCGGCGCCGCCTGGGCCCCCGGTCGCGCGGCGGGCGGCATCATCGGACAGGTCAGGGCAGCAGGCTTTCGCGCGCTGGGCAGAGCCACCGGGCAATGCGGCGTGGTAATCCGGTGCGCAGCGGGCGGCGCTGGCGCAGCGGGGCAGGCTCGATCGGCTAGCTGTGGCTCCGTGGGTCGGCGCTCATGGCCGCCCCTGCCGCCGCGGGGGTCAACCTGGTCACATCGCATGGCTGGGCGCGTTTTTTTGGTCATCTCTACGGGAATACGCGGCTAGAGCGGGTTTGGTTCGCACAAAAATGAATCGTCGCGTTGAAGACGATGCGCAACGCCAAGGGACAGTCCCCGTCCATTTAGAACAGCGTGTCGATCCGCACATGACCTGCGTAATCGGTCGTGTCGAGGTTCTTGCGGCACCTGCTGACGTAGCGCGCGCGCCAGATTCCGTTGGACGCTCAGCGTGATGGCGGAGCCGTCGACCGCGACGCTCGCGCTTTGGCGAGGCGGGAAAATGCCACGGGCGCGACGCTATTTATGTGCTCAATGATGGCGGCGGCACAGGCGTCGGGCGTCATGGTCGAGGTATCGACCTCAAGGTCGTACCCGCCGTGCGCATGCACAGTCGTATAGTGCGAGCGGGCGTGCCCAAGGGGTGATGTGGCACGCGCCTTCTCTCTGTCTTCGAGCACGGCAAGCGGGATGCGCACGCCGACGAAGTAGGCCTGGATGCCGTCGAGCGCCGCGACCAGCTCCGGCAGCAGGTCGGGCATATAAAGAATGTAATCGACGATCACCGAGCAGCCCGCGCGCGCAAATGCAGCGATCGCGCCGTGCATGCCCAAAAAGATGCGCCTCCCCTTGGGGCCTAGGCGCAGCGTGAAGACAGGTGACCCGTCGCTGTCTAGTGAGAACTCGCCCCAGCAGACATCGCGCTCGTCGGGCTGCTGACCGGTGAAGTAGCGCTGCGGCAACATGGCGCAGAACATCGAGTCAAGGCCCATCGCCAAGAAGGGCTCGGCAAGCTTGGCCTGCAGCGCCTTCTGGATGCTCGACTTGCCCGAGGCGGACGGGCCGTTTAAGATGATCACTCGTGCTGCCATGCTGGCGAGACTAACACTTGGACCCCGGTACCGCCCAGCGCGGAAAGGTGGCATCGGGTCGGCCCTGCCGGCGCTTCGGGTCTGAGCCAGCCGGCGTCGGGCGCGGAGCGGTTCGCCGAGCGGTTTGCCGAGCGGTTTGCCGAGCAGTTTGTGACAAGACAGGGCGCTACTGGCGGCGAAGCGGCCGGACGTCGCGGCGGCGCCCGCGGTAGGAGTCGATCTGTTCCGGTTTAGCTGGGCGGCCTCTTGTGTGGCACTCCCTATTTGGGGCGTTTGCATGGGTTCTGGGACGTTCCGGCACGAAAAATCTGCGTTGGAAAAATCAGTAGGAACCGCTGTCCGCAGCCCACTCCCATGGCCTATAATCTGCCGATTTTCGGAGATGAAGATGAAGTCCTCCCCCACTGAGAAATCCAGCGCCGCCACGCCCCAGGCCGACGTCTTGCTGCGCACCGTCGAGGAGCATGGCCATATTGCCGCCTGGGAGCTTGACCTCGTGCGCGCGAGCCTGCAGCTCTCCCCTGGGCTGCTGCGGCTGTTTGACTACACTGGCGAGGCGCCGCGCAGCGTGGAGGGGCTGTGTGACCTGCTGCCACCTCAGGCGGCTGCCACTCTGCTCGTCGAGCTGCGCGAGGTCCTGGCTGGCAAGCCTGGCTTCGCCCTGGAGCTGCCGCTGAGCGAGGCAGACGGCAAGCCGCGCTGGCTGCGCGCCGTGGCGGATGCGGTGCATGAAGAGGGCAAGCCGGTGCGCCTGCTCGGCTCGTTTCAAGACATTACAGAGACGGTGCAGACGCGCCAGGAGCTTACCCCCAGCGAGCTGCGCTACCGGGCGGTGGTCGAGGATCAGACCGAGATCGTCTCGCGCCACCTTCCCGACGGGACCTTCGTGTTCGCCAGCGAGGTGTACTGCCGCTTCTTTGGCCGCACGCAGGAGGAGCTGATCGGCCACCACTGGAATCCCGTGGTTCATCCCGATGACGTGCCGATAATTGATGCCCAGCTGGCGCTGCTGTCCCCAGACAACCCGGTGGTCTTGATCGAAAACCGGGTCTACGACCGCCATGGCCGGCTGCGGTGGATGGAGTTTGTCAACCGCGGCTTCTTCTCCGCCGACGGCAAGCTGCTCGAGACGCAGGCGGTCGGCCGCGATATCTCCAGCCGCCGCCACGCCGAGCAGGAGAAGCGGACGCTGCTCCAGCAAGAGACCCAGCGGCAGGAGTCGCTGGGCCTGCTCGCCGGCGGCATCGCGCACGATTTCAACAACCTGATGACGGCCGTGCTGGGGTACGCCTCCCTGGCCCGCTTCGAGCTGCCGCTGGCCTCCTCGGTGCAAGGACACCTGAGCGAGATCGAGAAGGCGGCGCGGCGCTCTGCGGACCTGTGCCGGCAGCTGCTGGCATATGCCGGCAAGGGGCGCGTCTCGACCGAGTCGGTCGACCTCAACCAGCTCGTCGAGGACTCGCTGGGTCTGCTCAAGCTGTCGATCGTCAACAAGGTCGTGCTGCACCTGGATCTGGCCTCCGAGCTGCCCGTCGTCGAGGGCGATCCGACCCAGCTGCGCCAGGTGCTGATGAACCTGGGCCTCAACGCCGCCGATGCGATCGGCGAGCGCAGCGGCCTTATCACGATCTCCACCGGCGTGGTGCGGGCCAGCGCCGAGTACCTGGCCGAGTTTTACGGCAGCGACGCGCTCGTCCCCGGAGACTACAACTTCCTCGAAGTGCGCGACACCGGCTGCGGCATGACGCAAAAGACCATCAGCCAGATCTTCGAGCCGTTCTACACCACCAAGCTGAACGGCCGCGGGCTCGGTCTGTCGGCGGTGCTCGGCATCGTGCGCGGGCACAAGGCGGGCATCAAGGTCTATAGTGAGCTAAACCACGGCTCGTCCTTCAAGCTGATCTTACCGCTCAGCGGCGATCGCAAGCTGGCAGCCGCCGCGGGGATCCGCAGCCAGACGGTCCGCTTCCCGCAGGCGTTCTTCATCCTGGTCGTCGATGATGAAGAGTCCGTGCGCGCCATCATCGCCCGCACCCTGGAGTCTTTCGGCCTGCGCGCCCTGCTGGGCAAAGACGGCCGCGAAGGACTGCAGCTGTTCAAGCAGCACCGCCAGGAGATCAGCCTGGCGGTGCTGGATCTGACGATGCCGCACATGGGCGGCCCCGACCTGAAGCGCGAGCTGCACCTCTTGGCGCCCAAGCTGCCGGTGATCCTGATGAGCGGCTATAGCCCCGAGGAGCTCAAGGTGCGCTTTGCCGGCAAGGGCTTCGCCGGCTTCTTGCAGAAGCCGTTCCCGCCCTCGGATCTGCTCGCCCTGCTCATCCAAAGTCTGAAGATCGACACCGCAGAGCCGACTCCCTAGCGCGACTAGCGGGCCGCGCAGCGGACCGGGAAGGAGCTGGGAAGACCGCTCGGCCAGCCAGCGGCTGCTGGCACTGGCCGGGGTCGCCGCCGCTACAGCTCGCGTAGCAGAGAGGACAGCTGCAGGCCCAGCTCGGCCAAAAGGACGCTGGCGCGCTGACGGTCCAGGTCCTCGGCTTCCAGGGCGCGGCAGCGCAGCGCCAGCTTGTGGGCGCCGACCTGCAGGGCCCCTCCGGCCAGATAGTGGGCGACCCGCCGCAGCCGCGCCAGGTCGCCGGCCTGCAGGGCCGCATCTGCATCGCGCAGCGTCTTGGGCCAGTCCTCCTTGAGCACCGCGATGAACCGCTGCGCGGAGGCGGCGTCGAGCAGCTCGGCGAGATCCTGAAGATGCTGGCGCACCGAGTCGAGGTCGCTCGGGAGCGCCGCCGGCTCGT
This sequence comes from Polyangia bacterium, assembly GCA_044222245.1. Lineage (GTDB taxonomy): Bacteria > Myxococcota_A > Polyangia > Palsa-1104 > JAEUJZ01 > CALFML01. The sequence continues at coordinate 169,111 of JBGANQ010000004.1, read as the reverse complement.
CCGCGCGGCCCAGCGCGGCCCCGAGGTCGTCTGTGGACCGCAGGCTCACCCCGCGCGGGAAGTGAGTGGGCAGGCAGCTGTGCAAGACCAGCACGAGCGCATCGAAGTTCACCGGCTTGCTGAGGAAGTCGTCCATGCCGGCGGCCAGCGAGTGATCGCGATCGGTGGCAAACGCGTTGGCGGTGAGCGCGACGATCGGCACCCGGCCGCGGGGTGGCGGCAGCTTGCGGATCGCCCGGGTCGCGGTCAGGCCGTCCATCACCGGCATCTGGGCATCCATGAAGATCAGGTCGTAGGAAAAGCCGCTGGCCGCGCTTACCGCCTCGCGTCCGTCGGCGGCGACATCGACCCGGCAGCCGAGGCGCTCCAGCATCAGGACGGACAGGCGCTGACTTGCCGGGTTGTCCTCCGCGACCAGGATGCGCGGCGGTGGCCGGTCGGGGCGCGGCGCCGGCGCCGGCGCTGCGAGCGTCCGCGGCGCCCCGACCTTGCCGGTCGCAGAGGACGCCAGCACATCCTGCAGGACTCGGGTCAGCCGCCGGGCGCGCAGCGGCTTGAGCAGCTGGTTGGCGAAGCAGGCGGGCAGCGACTCGCTGCGCTTCAGCTGACTCGACGCCGCCAGTATCTTGATAATAGGAACGTTGCGCAGCGACCGCTGCGCCCTAAGCTCGGTGGCAAAGACCGCGGCATCGGCATCCGGCAGCTCTTCCGCGACCAGGATCGAAAGGGGCGCTGGCTCAGGACTGCCCAGCAGAGCGGCTCGCGCTGCAGCGGCGCTCGGACATAACATCGGCTGTAAGCCGAGGAGACCCAGCAGCTGGCCGAGCTGCTCACGGCTGGCCGCATGGCCCTCAACGGCAAGGACCCGCGCTCCCGGCGGCCACGGGGGGGGGGCCGGGAGCCCCGCCTCCTCTGGCGCCACGGGCAGGTTCGGCAAGGTCAGCCAGAACACCGAGCCGACGCCGGGCTGACTCTCGACTCCGGTCATGCCCCCCATAAGCGCCACCAGGCGGCGACACAGCGCCAGCCCCAGTCCCGAGCCCCCATAACGCCGGGCCATGGAGGCGTCGACCTGCACGAAATCCTGAAACAGGCTGGGCAGCGCCTCGGCGGCAATGCCCGGCCCGGTGTCGCGGACCTCGATGCGCACCTGGGGGTACGGCGGACCGTCGAGGCGCCCGGCCGAGACAATGACCTCGCCCCGCTCGGTAAACTTGACCGCGTTGCCGATGAGGTTGATAAGCACCTGTCGCAGCCGGCCAGGGTCGGTCACGATGTGGGAAGGACAGCTGTCGGCGAGCAGGCAGGTCAGGTTCAGGCCCTTGTTCCGCGCCGACTCGGCGAGGATTTCCACGGCGTCCTCCATCGCCAGCCGCAGATCGGTCGGCGCTTTTTCGAGCTCCAGCTTGTCGGCCTCGATCTTGGATAGATCCAAGATGGCCCCTAGCTGTCCGAGCAGCGCATCGGCTGCCGTGCGAACGGCCTGGACATGCTCAAGCTGTACCTTGGAGAGCCGAGTATCGAGCAGCAGCGTGGAGTACCCGATGACTGCGTTTAGCGGAGTCCGGATCTCATGGCTCATCGCCGCCAGAAACTCCGACTTGGCGCGGCTGGCGACCTGCGCTGCGCGCTCTGCCCGCTTGAGCGCCGTGACGTCCACAACATACGCCAAGAAGCCGGTCACCACTCCATCTTGGATGTCCGGCGTATAGGATACAAGGGATTCCCATTTCCCCTGCGGCGTCGGCACCGTCGCCTCAAAGAACTGCGGCTCGCCGGTAAGGACGGCCTTGACCCGCGGCTGGACGACGGCAAACTGCGCCGGGCCCAGCACCTCCTGCATATGCCGGCCCTTCATGTCCTTGCTGTTCCAACCGAACCACTCCTTATAGCTCCGATTTGCGTAGCGATTGCGCAGGTTGGCGTCCCAGTAGCCGATAAGAGACGGGATTGTATCGAGAATCTTATCCAGGTCGCGACGGACCTCGGTCAGCTCCTGGTGGGTTCGCTCGCGCTCAGTCCGATCGGCGAAGGTCGCCAATAGCCGGCGCTTGTCGTGCTGCCAGAACGGCTGAAAGCTGCCATCGGTCCACAGCTCGATGCCGGCGCTGCTGGTCGCATGGAAGAGGGCCTGCTGGACCTGTCCGGTCGCCAGCGCTTGCAGCGCTGCGGCGAGCATTCCCGAGCGCTCCCAGGTCGGGATCTGGCGGAAGTTCTGCGCGGCGAGGACCTCTTGTGCAATGCCGGTGAGGCGCGACAGGGCGGAGTTGATCAGCACGCACGGCCCATCCTCCTCGTAGACCGCAATGCCGGACGGACTGGCCTCAAGAATACACTGACTGAGGTCGCTGAGCTCGCGGACCTGCCGCTCGGCGATCTTCTGCGCTGTGATATCCATCACCGCGGCGTAGCAGAGCTGCTCATTGCTGCGCAGGGTGACCTGCATGACGGCGAACCGCGCACCCTGGGTTTGGCCGCCCAGCGCGAGCTCGCAGCTCTGCCCGCGGCCGGTGGCGAAGGCTCTGCTGATACAGCTCGCCAGCTCGGCTCGGGTGTCCGCGGTAACATACAGTCCGAGCGGCTGCCCGCGCAGCTCCGCGGCGGGGAAGCCGAGCAGGTCAGCGCCGGCGCGGTTCGCGCAGTGGATCGTGCCATCGGCAGCGATGGAAAAGGCGCCCACCTGGGCGTCGTTATAGAAGTCGACGTACGCGGCCAGCTGCGCCTGGGTGGCCGCCAGCGCGGCACGCAGAGCGCTGTTTTCGCGCTCCAGCTCGCGAAGGCGGCAGGACCTCTCGTCATCCGACGCCGGCGCCCCTTGCCCGGCCGTCAGGTCTGGCGACCGCTCCTCAATTTCGCAGCCGCGCTCCCGCGCCGTGGTGGGTTCAAGGGGAACGCTCATGGTGTCTCTCCAGCCGAGCCGGCGGCTTCAGGTCGTGGCGGCCGGTTGATCTCCCAGCATACAGAAACTGGCCTCTTGCAGGGTAGGTTCGTGCAGCGGACACAAAAGCGCTTGGCCCGTACGGCGCCCGCGGCGGCGGCAGCAGCGGCAAAGGTCGTTCCCACTCCTTACCGGGGACGGCGCGCTGCTAGGGAAGTTAGCCCGGGATCGCCGTCGGCAATCGGTTCCGCATCGAGCGGGGCGAGAGCGCCGGGCGCCGCTGAGCCAGCGGCAGCGGCGCATCGGCAGTCTCCTCGCTCACGGCCAGCAGCTGCGCCTTGTCGGCTTGCATCAGCACGGGCCCGGCGAGGACGGCGAGCCCAGGCGGAGCGGTCCTGCCGCGGGAAGCCAGCACCGTGGGCGGAGGTAGTCTGTGCGCTCACTGAGCCAGAGATAGCGTCATCGACAGCTCGCGGCGAGGTTGCGGATCGCGAAAAGCGTCCTCTTCCCGCGCGAACTCGCGAAAGCCCTCTGAGGCGTACAAGTGGAGCGCCGAGTGGTTATGCGCAGCGACGGTAAGGTTCACCTTGGCCACGCCTTGCATGGTCCGTGCCTGCTCCAGCGCGGCGCGCAGCAGCGCCCGGCCGATGCCGGCGCCGGCGCAGCGAGCGTCCACGTACATGCGATAGATCCAGGCGATGTGACGCCGCTTCTGCCGGCCTTGCTCGCGCTCGATGGTAACCACGCCCAGCCACTGCCCTTGAGCATCGCGGGCGACGAGGGTAGCAGTCTCCGCGGTGGCCAGCGTGGCAAAGGGCGCTGACTCAATATCCGCGGCAGCGATGCGCAGCGTGTCGGGGTGAGCGCAGAGGCCAGCGAGCAAAAACTTGTTGTAGGCTGCTGCATCATCGGGACCAAGCTTGGCAATCTGCACCGGGAGCGGCCGCCGTGGGCCCTCGCCGCCGGCCGTCTTGCGCTGGTGTCGCCGCGCCAGCGCCTGCAGCAGCTCCGCAAGCTCGCGCTCTTCATCGGGGCCACGCACCACCGGCTCGCCGCCGACCAGATCGGCGCTCACGGCGGCCAGCGCGTCGCGCAGCGCCCGCAGACCGAGACGACCGCGAACGGCGATATTTGTGGACGCGGTGATCGCAACCAGCTTCTGCTCCAGCTCCCCCGAGCCGATCAGCCAGTCGATGGCGTTCTTGAGCACTCCCGGCAAGCTGTGCCCATACTCCGGGCAAGCGATGAGCAGCGCATCGCTGGCCGCAATCTGCTGCCGCCAGTGGGTGACCGCAGCGGCAACCTCTGGCCCGTCGAGATCGGGGTTGAAGTGAGGCAGCTCGCCCAGGCCCTCAAAGATCGTGATCTTGACGCCGCCCGGTGCCTGCCGGACCGCCTTGTCAAGGAGGGTACGGTTGGCCGACTGCGCCTGCAGGCTTCCACAAATCGCTAGCACTTTCACGCCCGAAGTATACCTTGCCGGCACCCTGGGCGCATGGGGATCCTGGTGCTCGCTGCGGCACTCCCGATGGGCGCTGGGACATCTACCTGGCCACCTCCGCAGACGTCGGCAAGAGCTGGTCGCGGCGCAAGGTCAACGACGACGCCCACTGCGCCAGTCACCTGACCCCGCATACAGCGCTAGATCCCAAGACCGGAATCCTGCATATCACCTGGCTCGACAACCGCTCGGGAGTCGGGGCGCTGGCCTATGCCTCCTGCGCCCCGGGCGGCAGCGCGTGCAGCGCCAACGAGGCGGTCAGCGACACGCCGCTGGCCAGCTACACCTACGAGCGGCACCTGCCGGGGTGGCAGGCCGAGTACGGGACGCTCCTTATCGACTCCGAGCGACGGTGGCTCCATGCGGTGTGGACGCAGCCGGTCCTGGAGAACAACAAGCCCATCTCGCGGAAATTATGCCCGGGCACAGCTTCCTTAGTCTCGCCCCAGGGCTGAGCGCCCTGGCCTGCTCTGGGCCGGGTTCGCTATCGGTTAGCGGCCCGCAGCCGGGCTACTGCCGCCGCTTCATCAGGGCGCGCCGTAAACTGCGGCGGCCGATTCGCGAAGGCAGCCAACAGAGCCGGCCGCTCCCGGACTCGCCGGCCAAGGTCGAAGAGGCGCGGCAGCTTCTGGCGGAGCAGCTCGGGATCTCCAAGCAGGTAGAGCAGCGCTTCTACCGACTCGGCGGCGAAGAAGTCGGCCATGTTGGGAGCGGAGCGGCCAAACCAGCCCCCCTCGGGCGCCGTGGCCTCAAGCCTGCTCATCTTGTCCAGCATCCGGCCGAGCAGCATGGGCAGCGCGCTCGCGAGGTTGGCCCCCGGGTAGATAAGGTCAGCCCAGAGCAGCTCGCCGAGCCGGAGCAGCACCTCGGTGTAGCAGTTGGAGCACACCGCCTCAAGGCGCGCGATCTCTACCTCGCTCAGGCCCTGGTAGTGCCCCAGGCGCCGCGCCAGGAAGGACGATATCGCCAGGGTCTCAGCGATGGTGTCCTCGCCCCACGATAAGGTAGGCAGCCCGGCGAAGGGCCCGGCGAAGCTCGGGTCTTCTTTATGCTGGGGCCACTCCGACAGCGGGATCTGCAGGTCGCAAAACTCTAGCTTGGCGTCAGAGAGAGCGTGACGCAGCGGCTGCGCGCGACCTAAGACCGAGAAGTAGCGCAAGGTAATCTTCATGACTCTCAATATCACTCTGGCGCAGCGTCGGTCAATCCTTGCGGTGAGGTGAGGCTCTGTAGGCGTAGGGACTAAGCCGCCCTGAGACCTCTAGGAAGCGGGCGGCAGCCCGCTGTGCCTGGATGCCCAGCGGGCGCGCCGCCTGGTCCCTTGCGTGCGCGTCAGCGGCTCCGATGCAAGATACCGCCGAGCGTGCCCACCGCCCACAGATCGGGGCCACTGCCCGCGATGCCAAACAGCGAGGGCCGGGTCAGCTCTTCCTGCTGATCGATGCGCCAGGACATCCCATCGTAGTGCAAGATGCGGCCGAAGCTGCAAGCGGCCCAGACATCGGTCGGCGAGCTGCCCCACAGGCCCTCGCAGCTGGTCGCCGCGACGTCATCGGGAAGGGTCTGGCGGCGCCAGGAGGTGCCGTCCCAGTGGAAGAACACTGCCTCCTCGTTCGCGGTGTCGCGGGCGACCAGCCAGACATCGTTGCGACCGCTGCCCCAGAAGCCGTTCCACAGAAAGCCGCCGCCCGCGCCGTTGATGGTCATGCGCTTCCAGCTGGTGCCGTCCCAGTGCTGGATGCGACTGGAGAGCTGCTCGGTGGCCCAGACGTCGTTGGCGGCGGTGCCGAAGACGCGCTCGATGAGCTCATCTTCGGCGCTGTCGCGGCTCTCCCAGGTGGTGCCGTTAAAGTGCAGCAGCTTGCTCTCGCTGCCAGTGCCGCCGGGCGAGCGGGCGACCCAGACGTCGCTGCTGCTGGAGCCCCAGATGCTCGTCAGGTCATGATCGGTGGGCACCTTGAGCCGCGTCCACTGGCTGCCGTTCCAGCGCAGCACGACGCCCGCCGCGCCGACGATCCACACGTCGCTCGCCGCGAACGCATGGATGTCCCGCAGGTACTCGGTGACCCCCGGGTCGGACTTACGCCAGCCCGAGCCATCGAAGTGGATGACCGCGCCTTTAAGGCCGATCGCCCAGGCATCACCGGGAGCCGGTGCGACGACATCACGCAGCTCATCGGAGGTATTGCTATCGACGGTCGACCAGGGACCGCCGCCCGCACACGCGGACAGGGCCACGATAAGTACGATACCGAACATGCGAAGGTCGTTCATAAAACACCTGGGAACAAGGGGTGGTAAAGCTGAGCGGAGGGCAAATATACCGGACATTCAGTCTCGCCATGCAAGCACATAGATTGGCGTTTGGTGCTGAAAGATCCCTCCCAGGTTCCATTCTTCCTGGAGCCGCCATCACCTAAAATGCGCGCCATGGCAGCGCGCTGCTCCAAGACGGCGGCCGGGTAGCCGCCCGCTGCGCTGGCTATCGTGACAGGACGGCTTGCGTCAGCTCGGCTGCCTTCACATCGCCTGCGGCCAGCTCTCGATCTGCTTGACATCCCCTAGCGCACCGAGCTTGCGCAGCCGGGCAAGACCCTCTTGATGCAGGCGCACACCCGAGTCGCCGCCTTGCAAATAGCCCAGCCAGCACATCGCTAGGGCGGCGTCATGACGCATCTCAAAGCGCTCGGCCAGCGCTTGGCACTTGGCAAACAGATACCGCGCCAGGCGCGGACGCCCAGCCAGCCAGGCGAGGCGACCTTCGATCAAAAGGAGCGTGGCCCGAAACAGCGGAATGCCGAGTGCGAGCTTCTGCAGTACCTTGCGGGAGCGACGGATAAGGGACGCCGCCCGCGCGCGCTCGCCAGGGCGACTGGCCTGCAGCCACAGCGTGAGGGCGGTGTTGACCATGGCCGGAGCCGCTTCGAAGGCACCGGAGGAGGTCGCCGCGGCTTCTTCAAAGAACGGCAGGGCCTCTTCGAGCTGGGCGAGCGCCGCGGCGGCATCGCCCAGCCGCAGCGTACACAGCGGCCGCAGCCCGTAGGCAAAGTAGGCCGCCCCCGGCTGCGCCATCGCCACCGAGGCAGCGATGCTCTCGGCGGCCAGCGTCAGCTCTCCTTGCCGCAGATAATTGGCCCCGAGAATTCCCAGGGAGTGACACTCGCGCATGCGATTGAGCTGAAGGCGCGACTCGGCAAGGCTGCGCTGCGCCTCCACAATCGCGGCGGGATAGTCCCCCAGGCACGAAAGCGCCGCCGCCAGCGAGATCGAAAGGAATATCTGGGTCGCCGGATCGCCCAGGTGCTCGGCGAGCGTCTGCGCTTGCTGCCAGGTCTGCACCGCCTTTCGGTGCTCGCCGCGGAAGTGGTAAATGATCCCGGAGACTCGCAGCGCGTAGAGCTGGCTCTTGACCTCAGGACTTTTTAGCAGGAGCGCGCGCCCCGCCTCCAAATAAGTCTCGCTCAGCGCTGGCAGGAGCGCGATCTGAAACAGATAGCTCATGACCAGCTTGCTGTAGCCACACAGCTCGGCTTCGTCCTGCAGCTGCGACACATTGATACCGCGCAGCGCTTCATAGGCGACCTCAGGCAGCCTCCCTAGGTGGCCGTTCATTTCGACGCCGATAAGGTGCAAGGCCGCCTCGTCGGCGCACAGCCGGCGCTCGGCCGGGTCCACTGGCTTTCGCACCCAGCTCGGCCTGAGCTGATGCACAAGCTGCGCGCCACCTTCCTTCAGCAGCGCCAGTCCCATGGCCAGCTTCCCTTGCGGAATCGGTCGTCCCAGCAGCGACAAGGTGTTCTTTAGCGCCCGCGCTCCCGCCTCCAGCTGGCTGAGGCCAAAGGCCGCTTCGACCAGGCGCCAGCCGGTGCGGACCCGCTCTGCCGCCGGCACACCAGTCCGCTCCTGCAGCGCACAGGCCCTGCTTAGCAGCGCTGATGCCTCGCTGAGTGCGCCGCGGCTCAAGGCCTGCTCGCCAGCCTGCGCGGCGTACTTTGCAGCTTTTTCAAGCTCGCCGCCCTGCTCGAAGTGATAGGCCAGCTCGGCGGTGGGGGCGGCGAGACCGGAATAGACGCTCTCAAGGGCGGTGCCAACGCGGCAGTGCAGCTCGCGGCGCCGCTGCGAGCTCAGCTCGGACAGCAGCTGTTCGCGGAGCTTATCGTGGGCAAAGCGCCACTTCTGGTCGTGAACCTCCAGCACGCCCGCCGCCGCACACTGATGCAGCCACTCCTCGGTCTGGGCAGCCAGCGCCCGCAGCAGGGTCAAGTCGAGCTGCCGCCCGGCGATGGCGGCCAGGGTAAGCAGCGCCCGCGCCGGCTCGGCGATGCGGCCGATGCGCCGCTGCAGCACCGCTCGCATGCTGCCGGTGAGGACCCCCTGCGGCAGCTTGCCGCCCCGGATGGCATCGAGCGAGCCCGCCTCCTCCGCGATGGCGCGCATCACCTCGACGATGAAGAACGTGTTGCCTTCAGTCTGCTCGGTCAGAAAATCGAGCAGGCCGCTGGGCGCCTTTTCGGCGCCGAGGATTGCCGCGCTGAGGCGGGCGATATCGCTCTGCCCAAGCCGCGGCACAAGCAGGACCTGGGCCACCGCCAGCTCTGCTGGGAGCTCCGGCCTTTCATCGGTGCGGTAGCTGCAAAGGAGCAGCCGCGGCCGGGCGCCGATGCGCTGCGACAGGCGGTTTAAGAGCTCGATGGCGTCGGGCCGGGCCCACTGCAGGTCCTCGATCAGCAGCACCAGCGGCCCCGACGGGCGCAGCAGCGCCGCCTCAACCGTCGTAAGCAGTCGCAGGCGCGCGGCCTCAGCGTCGATAGTCGGCAGCTCGCGGATCGGCTGCCCCAGGAGGGCAGGCAGGTCCGGAACCAGGCCCATGAGGACGCTCGCCGCGAGCGGCTCCGGGGGATCTTCCAGACACAGGATGCGCAGCGCGTCGGCAAAGACTCCCAGGTCGGCGCTGCTGTCGCTGCTGCACTGAACCCGCAGGACCTGGGCGCCGCCGACCAGAGCGCGGGTCCGCAGCTCCTCCAGCAGCCGTGACTTGCCGATGCCGCTCTCACCACCGAGCAGCACCACCTGCCCGTGGCCGTTCATCGCGCCCTTGAGGGCCAAGATCAGCTGGGCCAGCTCGTCCTCGCGGCCGCACAGCTCCGCCGCGCCCAGCAAGGACTCGCGGATTTCGGTCGTCTCAAGGGGCAGCGGCAGACCGACGGCCGGCATCAGCGCGTGCAGCGTCTCTTCGGCACTGGCGAAGCGCTCGTGCGGATTGGCGGCGAGCAGCCGCCGCAGCACTTCCACAAGGCGCGGCGGCAGGTCGGCACTGGCGAGCGGCAGGTCTTGGGCCAGCGTCGCGAGCAGGAGCTGGGTCTCACTCTGCGGGGAAAACACCGGGCGCTCGGCGAGGAGCTCGAAAGCCACCGCGCCCAGGGAATAGAGATCGGCGCGCGCGGTGGCCGCCTGCCCCCACAGCAGCTCGGGCGCGATGTAGCCCGGCGTGCCGGGCACCTCGGCGGCGCCAGGCCGATGGGAGCGATTGGGAACGGCCAGCCCGAAATCGAGCAGCTTGACGCGCGGGCCCTCCGGCGTCGCCAGCACCAGAATATTGGCTGGCTTCAAGTCACGATGCAGCACGCCGCGGCGGTGGAGATAGGTCAGCGCGTGCAGAATCTGCGATAAGAGCTCGACTTTTTGCGCCAAGGGCTGGCCCCGGCTGGCCGCTGCCACGTCCAGGGCTTCGGGCAGAAACTCCATGGTGAAGTAAGGCTGCCGCTCGGCATCAAACCCATAATCGAGCACGCTGACGATGTTGGGATGGCGCAGTGAGGCGAGCACGCGAAACTCCTGCGCCAGAGCAACCCGCAGAGCCTGCTCGTCCGGAACGGTCGTTAGCCGGACTCCCGAAACCTCCATGGGTGCCATGACCTGCAGCTTGGTCGTCGCTGCGGCTCGCAGGGTCAGCGCCGAGATATTCATTTCGATGGGGGTGGCCTGCGCGTCAGATTCCCGCAGCGACCGCGAGTTTGACTCCGCGGCCAGGGGCAGCTGGACGCGCTTGAGAGCGATGTGCTTTCCGAGTAGCCGGTCCAGGGCGAGATAGACCGCCCCCATCCCTCCCTTGCCTAGCGGCCGTACGAGCTCGTAGCGCTTCCCCAGCGGGATGGTCTGACTCTCTGCCATGGCGGGCACCGCCATATCATACATGATTCATGGCGCGGATGCACTGGCGAGCCTTTCCATTCCCTGGTCGCGCTCTTCGCTCCGGCGCCGACTCTCGATCGCCTGGCGTCAGTGCCAACGCAGGACGCCGCGAAGTGAACAGGACAATCCCCTAACGGCCGTGGCCACGGCCACGGCCCCTCCTACAGAGTCTTGAGATACTCGACCAGCGCCCAGCGGTCATCGGCGGAGAGGGTGACCCCGTACTCATGGCCGGCGCTGGAGTTTCCAGTCTGGCGGGTGTCAAACACGAACGGCGACTCGCCGGCGCTGACGTAGCCGACCTTGCGCGGATCGAACTCCATGCGTCCCACGGCGAAGGTCTTGGGCCGCTCGGCCGGCGGTAGCAGCAGATCGTACAGGGTGGGCACCGACCCGTTGTGGAGATAGGGCGAGGACGCCCAGGTGCCGTTGAGGGGCCGGGCTTTGTAGGCCCGTAGGTCGGCGGTGGGATCCTTCTCGCTGGGGCGGGTGTAGTTGCCCTGCTTGGGACTCTGGGTGAGGCCGACCCGCTTGGAGTTGGCAAGCGCCAGCAGGACGGCGGCGGGATGGGCAGCGACCGCGCCGGCGGTGACATTGCCGATAAGCTCTAGCGCGCCGACCTGGGCCCCGTACTTGCTGCCCTTGGGAGAGATGGCGCCTTGCAGGACGCCGGCCGGAACCCGGGCCGAGACGAGGTTGTGCGCCGCCGTCCCATCGGTGCCGACTACATCGACGCCGGTCATGATGGCGGTGACGTGGCGCTTGGGATCGTCGCGCACGATGAGGGCGTGGCACGACTCGCACTGCGCCTTATAAAGGACCTGCCCGCGCGCCGCCAGCTTGCGGTCGATGGGCGGCAGGATCTGCTCGGGCCAAAGCGGCGACTGCAGACCGCGCAGCGACTCTTCCATCGCCACCAGGGCCGGGCTGTTGATCGTGGAAGGATAGCCGCGCTTGGCTTGCTCCTTGGTCTCGTAGTGCTTCACCTCGACGTGGCCGAATACGCCGACGACCTCGCCGGTATTGCGTCCGAGTCCACCGGCGCCGGCATTGGGGGCAAAGCCGGTCCACTGCACGTAGTCGTGGCGCGGCGCATCCCACAAGAGGGGGAAGCTCGTCGGGGCATTGACCGGCAGGCCGTTTTTGTAGTCGCTCGTGAAGCGAATGGCCTGGTTGAGGATGCGCCCGACGGCGTCCAGGCGGGCAAAGCCCTCGGTGGTGGGGGCCGGGTTGCCGACAAAGTAGCTCTGAAACCAGTCGCTGCTCTGCTGGAGGCGGGCGCGCGCCGCGGCGCGCCGCTTGTCCAGCGGCCCGAGCCCGCCCACCGCGGCGACGAAGCGGTCGAGCTTCGCTTCACTTTGGAGGGTGGTATCGATGCTGTCCTTGAGGGCGCGAAAGAAACCCGAGACATCGATAAGCGCCGGGCCGCCATCGATGCGGATCGCGGTGCCGCGATAGTTGATCTGCGCGGTGTGGCAGGCGGCGCAGGTGAGACCGACCTGGTCCTGATGGCGGGCAAAGCCGATCGGCAGCGCGTCGGGATTGTCGAGGGTCTTGTGTTGATTGAGGAAGCGGAAGCGCGCCATGTTCTCCGGCTCGAGCAGCGGCTTTTCGTTACCTGCCTGCTCCAGGTGAACAAGGAGGTCATAGGGAAGGAGCACGGAGCCCTGATCGGCGTGGTAAAACCACTGGCTCTCAGGCGGACTCCACCCCTGGTCGAGATAGACCACCCGGCTGGCGCCATCGCCATAGGCGTCTTTTTCGAGGACGAGGGCAGCGCGCTCGTGGGCGCCACCGCTGACCCTGCCCGCGGGACCAGCGGCCGCCGCGCTGCCCAGAGCTGCGCAGCTCGCAATCAAGAAGAAAGAGGAAAGCCGGGAAGTCTGATATCGCATTGTTATGCTCCTCGAACGTGTAAAAAGGAGCCTAACATCGTCTGCACCGCCGCCCATGGCCACAGTTGGACATGGGCTGGCCACTTCCTGAGCATGCTCGCCAGGCGCACTTCAGCGCGGCCGGCGCCGCCGCCTTTGTGACCTCGGCGCGGCGCGCTCAGCCGCCGCGCAGAAACTCCAGCGCTGCGTCCTCTTTATGAAAGCCGCGCACCCGGCTGTTGCCTTGACGAGCGATGCGCTGCACATGCAGCGCCCCCAGCGCCGTCAGGACGAGCACCGCGGTCCGCTGGAAGCGGCCGATATGCTCTGCCATCACCGGGACAATAATGCGCTCAAACTCCCGATCGTGGCGGCTCGGCGCCGCACGCTGGTCGAACAGCCCCAGGCGCGCCGCCTTCTTGGCCTGCCAGACGGCAATGTGCTGATGGGATCTAATGTGATCTTCGGCGTCTAGCGCCGGCTCTGGCGAGCGGTCCATGCGCAGCAAGCTGTACTCGGAATCAAAGTAGATGGTGAGCAGGCGATCGCCGAAGACTTTCTGCATGACCTACTTTTCTATCTTATCGCCCATCATTCCCCACGGCCAGCCGTAACGCTCCTATTGAGGGGGCTCGCCGATGACCCAGCAAGCGGCGGTGGAATCGATCTCAGAGCCCGGCGCCCTTGCCGGCCAGAGGAACGCTCAGCAGGCGGAGTCGGACTGGAACCACTCCCGCTTGCAGCATATCGAGCCGCTGCGCTGCGGCGTAGCTAAGATCAATAATCCGCCCCCGGCCGTACGGCCCGCGGTCATTTATCCGGACTACTACCGAGCGTCCGTTTCTGAGGTTCTCGACCAGCACCTGCGAACCAAAGCGCAGGGTGCGGTGCGCCGCGGTGAGCGCGTACATGTTGAAGCGCTCGCCGCTGGCCGTCGGCCCGCCGTGGTGCTGCCGGCCGTACCAGGTCGCCGCCCCCGACTCGGCAGCGCCCAGCTGCGCCGCCGGACGCCCGGCGACCGCGCAGGCCGACACGACCAAAGCGCCGAGCAGCGGCAGCCACCGCAGGGACGCTACCGCCGACCTGCAGCCTCGATCATCAGCCTCTGGCAACGCCGTCATGGCGGCATCGTACACGCAAGCCGGCCAGCGCCAAAGCCGCGGACCTGGCCGGCACGCGGGCCGCGCCCTCAGCGCGTCGCTGCCGCGCGCGGCGGCCGCAGCCCTGCATGATTGGCGATAAGCGCCAGCTGGGTGCGATTGCTGACCCCGAAGTTCTCCAGCAACATCGACAGATGGGCTTTGACCGAGCGCTCGCCGATGCGCAGCTTGCGGGCAATCGCCTGGTTGTCGATGCCGGTGGCGAGCCACCGCAGCACATCGCGCTGACGCGGGGTGACCGCCGCCCACAGCCGGTGCTGGCGCAGCACCTCTGCAGATTGGGCGTGCGCGTCGGCCGCCACCGCCGCTGCCAGCGCAACTGCATCCGCCGCCGGGGTCTCAAGGCGGCCATCCGCTCTGGCCGAGCCCGCGGCCTCCTGACGAGGGGCGGTGCCGATGAGCACCAGGTGTGTCGTCGGCAGCTCGCAGCGCAACTGCCGCACCAGCGTCATGGTGTCTGCCGGCTCATGGTCGAGGTCCACAAGCAGCACTGCAGGTGGACGCGCTGCCCGCAGCAGGGAGTCACTATCTTGATATTCCTTGACGTTCGAAAAGCCCCGCTGGTGAAGCAGCTCGACCAGGCCGGCGCGGAACAGGTTCTGCTCGGATAGCACTGCAACCTTGAGCCCATCTGATCTGGCCATACGCAGATGTGAAGCAAGAGCGGGACCAGTCTAAACAGGCAGGGTCTCTGCCTGCATGGCGGAAATTTTTGCGCGCAAGCTGTTGACTGTGCAGCATTTGCGCGCACCTTCCCTTTGGTCCATGGTGCCGCTCGCTGCGGGCGTGGTAATAGGTCCTATGGAAGTGCTCTTTCGGGTGATGCGCCCGGTGGCCGAACAGCGAGTCATGGCCAAGCTGCGCGAGAAGGCGGAGGTTCAGCCGGAGCTGATCGCCGACGAGGTGCTCAATGAGTTCCGCAAGTTCGTGCAGTTTGAGGCCCACGCCGACGCGCTGCGCGCCCGAGTCCGCGCCCACGTCGAGCGCCTGCTACACAACCACGCCCGCGGCCAGCTGCCGCGCTGCCCGAGCTGAAGGTCGGCAGCCGGCGCCGGCTCAGACAGTGAGCTCGGCCAGGAGCGCTCCGACATCGATGGGCTTTGAAACCCAGGCGACATCGGCGGGCACCCCGTCGAGCGGCGGGTGTCCGCTCATGACGACGCAGCGCAGCGGCTGACCAAGCGTCCGGGCGGCGCTCCAGAGCTCCAGCCCACTCATGCCGGGCATAATGAGATCCGTCAACAAGACATCATAACGGCTGGCGCGCAAAAGGACGAGCGCCGCGGCCCCACAGTCGCACGAGGCGACGAGAAATCCTTCATCGAGAAGGAGTTCCTCGAGCACCCGGCGCGTGGTGTAGTCGTCATCGACGATGAGAATCCGCAGTCCCTGGGTCGGTGTCGGAGAAGCTCCCGGCTCTGGCATGTCAGCACATCTATTTTCCGCGCGTCCCCAAGGCTCGCGCAAGGTCCGCTAGTCTACTTTCTGAGTTTTTGATGACGCCAGTAATAGCCGGCGCAGGGTGGGCACAGCCCGTGACTGGTCCGCGGATCGAGCTGCACGACCAGTGCTGGTATCCAGTCCCAGGCGCGGCTGCCAGGGCGATGCACCCGCCGGCAGTTGCTGCACTGCAGGATGAACCCGTCGTCCCGGCGATAAGCTTCGGGAGCGAGGCTCGCCGCCGCCGCATCCGGCTCATGCGGGTGGCTGGTGATCAAGCTGTGCTCGAGGATGAGCCCGTGAGCGCGAATCGGCAGGGCGCGGCAGTGAAACCGCCGGAGCGCGTCGGGCGATGAGCACTCGTACTCCATGGAGAAGACGGTCTGGGTCGCCAGGGCGCGGGCAAAGGCTGTGCGATAGAAATCCCGCATCGGCGGCGCGATCCCATCAAAGTACGACTTGTACGCGTCGGTTCGCCAGGTCATCCCATTTTGCTCGGCAAAGCGCGCCCAGGCGGCGTTGACCCAGAGCAGCTCGCCGCTCGCGCTGATCACCGCGATCGTCGAGTCGGCGTCTTCCAGGTCCTGCGCAGAAAATGCAGGCCGGAGAAAGTCTGGAAATGGGCGTTCAGGTTCCGCGCTCACGCTACTTGACTCCACTTGGCGGCCAGGCTCCCCGGGCGGAGCCGCCTGATAGGGTTGCTCAGGCGCTGGCGCTGCTCGACTGCCGACGGTGCTCCTCTTATTGACAGGATCAAGTCCGTCGAGCAATTCCTGGGCCACCGCCCTGAGCCGGGGTCGCCCGACCGGAGCTCCCGGCGCTGCGGTGGTGCTCCAGAGTCCTCAGCGCGCGGAGGGGGTAGCGCCGCCGCCGCGCGCGCCGCCGCCCGCGCTGCGGCGACCGGCCGCACCGACTGCCAGCTTGTCTGCATAAGCCGCAGGTCTGCTGCTCGGACCGCGGCGACAGCGCGAAAAAAATGCGGCGTCAGAGCAAAAGCTGCGCGCGCTGGGGCCTGAGGGCGATCTCTCTTGCGAATTAAATGAACGCGTTCATAATGAACACGTTCAACATGAACGCGTTCATTATATCTCTGCCCCCGGAGGCCCTCATGCTGCCCGAACACGCTCATCCGCTGCCCCATGCTCCCGGCGAAGTTCGCCTGTCGTCGGTCAAAGTCCTGTGGAATGGGTCCCTGCTGGCGGCGCTGATCATCGCGCCGGGGTGCTTTGATGCCGCCGCGGCCCTGTTTGCCGCACTCAGCGCGGCGGGGGTGCTGGCCGTCGGCCACTCGGCTGGCTTTCACCGCGGCGTCATCCACGGCGCCTATCGCATGGGACCGCGCACCGAGCGCGTGCTGACCTACCTGGCGGTGCTGGCCGGCATCGGCGGACCGCTCGGCATGCTCCGCATGCACAACACCCGGGACGGCCACCAGAATCGCCCCGCCGCGCCCGACTACTATACCTTCGCGCACTCGGCGCTGCGCGATGCCTCGTACTACCTGTTTCACGAGCACACCGGTGCTCCCGCCGCCATCGACCCGGCGCGCGAGCGCGACCCCTTCTTTCGCTTCCTGGAGCGCACCTGGCGCTGGCAGCAGCTGCCCTGGGCCCTCGCGCTGCTGCTGCTCGGCGGCTGGACCTGGGTCGTCTGGGGAGTCGGAGTCCGCGTGGCCGTCTGCGTGCTGGGGCACTGGCTGGTAAATTACGCCGCGCACACCCGCGGCTATCGCCGCTGGCGCATGCCGGGCAGCGGCGAAGAGGGTCGCAATCACCTGCTGTGGGGAGCGCTCGCCATGGGGGAAGGCTGGCACAACAACCACCACGCCTGGCCCGACTCGGCCCGCTTCGGCATCGGCTGGTGGGAGCTCGACCCCGGCTTCTGGGTCGTCTGCGCCCTGCAGGCGGCGGGCCTGGTCTGGGACGTCAAGACCTGGAAGCACGGCGCGACCCGGCGCGCCACGGCGCAGCTTTTGCCCATAAGGACGCTGGCCGAGGCCTGCCGGGCCAGCCGGCGACGATAGTTTCCCGCCGTGGGCGCGGACGCTGCTAAAAACCCACTCCATGGTCGCCACCGCCCCCCGCACGCTCAAGTCCACCCAGACGCGAAAGAGCATCCTCGACGCCGCGCTGGCGCTGTTCGCCGAGAAGGGCTTCGCCCGCACGACCATGCGCGACATCGCGGCGCGGGCCGGCATCTCGCTGGGGCTGACCTATCGCTACTTCGAGCGCAAAGAGGACTTCGCGGCCGCTCTGTACGAGCGCATGGCGAGCGAGCTTGAGCGGGTCGCGGCGACGCTGCCCCCCGCAACCCTCGCCGCCCGCTTCACCGCCCTCATCGAAGCCACCATTGCCCACCTGGAGCAGCATCGCGAGGCGTTCCTGGCGCTGGCCGCGCGCGCCTTCGACCCGCACGATGCCATCGGCGTACTCGGGCCGGGCACCGAGTCGATCCGCGTCGCCGCGCGCGAGTCCTGGGGGGTCATCATCGATGGCGCCACGGACATCTCGCTGGCCGCCGCCGAGCGCGCCCGCCTGGCCGATACCCTGTACGCCCTGGACCTGCTCATGGTGCTGGTCTGGACTCAGGATCGCGACCCCGCGCGCGCCGCCACCGCCGAGGCCATCGCCGCCGCCGCCGGGCTGCTCAACCTGGCCGGCGCCGTGCTCGGTACCCCCATCGGTGCCGCCCTGCTGACGCAGGCAGCGAGCATCGCCAGCAAGCTCCAGATTGGCCGCCCCGCGCCGGCCGGCGACCGACCGCCGCGCTCAGACCACCGCTCCCAAGATGAGTAAATAGGGTCTCAAGCAGAGGCCACCCGCGGTCTGCAACTGGGGTCGGCAATCAGACCTGCCAGTTTGCCCATCCCGGCAGCGCGGCGCCTAGCGCTTGCGAGAGCAATTGCCTCAAAGGCCGAATATCGAATAAGCTGGGTACGGTACGCTCCCGCTCTCTGCGCGCGTGCTCACTCCCCACCATGCAGCTAGGCCCCTACCAAGTCTTGCGCCCGCTTGCCGAGGACTCCCTGGGCTTGATCTTTGTTGCGGGCACGCCGAAGGAGCCGGTCCTAGTCCGCCGGCTGGAGCCGGAGTTCCTGGGTGAGCCGCAGGCCCTGGAGCGGCTGCGCGCCTGGGCCGCCCGGATGCGCGAGCCGATGGCCGCGGGCCTGGTCGGCGTCACCGAGGTCCTGCCGCAAGCGGATCACTGCGCGCTGGTCGTCATGCCGCTGCCCGCCGGCACCTCACTGGCCGAGCTGTTCCTGCACCGCTCGACGCTGGCCGATCGCACCGGGGCCAGCCGCATGACGCCGCTGCCGGGGGCGCTGAGCATCGCCCAGCGCGTGGCCGAGGCTCTGGCGGCGGCGCACTCGCGCGGCAGCTGTCACCTCCGGCTCAGTTCGGACAAGGTCTTTCTCGACACGGTGAGCGAGGGTGGCGAGCTCCGGGTCTTCGTGCTGGAGCTGGGGCTATTCGCCGCGCTCGCCGCGGGAGCCGCGCCGCCCGCCATTCAGTCGAGCGCGCATAAGACCTATCTGGCGCCCGAGCAAAAGGGCAGCGCCGCGCAGCCGGCGGTGCTGGGGGATGCGCGGAGCGACGTGTACGCGCTCGGCGTGCTGCTGGTGCAGCTGCTCACCGGACAGCTCCCGGACCGACCGGAGTGGTCGGCGGCAGTCGCCCAGCTGCAGGGCAGCACGACCCCGGCGGGAATCAGCGCCCTTGTGAGCTCGATGCTGGCCGAGGAGCCAGCGCAGCGGCCTTCCATGCTGCAGGTCGAGGCGGTCCTCCGGCTCGCCGCCCAGGCGCAGGGCTCGGGGCCGCTGCACTCGCAGCTGCTGGCCTATCAGGGAACGCTGGCCGGACCTCTGGAGCCCGACCCGCGGGGCACCCAGGTCGAGGTGGTCGTGACCGCGGCCGCCGAAGATCCGCTGCTGGGCACCTTGATGGGCAACTTCCGCCTCGTGCGCAAGCTGGGCGAGGGCGGCATGGGCGTGGTGTACGAAGCCGAGCACCAGCAGATTGGCCATCGCGCCGCCGTCAAAGTCCTGCACAACGAGTTTGCCCACAGTCCGGACTACGCCAAGCGGTTCCTCAACGAAGCCCGCGCGGTCAACATCATCCGCCACCCGAGCCTCGTCGAGATCTTCGAGTACGGACAGCAGCCCGATGGCTCGCTGTACATCGTCATGGAGTTCCTTGGCGGCGCGTCTCTGTACAAGCGGACCTGCGATTCCGGTCTGCGCATGGCGCCGACCCAAGTGGCCGAGCTGGGAATCCAGATCGCGCGGGCGCTTGCGACAGCGCACGAAAAAGGAGTCATCCACCGCGACCTCAAGCCCGAGAACATCATGCTGGTTCCCGATCCGGTGCGCCCGGATCAGGAGCGGGTGAAGATCCTCGACTTCGGCATCGCCAAGCTGCAGCGCCGCGGCACGCCCGAGCCGACAGCCGGGCCGGGCGGCAAGACTGGCGTCGGCGCGGTGATGGGAACGCCGCTCTACATGGCGCCCGAGCAGTTTGGCCAGGCAGAGTCGGTCGAGGGGGCCGCCGACGTCTTTGCGCTCGGGGTGATCTTCTACGAGCTGCTGGCTGGCCGGCGTCCCTACGAAAATGACTCGCTGTCTGTGCTGAGCCGCCCGATCGAGCCGCTGCAGAAGGTGAGCCCCGCCGTCCCGCCCCGGCTGGCGGCGCTCACGATGGAGATGCTCGACATCGCGCCGCTGCGGCGACCGACCATGCAGCAGGTGGCAGAGCGCCTGGCGCCGCTGGTCCAGGCGCCGCCGAGCCGCTCGTCGCCGCTGCGCTACGCCCTGCTCGGCAGCCTGGCCGCGGCGGTGATCCTGACGCTGAGCTTCGTGCTCTTGTCCGGTCGCTCGACCCTGACCCCGGCCCAGGCGCGGCAGATCGCGCTCAAGGCGCTGCGCGCCGGCCTGCACGCCCAGGCCGCCGAGGAGCGGCAGCTGGCGATCAAGGCCCTGGGCCTGAGCCGCGACCCGGCGCAGCTCGAGCTGCTCACGCCGCTGCTCACCGACCCGACGGTGGCCGGCCCGGTGGCGCGGGCCCTGGGCAACCTCGGCGCGGTGTCGGCGCAGCCGGCGCTCTTGCAGCTTCTGGAGAGCACGGCGGACGGCCAGCTCCGGCTGGAGGCCGCCACCGCCCTGGCCCAGCTGGAAAATCCGGCGGGCACCACGGCGCTGCACACCATGCTCGGGCAGGCCGATGGCGTCCTGCAGATTGAGTCGGCGCTCCGGCTGCTCGAGCAGGACGATCTGGCGGGGGCGCAGCTTTTGCACCGGCTGACCGATAGCGAAGCCGCCCCGCCCGCGCGCGTGCTGCCGGTCCTGGCCGCCCTGTCCCGCGCCGGAGATCAGCAGGCGCGGCAGCAGCTGTCGCAGCTGGCCGCGACCAAGCCCCTGAGCATGGATCCGCTCCTGCTCTACAGCCTGGCGCGCAGCGGCGACGCGGTGGCGCAGACCCGGCTCGGGGCGCTCGCCCTGGCGGCGGGCGCAGAGCAGGTGCTGGCGGCGCGGTTTCTCGCCTCGCTCGGCCAGGATGTCGGCTACGAGCTGCTGCTGCAGAAAAGCGGCGACACCAAGCAGCCCGACGCGGTGCGCGAGATCGCCATCGAGGGCCTCGCCGACCGCGGGCGCTTCGACGCCGCAGCCCCGCTGGCCAGCGTCGTCCTGGGGGCAGAGAGCAAGCGGCTCAGCCTGACCGCCGCCGGCGCCATCCTGCGCCTGGCCGCGGGCGAGCCGAGTCGCCGCGCCGAGCAGAGCCTGGCCTGGTCGCGCCTGGCGCTGGACAGCGACAGCGCGGCGATGCGCGAGCTGGCGGTCGGCCTGCTCGGCGATGTGGAGAACGACGCCTCGGTCCCGCCGCTGCAGCAGGCGCTGCACGATCGCGAGAGCCAGGTCCGCTGCGCCGCCGCCAAGGTGCTGGGCCGCAAGCACGTCCGGGCGGCGCTGGAGGCGCTGCGCGACAGCCTGGAAGACGCCGACTCGGAGGTGCGCGCGGCGGGAATGCGCTCGATCGGCCAGGTCGTCACGGCGCTGCACCGCCGCGGGGATCACAACCCCGAGCAGCTGGTGAAGCAGCAGCTGCTGAAGCTGGCCCACAACGGCGACGAGATCGACCGCGTGGTGGCAAGCGGGATCCTGCTGCAGACCGGCGACGCGGCCCAGAAAGAGACCTTGAGCGCCGGCCTGCGCTCGCCCAGCGCCCTGGTCCGCCGCCTGGCGATGGAGCTTATCGAGCCCGAGCCGCAGCTGCTGCGCGCCGGCCTGACTGATCCCGACCGCCGGGTGCGGCTGGTGGCGGCGCGACGGCTGGTCGGGCTCGGTGTCGCAGACGCCAAGGCGACCCTGCGCGAGCTCGCCGGCGGCAGTGATGAAGCGGCGCTCATCGCCTACGGCATCCTGCGCAAGCTCGGCGAGGCCGTTGCCGAGCCGCCCGAGCTGGTCAGGCTGCTCAAGGGCGGCAGCCTGCGTGAGCGCATCGCAGTGGTCGAAGGGCTCGGCGAGCTGCCGGCGGCCCTGGCGCTGCGCCTGCTGCGCGTCGCCAGCAGCGATCCCTCGCCGGTCCTCCGGCAGTACGCCGCCGAGTCAGCCTATGACCTGGCGAACAAGACCGGCCAGACGGCGTTCCGCAACCTCCTGTTCAGCCTGAGCAGCGACACCAACCTGGCCGTGCGGATGAACGTCGCCGAGCTGCTCGCCAGGCTGGCCAAGAGCCCGTCCCTGCAGACCGAGCCGCAGACCCCGGAGCCGCCGCCGGCCCGGGCAGCTGGCAGCGCACCCGCCAGCGCACCCGCCAGCGCATCTGGCAGCGAGCCGGCGACCGAGCCAGCCACCGAGCCGGAGCCGCCTCCCGCTGCGGTCGCCCAGCCCCCCGAGGGCGCCCGTGCCCCAGAGGCCGCCGCCGCCACCGCCGACTCGCCTGCCGTCGAGGAGGAGGTGCAGAAGCTGCTGGCCGAGGCCCGGACGGCGCTCAAGAGCAACAAGTACTCGCACGTTCAGAGCCTGCTCAACCGCGCCCGCAAGCTGCTGCGCCATGGCAGCAGCAAGGGGGTGCTGGCCTCGGAGATTCTGTACCTGCAGGGCACCGCCTTCGAGCAGCGCGGGCAGTGGCGCGAGGCCATGGCCAGCTACGGCAAGTACGGTGAGCTGCCCGCAGCGCAGCAGGTCGCCGCGTCGGCGCAGGCGGTGGCCACGGCGGTCGCGCGGCTCAAGACGCGCATGGGCAAGATCCAGATCTTTACCCTGGACGGAGGGCAGTGCCGCGTCACAGAAGAGTACTATTTGCCAGCCGGCGAGCACACCATCAGCCTGGGCGGCGGCCTGACGCGCACCGTCTCGGTCGACGTCGGCGGCACCACGCCCGTGCGGCAGTGTCCGTGAGCACGAGTCCAAGATGAGGCGCCTGCCCCTGGCCGCAGCCCTGTGCTTGCTGCTGGCAGCCCCGCGCCCGGCGACCGCCGCGGCCGAGCCGGAGCCCGCCGCGGACCGCGACTCGGGAGCCGAGCTGACCGTCAGCGGGCCGGCGGGAGCGTTCCTGCGGGTCGACGACAAGCCGGTCGGTCACCTGCCCATAGAGACGCCCTTTCTGGTCACTGCGGGACCGCACCGCTTTCAGCTGGAGCGTCAAGGTCGTCGCTACCAGTCTGACCTGCTGACCCTGCCCCAGGGCCGAGTCGCCGAGCTGAGCCTGAGCCCGGGCAGCCAGGGAACCGCGATCGCGGTGCTGAGCCTGACGCCGATGGTCCTGCTCGCGGTCCGCTGCGGGGATCTGGGCGACAAGAAGCAGCAGGAGCTGCGCGCAGCGGTGCAGGAAGCGGTGCGCGCCGAGCACTCGGTGCTGGTGCCGCCCAAGACGGAGGCCGCGGTGGCGCTGCGCCAGCCGCCCGACTGCCTGGCCAAGCCCGAGTGCCAGCTCGGCTTCGCCGCCGCCGCCGAGGCGCGACTCGTCCTGCGCCTGGAGCGACCGCCCGCCGCGCCCGCCGCCGGCGGTCCCTGCCTGCGCGGCGAGCTTCTCGACGTCAAGACCGGCCAGAGCGCGCTGCGCGACGAGCAGGCCTGCAGCGGTGGGGACGAGCAGCTGCCAGATGCCGCGCAGCAGCTGAGCAGGCGGCTGCTCAGCGGCGTCGCCAAGCTCGGCAGAGGCATCGTCATGGTGACCTCGCAGCCGGACGCGGCGCAGGTATTCATCGATGGCCAGCCGCGCGGCCTGACGCCGTGGGAGGGCGCCTCGCTGCCCGGCCTGCGTGAGGTCGTGGTCAAAAAGCCCGACTATGAGCCGCAGCGCACCCAGGTGACCGTCGTCGCCGAGCAGTCCATGAAGGTGCAGCTGGCGCTGACCCCGATTGTCAGCGAGCCAGAGCCGGCGAGCCTGCTGCCGCCGCCGCCGCCCCCTCCCCCTCCCCCTCCCCCTCTTATCGTGCCGGTGGAGCCGCCCAGGCGGCCGCGCTGGCGCATTATCAGCGGTGGCGTCGCGCTCGGCGTGGGCGCCATCATCGCCGGCCTGGGAGTCGCCGGAGTTGCCAAAAATGGCACCTGCGCCGACGAGCCGCCCACCGCGGGCGGCAACTGCAGCTACCTGTACTCGACCGCGGGACTGGGCGCCGGGGCCCTGGTGTTGGGATTGACTGTGGCCGCGGTTGGCGGCGCGCTGATCGCTGCCCCGGCGCGGGGGCGCAACAATACCGGAGTCCAGAAATGAGAGAGTCCGTGCTCGGTCTGTTGTTCCTCCTTGGGGCCGGCTGCAGCCTGACGGTTCGCAATCCGAGCGCCTGTCTGTTCGCCGGAGAGTCGGTCTGCCCGAGCGGCATGACCTGCGACGCGCAGCGAAATCAGTGCGTACCAGACCCCGGGAGCGATGGCGGCGTCACGACCGATGGCAGCCCGGCGCCGAACGACCTTGGCTGCCTCGGCTCCTTCTGCAACGCGAGCCCGCCCGCTCTGGCCACTACCCAGCTGCTCTCGATCTGGGGCACCAGCGACAGCAACCTGTGGGCGATTGTGTTTCCCAACCAGATCTATCACTGGGACGGACTCCGCTGGGCCCTGTCGCTGGCATCGGGCGGGCCGGCCCTTTATTGCATCTCCGGTCTGGGCGCAAACAATCTCTGGGTGGTAGGGGATCAGGGCACGGTCTTTCTGGGGGACGGCACGATCTGGAAGCTCCAGACCGCCCCGACCACCCAGGCCCTCTATGGAGTCTATGTCGACAAGCCTGGCAACGTCTGGGTCGCCGGCAACCAGGGGCAGATCTACGTCGGCGACGGCATCAACTGGACCGCATCGCTCAACGATCCAACCTACGGCAACTTCTTGTCGCTCAGCGGGGTGGACGCGACCCACATCTGGGGGGTCACCCACAAGGGCAATGTCGCCGCCTGGGATGGCAGTGTCTGGACCCAGACCTCCCTCAATACCGCCTCCGTGTTGTCGATTTCCGCCCAGGCCGCCAAGAACGTGTGGGCGGCCGGAACGGGCAGCCTGGTCTATCGCTTCGACGGCACTACCTGGTCGCAGCCGATGAAGCTGGGAACAGTGAACTTTCCCGCGCTCAACAGTATCCGGGCGGTGGACGCGGACACGGTCTATGCCGTCGGCGACAGCGGGTCCATCTTCAAGGGGTATCTCGGTGCCTGGAGTCAGCAGCCAAGCCCCACCACCAATACCCTGCGCGGCATCTGGACGGCTCCGGGCCAGAAGACCTGGGTCGTCGGCGACAACGGGACCGTGCTGCAGCAGGCCGCGCCCTGAGGCGGCCGGCAAGGGACGCCACGCCACGCTCGCGAGGTGCCGCCGCCAGCTGACGTGCAGCTTCCCTCACGGCGCGTTGCGCAGGAAGTCGGCCACCTCGGCCAGGCGCTGCTCCAAAAATCCGCGCACCCACCCGGTCGCGCCCACTTCATCCAGGGCCGCGGTCATGGCGCGCAGCCAGGCGTCGCGCATGGCGCGGTCCACCGCCACCCGGGCATGGCGCATCCGCAGGCGCGGGTGACCGTGCTGGCGCACGTAGTCATCGGGTCCACCGAGCCAGCCGATGAGAAAAAGAGCGAAGCGGTCGCGGCTGGCGCGGCTGACCTGGCCGTGCTCATCCAGCTGGTGCAGGCGGGCCAGCTCCGGCTCGCTGCGGCCCATGGTGTCATAGAAGTGCTCTACGAGCCGCCGCACCACGGGCTCGCCGCCCAGGAGCTCGTACGGGGTCTTGTTCGGGTCGTCCATCGCGAGACACCCTAGCGCAATCCCCCGCCGACAGCTACTTCCGTCATGCGCGACCGAGTCCTTTTCACTATGCGGTAGCTGTGCGGTAGCTGTGCGGTAGCTCACCGGGTATGAAGTCAGCGCAATGCGCGGTAGGTCACTACCGACCGCAGCACTCCTACTTGCATGTCCCACTGCGGACCCTGCGGTTGCCGGGTTAATTACCGTCGGCACAAACCCCTGCTGGGTACTCCAGAGTCGGGAGTATGAAGTCCCGCACTCCTATTGAAGTTCGACTCACCGGCCCTGCATAATACACCTTGGGAGCGCCGATGCGGTACGAGCGTGCGCCCCGGAGTCAAGACCGCAGCCAATACTTGTAACTCGTCCATGGAGCCGACTATTTTCCCAGCAACGGTGCTCGCTGAACGCTTCCAGATCATCCAGGTAGCGGGCAGCGGCGGCATGGGGACTGTGTATCAGGCTCGGGAGCTGCACACGGATAAGTGGGTCGCGCTCAAGGTGCTCCATCACGTCGCGAATCCGGCGATCGGGCGGCAGCGGTTCTTGCGTGAGGCGCAGCTCCTGGCAGAGCTGCAGCACCCGGGCGCCGCGGCCTATGTAGCCAGCGGACAGACAGAGCAAGGCCACAGCTACCTGGCCATGGAGTGGCTGGACGGCGAGACGCTGGAGGAGCGGCTGCGGCGCGGCCCCCTGCCCGTCGGCGACTGCCTGAAGCTCCTTTTGCGCATCGCCGCCGTGCTGGCGCGGGTGCACGAGCTGGGAATCGTTCACCGCGACATTAAGCCCAGAAGTGCAGCCGCTGAGGCAGACCGCGCGGCAAACGATCCGCGGCGCCGCCCAGCGCCCGGCTGCGCAAGGACCGGGAGGCGGACGGGCAGCTGTCGGCCAGTTGTCGATCCGCGGGAAACGGCGCAAGATAGCCTGGCGTGACCGGGAAGAAACGATCGCTGCTGCTGCTGTCGCTCTTGGCGCTGGGTGGGGCCGCGGGCGGCTGCCGGCGCGCGGGGCACGCTGCCGCGGTCCCCGAGCCCGCCCCCGTCTCCGCCATCGCACCGCTGCCGCCGGCGGTGCAGCGCGGCGTGTCGTTTGTCCACAGCTGGCAGGACGGCGGGACCCGCGGCTACGGCAGCCCGACCAGCCGCGCCTCTCTGCAAGAGCTGCGGGCGCTGGGCGCAGACTGGATCAGCGTCATGCCGTTCGGCTTTGTCAGCGCCCTGGATGCCGAGCAGGTCCAGTTCGCAGGCGACCAAGAGGCCGGCCCGAGCTCGCACCGGCCCCAGGCGGGTGAGACCAACGCGCGGGTGCGGCGCCAGATTGCCGATGCGCACGAGCAAGGACTCAAGGTCCTGCTCAAGCCCCACCTGTGGGTAGGGCGGGGCGACTGGTGCGGCGAGATCAACCCCAGCACTCCCGAGCGGGCGGCGCGCTTCTTTGCCAGCTACCAAAGCTTCGCCCTGCACTACGCCCGGCTGGCGCAGTCCGGGGGAGCCGACCTGCTCGCCATCGGGGTCGAGCTGTGCGCCCTGACCGCGCACGACCCGGAGCGCTGGCGCAAGCTCATCGAGCAGGTGCGCCAGGTCTACGCCGGGCCCCTGGTCTACGCCGCCAACTGGGACGAGGTCGCGCGGGTGCCGTTCTGGGATGCGCTCGACTATATCGGCGTCCAGTTCTACGCGCCGCTCGCCGACGATCTGGAGGCCTCCGATGAGGTGATGCGGGAGCGCCTGTCCCGCGAGCTCGATGGCCTGGGCGAGCTGGCGCAGCGCGCCCACAAGCAGGTGCTGTTCACCGAGGTCGGGTACAAGTCGATCCGCGGCACCGCGGTCCGCCCCCACCTGTGGCCCGAGCAGCTGCGCGGCAGCACCGTCGAGGTCAGCCTGCCGGCGCAGGCCCAGGCCTACCGGGTCTTCTTTGCCGGCGTCCGCTCGCGGCCCTGGCTGGCCGGCGTCTACATCTGGAAGTGGTTCAGCGATCCCACGACTACCGAGGAAGACGCCGGCGGCTTCTCGCCGCGCGGCAAGCCAGCCGAGGCGGTGCTGCGCGCTGCCTACAGGCCGGCGGACCCGCTGCCGGCGGTCAAGCGCGCTGCCGACGAGGGACGAGCCTCTCCTGCTCACTAGCAGGGGGCGCGACCGGAGCCGCGAGTCTCGCCGCAGGCAGACGGATGATCCGCGCCAGCGCGACGCCCGGGCCGCCCCGCACGGGACACTTCAGGAGCATGCTCCCAGGACAACGCCGGGCGGCGAACTTACCCTTTTGTACCACCGGTATCCTGGCCATGAGCAGCAGCGTGTAACTTGTATCGGCTAAGTATTGATTATGATAGTATTGCCACAATCTTCCTAAGCGCATGCCAGACTTGATGAAGAGCACCCTGAAAGACACTCGCGACGGTGGGCCCGGCGGCCAGGATGCCGAGGACGATGGCCCGCCAGTCCCTGGGGTGCTGCTGGTGTTTACCGAAGGGCAGCCCTGCTGCGTGCCGTTTCCGCTGATGGAGGGAAAGCTCGAGGTCGGCCGCGGGGACGGCCGCTCGCCCTGGCCGGTCGATCTGCGGATGTCGCGACGGCATGTCCGCCTGAGCTATGACGGACAGCAGTTCCACGCCGAGGATCTGGGCAGCCAGAATGGCACCTTTATCGATGGTATTCCGGTCAAACCCGAGCTCAAGAGCGCGCGGGCGCAGGTGCTGCGCACCGGCGACAGCCTGTTTCTCCTGTGTCCGGATCTGCGACCGTATCAAGGCGCGGGAGTTCGGGTCACCCAGGGCCGCCTGGCCGGCCCCATCCTCCAGGCAGTGCTGAACCAAATCGCCAAGATCGCCAGCTTCAGCACCACCATGAACATCACCGGAGAGAGCGGCGTCGGCAAGGAGGGTGCGGCGCAGACCTTCCACGCCACCGGGCCGCACAGCAGCGGCCCCTTTGTCGCGGTAAACTGCGCGACCATCCCCCAGGGAGTCGCCGAGCGGGTGCTCTTTGGCGCCAAGCGCGGTGCCTTCTCGGGAGCGGACGCCGACACCGATGGCTATGTGCAGGCGGCGGACGGCGGAACCCTGTTCCTGGATGAAATCGCCGAGCTCGATCTGGCGGTGCAGGCCAAGCTGCTGCGGGTGCTGGAGACCAAAGAGGTCTTTCAGCTCGGCTCGACGCGGCCGCGGGCGCTCAAGATCCGCTTCTGCTCGGCCAGCAATAAGGATCTGCGCACCGAGGTGAGTGCCGGCCGCTTCCGCGAGGACCTGTACTTTCGCCTGAGCCGGCCCGAGGTCAAGATTCCGTCGCTCCGCCGCCGCAAGGAAGAGATCCCGTGGTTTATCGACCTGGTGATAAAGGCGATCCCCGGCGGACTGACCGTGCAGACCTCGCTGGTCGAGGCCTGCCTGATGCGCAGCTGGCCGGGCAACGTGCGCGAGCTGCTGACCGAGGTGCGCGCCGCTGGCCATATGGCCCTTGCCACCGGCAAGCGCAGTGTCGAGAGCCGCCACCTCGCCGCGAGCGCCGGCCAGGGCTTTGTCGCCGAGCCGCCGCCGGAAAACCCCGTGCCGGCCCCTCAGCCCGGTGGCGGACCGACGCGGGAGGCGCTCGAGCGGGTGCTGCGCCAGACGGCAGGCAACGTGTCGGCGGCGGCGCGGCTGCTCAGCATGCATCGCACCCAGTTCAAGCGGATCATCGACCGCCTGGGCATTGATGCGACCTTGTTCACCAGCGGCACCCCCAGCGCCAAATCGTAGCCCTCCTATCCATCAAGGGGTATCTAGGGGGCGGTGAAGTCAACCGCCAGCACCTGGTACGAGCGCAAGGTGGGGGCAGACTTCAAGCTGTGCGCCAGGATTACGTACCGGCGTGCGGGCAGCGCGGTCACCGCGAAGGTCGCCGCGGGGATGAGGACCGGGGTGGTGGAAATCGCGGTCTCAACGCCCGCCTTGTAAGCGGCGTCGATGCTGCTCGCCACGGTTCCCGGATCGCTGGCGCTCACGACATAGGTGTCCGCCGGCTGAATGAAGTATTGCAGCCGCAGCGCGCCGCCGAGCTGGAAGGCGCCCAGGGCGTCCACTTTCAGCGTCAAAGAGGTGGTGTTCGCGACGTAGTCCGGCACCCCGACCTCAGCCACCTGCACGGTCGCACTCACTGTCACCGGGGGCGGCGGCGGGTCCTGGCCCATGGTGGTGTCCGAGCCGCAGCCTGCCGCCAGCGCCCACCCGAGCAGCGCCCACGACGCGACTTTCTGGATTATGAACTTGCGCATATGGATCCCTTCTTCCCGGGGCGGCGAGCAAACCGGCCGCCCGCGGGCATGTGCCATCAGACAGACTGGCAGCGACTCGCTAGTTGAAGGCCACCTGGTATAGCTGGTACGAGCAGACCGAGGTCGCGCCGCAGTTGGCGATGATCATGCACCGCTCGGCCGGCAGGGCCAGGCCCGCAGCCAGTCCAAAGGAGGCGCTGGTGGGAGGCGTCTCGACCATGACCTGCTGGCCGGCGGCAAAGGCGGCGCTCGTCATGGCCAGCGTGGTCGGACACCGGCCGTTGCTGATCACGTAGGTCTGGCCCGCCTGGTTGCCCGCCGTCAAGGTCGGGGCGCCGCTGACGCGGGCTACGATCCCGTTGCGATCCTTGGTGTAGGTCACTCCCGCGAAGCTCAGCTGGTAGTCCGGCGTCGGCACGTTCACCGCGCTGACCGTATTGGGAACCACCGTGGCATAGGTGCCGTTGAGGGAGATTGGAGAGACGGCGCTCTGGGTGTCCGAGTAAAGGACGCTGATGGAAAAGTGGGTGCTGAAGTTGGCCGGCGTGAGGTTGGCATTGGCGTAGAAGTTGGCCGGCTGCCCGGTGCCGCTGTCCAGGTAGCTAAAGAGGACCGGCTGGCCGTAGGTGGCCGCGAGCCCCAGCGGTTGCGCCGGCAGGGCCACCGCCGGCTTGTTGCCAGAGTCGGTGATATCGAGCTCGGTGATGTTGAGCTGGCAGGTGGGGTCACTCTGGACCACCACCGGCTGGCCCGGATTGGGTCCGACGGTGCTGGCCCAGGCGACGCCGCCCAGCCGCTTTGCCCCTCCAGTTCCCGCCGGGTCAAGACAAGTGTTGGTCACATAGGTTCCCTTGACACCAACGACTGCTTGGAGCAGCAGCGCCTGGCCGACGCTGGCAACCTGAGCGCTCCCCTGGACTAGCGGAAGATTGCCGCAGCCAAGGAGCTGGCCGGTGCCGATGGCGAAGGCAAGGGCAGAAGCAGTGCGAAAAGCTAACTTCGTGTACATGGGACTCCTTCTTGAGCTCCCCCAGAGCCGCCACCCGACAGGTGCGGGCGGCGGTCTGGGGGTCTAGGATAAACTGCAGTACTGAGCGATGGTGACTACTGGAAGGTCACTTGATACAGCTCGTACGAGCACACCATCGATGTCGCGACATCGCAGTTGCCAATGATCATGCACCGCTGGATCGGGGTCGCCAGGGACTGGCCCACGGCAAGGCCGAAGGCCGCGCTGGTCGGGGGCGTGCTGACCGCGACCTGGGTGCCGGCCCGATAAGCGGCGTCGACGGCGGCGAGGGACGACGGGCAGCCCCCCGCGGTGATGACGTAGCTCTGGCCCGCCGGGTTGCCGGTCGCCAGGGTCGGGTTGCCGGTCACGCTGACGATGCTGCCGGCCGCATCGCGAGTATAGGAGATCCCCCCGATGCCCAGCACGTCAGCCGGCGCTGGCTGGTTGGTGGCGGTCACCGTATTGGGAACGACGGTCGCGTACTGGCCAGTTGCCGTAAGCGTCTTGAGCGGATCGGGGGTGTCGGAGTAGACGACGCTGATGGCGAAGTTCGCGCTGAAGTCGGCCGGCGCGATCTTGGCGTTGGCATACAAGGACGTCGGGTTGCCGGTTCCGCTATCGGTAAAGGTAAACAGGACCGGGGCGCCGTAGTTGGCGCCGAGCACGAGGTTGGAAGCCGCCGTGGCCGTCTGAGCGACGCCTGCCGAGTCGGTGACTCGCAGCCCGGTGATATCGAGCACGCAGCCAGCGTCGTTCAACACCGCCACCGGGCTGGTGCCCGCCGCGTTGGCGACCGCGGCCGACCAGGTGACGTTCATGCGCGGCAGGCCGGTTGCCGGGTCCAGGCACTTGCCCGACTCATAGAGCCCGAGGACGGTCGAGACCGGAGCGACAGACAGCGCCTGGCCGACGCTCGCGACCTGGACATTCCCATTCACCGACCCGGAGCTGTCGCAGCCCAAGAGCTGGCCGGCGCCGATGGCAAGAGCAAGGAGGGAAGAAGCCTGAAAAATAGACTTGGTCATCATGGGACACTCCTTATTGTTCTTTCCTGAACATTGGGTACAAATACGCTTCCCTGAGTAGGCCCGGCGTCGGCGCCGCGCCGCCCCGCGCTCTGGGGCAGCCGGCAGCAACGTCGGCTCGGATCTGTGGTTACGGCGCCCGGTGGCGGCGCCTAGTTGAAGGTGATGTCAAAGAGCTGGTACGAGCACAGCCCGGCCGCGCAGTTGGCGATGATCATGCAGCTCTGGATTCCGGTGCCGATGGCGGCGCCCATGGTAAGTCCGAGCTGGGCGTTGGTAGGCGCCATGGCAACCGGGGTGGTCGTCGCCACGGCCTGGTAGGCGGCATCGGTGGACGCCAGGTCGGCAGGGCACGCCCCCGCCACCACCGCGTAGTCCTGGCCGGGGATGTTTCCCTGGGTGAGGGTGGCCATGCCGGCGATCGTGTCAACCTTGCCCAGGCCATCGCGCGAGTAGGCGATGCCGTTAATCGCCAGGACGTCATCGGGCGCCGCGACCCCGGTGGCGGTAACCGCGGTGGAGGTGACCGCGGCGAAGCTGCTCTGACCAGTCAGCGACATGAGGCCGTTGTAGGTGTCCGAGTAGTTGAGCTGGATGACGAAGTTCGAGGCGAAGCCGGGCGCCGGGATGTCTCCGTTGGCATAGAAGTTTTCGGTCTTGCCGGTGCCGCTGTCCACATAGCCGAACAGGACGGGCGCGCCCGGCGTGCTGCCGAGCATCACCGACTTGGCGGGAGCCACCGGCGTGGCCATCTGCATCGCCCCTTTGGAGTCAGTGACGGCGATCGCGGCGATGCTGAGCTGGCAGCTCGGGTCGTTCTTGACCACCATCGGCGAACCAGCAGTCCCGATGGCAACCGTCCACGCCGGCGGGGCCATCAGGAAGCCGCCCGAGCCAGCCGGGTCCAGGCACATCGCGCCGTAGTTGCCGGTGATGCTCACGACCCCCTTGACGTTCGAGGCCTGACCGTAGCTTGACACCAGCGAGCTCCCATGGACCACGCCAGAGTCACCGCAGCCAGCCAAGTGACCGACGCCGAGAGCAAGAGTAAACAGGGAAACACTGGAGAAAATCGACTTGGTGAACATGGGACTCCTTATTAACCTGCGTTGTTCATTGGTGTACAAATACGCTTGCCTACCAAGCTGTAGAAGGCGCATCGTTCCTTCCACCTGACTGATAGGACCCATCGAACGATTGGGACACCATCACTCTCGACAAGCACTTAGAGCAATGGCCGTACCAACAAACTGCGCGCGCGGGGCAGCCCTGCGCGGAGCCATCCGGATTCCCACGTCGCGCTCAGCGGGTTGTCCAAGTAGCGGATATCGGTTGCAAATTGCCGCCAACGGACTGCTATGTTGAGCAGAGGCCAGCGCGGAGCGCCTGACACACTCCTGACACACCTTTGACACACTCCGCGCGGACAGCTGTGGCGCCTCTGGTGCGGTTCGCCGCAACCTCAGCGGGAAGTACAGATAATGAAGTTTTTCGCGGGCGGAATGAACACGCAGTCAGGACCCGCGCCAGGTTCGGGGGGCAGCAGCCAGCAGTCGGGCGAGGGCTGGGCTCTGGTCTCGGCTTGCCTTTCATCGTTTTATTACGATAATATCTTCAGAGCTGGTAAACCTGAACTGATGCCGATCGGGGCTCACTTGGCGGGAGCTGTACGACCTCTCAATACCAACGGTTGACGAGCAGACCCATGACGGAGACTTTCTACAAAAGACCGCTGCCGACTGGCCTTGTTCCGTTCGCCTCCGAGCAGGGGCGAGCGCTGTTTCAGCAGGCGCTGGCGGAAGGGACGATGGCCGGTTACTTCGCGCTGGCCGAGCAGTTTCATACGCAGGCCGATCCGTCGTTTTGCGGTCTTGGCACGCTGGTCGTGGTTCTCAACGCGCTCGGCATCGATCCGGGGCCGCAGCGGCCCTGGAAGGGGCCGTGGCGCTGGTTCGCCGAGGAGCACCTGGACTGCTGCCGCTCGCTCGCCGAGGTGCAGCGCAGCGGACTGACGCTATCGGAGTTTGCTCAGCTGGGGAGCTGTAACGGCGCTCATCTTGAGGTGCATCAGGCCGATTCAGCGACTGCCGCTGCGTTCCGCGCCGCGGTCCTGGAAGCCACCCGCTCGCCGGGCGAGCCGCATCTGGTCGTCGCCTATGATCGCCGCGTCCTCGGCCAGACCGGGGCGGGTCACTTCTCGCCGGTCGGCGGCTATCACCAAGGCCGTGACCTGGTCTTGATACTCGACGTGGCGCGCTTCAAGTACCCGCCGCATTGGGTGCCGCTGGAGACTGTATTTCAGGCCATGCTGCCCCTGGATCCTGTCAGCGGGCGCTCCCGGGGCTATGCGCAGCTGTGGCGCGGCCCCATCGCCCCGCGTGAGCCAGCCCCGGGGCGGGTCGTCCACGCAGCAGGCTGCACGTCAGCCGGGGCGCCGTGCGGCCAGAGCTCGGACTCGGGGAACTGCGTGCCTGCTCAGCCCGAGCGGGAGGCGCCTTGAAGAGCAGCGCGCAGCTGCGCCTAAAGCTGCACGACGCTGCTCCCGCAACGATAGGAGGTGCAGCTGCCCCGGTCCACAACAGGGCCGCGCGCGCTGCGGCGGTGGCAAGCACGCACGGGCGGCACAGCCCCTCAGTCGACGATGAACAGGCGCGCCCCCTGCGGGCTGCGCGAGCGGTGCGCGCCGTCACCATCGCCCACCTGGTAGCTCATGCCCGGCCCGAGCGTGAACTGCCGGCCATCGCGCAGCTCGGTGATGAGCTCCCCCTGGAGGACGAGAATGACGTGGCCGCGCTCGCACCAGTGGTCGGCGACATACCCTGGCGAGTAATCGACCATGCGCACCCGGATGTTGCCCTGCTCGAGCGTCCGCCAGTGCGCAAGACCCGCTTCTCCCGGGTGCTCGGTGACGGCGACCTGCGACCAGTCAGTCGTGTGAAAGGGGACGCACTGGATCTTCATGTGGGGAATCCTACACGACTAGAGACAGGTCATGCTGCACGAGTTCCTCACCGCAAACCGTGAAGAATTGATCGCTCGCTGCCGAGCGAAGGTCGCCAAGCGGACCGCGCCTCGTCCGACCGAGCCAGAGCTCAAGCACGGCATTCCCCTGTTTCTGGAGCAGCTCACCCAGATCCTTCGCCTGGAGCAGACAGCCGGGCCCGGGGCGCGTCACCAGGCTGTTAGCCCGGAAGGGCTCGGTACTGTGGAGTCTTGTTC
This sequence comes from Polyangia bacterium, assembly GCA_044222245.1. Lineage (GTDB taxonomy): Bacteria > Myxococcota_A > Polyangia > Palsa-1104 > JAEUJZ01 > CALFML01. The sequence goes on along the minus strand of JBGANQ010000004.1, from coordinate 134,337 downwards.
CGAGCTTGGCAAGACGGCCGCCAGTCACGGGATTGAGCTGCTCAAGCACGGCTTCACCGTAGATCAGGTGGTGCGCGACCGGCTCGGCCATGCTCGCGCTCGCGGCGGTCAAAAGTGGCAGCGTGGGTCTGTCCGGGGCCACCGGAGCAATCCTGGAGCGCAGCCTGATCGGGCTGCGCGATCTGATCGACCGCTCACTGGCCGAGGTGCGCCTGACCACCGGGATCTCCGTGCGGCGGGCACGGCTGTCGGTCGCTGAGTTCCTGGAAGGGGTTCAGGTCGCGGCCCTCTTGAAAGCCCAGGCTAGAGGTGTCAACTTCACCAGCTCGCCCGTCGCCAACGATCTGTGGGTAGACGCCGACCCCCATATGCTCGCGTCGGCCAGCTCACGGCTCGCGGGAACCATGGCTGGGCAGAGTTGTCTAGAGCAGAATGGCTGATTTCAGGCTGGGCGTCTCCGTCGGGTTTCTTGGGCTCTTGGCACTGCTCGTACAGTGCCAGGGCGGCAGCCCGCCCCCCCCGCTCCGTTCCTCCGACTTGGCTCTAGCAGGCTCGCAGGTAGGGGCCGCTCCGGGGATGCTTGCCGCGGCAGCACCGGCGCCGCAAGCGCCTCGGGCATCGCTGCGCCTTGCGTGGCCGCTCGAGCTCAAATGCGAGCGCTGGAGGGAGCTCGCGGTGACCTCAAGAGGCAGCGTTCTCGGCTTTCTCGGGCAACGAGCCGACGGTGTCCCCAGCTTCTCGTTCGCTGAGCTCGCGCAGCAGCAGAAGCAGAAGGACGAGGCGGTAACTCCGGAAGGCATCCCAGCCTGGCTCGCTGGCGCGACGCCGCCCATTTTCGAGCGCGTGCCGAATCTTGGGATTCGCGTCAGCGACTCGACACAAGATGAAGTACGCGGGACGATTCCCCTCCATGCCGGATTCCGCCCCGATGGCATGGAGGAGATTGTACCGACCGTGAACACGGCGGTATTCAAGGGAGAACCGACGCAGGCGGAGCTGAAGCTGCGGTTTTCCTGCGTCGAGCCAGCCAGTGTCCTTTTCGAGTGCCGGGATGGGGCTTGCAAGACGACGCTGTTTCGCGGCTTCCCGCAGGCAACGGCCGTTGGGCGCAGCTATCTTGGGCCGGGCGGCTGGCGATGCGTGAACGGCTGCTCGCCAAAAAAGCCCCTGGTTTCGCTCTTGCGCGCGAACGTAGAGCAGCTGCGCGGCGAAGCGCGCGAGGCGGTGCTCCGGCTCGGGCGTGATCTCCTTGGCGAGATGGCGCAAGTAATCCAGGTCGGCTGTGGGGCCTGGTGCTCGGCGCTGCCGCTCGAAGCGGCCAGGCTTGCGCGGCAGCTCCTCGGTCGGCAGGAGCTCCGACTCTCGCAGGTAAAGCTCCGCCGTAAGGAGCCCTCCGAAATAGCCAAGACGAAAGGCTTCATTGCCCAGCTTACCGCCGGAAACCTGCGCTGGCAGCTGACTTGTACGCGGGAGATCGACAAGAGCGGCGCGCTAGGGGTTTATATTACAGATGCCTGCTATGGAGTGCTGCTTAAGGATGGCCAGGAGATCGCCTATTACTACCCGCAAGTCGATTCGGCAGAGACGAGAAATGGGCCGGAATGGCTCGATGCCTACGTCCAGCAGGTGGACTTTGGGGGCGGCGAGCTCCGCGTAGAGACAGGGCACCGATATTCTTCCGGCAGCTCCGGCTCGCATCGCAGCTATGAGTTTGGGCTTGAACGGAAGCGAGGGTTCATGCAGAGCTCACCCGATGATTGGCAGGAGGGTCCTGTGAGCGGGGTCATCCGCATCAGCGGGGCAGCCCTGCGGACCAAAGCGACCAAGGCGCTGGAGCAGGAGCGAGCCAAGCTGGCCCAGTAGGCACGGGAGCTGGTGGCACAGCGGGCCTACAGGCTCGCCAAGAGCGCTTCCATTGCGGCGACAACGGTTTATTAGGCCGGCGGTCCGGCTCGGCTAAGAGCGGCGGAGCCGCCCTGTCAGGACCTGCTGACACCGTGCGCAGGCCCGGAGCCAGCGATCGCCAGCGCACCAGCTGGCGGCGCCGTGGGACCGGCAGCGACGGGGCACCAGAGCGCCTTGACAAAAAACCGGCCTTTGGGTTTATTGATTTTGAAATTCAAATCCATTTTCAATTAGGGAGGTAGTCATGACCAGTCCTCAGCAGAACCATCCGATCGCCCGCACCGGTCTCGCCTTGACCAGCGGGGTCCTCTTGGCCCTCGCGAGCCTTGGCGCCTGCAATAGCAACCCCGCCAGCGCCGTCGACGCTGCCGCCGTTCCCGTCGATGGCGGCGCCGACGGCGGCCCAGCCTCCGCCAAGACCTTTGTCGTCCCGCTCTCTGCAACCGGCCCCGATCGCTTCTACGGCGTCGCCTATGACGCCCAGGGCAACTTCTACGCGACCGGTCAGGTGGCCGACTCGACGGATGCGAGCGCAGACTATGCCACCGTCGTCGCCAAGTTCAAGCCCACGGGCGAGCTGGACCCGAGCTTTGGCAGCGGCGGCTGGGTCAGGCGCAACGTGGCCGTGGGCACGACTGGTGAGCTGTTCCGCGGCATCGTCGTGCAGTCGACGGGCAAGATCGTAGTATCGGGAACGGTGGAGCACGCCGGAGCGACCGATGCGCGCGATCGCGACATCGCGCTCCTGCGGTTCAACCCGGACGGGACCAAGGATCCCACCTTTGGAACCGACGGCGTGGTCATCCTTGACCTGAGCGCCGGCGTCGTCAACGGCTCCGGCTTCGCCGCCGACAGCGCCTGGGGCCTGGAGCGCTACCCCGACGATCGCCTGGTGGTGAGCGGCGGTCAGGTGCGCGCCGGCGGCACCGACACCGACTTCGTGCTCGTGCGCCTGACCGCCCACGGCGCACGCGACGCGACCTTCGCGACCAGCGGAGTGTTCACGCTCGACATCCAGCAAAACGGCGCGAGCAGCAACGCCAGCCCGCGCAGCGCCACCATCCTCCCGGGGACCGACGGCATCGTCGGCGCCGGCTATCAGCCGCTGCCCGGCGCCGACACCGCGCCGGTCGTCTACAAGGTGACAGACAGCGGCCAGCTGGACCCCAGCTTCGGGGTGGGCGGCATCTTCAGCCAGGCGCTGCTGGCCGAGCAGACCGAGTGCTACGCCGCGGTGGTGCAGCCGGCGGAGCAAGGGGGCTACAAGCTGGTCACCACGGGCTACGGCAGGGCCCTGCCGACCGAGACGACCGATCTGGTCTCGCTGCGCCTGAACGCCAACGGAACGCTCGACAGGACTTATGGCAACAGCGGCCTTTTGCGCATCGACATCGGCGGCTTTGGCGACAACTCGCGCCGGCTGGCGGTCCTGCCCGACCGGCGCATCCTGCTCGCTGGCGGCGGACGGCGCAGCGCGGCCAATGTGGATGGTCTGGTCGCGCTGCTGACCCCGGACGGACAGCCGGATTCGCGCTTCGCCGCGGGCGGCTGGCAGGCCTTCGAGCTGGGCGGACCGGCCGACTTCCTGTGGGGCGTCGCGGTCTCTCCCGATCAGCAGACCGCCGCCTTTGTCGGGCTCAAGGGCGCCGGTGCCAACCCGATGCCAGCGACGGCCAATGACGACGCGGCCCTGGTGCTGCTGCCGCTCGGCTCATGAGGGGACTCGGCGGTCTGGCGGCGGCTCTGCTCGGCCTCATCGGCTGTGACGCGGGTAGTACCTACCTTGGCGGGGACGGACCGTTCATGGTGTCGCCGCGCTGTACGAGCGGTGTGACCCGGAACCTGAACGAGTCGGAAGGACCCGAGATGGCTCCGGGGCGCGCGTGCAACACCTGCCACGCCGAAGAAAACGCCGCTTCTGGGGAAGGCGATGCCCCGATCTTCAGCTTTGCCGGCACCGTCTTTCCCACCGGCCATGAGCCCGATGACTGCATCGGCGCTGGCGCGGCCGGGGCGCTGGTGGTGGTCACCGACTCCGCGGGACAGACATTTACCGCCGCGGTCAATCGCGGCGGTAACTTTGTCCTGGAAGAGGACCTCTTTGTGCGTCCCTACCGCGCCAAGCTGATCTTCCAGGGCCGGGAGCGAGAGATGGCGAGCGCCCAGCGCAACGGCGACTGCAACAGCTGCCACACCGCCGCCGGCACCAATGGCGCGCCGGGCCGCATCGTCCTGCCGTAGCCGGACGCCGAGGCAGCTGCCGGCGCCATCGGGACTCCAAACAGTACGAGCTCATGCCGGCAGCCCTCCCGCAATCGCTCCCAGCAAGCGACAAAAGTCATCTCCCACGACGGAGCAGTGGGGCCCCGACAGCGAGCCCAGCGAGGTCCGCATCGCCCATTGCCCGCCTGGAAGCAGTCCGCGGTGATGCGCCTACGTTGCAAACCGCGGGCTTGGCTGCGGTACCCGGCGGATCAATTGCGCCTCCGCTCCCCGCACGGTCTTGGCGCTGGCCGACCACGGCCTGCCTAGGGCCACCCCCTTCCCAAGCAAGTCGGCGCGGAGCTCGAACAGGTCGACCTAGCGCCGCGCGGTCTCGGCGCCGCGCTCTACCTTGCCGGTGCCCCCCGCGCGCTCATGAAGTCGGCGGCCACCGCGGCAGGCCTTCGCACGACTTTCACTTGGGAGGAGCCGCTCGACGACAAGCCTGACCAAGCGACTGACTCGCCGCGCTGGATTCTCGACGGAGATTCCGGCCAGTGCCTGGGGCGCATTAGAGCTTGTCCCAGCCGGGTGCGCTGTCTATCCTGAGTCCGCGCCATGAACTCGCCAGCCATCGCCGAGTCGCTGAGCATCGCTCGCTATCACATCGTCCTTATCGCCATGGCGGGGATGCTTACTTTCGGCTGGCTGATGAGCGGGCAGTATCTGTTCGGACTCGCCGTCATCGTCGGCCTGGACTGGTTCCTCATCAACCTGATGAACCGCATCACCGACATCGCCGAAGATCGCAGAAATGGCATCCCCGGCACCGAGCGGGTGGCGCGACAGCAGCGCCTTTTGACCTGGGGCTCGGCGCTGCTGCTGGCGGGCTCGCTGGCGGCGACGCAGGTGCTGTGGCCGCAGCTTCTGCCGTGGCGCCTGCTGGTGCAGGTCATCGGCCTGGCCTACAACTACCGCCTGCTGCCGACTCCGAGCGGTCGGTCGCGCTTCAAGGAGCTGTACTTCTTCAAGAACTTTGCCTCCGCAGCGCTGTTCATCCTGACCTGCTTTGTCTATCCCTTTGTCGTCACTCGCCCCGCCATCACGCTCAGTGGCACCGCGGTGCTCACCCTGGCCGGGTTCTTCCTCCTTTTTGAGCACACCTACGAGATCCTGTACGACTTCCGCGACCTGGAGGGCGACCGCGCCGAGGGCATCCCGACCTATCCCGTGGTGCACGGACCGGCGGCGGCGCGGCGGCTGCTGGCGGTCCTTCTGTGGCTCTCGGCGGCCGTGCTGCTCGGGGGACTGGGGCGCGGGGCGCTGGGGGTGCGGGAGGGCCTGATGCTCGCCGCGCCGGTCGTGCAGTGGCTGTATTACCGGCAGCGGCTGGCGGTCGGGCTGACCTCAGGCGACTGCATCCGCATCACCCACCTGGGCACCGGCTTGCTCGTCCTGTTCCTGGTCGGCACCGCGGTGTGGCAGCACTTGGGGCTGCCGCAGAACATCTATCTTTTCTAAGCTGTGGCGCTTACGCCGCCCGCCAGCGCGTCGCCACGCAGTAGGGGACGGCCACCGCGGCGGTGTGCAGCCACAGTCTTGGATCGGCGGGCGCGCTGCTGACAAGCAGCAGCACGAACAGCGAAGCGGCCAGCGCCCGCGGCAGCGCCACCGCCAGGGCAATCCCGCCGCCGCGCCGCCGCTCGACCCCCGCCGCCGCCAGCGCGAGGGCACCGATGATCAAGATGCCGACGACCGAGCCGGTCCCAAGCTCCCCGCGCAGGGCAAAGCGGAACAGCCCCCACCAGCTAAGCAGGATGAGCCCGTGCGCCGCCAGCGGCGCCGCCGGGACAAGCAGCAGCCGCCACCACGGCGCCGGCCGCAGCAGACACAGCGCCGCGCCAAACGAAAAGTAGGCCCACCCGAGCACCCCGAGGATCGGCACCCCGAGGTGGCCCGCCTCGGCCCACCGCCACAGCCCGGCGCGCACCGCCACCACCTCGACCAGAGAGGCATCCAGCGCGACGATCGCCGCGACCAGCACCGCCAGCGCCGTCACCTTGAGCCGCGGCCGCAGCTGCCGCGCGACCTCGCAGGCCGAGAGCACGACCAGCGGCCAGATGAGCGGCACCAGCACCGGGACCTCGCCCAGGCGGCCGTGCCAGGCCGGGGAGTAGCTGTAGAAGTGATACAGCTTGATGCAGCTCTGCTCGCCCAGCCAGGCGCTGAGCGCGAGCGCCAGGTAGTCGCCAAGCAGGTCCGCCAGCGGTCGCCGGCGCGCCATCACCAGCAGGGTCAGCGCGATGATGAACGCGCAGGCTCCTTCGAACATCGCCATCGGCACGGGCGCATCTTACGCCATTGCCGGCCCGCTGGGGCACGGCTACTGCGGGCGGAGCGAGCGTTGGCGGTCCCGAGTCCGGCGCGGCGTCGGCCACCGGCTCGCGCGAACCGACCTAGGTGCTGGCAGCCTCCAGCGCCTTGATGAGCGCCGCCGCATCTTGCAGATCGGGGGTCGCGTGGCCCTCGGTGAAGGCGGCGTACAAGGGCTGCAGCAGCTCGCGCCCTTCAGCGGCTCGACCTTGACTGGCCAGCGCCCGCGCTAAGCTCGTCGCCGCGCGCAGCTCCCAGGCCCGCGCTCCCTGCGCGCTGGCGATGGCCACCGCGCGCTGCAGGCAGGCAAGCGCCGCCGCTGGCTCGGCGCCCGGTACCAGCTGCAGCAGCTCCCCCTTGATCCGCCACAGCTCGGCCAGGTGGGCGAGCTCCTCGTTGCGCTCGGCCAGCGTCAGCGCATCGCTGATGAGCGCCCGCCCCTCGGCCAGCTGTCCGGAGTACCCCAGGCACAGCGCCATGATCCCCATGCAGTACGGCACGTTGAGCTGCCCGCCGAACGAGGACCACAGCGCGACCGCCGGCCGCAGCAGCTCCAGGCACTCGCGGTACTGCTGCCGCTCCAGCAGCGCCCCGGCCTTCCAGAACGGGCCGACCACCGCGTGGATCACCGGCAGCCGGTGCGCCACGCCGAGCGCGATGGCCTCGTCGGTCTGCGCCAGCACCTGCTCGGGCTCACGCCGGTAGGCGTAGCCTGCCGCGCCCCACGACAGCGCGAAGGCGAGGTTGAACGGGTGCTCCAGCCGCCGCGCCAGCAGGTCCTTCTCGGCAATCGCCAGCAGCGCGCGCTCCGGGAAGCCGAGGATCCACTGCCACTGCGCCTCGTAGATCAGCACCGCGACCTTGGGATCGTGGTTGATGAAGTGGACCAGGTGCCGGTGCTGGGCGAAGTCGTACATGGACAGGGCGCGCTCGCCGTAGCGCCGCGCCGTCGCGAAGTCGCCGAGCCAGAAGTACGACACCGCGGCCGAGTAGCAGGCGAGCAGCCCGTCAGCGTCTTGCTTGTCGCCCACCGCGGCCAGCATCTCCTTGACCCAGTTCAGCGCCTGCCGGTGCTGCCCGCGGGTGAAGGCGTTGACCCACAGCCCCCACAGGATGGAGGGCAGCTGCGCCGTCTCGCCGAGCTCCAGACACAGCTCGTGGGCGCGGCGCAGCGTCGTGCCAAGCTCCGCCGCCGGCCAGCCGTACAGCGCCATGGTCGCCGTCCCGAGCGCGATCTGCAGCTCCAGCTCCTGGCGGTCGCGCGCGGGGCTCGGCGGCAGATCTTCCAGAAACGACAGGCCCTTGCTCAGGTGCGAGACCGCTTCCACCATCGCCGTGGCGCGGATCGCCTGCTGGCCGGCGGCCAGCCAGTACGGCACCGCCTGCGCCGACAGGCCGGCCTGCGAGTAGTGATGAGCGAGCAGCGGGCAGTAGCGGGCGAGGTCCAGGGCGTGGGTGTGCTCGTACCAGGCCGCCACCTGCTCGTGCAGCGGCCGCCGCTGCGCCCCCGGCATCAGGTTGTAGATCACCTCGCGGGTGAGGATGTTCTTGAAGCGGTAGGCGCGCTCCTGATCGGTCTGCGCCGGCAGGATGAGGCCCGCCTGCTCCAGGTCCTCCAGCTCCTGCACCGCCTCGGCAACCACCGACTTGGGGGCCACAGACAGGAGCAGCTTGAGCGGGATGTCGCGGCCGACCACGCTCGCCACCTTGAGCAGCAGCTGGTGCGGCAGCGGCAGGCGGTCCAGGCGACTGGTGATGACGCCGTCGATGGTCTCGGGGAACGGGACCGCCTGCAGCTCGTCCTCGGTGCAAAGGAGGGTGCAGGTGCCGCCCTCGATGCGCACCACCCCCGAGTCGCGCAGGGCGTACGTCAGCTCCTCGCTGAACAGCGGGTTGCCCGCCGCCCGCCGGCTGATCAGCTCGCGCACCGCGTCGGGCACGCGGGTGGCGCCCAGGCACTGCGCGATGAGGGCAGCGCTGGCCGCGGTGTCCAGCGGCCCGAGGTACATCCGCTCGGTGCTGGCCGCGGCGCACAGGCGCTGGAAGGCCGCCGGCGGCGGCGCCATCGGCCGCGTCGTCACCACCACCAGCATGTTGGTCAGGTGGCGCAGCACCACCTCGAGCAGCTCCCATGACACCGAGTCGAACCACTGCACGTCCTCGAGCACCAGCAGCGTCGGCGTGGCGCGGCCAAGGCCGGACAAGAGCTGCGCCCACAGCTCGTGCGTGCGCTCGACGCGCACCGGCTCGGGCATGGCGTCGGTCAGCTCGGTCTCGGGCAGGCGCAGCGTCAGCAGGCCGTTGAGCAGCGGCAGCAGCGCCTCCAGCTCGGGCTCATCGGGCAGGCAGCGCCGCAGCGCGGCGAGCAGGGCCGCGGGGTCTTCGTCGGCGCGCGCGGCCAGCGGCAGCTGCCGGCCGAGGCGCCGCCAGGGGTGGTAGGGCGTGGTCTGCTCGATGGCGTCGGCGCCGCCGAGCAGGGGGCTCACCCCAAGCTGCTGGCCGCGCCGGCACAGCTCATCGACCAGCAGCGACTTGCCGATGCCGGCCTCGCCCTCCAGCACCACCGTGGTCAGGCCGCCGCGCGCCAGCAGCGACTGCAGGTGCTCGACCAGCCGGCTCAGCTCGACGTCGCGGCCGATCATCGCCGCCCGCGACCGCAGCGGCGCCTTGTGGGTCAGCGCCCGCGGGCGATATACCGGCACCGGCTCTGCCTTGCCCTTGGCGACGATCGGCGGCAGCGTGTCGAAGCTGAAGCGGCCGCGCACCGCCTGCACGGTGGCGCCATCGCACAGCACGTCGCCGCGCGCCGCCTGCATGAGGCGCGCCGCCAGGTTCACCGCGTCGCCGATGATCGTATACTCCTGCCGCGTCGCATTGCCGATGATGCCGCAGAACACCCGCCCGGTGGTCACGCCAATCGCCCAGCGCAGCCCCAGGGCGCGCAGCGCCTCCTGCATCGCCAGCGCCGCCTGCACGCCGCGCATCGGGTCGTCCTCATGGGCCAGCGGCGCCAGCCCGAGCGCCGCCACCAGCGTCACTCCCTTGTCATCGACGCTCAGCTTGTTGACGCTGCCCTCGTAGCGGTACAGCGTCGCCTGCAGCGCCCGCATGATCCGCTGCGCGTCGGTGATCGAGGTGGCGTAGTGGACATCCGGCAGGTTGAGGAACAGCACCGTGATCCGCCGCAGCTCGCCCAGCCAGGCGTCATGGCCGGCCGCCAGGCGGGCGCGCACCGCCCCGGGCAGATAGACCCGCATCGCCTCGGCCATCTCCGTACGCAGGGCCAGAGGCGGTGCCGGGCAAGGGGTCAGCGCGGCCAGCTCGTCCAGGCGCTGGCAGCCGGCGGGCAGCGGCTGGCCGCGCCCGCGGTCGCGCAGGATATCCCAGGCGGCGGCCGACAGGACCACCTCCCCCGGCTGCGCGTAGTGCGCCGCCTGCCCGACCTGCTCGACCGGCTGGCCGGCGAGGAAGAACTCCCAGCGGTCGCGGCCGCCGCCGACGTGGACGATGCTCAGGTCGCCGACTCCGACGCTGATCTTCAGCGACAGGTGGATGTCGTCGCTCACCTGGAAGGCGTGCAGCCGGCGCTGCGCGAACAGCCCGCACTGCGCCGCGCGCTGGGTCGCCGCGGTCAGCTCCGCCACCGCGGCGCCGGCGGGCCACAGGGCGAGCAGCGCGTCGCCGGCGAACTTCATGACCTCGCCGCCATGCGCCGCCACCAGCTCGATCAGCTGGCTGAAGTACAGGTTCAGCACCCGCGTCAGCTCCTCCGCCCCGGTCGGTCCCTGCTGCGCCAGCCGCTCGGTGAGCGCGGTGAAGCCCGAGATGTCGGCGAACAGCACCGCGGCGGCAAAACGGTCCGAGCTGGGCGCGCTCGGCGGGCTCGGATCGGCGGCATAGCGGCGCACGATCAGCGGAGGGAGGTAGCTCGCCAGAGTTTCCAGAATTGTTTTCGAGGACACGTTGTAAATCTAAATTATAAGATTGCTCCCCGGCGGCCGCTGATCTTTCGCGCCGCTGCCGCCGGCTCACCTCGCCCACATCCAGGACTCTTCCTTCCGCAATCGATCCCGGCCGCTTGGGAGCGCGCCCGCAGCGACAGAATCGGCGGGCGCGGACAGTTAGCCCAGCAACCTGTTTCTGTGCGATGCGCAGCTCGACAGAGTCGTGCTGCTCGACTTCGGAGTCGCCCACTACGGGGCCGGCACCGCGACGACCGCCCTCACCCTGGCCGGCAGCCTGGTCGGGACTCCGGCCTACATGGCCCCCGAGCAGGCGGGCGCGGCCTCCTCACTCACGCCGGCGGCGGACATCTACGCGCTGGGGGTGGTGGCGTACGACTGTCTCGCCGGCAATCGCCAGCTCCCGGTGCAGCATGCGGTGGCCGCGCTCGGCCAGCTCCGGCTGGCGAGCGTGCCGCCGCTCGAGCAGGTCTGTCCGCAGGTGCCGTCACCGCTCGCCGGGCTGGTGGCGCGCATGCTTGCCCGGGACCCGGCGCAGCGGCCCTCCGACGGCGCAGCGCTGCGCCGCGAGCTGCAGGCGCTGGGCCCGCTCGAGGCGGGGGCCCCCGCCGGCGGTGCCCGGCCGGCGCCGCCGGTGCCGCCGCCGCCGCTGAGCCTGCACAGCCAGGCGCTGCTGACCAGCGAGTCCTCCTCCTCCTCCTCCTCCGAGACCGCTCGGCCGGTCCTTGGCACCCGCCCGCCGTGCCTGGGACGCGAACAGGAGCTGACCATCCTGGAGGCCATCCTGGCCCACAGCCAGCTGGAGTCGCAGTCCCAGGCGGTGCTGATCACGGCGCCCAAAGGCCTGGGCAAGACGCGGCTGCGCCAGGAGTTCGCGCTGCGCGCGCAGCGCTGCTCGCGACCGCCGGTGGTGCTGCTCGGCGTCGGCCAGCGCATGTCGGCGGGCGCACCGTACGCGCTGCTCGGCCAGGGGCTGCGGCGGCTGTGCGGAATCGTGACTACCGCCGATCCGCCGGCGGCGTATCACTGCCTGTCGCGCCGCTGCACCGAGCTGCTGGGTGCCCGCGCTGGCGCCCGCGCCGCGCAGTTTCTGAGCAAGCTGTGCGCGTTGCACCTGCCAGAAGCTGCGCTGCCCGAGCTGCGGGCGGCGCTCGGCGACTCCAAGCTGATGGCCCGTCACCTCCTGTGGGCGCTTGCCGAGTTCCTGCGGGCCTTCTGTGGGCGGACTCCGCTCCTGTGGGTCCTGGACGATCTGCAGTGGGGGGACGCGCTGTCGATCAGCCTCCTGGGCGGGGTCGTGCGCGCCCTGGGCGATTATCCGCTGACGGTGCTGGCGCTCGGCCGCCCCGAGGTCAAGCTGGCCTTTCCGGCGCTGCGCCACTGGCCGAACCTGAAGGAGTGGACCCTGCGCGGCCTTAGCCGCGCGGCCAGCGAGCGCCTGGTCCATTTCGTCCTCGGGGACAAGGCAGCTCCGAGCACGGTCGCCCGCATCGCTCAGCAGGCCGAGGGGAGTCCGCTCCTCTTGGAAGAGCTCCTGCGGGCGCCGGGCGAAGCCGGTCCTTGAACAGAATCAGCCGCTCGCGGGCAAGCTGGTGGCGATACCGCCAGCGCTTCCGGCTCCCTGCGAGAGGCAGGCAGGGGGAGCTACAGGGTCTGGGTGCTGAGGCTCTGGGCGCGAGCGCGCAGCGGCTCGTACTGGTCGCGTAAGGTGGGGGCGCGCTGCAGGGCCGCGGTGAGCAAGCTAAGCGCCTGACCGGCCCCCGCGCGCTGGGCCGGCGGCGCCGCGCGCTCGGCCACCAGCAGCCGCAGCGCCGCCTCTTCCGCATCCACCGCCGGAAATCGCGGGATGAGAGACCGCGCCCGGGCCACCGCCTGCTGTGCCTGCGCGGTCAGCTCGGCCCGCTCGCCGGGTCGAACCTCTGCCAGCATCGCCTGCCGGCGCAAGGCGCGCGCCTGGGCCAGCCATAGCTCGCCGCTGTCGCTGCGCAGCGACCCGCCGGCTGCGCTCGCGGCGCGCCGGAGCAGCTCGCGGCTGGGGTGGCCCTGGGCCTGCTCCCACTGCGCTTTTAGCAGCAGCAGCTCCGCCTCTAGCAGCTGCAGCCGCGCGCGCGGCGGCTGCAGCTTCTGCGCCGCGGTGAGCTCGGCGAACCCCCGGGCCAGCGACTCGGCGGGCGAGCGCCCAGCGCGAAGCAGGATGTCGGCCCGCAGCGCGGCCAGAGCCGTCCGCGCCAGGCTCCCCTCGGGGCTGTGCGGGAAATCCTGACCGTGCCGCTCGATCAAGAGGGCGGCTTCGTCCAGCAGGGCAGCGACATCCCCTCCCATCGCCAGCGTCCAGGGGATCTGCGCCAGCAGCAGCGCGCTGAGCTGCTCCAGCACCTCTCCGTCATGCGGCTGCACCTGCACCTGAGCGCGAAGCGTGGCCAGGCCCTGCGCGAGCAGCGGGCGCGGATCCAGGCCACGCAGCCGCGCCGCCTCGGCCGCGGTCGCATAGTAGCTGCCCCACTGTACCGCGATCGGAGCGCGCTCCGCGGTAAACTGGCTCAGGATCTTGAGCTCTTGCTGCGTCGCCTCCAGGATCGGATCGGGGTCCCCGGCGTGACCGGCCAGGTAGTCGGCCAGCACCAGATAGCCGGCGACCAGATCGTTACGACAGACCCACAGGTTGGGGTTAAGGCGCGCGCAGCTCTTCACGCTGGCGATCGACTGCGTCAGCGCTTCTTGCGGATCCAGGCCGTGCTCGATGCGAAACATGGCGCTGACCATGTGCAGGTTGCTGGCGATGATGTGCAGCAGCTCATCTTCTGGATGGAGCCGCAGCTCCTCGGCCACCAGGCGGGTGCCAAGCTGGGCGCTGGCCTGCGGATCCTGCCCGCTCGCCTGTTCCCAGCGCGCCACATAGCTGTAGCCCAAGGCCAGCTGGCCGCGCGCCTGGGGCAGCAGCGGATCGGCCTGCAGCGCGTGCTCGCAGGCTGCCTTGAGCGATGCAAAAGTCGGCCGCACATCGCGGCTGCCCACCAGCTCCTCGAACATCTGGCGGCCCCAGAAGATCGACTCCTCCAGGTAGACCTGCGGGTCGCTGCGCGCCATATCGGTGAGCCGCGCGTACAGCCGCGCGATGCGCGCCCGCCCTGCTTCATCGCGCGCCAGCTTGCCAGTGGCCCTGCCGCGCAGGAGCCGCTCGGCCGCCGCCTGCAGCTGCAGCGGCTCCGGATTCCACGGCGCCTCCAGCTCGGCCTGTCGGGCGGCTGCGAGCATCCCCTCGGGATCGCGCTGCAGCGAGCTGATGATCGCCCGCTGCAGCGCCGGGGACTCCGACTCCGCGCCGGTGCTTAGCGACAGGTGGTGCAGCGCCGGCTGCAAGAGCTCCTCCTGCAGCTGCCGCTTGCGCCGCTCCAGCGCGCTGAAGTCACCGCTGCGCGAAGCCTGCGCCACAGCGGCGCCATACAGCGCCGCCAGCGTGCTCCCGAGCGCCGCGTGCACCTGCGGCTTGTCATAGCCGGTCTGCAGCGCCTGCGTCAGCTGCGGGCGCGCCTGCTCCGGCTCGTGCAGGACCATGTGGCCGCGCCCGAGCGCGTAGTGCGCCGGACCGCGCTTGGCCGGCTCCAGCGAGTCCATCAGCTGCTGGATCTCCGCCATGCGCTTGCGCACCACCTGGCGCTCGCGGCCGATGTCGTGCAGCGGCAGGGCGTAGGCGGCGCGCATGAACAGCTCCATCTCCTTGACGACCTGACCGAGGCGCTGCGCGAGCAGCTCCTGCTCATCGGCGCGGCGCTTCTGCTCGGCCGCCTGCAGGCGCGCGCGCCCGCCGACCGCCAGCAGCGCTAGCAGGCTGACAAAGAGCAGCCCGGACAGAGCGAAGAGGGCGCGGTGCTTGCGCGCCTTCTTGATCACGCGATACGACCAGGTGGTCTGCCGCGCCGCGATCGGCTCGCCGGTCAGAAAGCAGCCCAGATCCTGCGCCAGCGCCAGCGCAGTCTGGTAGCGGCGCTGCGGCTCCTTGCTCAGGCACTTCATGGCGATCGTCTCGATGTCGATCGGGACGGCAGGATTTCGCCGCCGCAGCGGCACTGGCTCGTCGTTCATCACGGTGATCAGCACCTGCACCGTGCTCTGACCATCAAAGGGCGGCTGACCGCACATAAGCTCGTACAGCATCGCGCCCAGCCCGTAGACGTCCGAGCGGACATCGGTGTGGCTGTGATCCCCCTGCGCCTGCTCGGGCGCCATGTAGGCCGGCGTGCCCATCACCATGCCGGTCTCGGTCAGGTGCTCGGTGGCGCTGGAGTCGCGGGCCAGGCCGAAGTCCATCAGCACCGGCCGCAGGCCGCCAGCGGGACGCGGCTCGACCATTACATTGGCCGGCTGAACGACCGCGGCGCGCCAATGGACTGCCGACGCTTCCGCAGCGACCGCAAGGCCGCGTTTGGCCTCTACTTGGCACGGAACGAATCGCGGGGCCGGCTCAGTGCCGGGGGGCATCCGGCGGCGCCGCCCGCTGCAGCTGCGCCGTCCACGCCGCCGGCAGGCGGAAGCCGCGGACCAGCAGGTCGGCGGCGAAGCTCGGTGGCCGCTCGCAGGGGACCAGCTCACCGAGGATCTGCCCGCTGCCCGGAACCTCACCGCGGTAGTTGAAGGTGAACAGCGGACGCATCACATACTCGCCGTCCTGGAAGAACTTCTCTGCTTCGTAGACGCCGACGATCCGCCGGCTGCCATCGCGCAGGCGGTTCTGCTGCACCACGACGTCGATGGCCGAGATGATCTGCGCCCGCAGCGGACCCACCGGCAGGTTGATGTCGCTCATCATGCACAGGGTCTCCATCCGGTGCATGGCATCGATGGCGTAGTTGGCGTGCAGGGTGGTGAGCGAGCCGCCGTGACCGGTGGCCAGCGCCTGCACCAGCTCCATCGCCTCGCCGCCGCGCAGCTCGCCGACTATGATGCGGTCGGGTCGCATGCGCAGCACCGCCTTGAGCAGCTCGCGCATGGTCACCCCGCCGCGTCCGCGCGGATCCGGCGGCCGGGTCTCCAGGTAGACTACGTGCTCCTTCTGCACCTGCAGCTCGCTCACCTCTTCCATCACGATGACGCGCTCGTCATCAGGAAAGAACGAGGACAGGATGTTAAGCAGCGTGGTCTTGCCCGAGCCGGTGCCGCCGGCGACGATGGTGTTGCGCTTGCACAGCAGGCAGGCGCGGAGAAAGTCGAGCACCTCCGCCGTCGCGCTCCCCCAGGCGATGAGCTGCTCGGGACGCAGCCGCTCGCGCGAGAAGCGGCGGATGCTGATCATGATGCCGCCGCGCGCCGCCGGCGGGCCCACCACCGATACGCGCGAGCCGTCGGGCAGGCGCCCCTCGAGCAGCGGCTTCTCGGCGCTTATGTGGCTGCCCACATACTGCGCGAGGTTCTGGCACAGTCCCTCCAGATCCTCGCTGCAGGCAAAGCGCAGGTCGCTGCGGTGCAGCTGGCCGCGCCGCTCGTAGTAGATCGTATCGTGGCCGTTGATGAGGACCTCGGACACCGAGGGGTCCTCCAGCAGGCTGCGCACCGGGGCGAGAAAGGTCCGCAGGGTCTGGGCGAAGATGTGCTCACCAATGGGACTTGCGGGATGGGACATGGGCTATTCCTTGGCGGCGCGGCGCGGCATCGCCGCCATCGCGTCGGCTTGCTCCAGCTGATGCAGGGCCAGCGCGGCGCGGGCGAGCGCCGCCTGGGGGCCGCTCGGTGCGACCTCGAGGTAGCGGCGGTAGAGCTCATGCGCCAGGCGGCGCCGCTCCAGCTGCGGCGAGCGCTCATACAGCTGCGCCAGCTCGACCAGCCGCTGCGGCTCTTGCGGGTGCAGCGCGATCTGCAGGCGCAGCTGCCGCACCGCGCCCTCCTCATCGCCCACTGCCTCAAGGAGCAGGGCGAGCAGCCCGCGCACCGCGGCATCCTCGCCCTCCTCCAGCCGCTGGGTGCAGCGGCGGATCGCCTCGGCATACTGCTGGCTGCGCACCGCGATCACGATGGCCAGCCGAAACAGCCGCTCGCTGTCGGCGCGGGCGCCCGGCTGCACCGCCAGGCCGTGCTGCGCCACCGATAGATACTGCCGCGCGCGCATGTAGTCGCCCTGCCGCAGAAACGCCGCGCTCAGCTCAAGGTGGGTGTCCAGATCGCCGGGGGCGCTGAGCAGGCGGCGCTGCGCCGCGCTCAGCGGGTCGGCGTCGCGCGGCTCTTTTTGCGCGCAGCCTGCCGCCAGGGCCGCTGCGACCAAGAGACATCGTGACGACCGCCTCACGGCAGCCCCTCCACGCCGCCGCCCATCACCGACTTCATGTTGAGCAGGACCGGCGCCAGGATGACGATCATCAAGGCCACGATGATCAGCATGACCGGGGCCATCATGTGCAGGTTGGCGGTGTCGATGTAAGCGATGGCGTCCTGAATCCGCTTCTGCCGTAGCACATCGGCCTGGATGCGCAGCACATCGCGCAGCGACATTCCTTTTTCCTCCGCCTGGATGATGGCGGTGACAAACGACTCCACCGGCTCAGCCGGGCAGCGGGCGGCGAAGGCGAGCAGCGCCGCCCGCCGGGTCATGCCCAGATCCAGGTGATAAAGGAAGATGCGCAGCTCATCGCGCAGCGGCATCGTGCCCTTTTTGCTGTCGGTCTTGGCGAGCAGCAGGCGCACCGAGCTGATGAAGTCCATCCCTGACTCCATGGTCAGCACCATGAGATCGGTGAAGATCGGCACCGCGGCGGCGACCTCGGCGACGCGCTGGCTGGCCTGGGCGCGCAGGTGCGCATAGGGGAAGTAGCCGCCGAGCAGCGCCCCCGGCACGGCGCACAGCGGCTGCACCCCCGCGGCGCCGAGCAGCGCCCCGCCGACCGCGCACAGGATGCACAGCCCCATGACCTCGCTCGGCACCAGGCCAAGCGGCTCATCGGCCTGGCGCAGGCACACCTCCAGCTCGGCGCGCAGCCGCGGCGCGCGCAGCAGCACGGCGTAGCCGGTGAAGAAGCGAATCAGGTGCAGCCCGAGTGGGAAGAACGCCGACTCGCGCAGCGCCCGCAGGCGGTTGCCGGCGCGGCGCCCGTGCGTCTCAAACTCTGGACACGGCACCGCGAGCAGCGTGTCCAGCGCGAGCGCGACGGCGCCGGCGCCGAGCGCCAGCCCGAGCAGCCGCGCGACCTCCAGCACCTGGCTAGTCACTGCTGCCTCCCAGGTTCTTGGGGTTGAGGATGCTCAGCGCCCACACGCCGGCCACGACGATGATGCCCAGCGAGCCGAAGAGCGCGACGAGCCCCTGAAACGTCGTGGTCAGCGTCTCCCAGCCGCTCGGCAGCACGCTGCGCATGGCGACCAGGCTGATCGGATACAGCGCGACCACGAACAGGAACTGGCTCCGCTGCCCCTTGGTCTTGCTCGCCATGTCCTTCTGCACCCGCACCGCTTCGCGGGTGGTCGCGGCGATCTGACGCAGCGTCGCCGCGATGTTGCCGCCGGTGCGCCGGCCGACGATGAGCGCGATGGTCATCGCGGTGACAAACGGATCGCCGCAGCGGTCGGCCATTCCCTGCAGCGCCGCGTCCAGGCTCTGGCCCATGCGGAAGGCCGCCACCACGCGGCGCATCTCCTCGGAGATCGGCGGCTTCATGTGCTGCGCGACCAGCAGCAGGGCCCCCTCTACGTTGGGCGTCACCTGCAGCGAGTTGGCGATAAGCTGCAGGGCTGGATCGATCTGCTGGATGAGCTCTCCGCGCCGCTTGCGCACCCGATCCTGCAGCCGCATGCGCGGTACGATCAGGCCCGCCACCAGCAGGACGACTATCGGCAGCGGGGAGCCGAACACCACGATGCCGAATAGCAGCGCGCCGGCTGCGACCACTGCGTGCTGGACTGCGTAGTCGCGCGCCGGGGTGCGATCGAGCAGGTAGTCGGCCTGCTCCTGGTAGAAGTTGCGATACGACTGCCAGGCGCGCTGCAGGAACTCACTGTCCGAGCGCAGCCAGGCGGCGACCGCCAGCCCCGCGGTGGCGATGCAGGCGGCGCCCCCGGCCAGGATGAGCAGCAGCCAGAGGTCCATGTCAGAGCTCCTCGCCCGGCGCGAGCAGGCCGAGCGTGTAAAACTCGCCGATAAAAGAAGGCAGGTAGCCGGTGGCGCGGAAGCGACCGGGGAGCTTGGCGTCGGGGGGGCTGCCCGGCTCGCGCGGGAGCCGCTGGTAGACATATAAAGGAGTGATGTTGACCTCGCCGTCGTCGCGGATCCCGGTCACCTCAGCGATGGCGGTGACCTTGCGCGAGCCGTCGCCGAGCCGGCTCTGCTGGACGAGGAGGTGGACCGCGCCGGCGAGCTGGGTGCGGATGGCGCGCAGCGGCAGCTCGACATCGGCCATCAGGCACAGGGTCTCCAGGCGGTTTATCGCCTCGCTAGGACTGTTGGCGTGCACGGTGGTCAGCGAGCCGTCATGGCCGGTGTTCATCGCCTGCAGCATGTCCAGGGCCTCGCCGCCGCGGCACTCGCCCACCACGATGCGATCGGGGCGCATGCGCAGCGCGTTGCGGACCAGGTCGCGGATGGTGAACATGCCGTGGCCTTCGAAGTTGGCGGGTCGGGTCTCCAGGCGCACCACATGCGGCTGCTGCAGCTGCAGCTCCGCGGAGTCTTCGATGGTGATCACGCGCTCGCGGCTGTCGATGTACTGCGACAGCGCGTTGAGCAGGGTGGTCTTGCCCGAGCCGGTGCCGCCCGAGACGACGATGTTCTTGCGCACCTGGACGCAGCGGACAAGGAAGCGCTTCATTGCCTCGCTCATCGCGCCGAAGCCGACCAGCTTGTCCAGGGTCAGCTTGGTCTTGGCGAACTTGCGGATGGTGATGGTCGGCCCGCGCAGGGCCAGCGGTGGGATGATGACGTTGACCCGCGAGCCGTCCTTGAGGCGGGCGTCCACCATCGGCTGGCTCTCATCGACCCGGCGGCCGAGCGGCATGATGATGCGCTCGATGATCGAGCGCAGCGCGCCATCTGTGCCAAAGCCCACCGCGACCTGCTCCAGGCGACCGCGGCGCTCGACGTAGACGGTCTGCCGGTCTAGCACCATGACCTCGCTGATCGAGTCGTCGGCCAGCAGCTCTTCCAGCGCCCCGAGCCCGAGCGCCTCGTCCATGAAGTCTTTTTTGACCTGCGCGGCAGTGGTCGTCGCCGGCAGGTCAGCGCTGAAGTCCTTGAGCAGCTCGTCCACCAGGCCGCTGATGTGGGCGCGGAAGCGCGGATCTTCGATATCCTCGGGCCGGATCGCCGGCAGGTCGATCATCTCCAGCAGGCGGTGGTGCATGGCTTCGCGCAAGGCGAGGACCTGCGGGTGCAGACGCCGGCGCAGCTCCTTCTCCAGGTCCTGCGGCGGCAGCGGTGCGAGCAGCGAGTCAGACAGCACGATGCACGGCTCCTTGTTAAGCAAAGCCCGGAAAAGCGGCGCGGTGGCGAAGCGCGACTGCCGAGCTACCTAGGGACCGCCGGCGAGCTCGGTGTTCAGCGCGGTGGCCGCCTGCAGCGCCGCCCGCTGCAGGATCCGGCCGGCGACGATGCAGATCCCGCCCAGCACCAGGGCCAGCAGCGCCGCCTCAGCGCTGGCAAAGCCGCGCGCATCGCGGCGCAGGCGACCGAGCGTACCGCTTGCAGGCAGCGGCTTCTGCAAGCAAGGGGGTGATGCAAGCCGGCGGTGGGACATGGTCCACTTCTCCGTCAGTGTCCTAAAACAGGCCGAGGACAAAGTTTGTATAGCGGCCGGCCGCGCAGAGGGTGTCATAGACTGCATACAGCATAAGACCCAGCGGGAGGGACACCGCCACCGTGGTCACCAGGTAGCTCGTGGTCGCGTACAGCGCGCCGCTGTCATCCCGCCAGAAGGCGTGCAAGCTCCCTGCGCGTGGCTCCATGCGGCGACCGGTGAGCCTCCTTGTTGAGACCGGAGAGCAGCAACCGTCATGCCAGCTTGTTGCGCATCGCCTGGCATGACATTTGACTCTGCTCGCGCCGGAGGTCTGCGATGGCGAGCTTTCTCAACGACGAGCGCGGCGAGCTGGCCCCGGCGAGCTACCTGCTGACGCTCCCGGTCGCGCTGTGGTTCATCTTCTTTACTATCGACCTCGGCCTGCGCAAGGGGGCGCTGCTCGGGGTGCAATATGCAGCCTTCTGCGCGGCGCGCGCGGCCGCCGTGAACCTCCCGCCAAGCGGGCCCGGAGGATGCAACACCAGCACCGCCACGCAGGCGGCAACGCGCGCCGCGGCGGCCTGCCTGGCCGGCTTTGCCAGCAAGCGCGGCCTGCCCGACCCGACGGTGCGCGGGGCGGTCTCGCAGCTTGTCGATAGCGCCCAGCAGCAGGTGACGGTGACCCTGGAAGGTGGCTGCAGCAAGAGCGGCGTGGTGACCGCGACCGTGCGCTACCGGTATCTGCTGCAGCTGCCGCTGTCCCCGCTCAGCAGCCGCACCGGCGGCAGCCTGATGACGGCCAGCGCGCAGTACCTGATCTACTAGACATCCCGCGGCCGCGCCCGATGGCTCGCAAGTCTATGGAGACACCCTGCATGAGCACCTCATTCAACCTCGCGATCATCTACCGCGATACCGTGCGCCGCTTTCCGCTCGAACAGCGCCGCTACACGGTCGGACGCGATCCGTTCTCCGACATCTTCATCGGCGATCCGCTGATCTCACGCCACCAGCTGACCCTGCAGCCGGCCGACGACAGAGTCCTGGTCACGATGAACCCCAAGAGCCGCAACGCCATGGTCCGCAATGGCGACGCGCGCATGTCCGATGAGGTCTACTCCGGCGAGTGGTTCCAGGTCGGTCCGTTCCGCTTCGAAGTCACCATCCTCAAAGAGCCGCCCAAGGCCAAGCGCCTCCTCAGCGCCGATCCGGCAGGACCTATCGATATGTCGGCGCTTGACGACAGCGCGCGCATCGCTCCTCACTGGCGATCGAATGAGGCGGCGGCACCGAAACCGATCGGAATCGCAGAGCCGGCAGGCAAGGCGCTGCCACTGCCCGCAGGCGCGGCCGCGACGCCTGCGGAGGCCCCGGGGCTCTCACCGCTCATGCGGGTCTGTCTGCTGGTCTTGTTCTGTATGCTCGGCGGCTACCTGCTGTACGAGCTCTCCCGACCGCTGCCGCCACCCCCGCCCAGCATCAAGTACTTTGCCGACACGGACCTCATGGTCGCGGTCAAGAACATGAGCTGCGACAGCGAAGCGGAGTGTCTGGAGCGGGCCCGGGACAGCTATCAGGTCGCCCGGGAGCTGCTGCGCAGCAGCTTCCGCGATCTGGTGACGCTCTATAAGATCGTCCGCCACCTGCACCGGGCGCGGCGGGCGCTGGGCGAAAATCACAAGCTCTTTCCCGATCTCGACAGCCAGTATCAGCGGATGCGCGACGAGCTCCGCGTCGCCTTCGCCGACACCGCCTTCCTCTACGAGCGGGCGCTGAGCGAGCAGCGGCTCAAGGAGCAGCAGTCCATCTTGCGCGTCCTTATGCACCTCTGTCAGGAGGACCGCCATACCTTCTGCGCCGGTCTGGAGAGTGCCTACTTCAGCTTCCCCGACCCAGGACAGTAGCGGACCTCGCGGCTACTTAAGCTCGACGCCGCGGAAGGGGACCTGGATCGGCGCCGCAATCCCAGGGGCCGCAGGCGGCGGCGGCGCGGCGGGACGACCGCGGTGATGCCGCGGCGGCTTGGGCAGAAACGTCACGATCGGCGGCGCCGCGCTCGGCTGCAGCAGCTCGGGCAGGGAGGACAGAGTGGAGGCAAACGACAGGATGCTGCTGCTGGCCGGAAGCGTGAAGGTCTGCTCGGGGTTAAGCTGGGTCAGCCCGCGCCCGGCTCCGGTGTGAATGACTACCTTCAGCTCCTCCCCGGGCTGCCCCTTGAGCCGGAAGGCGCCGGCACCGAGCGAGTTGAGGCGCCCGAGCTTCATCCCGTTGGCGGTGACCTCCAGGTCGCCGACTCCCCGCGTGGAGACCAGGACCACATACGCCTCGCGCGTCCGCCGCATCCACAGGTCATGGGTGAGCACGCCGTCATGCTGGCGCTCGGGGCCCGGCTGGCCGACGATCGATTTCAAGATCAGGCGGTGCTCGGAGTGGCCGTCCTCCTCGACGATCCCGTCGGGGGTGCCCTCGACGCGCAGGGCGAAGGCGGTGCCCTCCAGGCCATCGACGCGGAAGGTGATCTCGCCCTGGCGATCGGTAAGACCCCGGGCCCCGCTGTCGGGAATGCCGATCAGCACCCGCGGCACCGGCGACTGATCGCGGGTGCGCACGCGGACTTTTACGCTGTATCTGTTGATGCTCGGCGCGGGCGCAAGCTGCCGACAGTCCAGGCTCAAGCCGGGCAGCGCGAGGGCGAGCAGACAGGCGGCCTGGTACGGGCTCATGGGGTCTTGACGACCTCCGGCGCCGGTCGCGCCCGCTCCCGCTCCCGCTCCATAATAAGGACGACCTCGATGGTCGCCGAGTCGCAGGCTTCGCTTACATACTGGCGGAACGCGGCCAGCGCTTCGCTGCGGCGGCCCGCCTCATACTCGGCGATGGCCTCGTGCAGCAGCCGATCGCGCGCGGCGCCCGTGATGGTCTGGGTGCTGCTGCGCAGGCACGGCAAGAGCGGCTCCGCTTCAGAGGCCGGGCTCCCGCTCTGGGTGGCCACTGCGCCCACCACCGTCCGCGCCCCCCCAGGGGTCGGCACCGCCGCCGGACGCGGCGGGCGCAGCGCCAGCGCGCACAGGACGTTGCCGAGCAAGGACGCGGTCAGTGCGCCCGCAAGTGCCCACCGCCGCCACGGTCGCGCCACCGGGGCGGGCACCGGCTCTGACGTCGGCTCGGGCAGCGGCGGGGCGGGCGCAGGCAGCGGCGGCTCGACCTCCCCGGTCAGCCGCGCCAGGGCCTGGGCAATCGCCGGGTCGATTCCCTCTTCGACTAGCTCACCGTGGTCGGCGACCGACTGCTCCAGCCGCTGCACAAGGCCCGGCGATACCCGGCTCATCGCCGTCTTGTCATCCTCAAACAGGGGCTGCGCTGGCGGACCAATCGCCATGATGGGAGACCTTTGGTCGCATCGGAGAGCAAGCTCCGTACCAGCCTTAGCGACGGCAGGCGCGAGTCGATTCCGATCGGACTCGCGGATTCCTTCCGGGCGCGCTCGCGTGTCCGCCCGGCACACAGGTTGCTTAGCTTCCCTCTGTGACCACAACACCGAGATGCTCTGCCAGGCCGACGCCAGCCAGCCGGCGCCGCACCCCGCGCCGGGTTCGCGCCCTTGGCAGCAAGGAGTCGGGATCCGTCCTGGTCCTGACCATGCTGGCGGTGGCGGCGGTGCTCGGCGCCTTCCTATATGTAGCGGCGGTCGGCGGTCGAATCGGCACGACGATGCGGGTGCGCAGCGCCGCGGACGCCGCGGCGCTGGCGGCGGCGACGGTCAAGGCGCGCTCGCTGAACTATGAGTCCTTCGTGCTGCTGGCGCAGTCCATCCTCTTTCCGCTGTCGCAGGTCGCCCACTACATCTCAAGCGCGCAGCTCGCCAACGAGCCCGATACGGTCTGCGCCGCGACGCTCCTTATCAAGGGCATGGAGACGCTTGGCGAGGCTTGCATCCAGCACGTCCTTTCGACGGCGGTCGACTCGCGGCGCGAGGATCACCGGATCAGCGATTTTCTCAGCTCGCTTTCGACCATCGGCAACGGCCTGGACGCCATCGGGCCGCTGTGGGCAGAGTCGGTGGCCACCCAGACCGCCACCCACGCCGCGTATCAGTCGGGCCGCTTCGCCATCGATCTGGTCCAGGTCTTTCCGACGCCGAGCGCGGCGGCCGGCTGCTCGACCCTGGGCGTCGTGCTCGCCGATCCGTCTACGCCCAACGGCGTGCGGGCGCGCAAGGCCTGCGAGGCTCAGGCGGCCTGGGAGCTTGCCTATGTGGCGATGTCCATGGATCTGAATAACGGTCCCATCGATGCCTGGGACTGGGAGCTGGCGACCCTGGGGGTGACCTGCGCCTCCATCCCTGCCGGGGCCAAGCCGCTGTGTGATCTTCTGAAGAACTACCCGGCGCTCGGCAACATGAAATCGCCGAGCTCGGATCTGAAAAAGGTCTACTCCACCGCCACCCTGCAAGCGTTCATCAAGACCCGCGACAGCTACCAGGCTCGGCTCGCCGCCGGCATCCCGCCCGGGGGGCCGTCGGCGTCGGACTTGTCCAACCCGCAGAAGAGCTCCAGCTGCGCTGCTCTTAATCAAATCCCGCAGCTGTCGCCGAGCTGGCAGCAGTACACGCGATCAGTCGCCATGACCATGCAGTCGCATCCCAGCGATCGGTACTTCTTTGGCGCCCTGGAGGCGCTGCGTCGGCCGCCGCCGACCCGCTCGGCGCCGCTCGGCGGCCCGCTGGGAATCGCCTGCGCCGAGCACTACTCGCTCGCCGCGCCCGGCAGCGAGTCGCTGTTCAGCATGGACTTTCGCGCCCGCCTGATCCCGTGCGCCTTCGCTGTCCAGGCCAACGTCGACCAGATCCTGAGCTGCGGCGGTCAGAGCGGCCCGATCGGCGAGCAGTTCCAGCGCGAGCTGGCCCTCGGCATCCAGAGCGAGTGGCGCTACTAAAAAGGAGCCTCATGTCCCCAGCCTCTTTACCCTGCCGGCCGGCCGGCCCTCCTGCCAGGTGGATATTCCCGGCCAAGCGCCTCCCTAATCGCGAGCCCGCCCGCGGGCGCGCCGAGGCCGGCTTCTCTGCCTTCGAGCTCATGCTGTTTACCGTCCCGCTCTGCCTGCTGTCGATGGTGCTGACCAGCCGGCTCGCCGCCACCAGCGGGGCCAAGGGGACGGCGCAGTGGCAGGCGACGCTCGCCGCGCAGCAAGGCGCGCGCAACCTGTGCGGCGGCAACCCGACCCTGAACGGCGCCTGGCACAGCGCGCAGTCGGCGCAGAAGATCCACGCCGTCCACGGCTTGACCGTGCCGCCGATCCTCGACAGCGCCGGCGCCGCCAACGACCTGCTTGTGACTTATACCGGCACCGGCGATGTCGCGCGCGTGCTGGCCCACATTACCAGCGTCGGCAACATCGTCAGCGATGTCGGCCTGGGCATGAGTCAGCTCGCCGCCCTCATCGAAGCGACCGGTCCGATCCCGACCGACATCCTGCAGCAGCAGCGGCTGACCGCCACCAACTGGTCGGTGGCGACGGTCAGCACCGCGCTTCCGCAGCATTACTTCCAGCCGCTGGCGAGCCGCACGGTGCCCACCTGGCCGAGCCGCGTGGCCGCCAGCGCCGCCGTCATCTGCCATGAGCCCGAGGACAGCCAGAGTCCCCTGGGCGATATCCAGACCGAGCTTCTGATCTTCGCTTTTGATGAAGCGAATCGATTCTATTACTGATCATGCGCGCCCAGCCGTTTGCCCGCCGCGTTCTGTGTGGCATTCTGATCCTGCTCACGCTGGCGCCGCGCCCCGCTCGCCCGGCGATCACCGATCTTTTTGGCATCCTGCGCCCGCCCGCCCGGCAGGCGCCGGGAACCCTGGCCGATCGCCCGCCGCGGCGGCTGCTGCTCAACGGCTTTCCGCTCCAGGTGGTGAGCGGGCGCACCGCCGCGAGCGTGCATGCGGTGCTGGACTTTTATCAAGAGCGCTGCCACCGCGCTGCCAGCGCCGCGCTGCCGCCGCCCAGCCACCGCCAGGAAGACGACGACTCCGGAGTCCTGGTCGCCGCCGCCGGCGATGGCGCCGAGCTGCTGCGGCAGATGCTCGCGCGCCGGCTTCACTACGTCCACCTGGCGCCGGTCTGCCTCGCTCTGGCGCAGCGGCTGGGCGATCTTACAGACTATGTTGCGGTCTTCTCCGAGCTGCCGATCCCGCCGCAGGTCCTGACCCCACCGTCGGGCCGCGACGCGCCGGGCAGCGACCTGCCGGGGGTGCCGCGACCCGAAGGCGCGCTGCGCAGCTTCAGCCTGATCGAGCCGGCCACCGGCTACACCGTAATCTCCTACGTCAGCTTCGCGCCCGCGGATAGTGCGATCGCCGCCGTCCTGTCGCAGCTGCGCGGCGCCGGGTTTGCCGAAGACAGCCCCTTTTCCCGCGCGGCGCAGGCCAGCGGACAGCTGCTCAAGCGCCTGGAGCAGCGCGGCCAGGAGGTGCTTGTTAGCGTCCAGCCGACCTCCGCCGGGCGCAGTCTCATCGTCTATCTGGTGCGCAGCCGTTAGAGCCGCAGCCCAAGGAGCCGCCGGCGCCGCTCCGCAGACTGGCACAGAACTTGGAAGAGACTGTTTCACACCCATCGGGTGCCACCCCAGAAAACAAGGAGAAGGCAGATGCAGACTCTCAAGATGTTCCTCAAGGACGAAGCAGGCTTCACCGGCGCCGAGAAGGCGGTCATCACCCTCATCGGCGTGGGCATGGTCCTGGTCATCGGCAAGCTGGTCTTTGACTCGACCAAGACTGGCGCCACCAATGCTGGGACGCAGATCACCAGCCAGACCTCGGCGACGCCGGTGAGCATGCAGTAATGCAGCTGCGGTCCGCTACCGAAGTCATGGCCTGTGGCTCGATGAGCTGCGGCTGCGGGACCTGGCCGGAGTTCTCTGGCAGTCCCAAAGCCGCCTCATCGAGCCCTGCGCGGCGCACCGGCCGCTAGTGAGACTTTTAGCAAAGGAGTACGCAGATGCAATTCATCATGAGTTTTCTGCAAGACGAGGCGGGCTTCACCGGCGCCGAGAAGGCGATCCTCACCCTCCTCGGGGTGGGGGTGGTCTCGGTGATCAGCAAGCTCGTGGTCGGCAGCTCGCAGACTGGCGCGACCAATGCAAGCACCCAGATCACCAGCCAAGGCCGCGCCGCGAACTTCGCGCTGCAGTAACCCTGGCCGCAACCCCCAAGCTGAATTGAAAACCCCGGCCGGCGCGCCTGCCGACCGCCGACCCATTTTTCGCCCTTGTGAAGGACAGAGAGCGCCATGAGTGAAACCCCGACTGCCGGCCGCCTGCCGGGCCCCCTGTTGCGCCTGACCCTGGCCGGGGTCTGCGGCGTCCTCGCCATGGGGCTTGTGTACCTGCGCGAGGAGCAGCTGCTGGTAGAGCGCTCGGGCGGTCCGCGCACCACGGTGCTTCTGACCAAGGTCGACCTGCAGCCGGGCGAGCGGATCAAGGCCGAGAGCCTGGGCACCCAGGAGGTGCCGCAGGCCTACCTCCACATCAACGCCATCAGCGCCGCCGATCAGGACAAGGTCATCGGTCGCAAGCTTTACCACCGGGTGCGGCAGAATCAGCCGCTCTTGTGGACCGAGTTTGATCCGTCCGAGCGCGAGCGCGTCAACGAGACCCTGGCCAAGGGGCTGCGCCTGACTCCAGTTGCCCTGGGAGATCAGCTCAGCAAGTCGCGCTTCTTGTCGCCTGGGGAGACCATCGACATCCTGGTCCACTTCAACCTCGGCACCGAGCGGGGCAGCGTGACCACCACGCTGCTGCAGCAGGTGCAGGTCCTGGAGCTCATCGGCAACGTGGCCATGGTCGCGATGACCCCCGAGCAGCTGGAGCAGCTGGTGTTCGCGCGCGCGCACGGCACCCTGACCATTGCGGTGCGCAACCGCGAAGACATCGCCAAGCCGACCCTGCCCGCAGTGACTTTTCTGACCCTGCTCGGCAACATCGGACCGGCGCCGCTGCCTAGCCTCGCCGCCGGACTGCCGCCGGCCGCGGTGACCGCCGCCGGGCCCGAGCCGGAGGTGAAATCGACGTCCGCGTCGGGGGCCAGCCCGCGGCCTCGCACAAGAGGAAGGTGAGCCATGTCCAAGCCCCTTGCTGCTACCGCTTGGCTGCCACGGCGCGCCGCGGCCCTGCTGCTCGTGCTGGCCCTTGGCGGCCACGCCGCCGCCGAGCCCGAGCCCGAGCCCGAGCCGCTGCGCCAGTTCAACATGGTAGTCGGCGAAGAGCTGGCGTTTAGCAGCGTGCGCGAGTTCGCCATCGAGAACCAGCACATCCTGACCGCCACCGTGGCCCCGGACAAAAAGAGCGTGGTCGTGCGCGCGCTGCGGCCGGGCGACTCTAAAGTCCTTCTGCGCAGCGCGGCCCCCAGCGAAAAGAGCCACAGCGTCGACATCGTCGTCACCATGCGCGATCAGAAGGCGATCCTCTCCGAGCTCGCCGACCTGCTGGCTCCCTATCCGGGGCTCAAGGTACGCAGCAGCCGCTCGCATGTGTTTGTCGAAGGTCAGGTCAAGTCGACCAGCGAGCTCGCCCAGCTGCGCGAGCTGGAGCGTCGCTATGACGGCCAGCTCGTCTCGCTGGTCACGCTCGCGGTGAGCGATGAGCTGCGCCGGGTGATGATCCGCCTCGATCTGCACCACGTCTCGGTGAAGCGGCGCTTCTCGCGCAAGCTCGGGGTCAGCTATCCGGGCAGCATCAACGGCACTGCGGTCCTCAACCTCGCGGCGCCCGGCCTCAACCTCGGCCCGAGCCTGGTCACCCAGTCGACGCTCATCGGCGACCTGCTGCCGAGCCTCGATCTCAGCGAGGCCAACGGCGACATCCGCATCAAGCGCACCGACACCCTGATCACCGAAAACGGGGCCCGCGCCGTCTACCGCGAAGGCAGCGAGCTGCCGGTGCGCCTGTCGGGCACCCTCGGCGCCGGCCAGCTGGAGAAGATCTTCTACGGCGCCGAGCTTACCGTCACCCCCAGCCTCAGCCCCAGCAGCGACGCGGTGACCATCGATATCAAGGCCGACATCAGCCAGCGCGACAACGCCGCCACCCAGGACGGAATTCCCGGGCGGAGCCTGTCGCAGGTGCACACCGTGGTCTACATTCCGCTCGGCAAGTCGGTCATGCTCGCCGGCGTCGATCTGCGCGCGGCCGGGCAGACCCAGACCGGCGTGCCGTGGCTAAGTCGGATTCCGATCCTCGGCCTGCTGTTCGGCTCCCAGGCCAAGGAGGCAGAGTCCTCCTATGGCGTCGTGTTCATCACTCCGACTCTGGTGCAGCAAAGCTCGGCGGTCACCGAGCAGCGGCTGGCCCGCGCCCTGCTGCTATTCGAAAAACCCAGCGCCCTCCCCATTGATCGCTAGCGAGGACTCCCATGATGCTCAACCTGCTCGACGCCCCCGCTGCTGCCGCCGTCCGCCTGCTGCTCGCGGCGGCGCTGCTCATCGCCACCGCGACCGACCTCCACCGGAGGCGGATTCCCAACCTCCTCACCCTGCCCACGACTCTGCTCGCGATCGTCCTGCACGGCGTCTATGGAGGCCCGGCGGCGGCGGCGGCCAGCCTGCTGGCCATGCTCGGCTGGTTTGGGCTTGGCTTTGTGTACTACCGCACGCTGGCCGGCCAGGAGATCGGCGCCGGAGATATCAAGCTGGTGATGGCGATTTCTGCCTGCATCGGCTTTGTTCCCGCCGCCTATGTGACCCTCCTCAGCCTGACGCTGCTGCTCGCCTGGCTGTTTCTGCGCTGGCTCGTCCAGGGAACGGCGCGGACCAACTTCGCCGGGCTGTTTCGCTGGCTGTATGTCACCGCCATGCCGGGCACCCAGAAGGCGCACTTTCGCCCGGTGGGCATGGTCGACAAGACGCCCCACGCGCCGTTTCTGCTGCTGAGCGCCCTGCTCGGCTACCTGCTGATTCACTAGAATCCTTCCGCCGTCCCGCCCGCGAGGCGCCCGCCCAGGCGCACCAGCGACGAGCCGCGGCCGGCCGGGCGTTGGCCGGCTTGATGTCGCGGTGGATCACCCCCTGCAAGTGGGCCGCATGCAGCGCCTCGGCCAGGTCCTTGATAATCTGAAGCTTCTGCGGGACCAGCAGCCGCTGCTGGGCGGTGTGCAGCGGCTCCCCGGGCAGGTACTCCATCGCGATGTAGGTCTGCCCGGCGACCTCGCCTACCTCGAACACCCGGCAGATGTTCTCGTGGGTGATGCGGGCCTGGGCGCGGGCTTCCTGGGTAAACCGCTGCGCGGTCTTGGGGTTGAGGGCGCGAATGAACTTGAGGGCGACCGTGCGCTGCAGCCGGCGGTCCCGCGCCCGGTACACGACGCCCATGCCGCCCTGACCAAGAAAGCTCAGGATCTCGTAGCGATCCCACTGCTTGAGCCAGTCCGGGATGTTCAGGTTCACCAGGACGGGCGCGGCTCCAGACTCGGGCTGGGTGGTCGCGTCGCTCGCGCTACCGTCCAGGGTGGCCAAAAGGCCTGGTCCCGGCACCGCGCAGGAGGCGTCATCACTCATCCGACAATTATACTGGAGATGCCACTCCGCGATCCGCCGCCCGGGTGTGGAGGCTGTGCGGCACGGCGGCACGGCCGTCCCCGCGCCGCGCGGCTACATCTACATGGGCGCAGAGTCTGACTTATTCGTCTCCAGCGCAGCTTATGAAATCTTAATGCTCAATCTTCTGCCTTTGGCGGATTAATAAGAGGGCATGTTCGACCAGGCCGTCGAGGTCCCCGCCACCGAGCCAGTCGCGCGGCTGTCCGCCCGAGCGCTGCAGTTTGGCGGCATCCACGCGCTAGAGCTCTTGCCCGGACGGCTGGCGCTGCACTTTCCCAGCGTCCTTACCCCCGCCGAGTGCGCCGAGCTGATCGCCGGAGTCTACGCCGCACGGGAGGCCTGGACGGAGGAGCCGGCGGGTCACCAGTACACGCTCGGCCGATCCTACCACCTGCACCACGAGCAGCAGCGCGAGGAAGAGTACTTCGCCCAGGCCGCCAGCGCCGACGCGCTCGTCCGCCGCTCGACTCCGGGCTTGCAAGGGCGGATGGTGGCGCTTTTGCGCCTGCTCGTCAAGGATCGTGTGGCGCAGCGAGCCGGCTGGTGCGGCGCCTGCGTGCACATCTTCCCCGCCGGCGGCCGCTGCGCCGAGCAAGGCGGCGAGCTGCACTTCGACATCGATGGGCTGGAGCCGGCGGCGCTCAGCGCGGGGACGCCGGCGCTCACCTGCGCGCTCATGCTGCAGCCGGCGCAAGAGGGCGGCGAGCTGCGCATCTGGGACCGCCTCTATGCCGGCGAGGCGAGCGTTGCCGAGCCGGACCCGCGAGAAGCGAGCGTGCTGTGCAGCTATGGCGCCGGCGATCTGGTAGTCCTCGACAGCCGTCGGCTGCACCGGGTGGCGCGGTTTGGCGGGACGCGCGATCGCATCACCGTGACCCTGCGCGCTGCCTACGTAAGAGAGCGCGGGCTCTGGGAGGTCTGGCTCTAGCCGGCTGCCTGCGGGTGCCAGCAAGTCAGGCTACTTGTCATGACGGGCCCGGCTCGGCTTGCCGCGCCCGCTGTGCGGGGCGGGCAGCGGCGGCGCCGGACCGTTGCGCAGCGACGCCGCGCTGCGCTCGTGATGGGCGTGAAACCGGTGGCTGGTCAGCGTCCCGCTGCCCTCGGTCGGCGCGGCGTTCATTCCCAGCACGAGCGGCTGCGGCGGCGGCTCAAGCTCTTCGCGCGGCTCGAGCTTCAGCTGGACGGCCGGCTGCAGGGCGGCGCTGCGCGGTCGCGCCGCCGCCGGAGCCTCCGGCTTGCCACCGCTTAGCGTGAGCACACACACGCCGACGATTCCCAGCAGCATGCCGACCATGCCGGCCGCCATCAGGTGGTGGCGCGGCATGCGCGCCGCGACCTCGGCCGCCGCCTCGGGCAGCGTCGTCGTCGGCAGCGACACCTGGCTGGCGTGGTAGGTCGCCTCGAACGGATCCACGGGTCGCAGCACGACCGGCATCGACGGCCGCGATGAGATCGCAGCCAGCGCCGGCATCGACGGCATCGAGCTGCGGCGCGTCGGCGGCGGCCACAGCGCGCGCAGCACGTCGAGCTCGGCGGCGACGTCGCGCATCGTCGGCCGCTCCTCCTTGTTCTTGGCGAGCAGGCGATGGATCAGATCCGCCACCGGCGCCGGGATGGTCGGCTCGCGGCTCTGCAGCGGCTCGGGCTGCTGGGTGATGTGCATCGCCATGAGCAGCCCGGCCCCGATGCCGGTGAACGGCTGCTGACCGCACAGCATCTCGTAGAGCACCACGCCCAGCGAGTAGACGTCGGTCTTGTCATCGAGTCCGCCGTTGCCGGCGCACTGCTCTGGCGACATATACAGCGGCGTTCCGATCAGCATGTTGGCGCGCGTGCGCACCTGCACGCCGCCGGCTTTCTCGCTGACCTTGGCCAGCCCAAAGTCGAGCAGCTTGGCCCGCTCACCCAGGTTCACGTGCGAGTCGGGGACCAGCATGATGTTCTGCGGCTTGAGGTCGGCCGCCGCCGCTTCCGACGGGATGGCCGCGGCGCCCGGGCCCTGCCGAGCGCTTGCGGATCGATTGCCGCATGCCGCCTCCGACTCGAGATGGCCGGCGCGGGCGCGGCCCGGGCGGCGGCCAGTCATACTCAGCCGGGCGGCGGCGGCTCATCGGGGAGAGAGGCGATCGCCTCCTGCAGCGCCTGGGCAAAGCGCTCGACGCTCCGCTGGCAGCGGTGGAGCGCCGCGGCATCGAGCAGCAGGCACGGCCCCTGCGCCGTGATGCCCACCACGCAGGGGGTCCGGCCCTGCGTGAAGCGCCGCAGCACCGGGTCCTGCTCGTCCAGGTGCAGCGTCTCGATGGGCGCGGCGAAGCGACTGCGGCAGCTCTTAAACTCTGGCTTTTCGCCAAGACCGCGGTGCGTGATATCGCACAGCGCGCAGCTCGTCGTGCCGCGCAGCTTGCCCCACAGATAGGCCAGCTCCCCCCGCAGGGTTCCCTCGGCGTGGTAGACGCCGATGATGCGCGTTAGCTTGCTGGTCGGGCTCACTTGCGACGACGATGATGCTACCAGACTGGCCGCGCCGTCAACGCCCAAGCGGCTACGGCAGCGTGGCGATCACCGCGCCATAGTAGTTGGCGATGAAGTCTTGGAGCGGGACCTCATAGGTCAGCGAGCGGCTCCAAGTCCAGATCGAGAGCCAGGCCGCGCCGCGCTCCGCATCTCCCGGATCGTAGTTCGTGGTCGGCGAGTTTAGCAGCATCACGTAGTGGTTTGGGAACTGGTTGAGGATGAAGCGCTCGTCCGCGGTGATCGGGTTGGCGGTCGAAGGCGGCTCGGTGGTGGCGCCCGGGGCGTTGCTGTTGCGCAGGGCGCGCGCGGTGCCGCGGCCAAAGGCGGTGGTGTTGAGCAGCAGGGCGACGTCCTGGCCGCCGAACAAAAGGAGGTTGCTGGCGTGCGGCCAGCCGGCGAGGGTGGCCCAGTTGGCTTCATTGCTCACCTGCGCGTAGATGCCGGTGGCCTGCAGCCAGCGCGTCAGCTCTTCGGGCAGGGTGAGGCCGGGCAGACCCTGGCCCGGCTCCCCGGTCCAGACGAATAACGCGTCGTCGTTATTGCGGATGGCGCCCATGGTCATCCAGTCGGCCTGCGGGCAGGGGTCGCTCTGCATGCGCGCCCGCAGCGCCGGGTAGTCCTGCTGGAGCAAGGCGGTGGAGGGAGCGATGGTCAGCGAGCCGATGGCAGCGCTGCCCTCTTCGAACAACGTGATGGCAAAGCGAGCAAAGCCGACCGGATCGCGGCCGGTCCACATACAAAGAAAGGTCGCCGGTCCGCACAGATTCAGCAGGCCCTGCTGGAACAGCCGCGGGTTGACGAGGAGCTCGCGCAGGCGGCTGCCCACCGCGCGCCGCTCCAGCCCGGGCCAGGCGCCGTGTCCCGCGCGACCCAGAAACTGCTCGACGAGCGCTAGCGCGTCGGCGACCCTCGACACCATGCGGGTGTCGGCGGCGCGGCTGTCGCGCATGAACTGCGCAAACTCATCGGTCCCGGCAGCGGCTGAAGCCATCCCATCATAAATACCGAGGAGGGACCGGCATGCAAGATGGTATTTAGGTAGCTTGGGACTTTCCTGGGGATTTAGTCGCCGCCCCGGTGGGCACAGTCGTGGCCCAGCTCAGCGCTTCTTGCACAGGGCTCCGAAGTAGTCTTCATACAGCTTGCAGCGCACCCGATAGGAGCCCGGCTCCTCTTCCAGGAGCAGACCCTTGCTGTACAGCGCGCAGTACTCTCTGAAGTTGAGCGGACTCTGGGGATCGACCAGCACGCTGCCGAGCGCCTTCAGCAGCGCCGGCTGGACCTGCAATGCCTTGCGCAGCTGCAGCAGGTGCGAGGTAAACACGCCGGTGCCGGAGCCGAGGTGGTCGACGAGCGCCGCCAGCTCCAGCCCCTGCTCGTAGGCCTCGGCCAGCGCCAGCCGCAGCAGGTAGGGGTGGCCGCCGAGCCGCGCGCGCAGCCGGTCCACCGTCTGCTCCGTCGGGGTCTGCCCGTACAGCGCCGCCAGCTGGGCGACCTGGGCGGCCGAGAGCTCATCGATGCGGATGGGCGAAGCCAGGGCGAAGAAGGCAGAGTGATCGATGCTCTCCAGCAGCGTCGGCTCGGTCGAGACGGTGACGAGCAGCCGCAGCTGCGACCACGGCTCTTGGGTGAAGCCCTCCACCCAGCCGCGCAGCAGACTAAAAAAGTCGTTCTGGAACGGCGAGTCGAGCAGGCGATCGACGTGCTCCAGCGCCAGCAGGACCCGCTGGTACGAGCCGAGGATGTGCTGCTCCAGCGCCCACGACAGCTTGCTCTTGGCGCTGCCGGGGCGACTCCAGATCTGCTGCGCCAGCTGCTCGCCGCCCGGCAGATCGAGCAGCGCCAGCAGCCGCTGGCACAGGCTGTACAGCAGGCTGTCGAGCGAGGCGAAGCTGCTCTCATCGAGCTTGTGTAGGTTGATGCGCAGGATCGGCCCCTGCGGCTCCTCGCCGCGCGAGACGTGGTCGAGCAGGTAGCTGAGCAGCGTCGTGCAGCCGTAGCGCTCCGGGCCCTGCAGCACGACCGGCGCCCCCGCGCTGCGCAGGCGGGTGAGCGCCTTCTTCTCTTCCTTTTCGCGATGGACATAGAAGGCGCGATGAAACGGCGCCCCGGGCGGCGGCGGCGGCGGGCGACTGGGCGCGGCGCCGGCTCCGGTCACTGGGGTGAGCGGCGGCTCGGCCGCGGCCAGGTCGACCAGGTCGTCGGGGCTGTTCAGCCCGAACAGCGCCGCCAGACCGCGCAGGGTCTCGTACTGCGAGGCGCGCACCGGGTCGGCGGGCCCGCTGTTGACCGCGCCGCTTTCGTACTTGCGGTAGGTGCGGATGTCGATCTCGATCTCGTGGGCGACCTCCTGCTGGGTCAGCCCGCGGCCGAGCCGCAGGGAGCGCAAGAGCTCGTGTTTGACGCGCATCGCTTGGGTACCGCCTTCTGATTAAGCTCGCGGAGATTGATCTTCGGGGTCTGCTCCAGCGCCGTCAAGTACGGATTCGATCCGGTCCGCATCGGCCCGCTTTGGCCCGGTTCGG
Source organism: Polyangia bacterium (assembly GCA_044222245.1). Lineage (GTDB taxonomy): Bacteria > Myxococcota_A > Polyangia > Palsa-1104 > JAEUJZ01 > CALFML01. Next base: position 98,583 of record JBGANQ010000004.1, on the reverse strand, counting down.
CCCTGGCCGCGGCAGCAGCGCGGTGCGAGCCTGAGCTAGCTGCGACCCCGCCGCGCGGCGGCGGCTGCCGCATCAGTCTTCTTCCTAAGGAGCATGATCATGGACAAGGCGCGATGGTTGCGAGGGATTGGCGGCCCGCTTGTATCCCTTATGGCGGGCCTGACCAGCGGCTGCGGTGCCGAGACCGAGGGCCTCGACGCCCCAGCGCGGCAGCTGGCCGCGGCGCTGTCGGTCTCTAGCGAGGCGCTGCTTCCCGGCGCCGCGCACCCGCAGCTAAGCGCCGTCAACCCGCACTCCGCATCAAACCGCGGCGGCGCGCCGCTTATTATCACGGGCCGCAACTTCACCGCCGGAGCGACGGTCAAGATCGCCGATGTCCTGGCCACCAGCAGCGTCCTTTCGAGCACGACGATCGCGGTGACGACGCCGGCCAACCCCGGTCGCTGCGGCAGGGTGCCGGTGCGCGTCGAGCTTACTTCCGGCAAGTCGGTGGTGCGCCCCGACTTGTTCAGCTACCACGGCGAGTTCGGCTACCTCGCGCCGCTGCAGTACGCGGCGGTTCCCTACGCCAACGAGGTCGCGGTCGCCGACTTCAACGTCGATGGCCACCTCGATCTGGTGGTCAGCACCTTTGGCGATGGAGGTCAGGTCAGCCTGCTGTCCGGCCGTGGCGATGGGACCTTCCGGCCAGCGCAGAACATCAGCGCCGGCGGGCTGCCCGTCTCTTTGGTCACCGCTGACTTCAACCGCGACGGCAACCCCGACCTCGCGGTGTCCGACTTCAATGCTCCGGGCACCGGTCACCTGCTGCTCGGCAACGGGCACGGCGTGCCGGGGACTCCCTTCCGCGCCGCGATCGACTTCAGCACCCGCGAAGACATCGACCGCATCAAGAGCGCCGACCTCAACTCGGATGGCAAGCCCGATCTGCTGGTCGTTGGCGATGGCAGCATCGGCGTGCTCCTGGGCAAGGGAGACGGCACCTTCGCCGCCCACCTGGATGTGAGCCGCGCCGTGCGTCCGTGGGATGTGACCAGCGGCGATCTCAATGGTGATGGCCATCCCGACCTCGCGATTGCCAACCTGACCGCCAACACGGTCAGCGTGCTGCTTGGCAAAGGGGACGGCACGTTCCTTCCCGCGGTTGACTATGCAGCCGACAAGGGACCGATCTTTGTCGCGATGGCCGATGTCAACGCGGATGGCAAGCTCGATGTGGTAAGCGGCAACGCCCGCACCATCAGCGTCTTTGTCGGCAAGGGCGATGGCAAGCTGGCCGCCGCGCAGACCTATACCGCCACCGCGCACAGCCTGAACGACCTGGCGGTGCGCGACCTGGACGGCGACGGCAAGCTGGATGTCGCGGTAGTCGACGAGCTGGGCAACGCCGTCAACATCCTGCACGGAAACGGCGATGGCAGCTTCGCGGCGCCGCAGGCCTTTGTCACCGGGGCGGTGCCAAACTACCTCGGCATCGGCGACTTCGACAGCGATCACCGGCTGGATCTGGTGACGACCAGCGTGACCGATCCGGGCTCGGTGGCGGTGCTCTTGCGCGAGTGCATGTAGCCCGCTGCGCGCGCGTGCCGTTGCCAGTTGACTTGCGCGACCGGCGCCAGTATGACCGTATAACCAAGAGGACTCCGCACGCTGGCTACCCCTTCACCCGTCCCCGTTGAGCCCGAGCACACGCCGCGGTTCCAGGTCGGGGGCACCATCCGCGAGGGCTCGCTGTATGTGGTCCGTCCCGCGGATGCCGAGCTGCCGCAGGCGCTGCGCGCGGGCGAGTTCTGTTACGTCCTGGCGCCGCGGCAGATCGGCAAGTCGAGCCTGCGGCTGCGCACCAAGCGGCGTCTGGAGGCGCAGGGGGTGCGCTGCGTGTCGCTCGATCTGACCCAGTTCGGCGGCCGCCAGGCCACCAGCAGCGAGTGGTACTTCGATCTCACCTACGAGGTGGGCAAGCAGCTCGGCTTGCCCGACGCCACGCTCTACTGGCAGCAAAACGCGCAGCTGTCTCCCCTTTACCGCTTTTCCCGCTACCTGCGCGAGCTGGTCCTTACGCAGATCCAGGCGCCGATCGTGATCTTTCTGGACGAGCTGGATGCCCTCCTGGCGGTCCCCGGCGTCGCCCGCGACGACTTCTTTGCCGCCATCCGCGCCCTGTACAACGCGCGCGCGGACGACGAGACCTACGCCCGCCTGACCTTCTGTCTGTTCGGCGTTGCGATGCCCGGCGATCTGGTCCAGGACGAGCTGCGCACGCCGTTCAACATCGGCCGCTGCATCACCCTGCCCGACTTTACCCGCGCCGAGCTGGCGGCGCTGCGGCCAGGGCTGCAGGGGCTGCAGATGGACGCCGATCAGCTGCTGGACGAGGTCTACTTCTGGACCTCCGGTCATCCCTACATGACCCAGAAGCTGTGCGCCGCCCTGTGCGCCGCCGATCGCGAGCTGCGCAGCCCTGGCACCGAGGTCCACAAGGAGGTCGAGCGCCTGTTTCTCCGCCGCGGCCGGGTGCTCGAGACAAACCTCGCCAACGCTGAGAAGTGCTTCGCCCGCGAGCTCGGCAACCCGCGCATCGCGCAGATGCTGTGGCTGTACGGCCGGCTCTGCGCGCAAGAGCGGGTGCCGGCGCAGGGGCAGGACCCCTGCCAGATGGCGCTGCGCCTGACCGGCATGGCGGCCGAGAGAGACGGCGAGGACGGCGAGTACCTGACGGTGCGCAACCGGATCTTCGCCCGCGTCTTTGACAGCGCCTGGGTCAAGCAGCGGCAGGCCGAGCGGCTGTTTACCGACTCCATGCTCGCGTGGCTGGAGTCGGGCCGCAACGACGACTTCCTGCTCCGCGGCGAGGCGCTCGGCAAGGCGCAAGAGTGGGCGCGCGGTCGCGACGACATCACCCCGGACGAGCGCCACTTTCTGATCGACAGCCTGCGCCTTGTGCACAGGGACGCCGAGCAGCGCGAGCGCGCCCAGGAGGCCCGCCGCCGCGCCGAGCTGGAGAGCGTGCGCCGCGAGCAGCTGGAGGCGCTGTCGCGGACGCGGCGCCAGATCATCATCGTGCTGCTGGTCGCCGTGGTGTGTCTGCTGACCGCGCTCATGGTGCTCCGCCATCAGTACGCGCTGACCAAGCACGCCAAAGAAGATGCCGAGCGCATGCACCGCGCCGCCGAGACCTCGCGCGCGCAGGCCGAGCGGGCGCGGGCGCAGGCCGAGCAGGCGGCGCTGCAGGTCGCCAGCGCCTATCGCGGGGAAGCGCGCGCCAAGAAGCTGGCCGAGGAGCGCGAGCGGCTGGCCGTCGCCTCGATGCGCGAGGCGGCGATGCTCGCCCAGAGCGCCGAGAAGGAGCGCCAGAAGGCCGAGCGCGCGGCCGAGCTGGCCGAGCTCCATCGCCTGCGCGCCGATCAGGAGAAGCTCGAGGCCGAGGGCGCCCGCGGGCGCGCCGAGCAGGCCAGCCAGCTGGCGGAAAAGCTGCGCCAGCAGGCCGAGCAGCTGGCCCGCGAGCGCTACCTGGCGCAGCAGGAGCTGGTCGGCGCCAACCTCGAGCTGGAAGGCGTGCAGGCTGCGCTCATGGCGGCGGGCCGCCAGAGCAAGACCCAGGCGCTGCTCGGCGGCATGCGCGCGGTGGCGGCGGCGCTCAAGAGCGACCACGCGCTGACCCCGACCATCCTGCGCGGGCTCATCGCCGCGACCGCGACGTTTCAGCTGGTGCTCGGCGGTCACCACGGGCCGGTCCGCTCGGCGGTCTTCTCGGCCGACGGCCGGCTGGTCCTCACCGCTGGCGAGGACGGGGTGGGCCGGGTCTTTGATGCCGAGACCGGAGCGCGGCGGGCGACGCTATGGAGCCCGCTGTGGTTCATCGATCTTCTGACCCTGTCTCCCGATGGCACGCGGCTGGCCTCGGTCGGCGATGCGGCAAGCCGCAGCGAGGCCGGGCGGATCAAGCTGTGGGACTTCGAGCCGCGCACCTACCGGCTGCGCAGCGCCGGCACCCTGCATGGTCACAAGGATCTGGTGCGCAGCCTGCAGTTCTCTGCCGATGGCGGGCGGCTGGTCAGCGCCAGCGATGACGAGACGGCGCGGATCTTCGCGGTCGGCACCGCGCGCCCGCTGCTCACCCTGGCCGGCCATGAAGGCGCGGTGCTCGCCGCGGCGTTTTCTCCCGATGGCGCGCGGGTCGTCACCGTCAGCAGCGATCAGACGGCCCGGCTGTGGGATGCGCAGAGCGGCAAGCAGGTGCGGGTGCTCGGGCACTACGAGTACCCGGCGCAGACCATCGCCTTCGCCCCCGATGGCACCCGGGTCGCGGTGGCGGGACTCTCCGGCAAGGTCTATGTCTACGAGCTGCCCGGCGGCGCGCCGCTGCTGCAAATCGGTGACAGCACCTCGCCGATCACCGCCCTCGCCTACTCTCCCGAGGGTCGGCGCCTGTTTACCGCCTGCGCCGACGGCACCCTGCGCGCCTACGATGGGCGCAGCGGTCAGTTTCTGTTTCCTCTGCTCGGCCACCACGGTGCCGTCCTCTCGGTGGCGCCGTCTCCCGATGGAACGCGAGTGGTCAGCGGGAGCCAGGATGGAACGGCGCGGATCTCGTTTGCCACGATCGAAGGGTTCTTCGCCTCTGGCTGCCGCTATCTCTCGCAGGTGCAGGCGGCGACCCAAACCCAGAGCCAAAACCAGAACCAGAACCAAAACCAGAACCAAAACCAGAACGGCCCGATCGCGCCGCCGCCCGAGCTGGCCGCGGTGCTGCGCGACTGTGCGCAGTTCCCGGGCCTGCCCGGACCGCGCTAGACGCTGGCCGCTGGAGCCGCCGCGAGTCGCGGCGGCTTGCTGTCGCCGGCGCGGCGGTGTACGCTGGAGCATCGCCCGCAGCGACTACACCCCTGTCGACCCCTGCCGCCCCGCGGAGCCGCGACCCATCGACGGCGTCCCCGAGGCGTTCCTTATCGACGCTCTGCTGACCCCCGCCGAGTGCGAGCAGCTCATCAGCGCCGCCGAAGCGGTCGGGCTCAAGCCCAAGCGCAGCCGGCGCAGCGGCCCGCCCATCCGCAACAACTCGCGCGCCCTGCTCGAGCCGAGCGCCGAGCTGACCGCGCAGCTGCAGGGCCGCCTGGCGCCGCTGCTGACCCGAGTTGACCTGCGCGCGATCGGCGACTCCTGGGCCCTGCCCGCCGATGGCCGCTTCCTAAACTCGAAGTGGCGGATCAACAGCTACAATACCGGCGAGGCCTTCCTGCCCCACTATGACTCCGGGCACGACTTCGGACTGGGAAAGCGGTCCCTGCTCAGCCTCATCATCTACCTGAACGACGACTTTTCCGGCGGCGAGACCACGTTCTTTCCCGGCGGCGCGACCGGAGGCGCGGTGCGCGTCAAGCCCAAGGCCGGCGCCGCCCTGCTCTTTCACCACTATGGCCCGCTCAACCCGCTGCACGGCACCGAGCCGCTGGTCGCCACCGGCCGGAAGAAGTACATCGTGCGCACCGACTTGATCTACGAGGATCAAGCCTTCCAGCTGCGGCGCCTGCTGTTCGCCGCGCCCCGCGCCGCGCAGAAGGCGGTGCTGCTTTTGGGCGTGCCGGGGGCGGGCAAGAGCACCCAGCTGGCGCTGCTCGCCGCCCGCCACGGCTGGAGCAGCTTGAACTTCGGCCAGTGCGTCCGGGCGCTGCGCGGCGGCACCTCGGACCTGGCGCAGACCCTGGCCGCCTACCGGGCCGCCAAGAGCGCCGCGGCGCCATCGGCGCCCGAAAAGAGCAAGTGGCTCCCCGATGAGCTCAGCCTGCGCATCTTCAGCGCGAACCTCCCGGCGGCGGGTCCCGACCTGTTGCTGCTCGACGGCTACCCGCGCCTGCGGTCGCAGTCGACGCAGCTGGAGAAGAGCGACTGGCTGCTGCTGTCCGCCATCCACTTGAAGGTCGCGGCGGACGAGCAGCAGCGGCGCCTCGCCATGCGCGACAGCAGCGACCGACCGCCGCTAGAGCTGGCGGCTCGCATGCAGGACTGGGAGCGCGATACCTACCCGCTCATCGAGCACTATCGCAAGCGCGGCATCCTGGACGAGGTCGACGCCGGGGGCGATGTGGAGTCCACCGCGGGGTGCATCGAGCAGATAGTCGAGTCGCGCCTGTTCGAGCTGAGCTTCGCGTTCGTGCCGGCAGCCGAGCGCGCCCGGCTGGCCGGCTATGCGCCGACCAAGCGGAACCTCAGCAAGAAGCACCGGGTCTACCGCTTCACCCGCTGCGCTGCGGGGGCCGAGGCCCAGGATGCAGAGGCGGAAGAGATCTACCTCAAGATCGTCTGGGAGCCAGAGGGGCAGCCGCTTGGCGAGGCGGCCCTGCTCGCTGCGGTGCAGCAGGCGGGGTTCCCGCTGCAGACTCCGCGCGTCCTTGCGTCCTTTGGCATGGGCCCGGAAGTCAGCGGGATCCTGTCGGCGCGCGTGCCGGGAATCACGCTGAAGGAGGTCTTTGCGCGACGTCTTGTTGCGCAGCGGCAGCTGGCGGCGCAGTGGGCGCGGGCGCTGGCCCGGATTCACGCCTGCGTGCCGCGCCCGGCGATCTTCCGCGCGCGCGGCGCCGCTGACCTGCTCGCCGCCGCCCGGCGACGCCTGACGAGCAAGGCGGTGTCGGCGCGATCTTTCTCTGCCAAGTACGGCGTCACCGGAGCGCTGGACCTTGAGCGCGAGCTGGCCGCGCTGCAGGGCAAGCTCGCCGCGACGCCCTTTTCCCAGGTGCGGCTGAGCCACGGCGACCCGTGCGCTCCGAACTTCATCTGGTCGCCGGAGAGCCAGGACATCACCGGCTGCGTGGATCTGTCTGGCATCGGCTACGCCGACATCCACTGGGACCTGGCCATCGCCTGCTGGTCGCTCCGCCACAACACCAACCGCGGCGCGCCGGCAGAGTCGGAGCCCGGCGACCTCACGGCGGAGTTCGTGCAGGAGTATGCCCGCTGCATGCAGGACCGACATGCCCTCGCGGTGCGGGTAGAGACCGCAAAGCTCGACCTCATGTACCGCCTGGCGCGGTTTCTCTTGTAGGAGTCAGCTCATTACCACCGGCTACACCAGACTGCTCCTTGTCGGAGTCGGTCTCCATGCAGAGCGGATCTACCTGCCGCTGCTCGGCGAGCTGCAGCGGGCCGGCGACAGCGCGGTGGTAGGGGTCGTGGAGCTCGCCTCGCGCGGCGAGCGGGTGACGCGGCTCCTTTGGGCGCAGGAGCTGCTGACGCCGGCGCTGAAGCTGACGCTGCTCGATGACGCGCGCGCCCACGATGAGGAGTACGTCCTTGGCGTGCTGCGGCAGCTCCATGCGCAGGCGCCCTTTGATGCGATGCTGATTGCCTGCGATCCGCGGCAGCGGGACGCCTACTTCACCTTCGGGTGCCAGAGCCGGACCGCGATCTTCGTCGACAAGCCGGTCTTCGCCCGGGACGGACTGGCCCACTGGGAGGCCGCGGCGATAAAGTACGGGGCGGAGCTACTGGCGCTGGAGGAGCGCGTGCGCGCCGCCGGCATCGACTTTGTCGTGCAAGCGCAGCGCCGCGACCACGTCGGCTATCGCTTTGTCAGCGCGACCCTGGAGCAGTACCGGGCGCGCCTGGGCGTCCCGCTGACATCGATCCAGATTCAGCACGCCGACGGCATGTGGGTGCTGCCAGGCGAGTGGGAGCGCGACTACCATCCCTACAAGTTCGGCTTCGGCAAGCTGCTCCACTCTGGCTACCACTTCATCGATCTGCTGGCCGTCCTGCTGGCGCCGACGCTGCGCGAGTTCGCGGTGACCAGTGTCGAGGTGGCCGCCAAGGCCACCTTCGCCGCCGACTCTCTGGCGGTCTGGGCCGGCCATCCCCTGCTGCCGGCGGACAAGCGCCAGGCGGCAGAGCTTGACCGGGCGGCCTACGGTGAGCAGGACGTGTTCGCGCTGCTCGATTTCCACAGCGCCGAGCGCTCGATCTGCGTCGCCGACCTCGCGCTCCTGCAGAACTCCCTGGCCGACCGCGACCCCGCCCTGCCCGTCAAAAATCCCTACAAAGGAATCGGCCGCGTGCGCCACGAGCGGGTCGATCTCAAGCTCGGCAGCCTCTTGAACATCCAGGTTCACAGCTACCAGTCAAGCTCCACCCGCGAGCCGGCCGGCAGCGGCGCCGGGGAGGTGGACCACTTCGACATCCTGCTGTTCCGCAACAAGCACCTTTTGGGCGAGCCGGCCTTTGAGAAAATCACCCTCCACGACCTCGACCCGGCGGCGGCGGTGGCCCACAACGAGCACGCGCGGCGCTCGCTGCTCAAGCGCTTCTTGCGCCGGCAGGCAAGCGGCAGTGAGCTGCGCAGCCACCTGCTGACCGGCGTGCTCACCAGCCTTATCTATCGGGCGATCGCCAGGTCGCGCGGTGGCCTTGGCGTGCTGCGCGCTACGGAGTCGTGGCTTCCGTGAGCAGCGCGCCGCGGGCCGCGTCTTGCCCGCGCCGCCGCGCCGGATCTCGATCCGCCGCCAAGTGTGCGTGCTTGCAGGCAGACTGCAGCGCTGCGGGTCGCTTCACTTGCAGGAGGTGTCGGGGGCGGCCTCATGCGGCTTGAGGTCGCGATGCAAAATGTCCTTGGCGTGCGCCGCGGCCAGGGAGTCGGCGATCTGCCAGCCAAACTCCAGCGCCTCGGGCAGGGTGAGCTTGCCCTCGGAGCGCTTGAGCCGGCTGCAGAGCGTCTCGCCCTGCAACAGCTCCATGACCAGGTAGACGCCGCCGTCGGGGAGCTCGCCCAGATCCGAGACCTGGACGAGGCCGGGATGGTTGACGAGATTGACCGCTCGCGCCTCATTAAGGAAGCGGCTCGCGAACTCCTGATCGCCCGCCATGGCGGCGTGCAGAATCTTCACCGCGACCCGGCGTTGGATGGTGTCGTGGAAGGCCTCATAGACCTCGCCCATACCCCCTTCGCCGACTTTTTTTACAATCCGGTAGGGTCCAATGGTTAAAGGCTGATCACCGTCGAGCGTCATGGTCAATCTCCAGCCACATCACAGTGCACCGCACAAGGTCTCATACCCAGGAAGAGGAGGCAGGGCGGCACGAACACTGCTTCCCCGGCGCGAGCAAGGCGGTCTCAGCTTCCAATCCAGCGGGAGCACGCAAACCCGCATAGCGCCCCCGATGTCCCAAGGTGCGCACGGGCTGACGGAGCTTGCATCAGTCTCCTAAAAAAAAGTGCATCAGCTAGCAAATTTAATGTAACCACCTTCTTTCATAAAGCGCACAAGGCTCACGCCTATGCCGCGGTCACAACAGACCGGACATCACTCGCCCTCCCTGATGGACGAGAAGACTGCTCCCTACGCGATAGCTGCGTTTCTGTCGCTACTAAGCTCGCATCACCGTCCGTATCGATTCTTGGATTTCCAGCGCCAAAGACTGCTGCGCCAGAACCAAGTTATCCGAACCGATAAGCGCTCTTGCTCTCACCAAGCGGGGCCAGACAAGACTACGCCAGCGGCGTAGTACATAAAGCTTAATTGGAGGCCCAAATCAGTCTATATAAGCAGACTCGGCAAGTTCGCACAGGCGGCCAGACCATGCACACCGGGGCGCAGTAGGACTCCGTCCCGCGCTGGTGTCTGGCGACGCTACCCGACGATCAAGGACGCTATGAATTAGATAATAGAGATTGGCCAGTGGTGAGGCAAGAAAATTGTTCCGGCCATTATTGATTCTTTGGTTGAAAGCGAGCCGCCGCGATCATATAACAGAGTTTCCCTGCTAAGCTGTCGATTCTGTAGTCATTTCCTACGCAGTAGGAGATTTCCGTGAGTCGGTGATTCTTTCCGACAGTGTACGACCGATTTCACCTTTGTTAGATGCTGTCTTCCCGCGGTGCGCAATCATGACGCGCTCCGCAAGAATTGCGCGTTTGCGGTGACTCGGGCAGCGGGTCCTGCGCAATAATTTCGTCATTGGCATAAGCGCACAGCGAGCGCTTCTTCACTTAGGAGACGGCGGGCGCGCGGCGCTGGGAACGGCTAGGGAACTGCAGTAGCGGCGGCGGATTCGGCGCTTGACTTCTCATCGGCCTCGAGTTGCTACTCAAGCTTATGCGGAGCCCTTGGACGTCGCGACGACTTGGTCTGCTTGCCCTGCTAGCCGTCTGGACGCTGTCCGGCTGCAGCGCCCAAGGACGACTTGGGGATGAAGGCAGCTCGCCGCCCGGGTCGATGTCCGGGCCCACCGCCTGCGCCCACAGCCGCGACTGCCCGAGCGGGCGGCGCTGCATCGGAATGCTCTGCCAGCCCGACCGCGGCGACTGCGCCACCGACAACGACTGCGAAAACGACACCTACTGCGCCTGCCCGCCGCAGCTGCCCAGCGAGAGCTGCGCCTGCGTGCCCTGGGGCGGCGCGCCGCGACCCGACCCCTACGATCCAGGCTGCGCCGGCTCGCCATTTGAGCCCGGCGAGTTCAAAAATCCGGTCCTCAAGTGCCAGTGGCCGCCGGCGGGCTCGATGCTGACGTACAAAGAGACGATCATCTCGCCGCTGGTCGTGGATCTGGACGGCGACGGCAAGCCCGAGATCGTGTTCGCCGCCGGCAGCCTGCTCGGGCCGGCCTGGGTCGGCGGCCACCTCATCGCGCTGTCGGGCGCCGACTGCTCGGTGCTGTGGGATCGGCCGAGCAACATCGTCCCCTGCATGCACCTGGCCGCCGCCGATCTGGACGGCGACGGCAAGCTGGAGATCCTCGGTCACTCGCCCGGGCTGACGGTGTTCGACTACCAGGGCAACCAGCTGGCGACCCACCCCGAGCCGGGCGGCAGCAACCTGTGCGTGCGCGACTATCCGCCGGCGATCGCCAACCTCGACGGCGCCGGGCCGCCCGAGATCATCGCCGGACCGGCGGTGTTCCGCTTTGTCAAAAGCCCAACGCCGATGCTCGTCAAGCTGTGGAGCCACCTGCTGGTTGAAGAAGGGGCGTGGGCGACCATCTCGATCGCCGAAGATCTCGATGGCGACGGGAGGATGGAGGTGATAAGCGGCCACAACGTCTGGGACGGACTCTCGGGAGCCGACAAGACGCCTTCGGTCATGAAGGATCTGACCGGCGGCTACACCGCCATCGGCGACTTCAACGCCGACGGCAACCCCGACATCGTCCTTGTGTCCTCGCGCACCGGCGATCAGAAGGTCTCGATCATCGACTACGTGCACGACCGCTTCATCATGGCGCCGACCGCCGCGGTGAACGGCTGGGGCGGCCCGCCCACCGTGGCCGACTTTGACGGCGACGGCCGACCCGAGCTCGCCACCGCGGGTCCCAACTACTACTACGTCTACTCGCCGGACTGCCTGTCCAGTCCCGTGCCGGCCAAGTGCAAGGGGACCGATGCGGGGGTGCTGTGGCAGTCGGGAATCCAGGATACCTCGTCCGGCTCGACGGGCTCCTCGGTGTTCGACTTCAACGGGGACGGCGTCGCCGAGGTCGTCTATCGCGACGAGTGCTGGCTGCGCGTGTTCAACGGCCGCGATGGCAAGAAGCTGTTCGCGGCGCCGGTCACCTCGGGCACCGTGGTCGAGGAGCCGATCATCGCCGACACCGATGGCGATGGCCACTCCGAGATCGTCGTCACTTCCGACAACGTGCAGGGCGGCGCCTGTCGCACCGGCTCGTTCCCGCGCGAGCTTGGCATCGATCACCCCGGGCCGACCTACGGCGTGCGCGTCTTTGTCGATCCGCTGAACCGCTGGCTGCCGTCGCGGCCGATGTGGAACCAGCACAGCTACCACATCACCAACATCAACGACGACGGCACCATTCCGCTGCACGAGAAGCCAAACTACAAGACCTTCAACAACTACCGCCAAAACGTACAGGGCGCGGCGAGCAGCCAGCCGCCGCGGCCCGATGCGACGACCCGCATCGAGCTGCCGCCCGACCTGGGCGACTGCGTGAAGCTCCTCCGGCTCGCGGGCCAGATCTGCAACCGCGGCACCGCTGAGCTGCCGGCGAGCTACCCGGCGACGTTCTATCTGGGCGACCCGCGCAAGCCGGGCGCCCGCATCTTGTGTACCGCCAAGACGCGCAGCCCCTTGCCCAAGGGCACCTGCCAGCCGGTGGCCTGCGACTGGGACAATCCGCTGCCGCCGCCCTACGATCTGTGGCTGCGTCCCGGCGACGATGGCAAAGGCGGCGGCGCCCAGGAGCAGTGCAAGGGCGGCAACGACCTGGCCTCGCTGCACCTGGACGTGTGCATGAGCGGCCCCGCCTGAGCAGCCGCCAAGACCGTGCGGCGCAACTGGCCCCCGCCGGCTTGGGTCGCTCGCCCGGAACCCGCGCTGCCGAGCTGTCTGCTCCCCGCTTGGTAGCTACCCGAGCTCGCGGTGCGCGGCGAGCAGGCCGTGGCAAGACGTAGCGAGCGGCCCGCGTTCGCGCTCGGGCGCGCGAAGCAGCCTCTGGGCTGTGAGCCTGCTAGCTGCGGTTGGCCTTGGACTCAGGGAGCTGGCCGGTGCGGCTCGGCACGGGACGGCGCCCGGTCACCTGCTGGAGGAGCCAGGCGTGAGCCTCGCCGGGCGAGGTGAAGCAGGCGGTGGTCGCCGGGGCGCCGGAGATGAGGCGGTGAGCATTGGTGAACAGCGCAAGCAGGGTGCGGATCGTCAGGCTGGCCCCGACCAGGGCGATGGGAACCGCTCGCGCCCGGGGCCGCAGAAGCTCCGAGGCTCGCTTGCGGAGCTCGGGATCGGTGGACAGCCCGCGGCTCACATCGGCGAGGATGCCAGGCCGCGGCCTGGTCGCTAGCAGCTGCTCATAGATGGCTACGTATTTATCGAGATCGGCGCGCGTGAAAGCCCCGGCAGTCTCGATCCACAAGATGGAGTCGTCGACCCGGTAGCGATGCAACCCAAGGGGCAACCACTCGTCCATCTCCGGCTATTTTACTACAGTCATCCCGAGCGGGGCGCAGCGACTCCCGCCGCGCCATCGCTCGCCGCGGGCCGGCGATGAGAGCGGGGAACCGGCTACGGGCCGCCCGCGGGGGCCGGCTGCAGGGGACTTAGGAGCTCTTTGGCGGCGCGGCGCGGCCGGCTCTCTTTGGCCTTCTTCTCGGGACCTGGCTGCGCCTGGAGCTGCAGCGGGCGCGCCAGCTCGCGGTAGACCCGGGCCACTCGCTCGACCTGGCCGCGGGCGGGGAAGCGCTCGTAGAAGCCCTCGGCGCGGAAGTCGCGGCGCAGCGCCTCCCACGGCCGCAGCCGCTCTTCCCAGCGCCGCAGCCGGCCCTCGCTCGGCTCGCCGTCCTCGCGCGCCAGATCCGCGAGCAGGCGCAGCATCGCCTTGAGCGTGACCGGCCGGGTCACCATATAGGCCGGATTGCCCCAGGTATCGCCCCACACGCGCTCGGCGGCCTTGAAGAAATCGCGCACCATCTGGTAGCAGCGATCAAGCCCCGCGCTGCCGCGCCCGCCGAGCTCCTGCCAGTCCCCCTGGACCCAGCGGTACAGCTCGTTATAGAGCTCGGCCTGCAGGATCCACTTCTCCTGCCGCGAGCGCCCGCCGAGGCGATTGATCTTGTAGCGCAGCGGGCTGTCGCCCTCGCCGTACAGCCGCTCGGCCAGCCGCGCCGCGAACTTCTTGTCCGGCGCCCCCCACGAGACCTTCTCGTACAGATCAATGAGGTGGCTCTTGTTGATGCGGGTGGGGGTCGAGTTGATGGTGACGAACATCTCGGTGGCGAAGTCCTCGCTGCGCCCGTCGAAGATGATGCAGGGGACAGCGATCGTCTTGGCCTCCTCGGGGTGGTGCTGGCGGTAGAAGTGCAGCGCCGCCAGCCGGTGCTGGCCATCGATGATCAAGTACTTGCCGAGCGGCTCTTCCAGGTTGCCCACGTTCTCGAAGCTGCCCACCGGGTCGAACTTCAGGGTCTCGGCGGTAAACAGCAGCACCGTGCCGGGGATCGGCGGCTGGGTCATCGCCGTCTCATAGAAGTTCTCGATCGCCGCGACCTTCTGCTTGGACAGCTCGCGCTGGAACGCCTTGTCCGTGCGCTCGATGCGTGCGATGAAGCGACCGACGTCGTCTCCCTCGGCGACCTCCTCGGCGGCTATCTTGTCGTCCTCGCTGTAGAAGCGGCTGATGAACCGGACCCGCTCCAGCAGGTCCTCCGCCGGATAGGAGATGAAGTAAAAGACCCCGTCTTTTTGTCGGATTTGTGTCCCTAGCATGGCTCCGCCTTTTCGTTAAACATATCAGAGCCATAGAATGTGCATACTGTCAATGCGTTCAGGTCTTGCGCGAAAGATTTGCCGACGGGCAGCTCTCTTTGCCACCCGCCGGCAGGGCGGAACCTCGGGGTTGTGATGCCAGGGCTTAGTAGTGCGAGAAGATGGTGGCGGTCACCTTGCGGGTAAGGGGTCCAAAGGACGTCTGCACCGTCGACTTGGCAGCGACCCGGATCTTCTGGTAGGTGCTGGGGACGTTGACGCCGACGCCGACCTCACACGAGCTCGGTCCGCCAAAGGGGCTGGGAGTCCACACCCCCGTAGCCGTCTGCTCGCCGCCGAGCTGGACCCACGAGGCGCCGTTATAAGCGTACACCAGCATGCTGACCGCGGCCTTGCTGCAGCTGGCCTGGCTGAGAGCCGTGCCGGCATCGGTGGCGCTGGCCGAGATATTGGGCTTGCCGAGCGTGCTGGTGGCCTCGACGACGAAGCGGCCGCTGCACAGCGCCGAGCCGTAGGTGCTGGGCGAGGTGGCGCTGACGGTGCCGCCGACATCGCCGAGGGTGAGCGGCGCCGACAGGCTGGGCACTCCGTTGTCGGTGCACAGGGCCGACTGGGTGGTGGCTACCGAGTCCTCTGCCAGGGTGTCGCCGAGCGACTCTTCGGGCTGACCGCAGGCGGCGGTGAACAGGGGGAGGACGAACAGGGTCGAGAGCAGGGAGGATTTGGTGAACATGGGAAGTCTCCTTTTGAGTGGTCCGTGTTGCCTGGTTGCTTGCGAACCATTTCAAGCGGCGTGCCAGCCGCAAAAGAGCGAAAAAGGAGGGAATCTGCGCCTCTGGGAGGAAGTTTCAGGCAGGACTTGCCCAAAAAGGGGCGGCAGGGTTTGCGCGCGAGCAAGAGTTGCCTGCTCTGCCTGCGCCGCTCCAGGCGGCAAGCGGCGCGACCGCGGCCCCGGGCAGCAGGATGCGCAGAAAGCGACCACCTGGTGGCCGAGTTTGAACATTGTCCGCTCGTCGTGAGTTCCCTAAGCTCAGTTGCAGGCTCTCGACTCGGAACCCTATCGACTCACCCGCCCCAAGGAGGAATCTGCCATGCGTGTTGCAACGACCCTCTCGCTCGCTGTGCTGCTCTCGGCTTCGACCGCCCAGGCCAAGGACCCCGCCCTGGGGGCGACGACTTTTACCACCTATGAGGGGTACATGAGCCCGCAGCAGCAGCCCGGCGAGGACAGCGATGCCCCCAAGGGCCTGGCCAAGGCGGTGGGTCTGACCTCGACGGCGACCCCGGTCCCGCGTGAGAGCCGTCCCTCGCGCGGGGTCGGTGTGCTGCGCTTCAGTCGCGATCTGTCGCGGGCCTATGTCGAGGTGCAGATCAAGGGAGTCAACCCGTCCGACATCCTCATGTTCCATGTGCACTGCGGCCCGCCGGGCGTGCTCGGCCCGATCATCGTCGACTTCGGCGAGTTCGGCGACCTCAGCAAGACCTTCGTCGATGGCAAGCTGACGGTGGAGCTTACCAACAAGAACATCACCTACGTAAAGCAGATGCCCAAGGGCCTAAAGCCCGCCTTGCCCGAGAGCTGCCCCGCCGAGCTCGGCCTGCCGACGCAGTCGCAGACCATCGCCAACCTGGAATACCTGGCGCGCAAGGGGGTGCTCTACTTCAACCTGCATACCAAGGCGCATACCTTCTATGGCGAGATGCGCGGCCAGATTTACCCTGCGCAGCCCTGACCGCTACGAGCGAACCCGACAATTACCTGCCTGCGCTCCTAATACGAGCTGAACAGTATTTTGATCAGGTAATTATGGACAATTCCGGCCCAGGATCCCGGCCAAGCTGTGGTATGAGTCAACCATGTTTGGCCCTCCGACGCTTTCCCCTCATCAGTGCCAGGCCGCTCGGGCGCTGCTCTGCTGGTCGCAGGCGCAGCTCGCCGCCCAGGCCGACGTGGCTCGTCAGTCCATCTCGCGCTTCGAGAGCGGCCGGCCGCTCGATCTGGTGGATCTGATCTCCATCCGGCGGGTCCTGGAGGCCGCCGACATCGAGTTCACGGTCGGCACCGACGGCTCTAGCGGCGTGCGGCTGGCGACGCGGCAGAGCTCGCGCCACGCCGCGCGCGACCTGGACTGAGCCCAAAGTCGCGCCGCCGGGCCTGCTAGCCGCGCACCAGATGACCCACGCCGGCGATGCCCAGCGCGCCCAGGGTGGTCAGCACCAGCGCCCACAGCAGGATGCCGGCCAGCGTCCAGGGCAGCAGCCGACCCACCGGGGCCCGCAAAAAGAGGCCCAGCACCATGCCGAGCGGCGCGCCGGTGATCCCCGGTCCGAGCAGACCGAGTCCGACGATGCCGTAGCGCCGCCACACCCGGTCGATCAGGCGCTCGGGCCGCTGTCCACCGGCGCCGTCGTCGCGCGAGCGCAGCAGCCGCGCATGCAGGCGCGCCCGCACCCGGTCCCCGAGCAGGGTGACGAGCAGGGTGGCGCAGATCGAGCCGAGCGCCGACAAAAGACCGATCAGCAGCGGCGTCAGGCGCAGGGCGAAGCCCGCCGGCACTCCCTCCCAGAGGCCGATCATTCCCAGGCCGAACACCGAAAGCAGCTTGAGCGACACGTAAAGACCTCGCGCATGAGCATATAGGAAAGTAGCGCCGCGATAAGGTGACTTCTTACTCTGGCGGCGTCACCGCGCAGCTGCCGGCGCCGGCCAGGCCCGCCCCGCGCGCGCCGCCCGCGAGCTCGGCGGCCAGGGCGGTCAGGGTGGGCCCGAGCGGAGCGCTCATGCGGACGGTCGCCAGGTCGTCGCCGCGCGTCGCTCCCTGGTTGATGATGGCCACCGGGATGCCGCGCTCGGCGGCGCCGCGCACAAAGCGAAAGCCCGAGTAGACCGTCAGCGAGCTGCCGAGGACGACCAGCACCGTGCCGCGGGCGAGCATCGCCCAGGCGGCATCGACCACCGCGCGGGGAACGGTCTCGCCGAAAAAGACCACATCCGGCTTGAGCACCCCGCCGCAGGCGCCGCAGGGCGGCACCGCGAAGCCGTCGCACAGCGACTCGGCCACCTCGGCGTCGCCATCGGGGGCGGCGGCCGCCAGCGCCGCGGCGACTGCGGGGTTTTGCAAGAGCAGCTCGTCCTGCAGCGCCTGCCGGGCGAGCTTGGCGCCGCACCCAAGGCAGCGCACCCGGTGCAGGGTGCCGTGCAGCTCGATGACCTGCGCGCTGCCCGCGGCGGGATGCAGCCCGTCGACGTTCTGGGTGATAAGGCCGGTCACAAGGCCCGCCTGCTCCAGGACGGACAGGGCGCGGTGGGCGGCGCTCGGACGGGCCGCGGCGACGACCGGCCAGCCGACGGCGCTGCGGCTCCAGTAGCGGCGGCGCACCGCCTCGCTGCGCAGAAAGTCCTGGTACTGGATCGGCTGGCGCTTGCGCAGCGCGCCGGTGGGCCCGCGGTAGTCGGGGATGCCCGAGTCGGTGCTGCAGCCGGCGCCGGACAGCACGACCAGCCGCTGGCCGGCAAGCAGCGCGAGCAGGCTGGCAAACGAGTCCGAGCGAGCCGGGCCGCTGTCCGGCAGCGCCGGCACTGCGCTTCGTATCAGCATGCTCAAGCCAGGATAGCCCAGATGCAGGCACGGTGCCGCAAGCGCGGCCACGGGACGGGCCCGGACCGCTGCAGCACCGTCGCCGCAGCGCTCCCCGGCAAGCGAGGGTGGACGAAAACCCGGCGCCGGAACATCATGACCTGGACTAGGTCGGCGCCGCGCGAGCGCCCTTGCCCCATCGGCTGGTGAGTATGCTGAAACGGCTCGTGTTCCCGCTCGTCCTGGGACTTTCTGCCTGCAAGCCGGCACCGCAGGCCCAACCTCGCGCTGCCGAGGCCCCGCGCCCCGCGTCCGCCTGCCAGCGCAGCGAGCCGGTCGAGGCAGAGCCGGTCTATGAAGCGCCGCTGGCCGAGAACGAGTCCCCGTTTGACCCCAAGGACAGCTGCGCAGTGAGCCGCGGCGGCCTGACCGCGGCCGCCGCAGCGGCGCTCGCCACCGCCCGCCCTGCCCTGCCCGTGCGGCGCTGGGATCACAAGACGCCGCCGGCGCGCCTGGCGCTGCTCGAGCGCCGCTTCGCCCTCACCGCGGCCGAGCGAGAGCACCTTCTGCGCGACGGCTTCGTCGTCCCCGAGCGGCTCGCCGATACCGACTATGCGCTGGCGCTCCACGAGGTGTTCCAGTCGCAGCTGCCGCTGTTCATCTCCGCCGACGCCATCCTGCACGCGATCTACGCGTCCAATGACAAGCTGCTGGCCCGGCTGGAGGGCACGGTGCTGGCGCCGCGCCTGAGCCGGCTGCTCGAGGCGCTCCACTGCGCGCTGCCCGCCGCAGCGCCCGGCTGGCCGGAGCAGGTCGCGCGCGATGTGGATCTATACCTCACGGTCGCCCGTACGCTCCTGGCCGACAAGGCGGTCGCCAGCCTCTACGGCCAGGAGCCTGCAGCCGCCGCGCTGGTCGCGCAGGCCCGGGCGGCGGGCGAGCTGACCGAGCAGCCGCTGTTTGGGCGGGCGCGCATGATCGACTTCTCGCTGTACCGGCCGCGCGGGCACTACGCCTCGGCGATGCAGGAGCACAACCCGGGCCACCTCGACCTCGCGGCGTACTTCCGCGCCGTCACCTGGCTGTCGCGGCTGGAGTTCAACCTGGTGTCGCGCTCGTGTACGAGCTCGGAGCGCGGTCCGCTCGTCCGCGCCACCCCGCGCGAGGCCGCCACCGCGATCGCGCTCGGTCAGCTCGTCGGCCGGGCGCAGCAGACGGCGGAGCTCGACCAGGTAGAGCGCGCGCTCGCGCTGCTCGCCGGCCGGCGCGAAGACGTGCCGCTGCCCCGGCTCGCCGAGCTGGCGGCGGCGGCCGGCATCGCCTCGCTCGCCGACCCGCAGCTCACCCAGAAGCTGGGCCGCCAGATCGGCAGCGGCTACGCGCGCACTGCCCGCACCCACTACACCTGGGAGGGCTGCACCGAGCTGCCGGTCATCGCCACCCTGCTCGGCCCGCGCATCGTCGCCGACACCGCCGCGCTGCGGCCGCTTTTGCACGGCGAGACGCCCGAGCGGCACATGCTGCAGGCGGCCGATGTCGCCTACACCTTGGGTCATGCTCAGGCCCTTACCTACCTTGCTGGGGACCTCAAAAAGTATCCCGAGCTGCGCGAAAACTTGGCGCGCGCCCAAAAGCTCGCTCGGGTGCCGCCCGGGGCAGATCTGTATAGCGCCTGGTCGGCGGCGATCCGCCAGCTGGCAGAGCCCGCCCCGACCGGCTCGGTGCTGCCGTCGTTCATGCAGACCGCGGCGTTTGCCAATCTGCGCCTGGGCTCGAGCCTCGCCGCGTTTGGCCAGCTGCGCCACAACAATGTCCTTTTGGCAGCGCAGACCTATGACGAAGGCGGCTGCGCCATCCCCGACGCCTTCCTCGATCCGGTGCCGGCCGTCTACGACGCGCTCATCGCCTACGCCGAGCGCGGCGCGGCGGTGCTGCGGGAGCTCGATCCGCAGGACAGCGCCGAGGGCAGCCGCTACTTCGCCCGGCTGGGCGGCACCCTGAAGCTCCTCGCCAAGCTCGCCCGCGACGAGCTTTACGGCCGCCCGCTCACCCCCGAGGCGCTGCGCTTCCTCGGCATGGTCGTCGAGGTCACCGGCTCGGGCCGCACCACGGGCGGCTCGCCGACGTTCACCGGCTGGTACTTCGATCTGTTCCGCGACCGCCGCGACGCGTTCTCGGGAGCTGCCTTCATCGCCGACTACTACACCTCCAGCGAGCTCGGCGCGGTGGCGTACCTCGGGGTGTCGGAGGTGCGCCTGGGCATCTTCGTCGTCGATACCGGCGGCGAGCCGCGGGTCGTCGTCGGTCCGGTGGCGCGCGCCTTTTCTCACGTCGGACCGCTCGCGCCGCGGCTCAGCGATGCGGAGGGAGCCCGCCTGAACGCGGCCCAGCGCGAGGCGCCGTGGGAGGCTTCCTATACGGTCGCGGCCCCCAAGGAGCCGCCGCTCACCTTCCTCGCCACCGCCAACGGCGCGCCGGACGAGCACCGCACGCAAGAGTTGACGCTCACCGTGTTCAGCACCCGCGCGCTCGGTCCGGTGACCATCGAGCTGCTCGATCACCACCGGCAGCCGCTCGGCCGGCTGACCAAGAGCGTCGGCGTCGCCCCCACCCGCTTCCACTTCCCGGCGCGGCCGGTGCCCAAAGGCAGCGAGTACTTTGGCTATGAGGGAGTTCACCTGCAGGTGGGTGAGTTTGCTGCCTGGGAGCTCGACGCGCGCGCCCAGGCCCAGGCCGGCGCGCCGCGCGCCGCGCTGCGAACTGGCGACGGCCACGCCTATGGCGGCATGCCGCCGGTGCCGCCGCCACCGCCGCCGCCCGAGCCCTAGCAGGCTGGCGGACCGACGCGCGCCGCGGCAGGCGCTGCTGATGCGGACCGGACGTTCGGCTGGCGCGGTAGCTGCGCGCGCTCGTTGATTTTATCCGGATGATATTGACAGCAAATATTACCCGGATTAAATTCACGGGCATGACTGAAGCTCAGACCTACAGTGTGTTTGCCGGCGAGCGGCTGCTGCTCGCCGGGCCGCTGGCCGAGATGCTGCGCGCGACCAAGCAGTACATCGACGAGCGCGAGCGCCAGGGCGCCGATCCCAGCGTACTCATCTTTGAAGATGAGACCGGCCGCCAGGTGGACTTTGACTTCCGCGGCACCGTAGAGCAGGTGCTGGCGCACGCGGTGCGGCCGCCGCGGGTCGGGCCAGGACGGCCGCGGCTTGGGGTGGTCGGGCGCGAGGTGTCGCTGCTGCCGCGGCACTGGGAGTGGCTGGAGGGCGAGCCCGGCGGGGCCTCGGCGGCGCTGCGGCGCCTGGTCGATGAGGCGCGCAAGCGCAACCCGGCGCAGCAGCGGGTCCGCCAGGCCATCGACGCGACCTATCGCTTCATGACGGCGCTGGCCGGGGATCGGCCCGGCTACGAGGAGGCGACGCGGGCGCTGTATGCAGGCGACGGAGAGCGCTTCGCGACCCTCATCGCCGCCTGGCCGACCGACGTCGTGCGCCACATCGAGCGACTGGCCCACGACTGCTTCACCGCGCCGCCCGCCGCTGCCCAGGCGGGTCAGAGCCCCGAGTCATCGCCGCTGGCAGAGCGCCCGGGCTGACTACGAGCTCGGGCCGGTGCCGCCCGCCTCGCCGAGCCGGCCGGGCCCAAGCCCTTCGACGCGCGCCGCACCTTCCCGCCGCACCGGCCCGACCAGCTCGGCCCCCGCGACCTCGACCACCGCGCGACCGCTGAGCTCCAGCACGGCGCCCGCGGCCTCCAGACGACCGCCGCTGAGGATCACATGCGCGTCATCGGTGGCGACAAGGAGCCGCGGCGCCTGCGCCCGCACCCCCTGCAGGCGCAGCTGACAGTGGCCGCTGGCCTCGATGAGCGGCGAGAAGGTCCGCTGCAGGTTCAGTCCTTCCAGCACCATGACCGCGTTGCCGGTGCAGGAAAGCGGCGACTGGCGGTCCCACAGGAACACCAGCGCCTGGCCCTTGAGCGTCCCCGTCCACGGATTTTTCGGCACAAACTGGTCCAGGGCAATGACCCCGGTGAGAGCCAGGCTAAGCAAGGCGCCAAGGGCTCCCAGGATGAAGCGAAACAAGCGAGATAACATGGGGCTTGCGTCATCGTCCCACGGATCCGCCGCGGACAAAAGCAGGAACTGTCCGGCAAGCGACGGCCTTGGCCGGCGAGGCGCTACTGCAGCTTGAAGTCTGCCCGCAGCGCCGCGTGATCCGAGCCGGCAAGGCCCGCGCTGCCCGATGGATCGTGCACCGCCGCAGCGCTCGCCGCGACGTAGGCGCCGGGCGCGCCGCGAACCAGAAACAGGTGATCTATGGCCTGTCCCTGGCCCTGCCAGACATAGGTGGTGACGCTCGCCGGCGGCCGATCGGCGGCCACGCGCAGCAGCGCGGCCGCGCCCTCCAGCGCTGCCAGCGGCGGTGAGCCCGGAGTATCGTTCAGATCCCCGCCGAGCAGCACCACCGCCTCGGGAAACTCCTGCGCGCTGGCGACCAGGATGTCGCGCGCCGCCTGCGCCTCGGCGAGGCGGCGGCCCGGGTCGTCATTTACCTTGGAGCGAAAGTGGGCGGCAAACAGGATGACGCGGCGACCCCGCAGCATGAGGTGGACTTCCAGCAGCTCGCGCGCAAACGAGGTCAGCGAGCCATCGGGTCGGGTGAGCTGCCGATCGCGATGGCGGCGCACCTGCAGCAGCGCGCCGCCGCCGAGCACGGCGACATCGATCGAGCCCGGCAGTCCGGTCTCGCCCAGCACCGCGGTCGGATACAGGTCCTGCAGATGTCCGCTTAGCGCGTCGAGCGACGCCTGAGACTCGATCTCCTGCAGCGCCACGATGTCTGCGTGCATGGCGCGGATCGCCGCGGCGAGCTGCTCGGCGCGCCGGGCGAAGGCAGCGGGCGAAGGGACCTGCTCGAAGTCGCCGGCGGCGCACATGCCCGAGTCGCAGGTGGTGTCAAAGAACAGCCGGGTGTTGAACGTGGCCGCGCGCAGCAGCGTCGGATCGACAGCGGGCGCGGCGGCGGCATCCACGGTCTCGCTGCGCGGTCCGGCCTCGGTAAGCGGATCGCGGCAGGCGCAGCCGGTCGCCAGGGCAAGGACCATCAGGCTCTGCAGGAAACGGCGGGAGGAACAGAGGAAAGACCCAAGGAAGGCAGTGACAGAAGGCATGCGGGGCGGAAGATAGCAGCGCGGCGGCGCGGTGCAAGGGGCGCAATCGAAGCGGCCGTGTCCCCGAAATGGCGGCTGACTCCAGAGTCAGCCGATTGACAGCAGCGCGCGCACAGACGTACGGTCGGCCCACTGCTGAGGATGCAGGCATGGTCGGTCTGGCTGGTTTTCTGTCTCGATCTTTTAGGATGCAGGCTTTCAGGCTGCAGGCTTTCAGGCTGCAGGCTTTCAGGCTGCAGGCTTTCAGGCTGCAGGCTCTCAGGCTGCAGGCGTCCAAGCGGCGCGGGCTGCGGCCAGGGCAGTACTGGCTCGGGCTGATGCTGCTCGCCTGCAGTCAGGCGCCGCCCGCGGCGCCGCCAGCCACCGCCGTGCAGAGCTTCTACGCCGCGGTGGCAGCCGGCGACTGCGCCGCCGCTCTGGACGGGCTCGCCGCCGGGCTGCGGACCCGGGTGGCGCCCGACGGTGCCTGCGAGACGCTGTTTGCCGAGCTGCGGCGGCATCCGCTGGAGCGCGTGGTGGCGACCGCTGTGGACGGACGCCACCGGGCCGCGCAGCTGGTGCGGACGCGGCTGCGCGGACGCGCCACCGAGGTGATCATCCGCGTCGAGGCGGAAGGGACCCGATGGAAGATCTCTTCTTTGTGAGAAGCTCCTGGGCGGCGCGGGACCGAGCCTTGGTCCCAGAGCCCCCTGGGACATGAAGGCATCCCGGTCTGGGAGGGTGAAAGAGCTTGATGCGGAACTTCTTGGGCGGCAGGTGGTGGCTCCTTCTGGCGGCGCTAGTGGCCGTGCTCGGCTTGTGGCGGCGGGCCGAGCGCCCCCGTCCCGGGCCCGCGGTCGCGCCAGGCGGGCGCGCCGAGCGGCCGGTTGAGCCTGCGCCTGCGGCCCCACCACCAGCCCCCCAGGCAGCGGCCCCCGCGACCCCCGCGGCGAGCTCCGAAGTGGATCCCTACGGGATGCCGCCGCCATCGCCGGAGCAGATCCGGGCGGTGCCCGAGCCGCGGGCCATAACCGAGCAAGAGCATCGGCAGACCCAGCAGGCAGCCCGCGAGCTTGTCGAGCAGGGCATCGCGCGGCTCGCGGCCCAGGCGCAGGAGGCCGCGCGCAGCGGCGACCGCGAGACCGCGCAGCGCAACCAGCTGCGAGTCGCCCGCCTGCGCCGACGTCTGGCGGAGCTGCAGCAGCAGACGGTACCGGCGCCGGGTCAGCCTTGAGGGGACAGCGCCTGCCACGCCGCCTGGGGCTACCGCTGGCCCTCTTTCTCGCGGCGGCCTGCACGCCGCCAGACACCCGCTCGGCGCCGCCCGCGGCGGTCGCGGCGGCCATCGTCTCCGGCACCGCCGACTCCCAGGACCCGGCGGTGGTCGGCATCGGGAGCCGGCGCCTGGCCTGCGGCGCCCGGCTGGCGGTGCACTGCAGCGGGGTGCTCATCGCGCCGCGGCTGGTCCTCACCGCTGCCCACTGCGTCGGCGAATTCAGCGCTGCCAGCAACCTCGAGGTCCTGTTCGGCAGCAGCGCCGGCGATCCCGCGGCGGTCCTTGGTCGGGTCGCGGCGGTGCAGGTTCACCCTGACTATCACGCCGAAGGGGACCCGGCGGATCTGGCCCTGCTCATCCTCGCCACGAGCTCCCCGGTGCCACCGCTCGCCCTCAACACCACCGCGCTCGATCAAAGCTGGGTCGGCCGCAGCGTCCGCCTGGTCGGCTTTGGCCAGACCGGGCCGACCGCCGACCCGCCCGGACAGAAGCGCGCGGGGACGGCCCGCATCAGCGAGCTCTCCGACGGCCGGCTGCGCATCGTCCCCGGTCCGTCCCTCAGCTGCCACGGCGACAGCGGCGGGCCGCTGCTCAGCGCCGCCAGCGGCAGCGAGCTCGTCATCGGCATCGTCGCCACCGGCGACCCCGGGTGCGCGGTCTACGGCCTCAACGCGCGCGTGGACACCTCTTGGGGCGACTTCATCGCCCCCTGGGTAGCCCGGACCGCGACCTCGGCGCCACCGCCCATCGACGGTCCGCTCGCCGCCCCGGGGCTGTGCGGCGCCGCCTGTGCCAGCGACTCGGACTGTCCGGCCGGCCTGCGCTGCCAGGTTGGTCCCACCGAGCAGGGACTCGCCCCGCGCTGCCTGGTTCCGGGCCTGCTAGCCGGGGCGCTCTCCACGCCTTGTACAAGCGACGCGCAGTGTGGCGAGCGCTGCGTCCGGCTGCGCGCAGACGACGGCCCCGCAGCCTGCCGCTGCTACAGCGCGTGCGCCACCGAAGCGCCGCCGCCGCCGCCAGACTCCGGATGCCGGGCGGCGGCGGCCGGCTCCGCCTCCCCTTCCGGCCTGGGCCTGCTGCTCACCACTCTCTTATTCACCTGGCTGGCCGTACGAAGGCCGCAACACCGCTTGCCTTGCCCCAAGCGATTCATTTAAGTTGCTCCGCACAATAAATGTCTCTGGGAATTCCTCCCAGATAAAACAGGAGCCACCTATGAAGCGATTCCTCTTGGCAGCGGGCCTGAGCCTCCTTTTTGTCGCCTGCGCCGGCAGCCCCGAGAGTGCCCCCGGCACCCTCGCCGTGAAGACGAGCAGCGCGGCCGTCCAGGGCAGCTACAGCCTGGGCGACTCCACAGTGAAGTTCAGCAGCACCGAGACCGCGCCCGGGGTGTTTGACGTGGTCGTCGACCTCCACGGCGTGACGCTCAGCGCGCTGGTCGACCGCAACCACCAGGTCGCCGAGGCCGACGGCTTCGCCCAGGGCGGCAGCGAGACCCAGCTGGTCGAGGCGGATCGCCAGGCGCTGCGCAGCTTCGTCGCCGCCCTGTCCGAGCAGCTCGACGCAGACAGCGATGGGCCGGCGGCGATGCTCGCGCGCCTTGCCTCCAACTGGTCGCAGATGCCCGACACCGTCCCGCTGCAGCGGCAGGTCGCCGCCAGCGAGAACCGCGGCTGGACCAGCCTCTGCTCCTACTACGGCAGCTACGTCACGGCGACCCACGACGACAACAACTACGGCAAGAACAACCCCCGCTCGACCAGCTACGGTCACGTCGGCCTGCGCAGCTCGGCGACCGAGTACTATGTCAGCGGTCGCTGGATCACCACCACCCAGGATCACGTAGCCGGTCTTTATGAGCGCGGCAGCTGCTACGGCAACTGCGGCCCCGGCTGCCCGAGCAGCACCCAGACCCTGACCCTGGACTGCCACAACCATGACCAGTGCGTGCGCAACGGCCACGCCCTGGCCTCGCTGTACTGTGACGACGAGTTCACCTCAGCGAGCGACGACGAGTTCTTCGCCCCCCGCTGCTCCGGCACCTGACCCTATTAGCGCTTCTCGCCCGGTCGCACCGGGCGCCTCACTCCCGGCAGCTGCAAGCTGGGAATCGGCGAGCGCACCACAGAGGTCAAGCTGACCTTGCCGCGCGGCGCGCTGGCCAGATCGTGCGCGGTCTGGGCACCGCCGCCTCCTCCTGGAGGTCCGGTCCAGATTCCATACTGCGGATTCTGGCACTTGACCGCCCCTTCCCAATAGTGACGGATGATGTAGCGGCCCTGGAACTGGTTGTCGCCATCCGGGGACCCTTGCGCCCCCTCCTCGCGGTTGGTGCCATCGCCGTTGGCGCGGCCGCCGACCATCGGCTTGCCGCTGCGGAAGATCAGGTCGTCCTTCAGCGTGTTCTTGTCGTAGCGGGTGTGCAGGCGGGTGAGGACCCACTGCTCCTTGAGCCCAGCGGGCAGCTGAAAGTTCCTGGCGACAACGCCGGGCTTGGCCTCGGCCAGCGCGCCGAGGATCTGGGAGTCGCCGAGGGTGACCCAGTCGCTGAGGCTCGGCGGCGGGGTCTCGGGGGCGGGACAGGGATCGCAGTGGTAGCTCGCCCAGCTCATATCCGGCGCGGGGCGCTGCAGGATCGGCGTGTCCCAGGCGAACTCGGTGACCACGGCGCGGCCGCCGGCCTTGCGCACCGTCTCATCCAGGAGCTCACCGTAGAAGGCGCCGAAGTTGCTCTTGACGGACTCCGAGACCTCGACGTTGGTGGGGATAAACGCGTTCTGGTAGTTGGCCAGCTCATAGCGCGAGTCGGGACTGAGGATGTAGACAAGGAGGTCCTGCTTGCTCTCGGCGTTGAGCAGGCCCAGGCGCACCGGCAGGCGCAGCTCGGACGAGTCGTAGCTGAAGCGCAGGGGCGACAGGACGACGGCGCCGTGCTCATCGCGCTTGACCTTGGTGATGTCGACCTTGGCGACGAAGAACTTCATCTGCTCGCGGATGTACGGCGCCAGCGCGGCGGCCGCGCCCTCGGGAATCTTGTAGTGGTTCTCGCGCAGCCAGGTGTCCAGGCCCCCAGAGTCCTTGGCCGACAGGATCAGGATCTGATACTCGCCTTCCTGAAACCGCGCCTCGATGGTCACCCCCAGCTCGCGGGCGCTGCGACCGCCGCGCACCGACGGGCTGCCGCCTTCGGAAAAGGCGGCCGAGGGCGCCATCGCCATCGGCGGCGGCGGCACATAGCAGGGGTCCTGCTCCCAGTACTCGACCAGGCGCGGCGCCGACAGGGTGTCGACGCTGCGGAAGACCTCGGGGCGCAGCGTCTTGACCTGCCCCTTCTGCAGCACCACCGGCACCGGCACGACCATCGCGAAGTCTGCCGGCGGTCCCTTGTAGTTGTTGGACATCGTCAGGGCGGTGTGGTTGCCCCGTCGCATGAGCACGACCTGCGAGGCGTTATTGTAAAGCTTGGCGTCGGCCCCGGAGACGAAGAAGCCGCAGAAGGCGCTCGCCGGCAGCGGGTCGGCGCCGAGCACCCCACCGAGTAACAGCCCGGCGCCGAGCGGCGTGACGAGGCGGCGGAGCAGGCAAGCGCGGCGGGGTGCGGACGCGGGTCGAGTGGACATGGAGGCTCCTTCGCGGCAAGAGCTACATCGGGTTCGGCAGCGACCGCGCGGCGGCGCGGCCCGGCGTCCCATTTTCACTCAACCAGCGGCCCGGAGGCTACCTTTGTGTCGGTCGCGTCGGCAAAAGCGGCCCCGCCCTACCGGGTAGGAGGCCGGCTAGTAGCCAAGGCCGGTGCGGCGCAGCAGCAGGTGGCCCAGGCGGTCGCCGAGCTGCTGCCCGGCCATGCGCAGGCGCTCACCGCTGGAGGGGTTGCTGAGCGTCGCCGGAACCTGGGCGGAAATCGGACTCTGACCGACGCTCTGGCCCTGCGGGCTGAGGATGTCGACGACCATCGTCACCTGGGTGGCGAAGTTGACAAAGCCGTTGAAGTTGCCAGGCTCGATCTGGACCACATTGATGCGCAGGACAAACGGCGGCGGCGCTCCGGGCGGCGGCGGCGCCAGGGTGATTCCCACGGCGCCGACTCGCTGCGCCAGCTGGTCCACCATGAGGCGCGCCATCTCGGCCTTGTCGATCTGCCAGCTCTGCTGCTGCTCGGGCTTCTTCTCGGCCAGGTAGGTCGGCTCGGGCTTGTTGCCCACCGTCAGGCCGTTGAAGCCCACCGGCTCGACGGCGAAGTTGCGCACCCCGTGCAGCGGATCGTTGGGATCGCTGGCGACCTGGAAGTGGCAGCCGGTGCCGCCGCCGAGGCCAGCGACAAGGAGGAGGGTGGCCAAGGCCAGCCCCAGGGCCCGATAGTAGGCGCGGTAGTAGGCTCGATAGTAGGCGCGGTAGTAGGCGTGGACGCGAGCTGGTGAGAAGGTCATCTCTGGCTCCTTTTTTCTATAAGACGCATTCCTACCGCTATCGGCAAATCGCGGTCAATCGTTCAATCCCGACCCCCCTCAGGCCGGCAGGTTGATAAGCAGCCGCATGCCGGCATCGTACTCGGCGAGCTGGCGCAGGTCAGGATGACCACCGGGCCGCGCGCCACCCGCCGCAGCTCGCGGACGCCGCGCTCCTGCTCGTGGTCCCAGTGATGTACCGACAGGACTGCCATGGCCGCATCCACGCTGCCATCGCGCAGCGGCCGCGCGCCGGCGGTCGCGCGCACGGCCGGGGCGAGCTCGCGCGGGCGCTGCGCCGCCATCACGTCGCTTGGCTCGATGGCGATGACGTGGCGGTCGCGCGGCTCATACGAGCCGGCCCCGGCGCCGACGTTGACCACCGTGCGCGCCGTCCCCAGGGCGGCGGCGATGCGGTCCATGAGGCGCGGGTCCTGCTGGCGGGTGCGGGCGTAGGCGGCGCCGATGCGGTCGTAGCGGGGGCGGCAGTCATGTTCGCGCTCCGGTTTCCTTTTTGTTGAAGGCTCATGGACAACCGATCGGCAAAAGTCCACAATCGGGCAAATTCTAGGAGAAAAACCCATGAAGCGCAGAGAGTTCAGCAAGGTACTGGGAACCGTCGTGGCGGCCATGGCCGCCGGAGCCCAGCTGCCCGCCAGCGAAAAGAGCGCCTACGCCAAGAAGGCGCCTGAGCTCCACGTCTGTAAAGGCTTCAACTCCTGCAAGGGCAAGGGCGGCTGCAGCTCGGGCGACGCCGGCTGCGCCGGCAAGAACTCGTGCAAGGGCAAGGGCGGCTGCGCCTCCAAAGCGGCCAAGCACGACTGCGCCGGCAAGAACGCCTGCAAGGGTCAGGGCGGCTGCGCGGCGCCCCCCAACGATGCTGGCTGCGCCGGCAAGAACGCCTGCAAGGCCAAGGGCGGCTGCCCGGTCCCGGTCAACCCCGCGCACATCGCCGGTCGCCCCAAGTAGTCCCCTCTGCTCCTATCGCAGCCCCGCGGCCGCGCCGGGGGGCGCGCCAAGACCTTAAGATGGCCAACCGCTGGAACTTTCCCGACCTCGGCATCGGCGTCGGCCTGCGCACCGCCCACTTCGGCACCATCTTATCGAGCTGGCCGGCAGTGGACTGGTTTGAGATCCTGTCGGAGAACTTCCTCGACACCGGAGGCCGTCCGCTGTGGGTGCTCGATCAGGTCGCCGAGCGCTACCCGGTCGCGCTGCACGGGGTCTCGCTGGGCATCGGCAACACCGACCCGCTCAATCGCGACTACCTGAAGAAGCTGCGCGCCCTGGCGACGCGGGTGCGGGCGCGCTGGGTCTCCGATCACCTGTGCTGGACCGGCATCGCCCGGCGCAACACCCACGACCTGCTGCCGCTGCCCTATACCGAAGCGACCCTCAAGCACACCATCGCGCGGGTCCGCCAAGTGAGCGAGCTTATCGAGCGCCCGCTGGTGCTGGAGAATCCGTCTTCGTACCTGGAGTTTGCGACCTCGGTGATGCCGGAGTGGGAGTTCCTCGGGCGTCTCGCCGAGGAGGCCGACTGCGGGCTCCTGCTTGACGTCAACAACGTCTACGTCAGCGCCTTCAATCACTCCTTTGACGCCGGCGCTTATATCGATGCGATCCCCGCCGACCGCGTGGTTCAGTATCACGTCGCTGGCCACACCAACCTGGGGACCCACATCATCGACACCCACTCTGATCACGCCCTCACCGCGGTGTGGGAGCTGTACCGGCGGGCCTGGCAGCGCACCGGCCCGGTGGCGACCCTGTACGAGTGGGATGAAGACGTTCCAGAGTTCCAAGTGGTCCACGCCGAGGCGTGCAAGGCGGCGGCGTATCAGCAAGATCCTCTGTCGGCGGCAGCCGCGGCGGCGCAGCATGGCGCTTGAGCCACCGCTGCAGAGCCTGCAGCACTTCCTGCAGGCGGTGGTCGTGCACGGCGGGACCGCGGAGGAGGCGATTGCCGCGGCGCGCCGCGCGACCCAGATCCAGCCCGAGGCGGTCATCCGGCCCTCGCGCACCCTCAGCGCGAGCGAGCGCCTGGGGATTTATCACGGGATGTACCGTCTGCGCATGGAAGAGGCCCTGGCCGCCGACTATCCGGCGCTCCAGCACTTCCTCGGTGCCGCGGCGTTCACCGCCCTGGTCAGCGATTATGTAAAGGCGCACCCCTCGCGCAGCTACAGCCTCAACCCGCTCGGCCGCCACCTGCCGGAGTTCCTCCTCGCCGCGCCGGGTCTGCAGCGGCGCGCCTTCTGCCACGAGCTGGCCCGACTGGAGCTCGCGGTCAGCGAGGTCTTTGACGAAGCCGAGCTGCCGCCGCTCAGCGCGGCGCAGATCGCCGCCGTCCCCGCCGCCGCCTGGGAGCGGGCGCGCCTTATCCCGATCGCCGCCTTTCGCCTGCTGTGTTTGCGCTACAACGTCCACGACTACCTGCACAGCGTGCACCAGGGAGGGCACCAGCACCCGCCGCCGCGCCGTCGCCGCCCCGCCTGGTTCCTGGTCTACCGCCGCGACTTCCGCGTCCAGCGCCTGCCGCTGCGCCGCCCGGCCTACGAGCTGCTCGCCGCCCTTTTCTCCGGGGCGCCGCTCGGGCAGGCGATCGCCACCGCTTGCGCCGCGCCGCGCGCCCCCAGCGAGTCAGCGCTGTTCCGCTGGTTCCGCGACTGGGTGGCGAGCGGCGTCTTCCACACGATCAAGCAGGACTGAGCAGGCGCTGGCGGAAAAACTCGATGACGCGCCGCTCCGCCTGCTTGGTCGGCCCCTGCGGATCGTCGTCGCGCAGGTTGACGGTGAGCGGCGAGTGCGGCTTCATCCCGAAGGCATTGTGCGCGTCCTTGGGGTCAAGCTCGATCGCCTCGAAGCGATCGCCAAAGGTCTGCTTGAAGTTGGCAAAGCGCGCATCCGGCACCAGCGGATCGCCGTAAAAGCGCAGGCCGATCATGGACAGATCTTCGTCCGCGAACCGCTGCTTGGCGCAGGCGACCTCCGCGGGGGAGACCCCCATCGCCGCCTTGCGCGCCGCCCCCGGTCCGATCGGCAGCGACGGCTGCGCCAGCACCGGCGCGACCACCGCCGGCTCGGTCATCATCGCCAGCGCGAAGTTGCCGGTAAAGCACATGCCAATCGCCCCGACCCCGCGACCGCCGCACTCGGCGTGCGCCTTGCGCGCAAGCGCCCGCAGCCAGTCGACGATCGGGCTGGACTGGTCGGTCGCCCAGGCATAAAACTCGCGGCGGACGCACAGCGTCTTGAGCATCGAGCTGACGCCGTATCCGATCGACAGCGGCCGCCCCGGCTCGCCAAAGAGGCTCGGCAGAAGCACCGTCAGGCCCGCCGCCGCGACGTGGTCGGCAAAGCGCACCACATCCGGGTGCAGCCCGGGGATCTCGTGGATGATGATGACCGCCGGACCCTGGCCGCGCCGATAGTATGGCCGCGTCCAGCGACCATCATTAAACTCCGCGCATACATAGTCCTTGAGTACCTCTTGCATGGGGCCTCCTTGCCCGACACCCTATCACGGACCGCGCCTGCAGTCCTGACCCTCGCTGCCGGGGCAGATTCTCGTTTCCTCGGGGCGCCGCGCAAGTCCCCGAACCGCGGCGAACGGTTGTTGGCTGGCCGCCGCCGGAGTATTGTTGTCTGATGAAGATCAATCTCACGACGCTGGGTGCGACAGGGGTAATTGCGTGCCTCGGCTGGGCCTGGGCCAGCTGCGGCGACAATCCGACGACCATGGGACCGCCGATTCCGGCCGAGTTTGGCCTGGATGAGCGCCCGCCAAATCCCAGCTGCAAGGCGCCGGCCCGCCCGCCGAGCACCGCCCCGGTGGCGCTGCAGCAGGTCTACGCCGGCACCAACCTCGGGACGCCGCTCATGATGGCGCAGATTCCCGGCGATCCGAGCCGCTGGTTTGTCGCCCAGCGCGACGGCCGCCTGGT
Organism: Polyangia bacterium; assembly: GCA_044222245.1. Taxonomy (GTDB): domain Bacteria; phylum Myxococcota_A; class Polyangia; order Palsa-1104; family JAEUJZ01; genus CALFML01. Next base: position 65,982 of record JBGANQ010000004.1, on the reverse strand, counting down.
CTCGTTCCCCACCGCCAACCCGCCGGCGACGACCACCGCGGTGGCCAACCTGCCGATGGTCGCCGGCGTCGCCATCAACACAAACGGCGAGGGCGGCTTTCTCGGCCTGGCCTTCCACCCGCGCTTTGCGCAGAACGGCAAGCTGTACGTAAGCTGGACCAGCACCGGCGGCGCCAACGGCATGCGCTCGCTCATCGGCGTGCTCACAAGCCCCGATAAGGGGGCGACTTTTCCGACCTATGCCCCGGTGCTGGGGTTTGATCAGACCACCGCCACCAACCACAAGGGCGGCGGCATCGCCTTCGGCAACGACGGCTACCTGTATGCCTCGTTCGGCGATGGCGGCAACGCCGACGATTTTTTCATCAACGGCCAGAAGAAGACCGGCTTTTTTTCCAAGATCCTGCGCCTGGACGTCGACAACACCGGCGGCCAGCCCTACGGCATCCCGGCCGACAACCCGTTCCGCGCCGGCGGCGGCGAGCCGACCACCTACGCTTACGGCCTGCGCAACCCGTTCCGCTTCTCGATCGACCGCGGCACCGGCGAGCTGTGGGTCGGCGATGTCGGCCAGAACCAGTGGGAGGAGATCGATCGCGTCAAGCTCGGCGGCAACTACGGCTGGCCGTGTCGCGAGGGCGCCAATGACTACCTGATAAACGACGCCCAGCGCTGCCCGGTAAAGACCGGCTTTATCGATCCGGTGGTGCAGAACCAGCACGTCCCGAAGAACTCCCGCTCGATCACAGGCGGGGTCGTCTACCGCGGCAAGGCGATCCCGGGCTTTGTCGGCAGCTATATCTACGGCGACTACGTCAAGCAGGAGATCTTCATCCTCACCTACGACACCACCACCGGCGCCGCCACCTCCACCGTCCTGCAGGGCGCCCCCGCCGCCCCGTGGGTCAACTTCGCCGAAGACAACGATGGCGAGGTCTACGCGGTGGGTGTCAACGGCCAGGTCTTCAAGCTGGTCGCGGCGCAGGTCGGCGGGCCGTCGAACTTCCCGCAGAAGCTGTCGCAGACCGGCTGCGTCGACCCGCAGAACCCGAGCCAGCCGGCGGCCGGCCTCATCCCCTTCAGCCCGAGCTCACCTCTGTGGAGCGATGGCGCCGACAAAGAGCGGCTGTTCGCGCTGCCCGACGGCCAGACGGTTACCATCGGCGCCGACGGCGACTTCGACTTCCCCATCGGCACTGTGGCCATCAAGAACTTCTCCCTCAACGGCAAGCGCATCGAGACCCGCCTGTTCGTGCGCCATGACGACGGCGGCTGGGCCGGCTACTCCTACGAGTGGCTCGACGATCAGTCGGACGCGCTGCTGTTGCCGGCGGGCAAGACCAAGCAGGTGGGCGACAAGACCTGGTCCTACCCGAGCCGCAGCGACTGCGTGCGCTGCCACACCGCGGCCGCCGGCCACACCCTGGGTCTGGAGGTCGGCCAGCTCAACACGAACTTTGTCTACACCGGCACTAACCGCCTCGCCAACCAGCTCAAGACCCTGGAGCACATTGGCGTATTCAGCGCCCCCCTGACGGCGCCGGTCGAGCAGCTCACCGCCTTCCCGAGCCCGACCGGCGACCGGCCCCTGGCTGAGCGCGCTCGCTCCTACCTGCACGCCAACTGCTCGCCGTGCCACCGGCCAAACGGCGGCGGCCGCGGCAACCTCGATCTGCGCTTCGCCACGAGCCTTGCGGGGACGATGGCGTGCAACGTGGTGCCCGAGGCCGGCGATCTCGGCGTCGCCGGCGCCATGCTGCTCGTTCCCGGGATGCCGGCCAAGTCGCTGATCTCGCTGCGGCCGCAGGCAGTGGGAGCCAATCGGATGCCGCCGGTCGGCTCCAACATTGTCGACACCCAGGGCGTCCAGGTCATAAATGACTGGATCTCTTCCCTGACCTCCTGCCAGTAGCCCCTTTAGTCCTTGCGGTAGGTCGGCGCGATCACCGGCGGCGTGTCGACATGCGGCGGCAGCTTGTCCCCAAACCAGCTGAAGAACTCCAGCACGCGGCTGCGGCAGTCGGGCGGCATCCAGTCGAAGTTGGTGCCGCGGTCGGTGATCTCCCAGAAGTACGGGCTGTCCACCGCCATCAGCTCTTCGCGGATCGAGGTCAGGCGCACCGCCTGCTCGTTGGCCATGTCGCGGTAGATCTCGCGCGCGGCGTGCTCATCGCCGTGCACCAGGTAGTAGGCGGCGAGCTTGACCTGGGCCTTGCGCACCCCGCGCAGGGCGGCCTCTTTCTCGACTCCCTCGCTCTCCTTGTCCACCTGCAGGAACACATGCAGGAGCGCGGCGCGCTCGGGAATCTGCAGGTCGAAGGCGAGCTCGTTGAGCGTGCACAGGTCGTACGCCGTGGTCTCCAGGATGAACCCCAGATCCATGCTGAAGGCGAGCTGGCCGTAGTACTTGAAGTAGTTGGCGATCGTCACCGCTACCCGCGGCGCGCCGTGGTGCAGCGACCACTCGGCAAGCAGCCGGTACTGGTTTAAGACATTGTACGCCGTGCGCACATCGTGGTTGTTGATCGTCGCCCGCAGGTAGGTATTGAAGAACTTGATGGCGACATCGAAGGTCGACTCATCACCGCAGGTGAGCGCCGCTTCGGCAAGCCGCCGGGTGTTGGTCGCCAGCAGGTAGCAGATCTCGCGGTAGTTGTTCACCGCCCCGCGGTACAGCGCCTCGTACTGGCGCAGGATGAGGAACTCGAACCACGTCCGGTTCTTCTCGATCTCGCTGCGCGCCGAGTCGGTCAGCGAGATGAAGTCGGGGTTTCCGCCGACCTCCGGACCGACGCGGAACCACTCCTTTTTCAGGCTGCCCTTGCCATCCAGGTACTCGAGCATCAGGTCGGCCAGGGTGTTGACCGCGGCCATCGCGATGCCCTTTTCCTGGTTTACCATCGAGTTCATGGCGATGTCCGACAGCTGCGCTACGCCGTCGGCGGCCAGGTGCTGGACCTGCTCGTTGTGCTCGACCGTGTCGCGGCGCGGCCCGCGCTCGATGCGCTCCTGGGTCTCGCTGCAGATGCGGTGCAGGACGTTGAGCGGCTTGACGAACGCCGACACGTAGGCAAAGTACGGAATCAGCGCCAGCACCGAGATGCTCATCAAGATCATCGACAGGACGGTCGCCGCGGCCGGCACGTAGGACGGGGTGTAGCTGTACGAGACCCACAGCGCCTGCATGCCCGAGATGACGAACAGCCCCATCACGATGAAGTTGATGCGGGCGCGGAAGAACAGCTCGGTCAGGCGGTGGGTGTAGCGGTTGGCGGCCAGCTCGACGATGATCGCGACCACCGAGATCGCCACCCCGAGCACCTGCGCCACCACCTGGCCGACGTTGCCCAGGGTGTTCGAGCCGATGCTCGGGTCGGGGCGCCGCAGCGCCGCCAGCAGGCCGCGCCCGCCATCGAGCAGCTCGCCGACCAGCAGCACCGCCACGGCGACGCCGGCGAGGACGAGCAGCGGACCGAGCCAGGTGCTGGTGCGCGGCCCGCTGCGCTCGTCCGGCAGCGCGGGCGGCTGCAGTGGGGGGCGCCGGGCCGGTTTCCTGGGCGGGGGTTTACGCGGCTCGGGCATCGGGTTTTCCACGAGCTCGATCCTATTTCACTCCCGGCGCGGTGTGCAAGGTACGCATTTCCGCCGCCCCGGGGCCGCGGCGCGGCCGGCTGTCGCAGGACCCGCTACAGGTCGGTGCCCCAGGTCATCGCGCGCACCCGCGCTGCAGAGTCGCCAAGCAGAGTCTGTCTACAGCCGGACGCGCAGCTCGTAGCGACGGTTTTTGGCCTGCTTGGCCGGCGTGTTGTCGGGCTTTACCAGCGGCCGCTCGGAGCCGTAGCCGACCGAGATGATCTCATCGCTCGGTACGCCGTTGGCCGCCAGCTGCTTGACGATCGCCGCGGCGCGCTTGGCCGACAGCTGCTTGTTGTGATCGGCGGCGCCCCGGCTGTCGGTGTGCCCCGAGACCTCGAACTTGAACGCCGAGATGCCAAGTCCGGTGAGCTTCTTTTTGACATCAATCATGGTGAGCGCCAGCTTCTTCGCCTTGGCGTCGCAGCCGGGCTCGAGCTCGTCGCTGTCGGTCTTGAACGAGCACTGGTTCTTGCGCGCCTCGGCAAGCAGCCGATCGTTGAGCTCTTTTTCCACCTTGCCGGTCACCGACTTGCCCACCGCGCCCTTGGTCGCCTCGACCGCCTTGCTGGACACGGTCTTGCCGACCTCACTATTGGCGGCCTGCTTGACCGCATCAAACAGTCCGTCGGCCTGGGCCAGGGTGGGCAGCGCAGCAATGAGCAGGAATAGGAGGGAGGGTCTGGGCATTGTCTTCAAAGATAAATTCTTTGCCGCGGACAGTCAGCCAAAATCGCCCCCGTCCGCGCCGCGGTTGGCTGCTCCTCCCCTCGCTGGCGAGCCCAACAAAGGCTCTTGCGACGACAAAAAAATTTCGCTTTTTTCCTTTGCTTACTGCACAACCGATCAGTATCTTCGCCGCGCTTGGAAGCACTCCAGTTCCTTGACTTTGACAACAACCAATCACCAACCAATCACCAACCAATCACCAACCAATCACCAACCGACTGGCCCAGTCCACAAGCAGTAAAGGAGTAAACGATGAGCCTGACCTTTTACTACAGCCCCCAATCCAGCGCGTCTCCCGTTCATTGGACCTTGGAGGAGCTCGGCATTCCGTATGAGAAGGTGAAGATTGATCTCAAGGCCAACCAGCAGAAGCAGCCCGAGTACCTCAAGCTCAACCCCAACGGCCGGGTGCCGCTGCTCGTCCATGATGGAGTGCCGATCTTCGAGTCGGCGGCGATTCAGCTGTACCTGGGCGAGCAGTTCGGCGTCGCAAAGGGCCTGTATCCGCCGCCGGGGCCGCAGCGCGGCGAGGTGATGAAGTGGGTGATCTGGACCAACGCCTCGATCGGCGAGGCGCTGTCGCGCGTCGGCCGCAACCTCGGGCACTGGGCGCCCGAGGACGAGCGCAACGCCAAGGCGGGGGCCAGGGCCAGGGCCGATGTCGAAGAGCACCTGAAGATCCTGGAGGAGGCGCTGGCCGGCAAGGAGTACCTGGTCGGCGACCGCTTCTCCATCGCCGACCTCCACCTGGCCTCGTGGATGGAGTACGTGCGCATGATGGGCTTTGACCTTGCCCCCTACCCGCGGCTGACTGCCTGGGTGGCGCGCTGCTCGGCGCGGCCCGCCTGCGCCATCGCCGACTAGCGACGACCCGCCGCGCTGCGCCCGGGAGGCCGTACCTCGGCCCTTCCCGGGCGCGGCTATTTCTGCTCCTTGGTCCCTGCTCCGCTTCCTGGGTCCTGGGTCCTGGGTCCTGGGTCCTGGCTCAGTCCGCCTAAGTGCTTCCGCGTCAAAAGGGTCGCGCTGTCTTTTGTTCAGACTCCCAAGGGCTCCCGGCGGCAACTGCGCGAGACTGCTCAGGCTCGGCGCTGGCGCCGGGGGGCCTGCCTGCCGGGTGGTCGGGACAGCGGCTTGACAAGCAGACGCGACGCGTTAACCTTTGGGCATTGACGCAATGCGTCACCCACATGCAAGGAGCTCATACCATGGAAACCGCCACCAGCCAGCCTACGGCCCACCTGCAACTCAACGCCCAGGCGATCTTGACGTGGCTGCGCAGCCAGCTCGCCGAGGTCCAGTCCCAGCTGCACACCCTGCCCGCCACCCTGCAGACCGCCTGGGGGCAGGCGCGCACCCAGATCCGCAGCGCGCTCGATGTGCCGACCCGCGAGGAGCTGCAGTCGATCACCGCCCGCGTGGACGAGCTCAACGCCAAGCTCGCCGCCCTGGCCGCCGCGCCGCCGGCAGAGTCGCCCAAGCCGGTGATCGCGGTGGAGGAGCCGCTGCCGGCCTCGGCCGCCTCGCCCAAGCCCGGTCGTAACAGCGACGACAAGCGCTCGCGCAAGCACTAGCGGGCGGCGGTCGGCGCGCGCAAGCCGCTTCTGGCGGCGACTCGCGCCGCCGCATTCCCGCGGCAGGCGCCGGTCGCGCCGTCAAGCCGCGGGCTCCATCTGTTATCTTCATCTAGTACGATCAGCCAGCCGGTCACAGTCATGGGGGGACCTGCCTGCACTTGCGCAAGCTGAGATATTGCCTGGTCGGCCTGCTGCCGCTCGTGCTGTTCGCGGCGTGCCATAGCCAGCCTGAGTGGCGACGGCGGGCCGCGCTGCTGCGCGACCCGGGCTTTCCCCGGCCGCCGCGCGGCGCACCGCGCTGCCTGACCGATCAGACGCTGGCCGCCGGTCTGCGCGCCGCGGTGCGCAGCGCCCAGTTCGCCGCGGTCTGGGACTATGGACCGCTTTATGGGCAAGGCTGTCCGGCCGAGCAGTCCCCGGCGTGCCTGTCGCTGGTCGGCCCGCTCGGCCGCGAGCGGCATCCGCAGCTCGATCTCTCGGTCGTGGTGCACAACCGCGCCGGCTGCGTGCCGGCGGTGGCCAAGGCGACCGTCCTTTACGATCGCGCCCACCCCGAAGGACTAGTCGGTCAGCACGACCCCAAGACGCTAGAGCTGCAAAACGTCCGCTTCCGCAAGTGGGATGAGGCGCGCTTCAACGGCGGCCGCTGGCAGCTGGAGGCCGCCGGCCAGGAGGCCCGCATCGCGCCGGGCACCGAAGTCGCCTTCAGCGCGCCCTACCCGCCCGACAGCCTGCTCGGTCCAGACCGCGAGTCGGCCGCCGCCGTGGACTTTATGTCCCCGTGGCCGGCGAGCGTCTTCAAGCTGATGGTGGCGACCCGCTTCCTCCAGCTCCTAGATGAGGCGCGGACCGCAGACGGCCAGCCGATCGACCTGGAGACGCCGATCGAGCTGCCGCCGCACGAGCTGGTCAGCGCCTGCCCGGCGGCACCGCAGTCGCTGAGCTTGCGCCACGCGCTGGAGACCATGCTGCAGTGGAGCGGCCACTGCAGCGCGGCAGGTCTAGTCAAGGTTTCCGACGGTCGAGCGAGCCGGGTCAGCCATGGGGACACGGCGGGGACCGGCAGCTGCCCGGCGCCATCCCCAACCCCGGCGGCGGCGGCGGTCGCGGGGTATCGCGGGGCCGACCTGACCGCCTTGGCTCGGCCAGCGGGCGGCAAGGAGTGCTAGCCTGCGTCAGCCTGAGCGCCTGCTTCCCTGGAGTACAGCCAGGCGCTCCCGCTGCGCCGCCCGCTGCACCGCGCCGCGGTCTGCATAGTGGCGCTCGGTCACCGCGCTGCAGGCGTGGCCGAGCGCCGCGGCCACCAGGTGCGGCATCGCGGCTGCCTCGTAGGCCAGGCTGGCGAACTGCCCGCGCAGCGCATGGGCGCACACGACCCTGACGCCAGCGGCCGCGCAGTAGCGCTTGACCTCGCGGCTGGCCCACTGCCGCGCCGAGCCGGCAAGGCGAGCCACCCGCGGCAGCAGCGGCTCGTCGGGCTTGCGGGCGCGGCAGCGAGCGGCGACTGCGTCCAGGAGCTCGGCGGGCAGCTCCAGCAGGCGCCGGCCGGCTGCGGTCTTGCTATCAGCGATGCGCAGCAGTCGGCCGTTGTCGTCGACATCGCGCACCGTGCGCTCAACGATCTCGGAGCACCGCAGGCCGCACAAAAGCGCCAGCAGCACCACCAGCGCCCCGTCCTCGTGCAGCCGCCCCCGGCAGTGCTCGGCCAGCCGGCGGGCTTCGTCGATCGTCAGCTGCGGCTTGCCGCGGCGCGCCTTGCCAACCGGGCGCACCCCCGCCCACGGGTTGAGCTTGACCAGCCCCTCTTCCACGGCCCAGCGGTAGCACGATCGCGCCGCGCGCAGCGCCTCCCGGTGCGTCGCCGCCGCGCACTTTCCCGTCAGCTCCGCATACAGGGAGCGCGCCAGCGGCTCGGCCATCGCCGCCGGCCCGTCCAGCTGCGCACCGACGAGCAGCCGGAGCTTGGACCGCACCGCCGCCAGGCTGGCCGACTTGCGGCCGAGCGCGCGCAGCAGCTCCAAGTAGCGCTCAGAAAGCTCGGCGACCGTCAGTCCGAGCTGCGCTTTGTACGCAGCGACCTGGATGCGGGCGAGCTCTCGCGCTTCTTGCTCTGTGCGGCCCACCGGGCCCCACTTATGTTGGCCCGGGCCACCCGAGAGGCGAAATCGGAGTCCGGCTCGGTGCGGGTAGGCTCGGCTGGAGATTCGAACGGGCGGCATGACTTGGGATCGGGCCCCTCTTCTGCCATCAGGGCAAGCGATTGCCGAGGCTGAGCGCGACGGTCGTACTCTTCCCACCACGCCGCCGCGAACGCGCGCCCGACCGCCGCGGCGTCCCCCTCTGCTCTCTGGCGACGAGTGGTCATGATTTCATCCCACTTACTTTATCAGCTCGGCCAGTCGCAAGTCTTGGGAAATCGCGGCCATACGCGTCTTAGTCGGGCTCCGGTCATGACTTGCTGGCGCCTGCCCGGGCGCTTCCTGGCTCTTACGGCTCTTACGGCTCTTACGGCTCTTACCCTATGGGGCCCACCCTGGTATGCTGCGCCGCTCGCGGGAACCGCCGCGCGCCAGAGTTTCACCATGCAAGCTAGTACTCAAGCCACCCACCCGAGGAAAAAGATGTGCGCAGCTCCTGCTCGACCGCCGGGGGAGCCCAAGTCGGCCTGGCGGGCGAGCCGGCTCGTCGTCAGGTTGGTCGGCGGGGTTGCGGTCAGCCTCGCTGTCAGGGTCGCCGTCGGGCTCGGCGTCCTGGTCGTCGCCGGCGCTTCGTGCATGCCGCCCAGCTGGGGGGCCGCGGCGTTTCTCCACCCGCGCCGCCGCGCCGTCAAGACCGATGGCGTGCCGCCCCACCGCGAGATCATGATCCCAAGCGGCGAGGTGATGCTGCGCGGCTGGCTGTTCCCCGGACGCCTGCCGCGCCGCGGGCTCATCGTCTACCTGCACGGGCTCGGCGACAACCGGCAAAGCGGCGTCGGCGTGGCGCAGCGCTACGGGCAGCTCGGCTGGGACGTGCTGACCTATGATCAGCGGGCGCACGGCGAGTCGGAAGGCGCCGCGTGTACTTATGGCTACTTCGAGAAGTATGATCTTGGGCGGGCCCTGGATGTGCTGGGAGCCAGCCGGGCCGTGGTGATGGGCTCATCGCTCGGCGGCAGCGTCGCCCTTCAGGCCGCGGCGGTCGATCCGCGGATCGTCGCCGTGATCGCGCAGTCTCCGTTCGCCGATCTGGAGCGCATCGCCCGCGAGCGCGCGCCGTTTTTCGCCAGCGAGGACCAGATCCGCTCCGCCATGCGCCTGGCCGAGCGCGAAGCCGGCTTTCACATCGCCGGCGTCTCCCCGCTGCGCGACGCGGCGAAGATTCAGGTTCCGGTGCTCCTACTGCACGGGCAGAAAGATGATGTCACCCGGCCGGTGCACTCCCAGCAGCTGGCCGCCGCCCTGCCCGGCCCCCACGAGCTCATGCTCCTTCCCGCCGCCGATCATGACTCCGTGCTGAAGTATGAGGAGGCCTGGGCCGCCATCACCCGCCTGCTCGACAAGATCCCGCCCGACTAGGCTACAGCGCTCACTGCTTACTGAATCGTCGAGCTGGTCACCTGCGGCGGGCCGCTCGCCTGGACGAAGATGCCGGGGAAGCCGGGGGTCTCAAAGCCGGCGCTCGGGTTACTCTGCAGGGTCGAGCTTTGGATGAGCAGGCTGCCCGTCTTGTCATTGCTGACAAAGAAGATCGCGCCGCCGCCCTCGTTGGCGTGGTTGTTGTTCATGAGGGTCCCGCAGAGCGTCAGCTTGAACGTGTTGCCGTCGTTGTAGATCGCCCCGCCCGAGCCGCCGCCCGGCGTGCCGGCGCGCTTGGGGTTGGCGCCGTTGCCGGTGGCGCTGTTGTAGCCAAAGACGCTGTTAAGGACTGTATAAGACACTCCGATGCTGCTCAAGCCGCCGCCGTTGGCGCACTGGTTGCCGAGTCCTTCTTTACCGCCAAAGGTACTGCTTACTACGTACAGCGGCATGCCGTTGTACTGATCAAGGGCGCGCACCGCGCCGCCGCCGACGTCCTGTCCGGTCGGATCGCAGACATTGTTGAAGAAGCGCGAGTTTATGATCTTCAGCTGGCCGCCGCGGTCGAAGATCGCGCCGCCGCCGCCGCCATCGGTGGTCTGCCCGCTGGCGTTGCCATCGACAAAGGTCAGGTTCTGCACCGTCAGCTGCGGCGTGTCCTGATTCTGGCAGTGGGGGGTGGTGTACTTCTGCGCCGGGTCGCAGGTGTTCATGTACAAAATCCGCACCTTGCCGCCGCCGCTGAGAGTCACCTTGCCGCCGCCGTCGAGCACGATCTTGGGGCCGGTGTCGTTTACGATCTTGGCGGTCTGGGTCAGGGTGATGGTGACCGGGTCGGGGCCACAGCTGAAAGTAATGACGCCGCCTTTGGCCACCGCGGCCACCACTGCATCGCTGGTGCAGCTCGCAGCGGTGCCGGTGCCGACGACGCTTGTCGGCTTGGACACGTCCTCAAGCTGCCCCGCCGCCGGCACCGCGCAGCCGCCGCTCGCGTTGCCGGCGGGCGGACCCGACATCGGGTTGGTCTGCGGATCGGGCGGCGGGGTGCCCGCGTCGCTCCCGCATGCCACAAGGCCAGTTAACAGCAGCGCGGCAACCCCGCCGCAGAGCCGATTGCCAGTCATGGTACTCCTCCCCCCGAGGACGATGGATGGGACCATCGTACACGCAAGCGCCGTGTCCCCGCGCTGAATTTGTTCGCCGACGAGCACTTGCCCATGGGGATCTTGCCGCAGAGGGAGCTGCAGTGGAGCGGCAACTGCGCCACCGCTGCGCTTGTGCGCTACCTGCACGCCCACGGCGAGATCGTGCAGAGCAGTCAGGTCGATGCCCAGGGCTACCCGGTGGCGGCGCCGCTGCAGAACCGGGTGAACGCGACGCTCGCCGAGCTCGGGCTGTCCACCTTGCAGATGAACCGGACCGTGGCGCGCTCGGGGCGCTGGGGCAACCCGAGCGATAACTACGACGCGCGCACCGCCTCGGTCGCCAACAACCACATGACATCCTGGGATACAGCGCGGCTCTTATGGCTGCTCGATGAGCTGCCGCCCGAGTCGCAGCCGCGCTGGGAGGTCGCCCCCGGCCGGCCGGTGGCCGCGACCTTCGTGTCGGCGCGCCACAAGGCGCTGCTGCGGGAGATCCTGGCCGACTCGTACTCGGGCTCGGGCCTGGTGAGTAACCGCACCTGCGTGCCGCCGGGTCGCCCTGCTGCCGCCGCCTCGCCACTGCCGGCGCCGGGAATCCTCGCGCGGCTTGCCGCCAAGTGGCTGGACGGCAGCCGGCTGCGGCCGCCGCTGGCCGACCATCCCTATCCGGGCGTCGTGGATGACCTCGGGCCCGATGCGGTGGGAGTCCATAGCATGGATCTGTCCTTCTGTCAGCGCACGGCCGAAGTGGAGTACCTGAACAAGGCGGGACTGACCAACGTGGCGGCGAGCAGCGTCGGCATCGTCCGCGGCCTGGCGATCGCCGGCCGCGGCTTTCGGCGGCACTACATAGTAAGCTTCTTCTCTTCCCTGGGGTCGCGCTTTGGCGATGAGGCGGCGATGAAGGCGGTGGGTCTTGCGCACGATGTCCACCGCCTCACCCACCTTGGCACGACGCAGGCGATCCCGATCCTCGGCGCCAACCTGGATGCCTGGCTCGCCCTGTGGCTTGAGGACTGAGACCACCGCTAACCCTGCGCGTCGACGCATTTTCTGCGCACTGCAGAGGCCTTACGAGCACGCGCCGCCGGGGACCGGCGCGCTGACACGGCGCCGCGCGCGCCGAGGGCGAAGGGTGGGCGGCTCCCACCTTTCGGCACGCCGTTTGCTTTGTGTATGGCGCAGGGAACGCCAAAGGAGAACCCATGAAGCGCGCCTATGTCACAATGCTCTGCGGCGGCGATGCCTACGTACCCGGCATCGAGGCGCTGGGCCAGTCGCTCATCCAGACCGGCACCCAGGTACCGCTGGTCGTCATGGTCACCCCGGAGGTGCCAGCGGCGGCGCGGCAGAGCCTGGCCGCCCGCGGCTTCATCCTCCGCGACATTGAGCCGATCAAGAACCCGCGGCCCGACTGTGAGCTCCTATATCCCCGCTTTGCCCTGACCTACTCCAAGCTGCGCGCCTTCGAGCTGACCGAGTACGACAAGGTCGTCTGGCTCGATGCCGACACCGTGGTGCTGCGCAACATCGACGAGCTGTTCGCGCGCCCGTGCCTCGCCGCGGCCAGCGACTTCTTCATGCCCGACCGCTTCAACTCGGGCGTCATGGTGCTCGATCCCTCGGCGGAGCTTTTCGGCAAGCTGATGGTCTCGCTCGCCGCCGCTCCCACCTACGACGGGGGAGACCAGGGATTTCTCAACTCCTACTGGCCCAACTGGTGGGCGATGCCGGTCGCGCACCGCCTGCCCGCGGCGTACAACATCCATCACTTCATCTTCCAGTTCATGGCCGCCCACCCGCAGTTCGGCAAGCAGTTCATCACCGAGACGCGGATCGTCCACTACACGCTGCAGAAGCCGTGGATGGGCTTTACCATCACCGGCGGCTCGAGCGTCTGGTGGAGCAAGTTCTTCGCCGCTCACCCCGAGGACAATAACTCCTGGCGGCGGCGCCTGCACGCCCTGCAGGACTGGTCGTTTGAGAACCTGATCGGCGTCCTTGGGGCGTGAGCCCGCCCAGGTGCCAGCGCGTGCCGCCATGATTAACTTGGGATTGATGAGCAGAGCATCACTTCCCTGGTGGAAACAGACCACCGTTTACCAGATCTATCCGCGCTCGTTTGCCGACGACAACGGCGATGGCATCGGCGATCTTGCGGGGGTGATCGCGCGCCTTGACTACCTCAAGTGGCTGGGCATCGAGACGATCTGGATCTCGCCGTTCTTCAAGAGCCCGCAGGCCGACTTCGGCTACGACATCAGCGACCACTTCGAGGTCGCCCCCGAGTACGGCTCGCTGGAGGACTGCCGCCGGCTCATCGACGCGGTGCACGCCCACGGCATGAAGATCGTGCTCGACATGGTCCTAAACCACACCTCGAACCAGCACCCGTGGTTTCTGGAGTCCAAGCAGAGCCGCCACAGCCCGCGCCGCGACTTTTACATCTGGCGCGACGGACGCAAGCCCCATGGCGCGGCGCCGCCCAACAACTGGAAGTCGATGCTCGGCGGTAGCGGCTGGCACTACGACCCGGCGACCGAGCAGTGGTACTGGGCCAGCTTCCTGCCGTTTCAGCCCGACCTGAACTACCGCAACCCGCAGGTCAAGCAGGCCATGCTCGACATGGTGCGGCACTGGCTGCGCCAGGGCGCCGACGGCCTGCGCCTGGACATCTTCAACGCCATCCACAAGGACGCCGGCTTTGCCGACAACCCGTTCTCGTTCCGGCCGATCCCGTCCGAGCACAACCCCGACGGATTCTTCCAGCGCGCCGTGAACACCCAGAATCACCCCGACACCCTGGCGTTTGCCCGCGAGCTGCGGGCGGTGGTCGACGAGTTCCAGCACCCGCCGCGGTTTTTGGTCGGCGAGGTGTTCGGCCCGACCTCGGTGCTGCGCGAGTACTGCGGCCCGCTCGGCGAGGGGCTGAACCTGGTGTTCCTGTTCAAGAGCCTGAGCGCCAAGTTCACCGCCCCCGGCTTCCGCGACCTCATGCAGGAGTTCGAGACCGCCTTCCCCGAGCCGCTGCACCCGACGTACGTGTTCGGCAACCACGACCGACCGCGCTCCATCGAGCGGCTGGGCAACGATCGGGCGCGGGCGCGGCTCCTGGCCGCCTTCCAGCTCACCGTGCGCGGGGTGCCGTTTGTCTACTACGGCGACGAGCTCGGGCTGCCGCACCATGAGGGGATGGCGCTGCACTCGGCGCTCGATCCGGTGGCGGCGCGCTACCGCTTCCTGCCCAAGTTCCTGCTACCGACGCTGCGCAAGCGCGGAATCCTGGTCAACCGCGACGAGTGCCGCAGCCCCATGCCGTGGCACGGCGGGGCCCACGCCGGCTTCGCGCCGCCGGGCGCGCCGTCTCCGTGGCTGCCGCTGCACCCGCAGAGCGCGATCTTGCACGTGGAAGGGCAGCGGCAAGATCCAGACTCGCTGCTCGCCTGCTACCGGCGCATGCTGCTGCTCCGGCGGGCCAGCCCCGCGCTGTCGGGCGGCTCGCTGCAGCTGTGCGAGCCGCTCGGCGATCCGCGCCGGGTGCTCGCGTTCCGCCGCGTCCACGAGGACGAAGAGGCGCTGGTGCTGCTCAACTTCTCGCGCAAGGAGACGCCGGTGGATCTCCGCGCGCACCCCAATCGGGTGCTCTTTTCAAACTTGGTCGATGAATCCATCCAGGGATTCGGGCGCCAGCTTTTGCGGCCGTGGGAAGGAGTCGTCCTGTTTTCCCGGCCGCCTCAGGAGCGAACATGACAGCGCGCCTTCCCCCTCTTGTTGCCGCCGTGGTCGGTCTTGTCGCCCAGATCTCCGTCGCCCGCGCCGAGCCCGAGGCCGCGCTGCAGAGCTTCACCGGCCGCTGGCACTGGGTGGGCGGGGAGCGCGAGCTGCAGGAGCTGGACGCCGCGATCGAGGCGTGCGTAAAGAAGATGAACATCTTTATCCGCGGCATCGCCCGTCGCCGCATCCGCAAGCCCAATCAGCCCTCGCCCGAGCTGGTAGTCGCCGTCGAGGGCCCAAACCTCGCGGTGAGCCGCCCCGGCCGCCCGGCGCTGACCGCCCCGGCCAACGGCGCGCCGATCAAGTGGCGCGATCCCGGCGGCGACTGGTTCCTGGTCAGCCACGGCTTCGACCACGGCGTGATGTTCCAGCGCTTCGAGGGCACCAGCAGCTTGAGCCTGAACCGCTACATCCTGGACCCGGTCTCTAACCGCATGGTCGTGCACACGCACATCACCTCCAAGTGGCTGCCGGTGCCGATCGACTTCGACACCACTTACGAGCGCAGCCAGTGAGGCGTGCCAGGCTGTCCCACTGAGCGGATCTGCCCAGGCCGCCAGGAGGTGGCGCAGGCGCTCGCATGGCGCTGCAGCCCACCGGGGGCTGCGTGTATGATGGGTGCCATGAGCAAGCGGCCCTTTTACCTCGGCATCGACCTTGGGACCACCAACTCTGCTGCCGCCGTGTTTGACGGGGAGCGGATCACCGTCGTCCGCAACGCCCAGGGCGGCCTGCTCACGCCGTCGATCGTCCGGCTCGACAGCAAGGGCGCGGCGACCGTCGGCGCGCGGGCGGCGCGGTTTCTTGACAGCGACGCGCGCAACACCCGCTCCGAGTTCAAGCGGCTCATGGGCACCGCCACCGCGCTCGAGTTTCCCAGCGCCAAGTGCGCGCGCCTGCCCGAGGAGCTGGCGGCCGAGGTCCTGCGCTCGCTGCGCAGCGACGTCAAGGAGCAGCTCGGGGTCCTGCCCGAGCAGGCGGTGATCTCGGTGCCGGCGCTGTTCGAGCTGCCGCAGAGCTCGGCGACGACCAAGGCGGCGCAGCTGGCCGGCTTCACCCACGTCGAGCTTATCCAGGAGCCGATCGCCTCGGCGCTGGCCGCCGGCTGGACGGCGTCCGAGGGCACCGGCTACTGGCTGGTCTACGACCTGGGCGGCGGCACCTTCGACGCCTCGCTGCTGGAGACGCGCGACGGCCTTCTGCGGGTGGTCGGCCATGACGGCGACAACTTCCTGGGCGGCCGCGATTTCGACTGGGCGATCGTCGACTGGGCGATCGGCGAGCTGAACCGCGAGCACGGCCTCGACGTCAGCCGCTCCGAGCCGCGCCACGCCGCGGTGGTGCGCAAGCTCAAGCTGGCCGCCGAGGAGGCCAAGATCGAGCTGACGCGCGCCGAGACGACCGAGCTTTTCATCTCCGAGCTGATGGAGCACAACGGGGCGCCGCTCGACCTGCAGCTGACCCTCGACCGGGCGCAGCTGGAGGCGCTCACCGTCCCGCTGGTGCAGCGCTCGATCGAGGTCTGCCAGCGCCTGCTCAGCGCCCACCACGCCAGCGAGCTGTCGCGCATCGTGCTGGTCGGCGGGCCGACGGTCATGCCGTGGCTGCGGCAGCTGGTCGGGCAGGCCCTGCGCGCCCCGTTCACCGACGGACTCGATCCGATGACCGTGGTCGCCCAGGGGGCCGCCGTGTACGCCGCGACCTCGGGTCTGGAGGCGGCGCCCAAGCCCAAGGAAGCGCCGAGCGGCCACAAGCTGTGGCTGCAGCACCCGGCGATGTCGTCGGATCTGACGCCGTACGTGGTCGGCAAGCTGCTCGGCGGCGGTCCCCCCGGGCTGCCGCCGCCGCAGCGCATCCGCATCACCCGCAGCGACGGCCTGTGGCAGAGCGCCGACGCCGCCATGGACGTCGAAGGGGCCTTCGCGCTGGCGGTCGAGCTGTTGCCGCGGCGCTCCAACGTGTTCCGCATCGAGGGCTTCCTGCTCGACGGCCAGCCGGTGCCGGTGACGCCGGCGGCGATCACCATCGTCCAGGGGCTGACGATCAGCGACCCGCCGCTGTCGCGCACCATCGGCGTCGCCCGCGCCAACGACACGGTGCAGGTCTACTTCGAGCGCGGCACCCCGCTGCCGGCTCGCCGCACCATCACCCACCAGACCATCGAGACCGTCGCCCCCACCGCGGCCGGGGCGGCCGACGCCTTCGCCCTGAAGATCCCCATCGTGCAGGGCGAGTTCGAGCGCGCCCACCTGTGTCGCCTCGTCGGTACCCTGGAGATCAGCAGCGCCCAGATCAAGGCCAGCCTGCCCGCCGGCTCGCAGGTCCAGGTGAGCCTGGAGCTCGACCGCGGCGGCCAGCTGTCGGCGCGCGCCCTGGTGCCGAGCCTGGGCCAGGTCTTCGAGAAGGTCGCCCACCTGCTGGTCCCCGAGGCCTCGCCGGCGGTGCTGGAGGCGTCGATAAAGACCCTGCGCGACCGCCTGGCCGAGCTGCGCACCGCCGCCTTCCGCAAGGGGCAGGCAAAGACGATCGCCCAGCTGACCCGCCCCGAGCAGACGCTGCTCGAGCTGGAGCGCGATGTCGCGGCGGCCAAGGGCGGCGACGCCGATGCCGGCCAGAAGGCGCGCCGCTCGCTGCTCGAGCTGGACGCCATGCTCGAAGAGCTGGAGTCGGCCAAGCACTGGCCCGAGCTCAACGAGAAGGCGGCGCGGCGGCTGTCGTTCGCCGGCCGCTACATCGCGCAGTTTGGCACCCCCGCCGAGCAGCGGCTGTTCGCCGAGGTCTCGGCCGCCTTCGACCAGGCGCGCCAGAGCCGCAACATCGACGAGCTGCAGCGCCAGCTGCGCCTGTGCACCGAGCTCGGCAACGCCGCCTACTACCGCGACCCCAACGTCTGGGAGGACGAGTTCGAGTGGGTGTGCACCAAGCTCGAGCAGGCCAGCGACCAGGCCAAGGCGCAGTCGCTGCAGCAGCAGGGGCAGGAGGCGCTAAAGGACGGCGACAAGACGCGCCTGCGCGACATCGTCGAGAAGCTGTGGAAGCTGTTGCCGAGCGATCCCGAGCTGCGCCGCCAGGGCTACGACTCCGGGGTGCGCTAGCCTGCCCATGTCCGGCGAGCGGTTCAGCGACAACCCGTTCTACATCCTCGGCCTGCGTCCCGACTGCAGCCGCGCCGACCTGGAGCGCGAGGGGCAGAAGCTGCTCGCCATGCTCGAGCTGAAGCTGGAGGCGGCGCGCCACTACCCGACGCCGCTCGGGCCAAGGCCGCGCACCGCTGACTCGGTGCGCCAGGCGATGGCCGAGCTGCGCGACCCGCAGCGGCGCCTCTTGCACGAGCTGTGGGCGCAGCTGCCAGCGACCGCGCTGACCGATGCCCGGCGGCGACCTCCGCGCCGCCGGCCGCCGCCGCCCGCGCGCCGCCCGCCCGGCGACCCCGCAGCGCCACCGGCCGACCCCGCCCGCGCGCCGGCGCCGCCCGGCGACCCCGCAGCGCCGCCGGCCGGACCGCCGCCGCCCTGGCCCGCGGCGCGCGCCGCGCTCGGCTTCGGAGCGCGGCGTTGAGCGTCGGGGTCCTGGGCATCATCATCTGGCTGATCTATCGCGCGGTGGCCGACAGCCGCGGCGCGGGCGACACCAAGGGGCGGGGCAACCTCGGCCTGGTCCTGGCGATCGTCGTCTGGGTCCTTCTCGGCGGCACGATGGTGGTGTGGGCGACGCAGCTGCGCCACGGTGAGCTGGCGGCGCTGCCCAAGCTGCTCGTCGGCCTGGTCGTGCTGTTTCCGTGGCCGACGCTGCGCCTGGTGCTGCTGCCGCTCGGGCTCCTGCGGACGGCGTACTATCTGTCGTTTCTGTGCCTTGTGCGCTTCCAGGATGACCGGCGCGGCGGGGCGCTGCTGGTGGCGGCGTGGGCCCTGCTGCGGGCGCCGCAGCGCAGCGAGGCGGCCAGCGCTCCGGCGCTGCAGTTTCTGGAGAAGCGGCTGCACCGGCTCAAGAAGATGCGCGGCGCCGCGGTGGTGGCCATGGGCCTGGGGGCGGCGCGGCGCGGCGACCTGGAGGCGGCGCGAGCGCTGCTGGAGTCGACGTTCAACCTCGACCCGGCAGCCTGCCCGCGGTGGGCGCTGGAGCTGGCCGGAGAGTGGCTGAGCGTCGACGCAGTGGCCCAAGGGGACTGGGCCGCGGTGAGCGCGCAGGCGAGCAGCCACCGCCCGCGGTCGCCGCTCACCCGCCTGCTGCGGGCGTGCGCCGACCGCTTTGTCACCACCGATGAGCCGACGCTGGTGCCGCCGAGCGAGCTGACCCTGTTTTGGCGCTGGCTGCGGGCGCCGCACCACCGCGCGACCTGGCCGCTCTTGCAGCGCGCCCGACGCAGCCAACCGCTGCCGCCACCGCCCGCTCCGGCCGCGAGTGCCCCGTCCGCGACGCCGGGGACCGAGCTGCCGGCGGCGCTGCGCGAGCTCGCCGGGCTGCTGGCCGCCCCGAGCATCACCCTCACCCAGGAGCAGGTGCTGCGGGTCTGCCGCAGCTTTGACGCCGCGCTGCACAGCCCCGCCACCCTGCGCCGGCTCACCGAGCGCGCCGTCAGCCTCAACCAGGGCAACCCAGAGGCGGCGCTGCGCGAGCTGCGCGCCCAGGTCGCCGCGACCCTCAGCGACCGCCTGCGCGAGGCCGCGCTGCCGATCTTTGCGCTGCTCGCGACGACTCCCACGGGTCAGCGCGCGAGCGAGCTCGGCGCCGAAGCGGCGCAGGCGGTGCGTACCCAGCTCCTGGAAGAGATCGAGCAGGCGTGCGACGCGCTGCACGACCGCACGACCGCCAAGCGCGAGCTGCCGCTGGAAGACGAGTGGCGCGAGTGGGCGGCCCTGCGCGCCCGCTACCACCGCGTCTGCCGGCTCGGCGGTCTCACCATCCGCCGCCTCGCCTGGGCGCCGCTGCACCGCGAGGCGTGCAACTGGGCGGTGTGGCTGTGGAACGAGCGCCACCACAAGGTCCTGGCCAACGCCGTGTTCCGCTTCCTGCTGCAAGAAGCCGAGGAGCTGCAGGACGAGAGCCGGATCACCCTGGCGCGCAAGAATGTAGGCTGCGGCAGCGGAATCTGAAGGAACTCCCGCGCTCCGCGCGAGCTGGCTCCTGCGCCGTCGCTGGCTTGTAACCGGAGTCAGCTTTGGGAATACCTCCTGGGTCCGGAGCTGCAAGTCCGCTGTAGTTGAATTGCCCTATCCGGCGTGGTAGGGAGCAGTCATGATCTCTCTTTTAGCAGTCCGTCCTGCGCCTCTATGGATGGGCCTGGCAATACAGGCTCTACAGAATCGATTCGATCGCCACTTTGGTGCCGCGCGCGCGGGGTCTGCCCGTGCAGAGTGATGCCCAGCCCCCCGTCGCTCCCTCCCGGCAGCAGCAGCTGGCGACGATTCACGCCCAGGCGCTGGCGCTCGCCTCGCAGCTGGAGTCCTTTGCCGCGGGCGAGCCGATGGATCAGCAGGCGACCTGGACCGAGTACGCCGGCATGCTCCAGGATGTGGTGCACTTTAGCGAGTGCGCGGAGAATCCCGAGTCGACCAAGGATGATCTGCTGCTCAACCGGCAGCAGTGGCAGGCCTTCGGCCGGCTCTTGCGCGACCGCCGGGAGGCCGCCGGCTTCAGCCGCTCGGAGCTCAGCCGCCTGGCCAAGCTGTCGGACGCCACAGTGAAGTTTGCCGAGACCGCGCGCTATCCGCCCAGCCGCAAGACCCTCATCCGCCTGCTGGCGGTGCCCCAGCTGAACCTGACCTGGAGCGATCTGCCGTGGCGTCCGGGCGCGGCGCCCCCCCCTTCGGCCAGCCCCGAAGGCAAGGGCGAGGCGGCGGCGACCGATCTGAACTGGTATGTCACCCCTACTTTCGAGCCCGTGCGCATGGTGATGGAGCTCGGCCGCTTCCTCAACGGGGCCGGCGGTCACGTCGAGCAGACCAGCGCCTATCTGGATCATCAAAGCGCCGCCGCCTACCTGTCGATGTGCGAGCGCTCCCCAGTCACCACGGCCCTGCGCGGCGCCATTCCGCTCGGGGTCATCGCCAAGCGGATCGTCAAGGAGACCAAGCTCGCCGGCCTGAACGTGATCGCGCTCGGCTCGGGCGATGCCCACCTGGAGGTGCGGCTGGTGCAGCACCTGGCGCACGAGCAGGCAAATCCGGACATCCAGTTCTGTCTGTTCGACATCAGCCAGCCGCTGCTCAGCGCCGGCTTCAAGTACGCCAAGGACGCCCTCAGCGAGCTCACCGGGGTCAGCGTCTGGGCGCTGCAGGGCAACTTCCACCACCTGCCGCTTTACACCCAGCTGCACTACTCGCCGGCCAGCGCCCGGCGGCGCCGCATCTACTGCATCCTCGGCAACACGCTGGCCAACCTCGACAACGAGCCGCGGTTCTTCCAGCACAGCTTCGTCGAGTGCGTGCCCGGCGATCTGCTGGTGCTGGACGTGCAGCCGGCGCACGGCTCGGTGGACAGCCCGGAGGAGATCCGCCGCCGCGATCCGGGGCTCCTGCATCCCTTCTCCAAAGTCCATGCGGAGTGGCTGGCGGGACCCATCTACCGGCACTGCAAGGACGTGGTGGGGGTGGAGTTCGCGATGCAGCTGGACACCCAGTGTCCGATGCCCGGCAGCTACGCGCTCGACGCCATCGCGACGGTCAAGACGACCGGGCGCCCGGACAAGCGGTTCTCGATGTTCCGCTTTAAGCGCTATGACGTGGCCAGGCTCGCGCAGTGCCTGGCCGAGACCGGCTGGGAGCAGCTGGCGGCGCTGACCTGCAACAACGCCGCCGACCGCCCCAGCGTCGCGATGCTGTTCTGCAAGCGCGGCCCCGCCACTGCCCGCCGCCCGGAGCCTACGGAGTGACCGCCGGCCGCCGCTGCCGGCGCGGGGCGAGCCAGCCTCAGGGCCTTCGCGCGGTGAAGGCCTTGACGGCGGCCAGCTCGTCGGGGGTGAGGGTGCCGGCGCTGGGCGGGGGCATCGGCGAGGGCTGCTGGTCGATGACGCGGGCCTGAATCTGGCTGCGCAGGCTGGCCCAGGCGCTGTAGGTGGACATGTCGATGCGGGCGCTGCCAGCGGGGAGGTGGCAGGCCTGACAGAGGCGGGTGAAGATCGGAACCAGGGTCTTGCGCCACAGCACAAGGTCGCTGCCGCCGCCCGACTCCTGCCCATAGCGATCGAGCTGGCCGTCGGCGGCGATGGTAAAGACATCCCCGCTCGGCGAGCCGATGAGGCGGCTGGCAGCGGGCAGGCCCGGGCTTGTCGCCGGCAACAGGAGCTGACCGTCTCGCAGCAGAGCGAGCGTCCCCGGCAGCCCCACCCACACCCCGCGCGCGGCGCCGGCCAGCCCGCTGATGGTCTGCGGCGGCGCGAAGCTGTGCGCGGGCACGAGCGCGCCGTCCTTTTCAGAGTACAGGGTGTCGGCCGTCGCCGCCCACAGCGTGCCATCGGGCGCGAAGGCGATCCCGACGACGCCGGGCAGCATCAGCTGGCGCAGCGCGCCGCCCTGGGGGTCCAAGAGCCCGACGCCCGCCGCATCGTACCCCGCCAGCCGACCGCCACCGCCCACCAGGTTGCGCAGCCCAAGCTCGTACAGCTTGAGCGTCGTCCCATCGGTCAGCGCCAGCCGGTCGTCCAGCGCGAAGGCGACCTGGCCGTTGCCGAGCGTCGCCACCTCGCGCACCGGCTTCTGGGCCAGCGCGTAGCGCGCCGTCACCTCCTCAAGGCCCAGGGCGGCGCCGTCGTGCAGGCGGTAGACCCGGCCGTCTTGATCGACGGCGAGCAGCCACTTGCCGGGAAAGCCGAGCGCGGGCACGGCGGCGGCCGCCCGCCAGGTCTGGATCGAGCCATCGCTGCCCGCGGTGCTGCCGCTCTGCCACAGGAAGACCCCGCGGTCGCTGAACACCGCCACGTCATCGCCGGCTTCGGCCACCGCGCTCACCCGACCCGGCGTCGCCGGCGCCGGCAGCGGCTCGCTCCAGTCGATGCGCGCAAGCTCGAGGGTGCCAAGCGGCAGCTGCGGCGGCTCTGCCGGCGGCGCGCCACAGCCAGGCGCCAGCCCGAGCGCCGTCAGCAAGGGCAGCGCCGCCAGCCAGCGCCGCGCCCGCCGCTGCGAAATTGGGTCAGTGGTCAGTCCGCCTACTCGCATCGCCTACTCCTGCTCTCAGGCTCCATGAGGCCCGCATCTTGGCGGAGGAAGCCCCGGCAGGAGAAGCGCTTCGCACATTAAATTTCGATCATGTGCGCGGAAAGCCGGTCCGAAAAATCTTTAAATTCAATACCATCCGCTGTGGTTGGCATCTTGCCGCCTGCTAAGGAGACATGAATCATGGCCAAAGCGCGCAGCGCAGCAGCAAGCACTCGCTCCCGAGGTCGGGCTGGGTACCTGGCTGGGTATCGGGCGGGGTATCGGCCTTGGTATCGAGCCGAGTATCTGGCTTGGGGCCTGGGGCTCGGGCTCGGACTGGGGAGCGCCGGCTGCGGCTCGGACCCACCGCCAGCCGAGCCGTCGTCGACCCCCGTCCTGCCGGTGGAGAGCACGCCGCTGCCGGCCTTTTCGCCGGTCGGCCCGCTCACCTACGTCAGCAAGGTCAAAAACCTGCTGGTCGGCCAGGCGCCGACTGACGACGAGGCGCAGCAGGTGACCCGGGACGCGGCGGCGCTGGCTCCGCTCATCGACGGCTGGATGAAGACGCCCGAGTTCCAGGCCAAGATGTTCCGGTTCTTCCAGAACTCCTTCCAGCAGGGGCAGCTCAATCGCCAGAGCCTGGTCGACCAGGTGCCCGATCAGAACCTCGACACCCGCCTGCTCGACAACCTGCAGGCGAGCTTCGCGCTGACCGTGCTGCAGCTGACGATGGTCGAGGGCCGACCGTTCACCGAGGCCCTCACCACCGACCGCTTCATGCTGACGCCGCCGCTGGCGACGCTGCTTGCCTATATGGACAACAAGCATATAAGCGACGTCAACCGCGGCACCGACTACATCGTCACGGCCAACCCGAACTTCCAGTTCACGCTGACGAACAAGAGCGGCCCGATCCCGATCGAAAAGACCCTCGATCCTGCAGATCCGCTGTTTATGACCTGGTACCTGCCCACCGCGCCCACCGCGCCGTGCCCGGACCCGCTGATCTACAAGAAGGACACCACGCGCCTTTATCAGTCGTTCCTCGGCGTGGTCAGCCCCCCGGCCGGGACCTGCACGGTGAACATCACGACGGCGCCGCAGTTCGTCGCCGCCGACTACGCGGCCTGGCGGATGGTCCGCGTCCGCGCGCCCAAGGCGGGCGAGGCGACGACGCTGTTCTACGACCTGCCCAAGATGCGCGCCGCTACCGAGCTGGTCATGCGGGTGCCGCGCGTGGGCTTCTTCAGCACGCCGGCGTTCTTCGCCAACTGGGCGACCAACTCCGCCAACCAGGCGCGCGTGACGATGAACCAGACGCTCATCGTCGCCCTGGGCCGCAGCTTCGACGACAGCAACAACACCGTGCCGCTGAGCTCTCCGGCGCTCGACGCCAAGCACGCCGCCGATCCGGCCTGCTACGCCTGCCACAAGACCCTGGACCCGATGCGCCAGGTGTTCCGCCAGGCCTTCACGCTGGCCTATCACGAGCAGAAGGACCCGGCGCAAGCAAGCCTCCCCGGGGTCTTCGCGCTCGACGGGGTGACGCGCAACATCGGAAGCCCGCGCGAGCTTGGCGAGACCATGGCCAGCCACCCGCGCTTTGCCATCGCCTGGACGCAGAAGCTTTGCTACTGGGCCAACTCGGCCCCGTGCAGCGAGAGCGATCCCGAGTTCCTGCGCGTCGCCACGGCGTTTGAGAACAGCGGCTTTAACTGGAAGGCGCTGGTGCGCGAGCTGCTCTCCTCGCCGCTGGTCACCGGGGCCAAGAACACCCTGACCTTTGCCGATCAGGGCCTGACGATCTCGGTCGCCCGGCGCGATCAGCTGTGCGCGGCGATGTCCAGTCGCCTCGGCCTGCCCAACGTCTGCGCCCTGGGGCGGGCGCCGGTGCTCACCCAGCTCGTGCCGAGCGATGGCTACGCGCGCGGGGCGACGGCGCCGATCCTCGCCACCGACCCGAGCCTGTTTTACCGCGCCGCCACCGAGCAGCTGTGCCGCAGCTTCGCCGACTCGGCGGTCGATGCGACCATCAGCGGCCAGCCGAGCCGCTACTCCAGCCGCATGGCCGATGCGGCGATAAGCGACATGGTGCGCACCATCATGGCGATCCTGCCTGCCGATCCGCGCTACCCGGTGCTGCGACAGATTCTGGCCGACCACTTCAGCCAGGCCAGCAAGACCGCGGGGATCTCGGCCACCGATGCGCTCAAGTCCACTTTCGTGCTGGCGTGCGCTGCGCCGCCCAGCATCTCGATCGGTCTGTAGGAGGCCCCCGATGCATGCCACCAGACGAGAAGCCATCATGTACGCCCTGTTTGGGGCGGGCTCCATCGGCCTGCGCGCGGTCGCGACCGGCCTCCCGGCGGCGGTCCTTTTGGACCCGCGGCGGTCGCTGGCCGACGCCTGCGCGAGCCGCGAGCGCGCCCAGTTCGTCATCTGGGCGACCTCGGGCAGCGGCGATCCGTCCAACGCCAACGTGCCGGGCACCTATGATGATCAGGGCATCGCCCACTCCCTGGACCCGCTGATGGCGCCGACGCCGATGACGCTCGGCGGCAAGACCTATACGGCGGCCAAGCCGTGGGCGAGCCTGCCGCAGGACGTGCTCGATCGGACGTGCTTTTTCCACCACACTACGCTCACCAACAGCCACGCCAACGAGTCCAAGGTCCTAAAGCTCATGGGCGGCATCAAGCGCCAGGAGATGCTGGTCTCGCTGATGGCGCAGAAGCTGGCGCCGTGCCTTGGCACCGTGCAGGTAGAGCCGGCGTCGATCAGCGGCGAGTTTATCACCTTCGGCGGGCGGGTGTTGCCGGCGCTGACGCCGACCGGCCTACGCGATGTGTTCATCAGCCCCAAGGGGGCGCTGACCACGCTGCAGAAGCTGCGCGATGGGGACCTGGACCGCATCTACACGGCGCTCAAGGCGAGCGGCAACTCGACGCAGCTGTCGTACCTGGACCGCATGGTCACCTCGCAGCGGGAGCTGCGCAACATCTCCGACAGCCTGCTCGGTAGCTTGGCGGGGATCACCGCCAACGATCTGAACGGACAGATCACGGCGGCGATCGCGCTCATCCAGATGGGAGTCAGCCCGGCCTCGGTGATCCAGATGCCGTTTGGCGGCGACAACCACAGCGACCCAAACCTCGCCAAGGAGACGGCGCAGCATGTGAGCAGCATCGCCGCCATCGCCACTTTGCAGCAGAAGCTGCAGGCGGCGGGGCTGCAGGATCGGGTCACGTTCGTGCTGATGAACGTATTTGGTCGCACCCTCAACCGGCCTACGCGCATGGGTCGCGATCACCTGGGCAACCATCACTGCACGGTGATCATCGGCAAGGGAGTGCGCGGCAGCGTGATCGGCGGCGTGACCAAGCTCGGCAGCGACTACGCGGCCACCGCCATCGACTCGCGCACGGGGCAGGCGGGCGGCAGCGCCGACATCCGGTTTGAGGATACACTGGGGGCGGTCGGCAAGACGATCGGCGCCGCGGTGGGTGTATCGGCCGATGTCCTCAATGACCAGATCACCGCCGGCAAGATCGTCCAGCCCGCTCTCTCCTGATTCCCTCCGGCACCCGTTTCCGGGTGTTTCCCCTAGTCTTGTGACACTCCTTTTTCTGTAGAGCTGGCGCCGCCCGCGCGGTCGTCAGCTCATGTTGGGCGTAGCTGACACAATGCGCGCCGGCGCGCGCCCGCGGAGTCCGTTTTATCCTCGATCCTGCGCGCTTGCGGGGCCTTTAGGAGGACTCCTTCCGTCGACCACTGGCCGCGCGTGCGCTTGGCACGCGGCGCGCATACAGAGTCCGGCAGTCACGGTCAGCCCCTGGGAGTTCCCGGGTAAAAGGAGTGGCGTTCCCAGGAGATTTCCCAGGGAGCTGCTGAGAAAAAGGAATGGCTGGCTGCTCCGGAGCTCACAAGACAATCGGTTAGGAGACCGCTGAGCTTTCCGATCTTCTTTACCGACCGGGACTACGTGGTGTGGTATCGGGCGATGGTGTTTCTGGGGGCGACGTTCTGAGGGGAGCGTTCGGGCTGCGCCGTCGTGGGGCCCCCCTTCCCTGCGATCCTTTTTTGCCAGCTGGCGCTGACAAAAAAGGATCTTCGGTCGGCCCCACTCCTATGGGCTGCTTAGACGCAGCTTAGACGGGCTTGGGGTGGGTCTTGAGCTCGTTGTTGCGGGCGGTGGCTTGATCGGCAAGGCGAGTGAGGATGGAGGGGGCCCAGGGGGTCTCGGACTCCCAGCCGGTGTGGCTCACGTTGCCTTCGGGTCCGATGGGGCCGGGCATCAGCTGGTTGACCAGGGAGAGGCTGGCGGCGAACACCTCGGGCATAAGAGTGCTCAGGCGGTAGAGCAGGCGGGCCTGGGGGGCGACGATCAGCTCGGCGCGGCCTTGCTGACAGGCGCGCAAAATTTGCCGGGCGGCGCGCTCGACGTTCATGGACAGGCCGGGCAGGCCGTCGGCGATCGCGAACTCGGTAAAGGTCGTCTTGTTCTGGCCTTTGAACTGCGCGTTATAGTGCGAGCCGGTGCGCATCAGCCAGGGGCATACGGTGGTCACCAGGATGTTTTCCTGCAGGAGCTCGCTGCGCAGGGCGCTGGACAGGCCGACCAGGGCGAACTTGCTGGCGCAGTAGGGAGCAAGCTGGGGAATGGGGAGCTTGCCGCCGATGGAGGCGATGTTCATGATGCGGCCGCCGCCGCCGGTGCGCAGGTGGGGGATGGCGGCGAGGATGGTGTGCAGGGGGCCCCAGAAGTGAACGCCCAAGGCGTTGCGGAAATCCTCCAGCTGCATGTGCTGGATGGGACCGACCTGAATGATGCCGGCATCGTTTATAAGGACATCGAGGCGGCCGTAGTGAGCGACGGTGGCGTCGACGGCGTGCTGCGCCTGCTCCTGCACCGAGACGTCGCCTGCGCAGGTAAAGACGGTGCCGCCGCGGCCGCGCAGCTCGGCGGCGGCGCGCTGCAGCTCGGCTTCATCGCGGGCGCACAGGCCGACGCGCGCCCCCTGGGCGACCAGCTGGCGCGCCAGGACCAGACCCAGGCCGCGCGAGCCGCCGGTGATCAGCACCACCTTGTCTTTGAACGAGTAGGAAGTGCTGCCAAGGAGCAGCTTGCACGTAGCACCGACCACCCTCAGCGTGTGCCGTAATTTCTTGGTGTCCATCGCTCACCCTCCTTGCGCGGTCGAAGCTCTGCAGTTTCGCCGGTTGGCGGACTCGGGCTCCTACTTTATAGGGTGGATCCGGACCGTGGCGGGGGCTAGGGATTCTTGCTTGCGGGTGGTGGGCGGCGCGGGATTTTTCTTGGGGCGCGGCGGCGCGCGGTACCATGGACTCCCATGGCTGCCATGAACTCTCAGGCCGGATTCTCGGTTGTCGACTGCTCGGTGTCGCCGCCTCAGGTGTCAGTTCCCCAGGTCTACAACGCCGCGGTGGATCTGCTCGACCGCCAGGTCCAGGGGGGCCGCGGCCAGCACATCGCGATCCACGACGATCAGGGCTCCTATTCTTACGCCGAGCTGGCCGAGCGGACGGCGCGGGCGGCGGCGGCTTTGCGTCGCCTGGGGGTCGAGCTGGAGCAGCGGGTGATGCTCTGCCTGCTGGACACGATCGACTTTCCCACGGTGTTCTTCGGGGCGATGCGGGCCGGCGCGGTGCCGGTGCCGGTGAGCACGCTGCTCACCACCGCTGACTATGAGTTCCTGCTCACCGATAGCCGCGCCCGCGTGCTGGTGGTCAGCGAGGCGCTGTACCCGCGGTTCGCGCCGCTGTTAGCAGGTGGGGCGCTGCCGCAGCTGCGGCAGGTGGTGGTGGCGGGCGGGTCCGCGGTGCCGCGGGGCACGCTGGAGCTGGCGGCGCTGCTGGCGGCGGCGCGGCCGGAGGACGGGGCCGCGGCGGCGACCACGAAAGACGACGCGGCGTTCTGGCTTTATACCTCGGGCTCGACGGGGACGCCCAAGGCGGCGGTGCACCTGCACGAAAACCTCATCCACACCGCGGCGCTGTACGGTCGCGGGGTGCTGGGCTTGCAGCCTGACGATGTGGTCTACTCGGTGGCCAAGCTGTTTTTTGCCTACGGGCTGGGGAACTCGCTGACGATGCCGCTGCAGGTCGGCGCGACCACGGTGCTGCGCGCGGCGCGGCCGACGGCGGCCGAGGTGATGCAGGTGCTGGCCACCTGCAAGCCGACGGTCTTTTACGGGGTGCCGACGCTGTTTGCGGCGATCCTGGCCGAGCCGACCCTGCGGGAGGCGCCGGGCTCGCCGGCGCTGCGGGTGAGCGTGTCGGCGGGCGAAGCGCTGCCGCGGGCGATCGGCGAGCGCTGGCGGGAGCGCTTCGGCAGCGACATCCTCGACGGCATCGGCTCGACCGAGATGCTGCACATCTTCCTCAGCAACCGGCCGGGTCAGGTGCGCTACGGAACCACCGGGCAGCCGGTGCCGGGCTACGAGCTGAAGCTGCTCGGCGACGAGGGCGAGCCGGTCGCCGACGGGGTCCAGGGCGAGCTGTGGGTGCGCGGGCCGTCGTGCTGCAGCGGCTACTTTCGAAAGCGCGAGCGCAACCTGTTCACCTTCCATGGGCCCTGGACCCGCACCGGCGACCGCTATGTCCGTGATGGCGACGGCTACTACACCTACTGCGGGCGCTGCGACGACATGCTCAAGGTCGGCGGCATCTGGGTCTCGCCCTTCGAGATCGAGTCGGCGCTGACCGCGCACCCGGCAGTGCGCGAGGCGGCGGTGGTCGGCCAGGCCGATGAGGCCGGCCTCATCAAGCCCAAGGCGTTCGTCGTCCTCAACCACCCGGGCGAGGCAGGCCCGGAGCTCACGGCGGCGCTCACCGCCTGGGTCAAGGGGCAGCTGGCCCACTACAAGTATCCCCGCTGGTACGAGTTTGTCTCTGAGCTTCCTAAGACTGCGACGGGAAAAACCCAGCGATTCAGGCTGCGTAGCCGCGCCGCGCCGTAAGCTGTGGCGGCCGGACGGCAGCTCGGGGTAACGTCGCCTGGTCCCTCATGGATCGCAAGCTCGACCCCAACTCTGCCCCGGCCGCGGCAGCGCCCGATCCGCTGCCGCCGCTGTCGCGCCGCCACCGCGCCCTGCTGGCGCTGATCATCGGCATCTACCTGGTCTACTCGTCGTTCGGCATCGCCGGCCCGTTCCTGTGGGGCCACCACGGCTACCACGGCGCCACCTACGCCCAGCGGGCGCGCATGACGCTGCGCTATCATATCGTCACCCCGGCGACGTGGAACGGCTACGCGCAGGCGCCCGAGCCGCAGTCGTTCTACCTCCATCACCCGATCGGCTATCACCACGTGCTGGTCCCGTTCATGGGTCTGCTCGGCGAGGCGGAGTGGGTGGTGCGCGGGGTCGCGGTGCTCGGCGGCGTGCCGCTGCTGCTCGCCCTGTTCGCGCTGGTGCGGCGCTTCTGGTCGGCGGGGGCGGCGCTGCTGTCCTGCGCCATCTATGTCGGCCTGCCGGTGCTGTGCAGCTTCAGCGTGCTCTCGGATCCGATGCTGCTGGAGATGGCCTGCTCGCTGGTCGCAGTGCACGCGTTCCTGCGCTACCTGCAGGCGCCGTCGGGGCGCGCCCTGCTCGCCGGCTGCGCGGCGCTGACCGTCGGTGGGCTGATCATGTGGGAGGTGTATTTTCAGGCGTTCTTCCACGGGCTGTACATCTTTTATTTCCTCACCACCGCCCGCGGGCGCACGCTGCGCCTGGGGGGCAAGGACGGCCGCGGGGGCGTAAACGCCGCCGTGGCGTGGTTTGTCGCGACCCTTGTGTGCACCTCGGCGGCGATGGCCTTCCACTTTGTCTTTACGTGGAAGATCGGCATGCTGGGCGATTTCTTCTCGTCGTTCAAGGAGCGCAGCACCGCCGAGTGGCCGTGGGTCGTGGCGCAGCACCGGCTGTGGCTGACGCTGCTTTATGGCTGGCCGCTGCTGGTTCTGGGCACGGCCTGGCTGCTGGTGTTCGTCGCGCGGCTAGCTCGCGGGCAGGCGCGGCTGCGCGATCAGGCGGTGCTGCTGTTTTTCCTGCTCAACATGCTCTACATCGTCCTTTTCCGGCGCGGCTCGTCGATTCACCTGTACCGGGTGTTCTACTTCTCGGCGTTCTTCGCGCTGGCGGTGATGGACCTTGTCGTCGAGCTGCGCGCCCTTGTCGCCCGCCGCGCCGGGGCGCGGGCGGCGACCGCCGCTGCGGTGGTGCTGACGCTCGGCTACTTCGCCACCACCCTGCCGCACGCCGTGCACAACCTTTTGGACAGCCGCGAGGTCATGGGGACGCACGGCTTTGCCGGCTATAACCCCGACTACGCCAAGCTCCTGTTTGCGCGCGCCGCCGGCGAGCACACCCCGCGGTCGGCCTTCGCGGTCTTTTACCGCCTGCCCTACCGGGTGGAGTTCACCTACTACTTCGACCGCAGCTACGGGGTCTCGCCGTGGGGGGAGCTGAGCACGCTGGCGCAGCTTGCCCAGGTGCGCAAGCAGCACCCGCAGCTGGTGCTGGTCACCCAGAAGGGCCTGCCCGCGGCCGAGGAGCGGCAGCTGCGCGAGCTGCTGCTTCACCACCGCGCCTACGCCTACGAGAACTTCCTGCTCGTGCGGCTCGATGAAGAGCTGGCCCAGCCCGAGCTCCACGAGTACCGCTTCGTGCCGCGCCGGCCGTCGTGGGTCTGGTGGTGGTTCTACTCCCACAAGTACCCGCCGATGGAAGCGGTCGAGGTGACGACGCCCTTTGGCGACTCGCTGCGCGCCGCTGCCGCCGCCGCGCCGCCCGCGGCCCCGCCGCCCGCCGCCGCGCCGCCCGCTGTCGCGCTGCCCGCCGCCGCGCGCCTGCTGCCGCGCCGCCCGCCGCCGCGCCGCCTGCTGCCGCGTCGCCCGCTGCCCCGCCGCCCGCTGCCCCGCCGCCCGCCGCCGTCAGGCCCTGAGGCTCGCCAGCAGCCTCGGCAACGTCGCCGTAGCGGCGGCGGCCCGCGATGCGATAAGATGGGGGTGAGACCCTCACCGATGTCGCTCCGCTTCACCCTCACCTACCCGCACCTGAAGAGCTGGGCCGATCGCCTGGGCGTGCCCTACCGATTCAACGAAGAAGTCGGCCAGGTTGCGGTGCTGACCCGGGTGATGGACACCGATGTGCCGCTGGTGTTCATCCCGCGGCCGGACCGCGGCATGGTGACCATGGCGATCACCCTGCCGTTTGTCACCCCGAGCGAGCGCTACGCGGCGGTGGGCGAGTCGCTGACGATCCTCAACGCGCGCTCGTACATGGGCGCCTGGATCCTCAACAGCGACAAGGGCGAGATCTACTTCCGCATCACCCTGCCGGCCATGGAGCTGGAGTACAGCGACGAGACGCTGCGGTTTTTCGCCTCGCTCGTCGTAAGCTCGGCCGAGGCCATGGCCAAGCTCCTTTACACCGTCGCCCACAAGGGCGCAAGCCCGCAGGTCATCGCCCAGACCACGCCCTAGCCGCAGGGCAGCGGGGCCTTGTTCAGCCCGCGATCGTGCTATGTAAGAGCGCATGGAGACAACGAACGCCGCAGCTCTTACCTTCGAGGTTACGACCGCCGACTTTGCCCAAAAGGTCATCGAGCGCTCGCACCAGGTGCCGGTGCTGGTCGATTTCTGGGCGCCGTGGTGCGGGCCGTGTCGCACGCTCGGCCCGGTGCTGGAACAGGTGGTGGCGGGGCTTGGCGGCAAGGTGCTGCTGGCCAAGGTCAACACCGACCAGGAGCCGGCGCTGGCGCAGCAGTTTCGCATCTCGGGGATCCCGGCCGTCAAGGCGTTCCACAAGGGGCGGGTGGTAAACGAGTTCGTCGGCGTCCGCGACGCCAAGTTCCTCAGCGGCTTCCTGGCTGCCCTGGTGCCGGCGCGCGGCGAGGCGGAGCTCGTGGAGGCGGCCAAGCTGTGGGCGAGCGGCGAGTATGCGGCGGCCGAGGCGCTGCTGCGGCCGCTGACCAGCGGTGAGCAGGCGCTCGACGGCAGCCGGCTGCCGCGCGCCCAGCTGCTGCTGGCCGAGTCACTGCTCGGCCAGGGCCCGCAGCGCTACCCGGAGGTGACCGCGCTCTTGGCCGCCATCGACCCGCGCAGCCCGGAGAGCGAGCGCGCCGAGCTGGTCGCCCAGGTGCTGGCCTTCTTCCAGGCCGGCGACGAAGAAGGCGGGCCGGCGGCGGCGCAGGTGCGGCTGCAGGCGAGCGAAGGCGACTCGGCGGCGCGCTACACCGTGGCCGCCGCCCAGGCCCGCAGCGGCCAGCTCGCCGAGGCGCTGGAGAACCTGCTCACCCTCATCCAGCGCGACCGCCGCTATCGGGAAGATGGGGCGCGGCGCGCCTTGCTCGCCTTGTTCCAGTACCTGGGCCAGGCCACCGGATCGCAGCAGGAGCTCATCCACGAGTGCCGCCGCCGCCTGCAGCTGCTCCTGTGAGCTGCGCCGCCTCAGGCGCTGACAGCGTGCGCGAGCGGCTCGGCAGCGCCAGGGCGCGTCTCGGGGCCCAGGCGACTGTCGGCCTGGGGGTCTAGCGGCAGGGTGAAGCAGAAGCGGGTGGTGGCGTGCGGGCCGCCGCTCTCGGCCCAGATCCGCCCGCCGTGGGCTTCGATGAGGCCCTTGGCCACATACAGACCGATGCTGGCCCCGGGGAGCGCGCTGTGGCTGCGCTCGACGCCGATGCAGTGATCAAATAGCGCCAGCAGCTCGTCCTGGGCAATGGCGGGCCCCTGGCTTATCACCGCGAGCTGCGCGAAGGGCGGGTGCAGCGTGACCTCGATGCGGATCGCGGTCCCCGGGTCGCTGAAGCGCACGGCGTTGGTCACCAGGTTGCTCAGCACCTGCGCGACCCGCTCGCCGTCCGCCAGCACCTGCAGCTCGTCCTTGGTCTGCAGCTGCAGCGTCACCCGCTCGGCGGCGTCGGGGTGGTGGTGCAGGAGCTCGCGGACGAAGGCCCCCAGGGCCATCGGCTCTGGCTGCAGGCTCAGCTGCCGAGACTCCAGCTTGGCGATCGCCCAGAGGTCCTGGATCATCCGGCTCAGGCGCAGCGCCGAAGCGCGGACCCGCTCTACCGAGCGACGCGTCTTTTCGTCAGGGACCTGGCGCCGCAGCAGGTCGGTCCCCAGGACCAGCGCGTGCACCGGCTGCTGCAGGTCGTGCGCGACCATTGCCACCCACTCCTCGGGCAAGCTCTCCGGCTCGGTCGCCCGGCGGCTCGCAGACATATCTTGGATGGAGCAGATGATGTACTGCAGGGCATCTTGCGAGTCCAGCACGGGCGAGCTCTGAACGCCCCACAAGCGCTCCTCGAATCCGCCCCCGGCTTCTGCCGGCCGACGGATGGCGAACTTCTGCGCCGGCAGGGTATTGGGAATGCGCGACCACAGCACGCGCTGCAGCGCATTGCCCAGGTTCACAAACCCGGATATCCCGGCCTCGGCGGGGTTGTCGGCAAAGGCGTCGAGCAGACTGTGGCCCACGAGGTCCTCGCGACGGGTCGCAGTCGCCTGCAGCAGGCCGCTGCTGACCGCGACGATCGGGAACCCGCTGACCGGACTCAGGACCAGATACAGACCAGGAATTGAGTCAAACAGGATGCGATAACCAGGCTCTTTTGAAGATCCATTATGCATTGCTTAGGGCCTTGTCAGAGTCGCGAGCAGCGCCTCTCTGTGACAGTACGTTGTCCACCGCCGACTGGAGGTGATCGAGCGCGAAGGGCTTGCGCAGCAGCACGGCGCCATAGGCGAGCCGGTCCACCTGCTGGGCGATGCTGGCGTCCTTGAGCGCGGTCATGACGATCACCGGGGTATGGATGCCGGCGGCGCGCGCGGTATGAATCACCTGCAGGCCGCTTATCCACGGCATCGAGATATCGGTCAAGATGAGATCGAACAGTCCCCCCGCGCTCAGCCGCTCGATGAGCTCCGCGCCGCTCGCCGCGCGTATGACCTCGGCGCCAAAGGCCTCGACCGCCTCGGCCGTCGTCTCCAAGATGTGGAGATCATCGTCCGCAATCAGGACTCGCGGCTTCTTCTTCATGGCTCACCTCACTTGCTGCTGGAGCAACCGTTGTGCCAGGCAGCACAGGGTCGCCGCCGCCGGTGCTGCCAGTGCTGCGCATCCCGTCGGCAGGGGGCCAAAAGGTGCGCACTCTTTTCGTAACGGCGACAAACCGTCGAAAAATATGCGCACCCCGGCTTCGTCGACGGCAGCGACACGCCGGCCGGCCGCCGTCCCTGGGCCTGCGCGGACCTCCCCGCGGCGGCGGCCCTCTGGTATGATGAGCCATGACCCTACGCAAGACTGCCCTTATTACAGGCGCCTCGGCGGGCCTTGGGAAACAGTTCGCCGAGCTGTTCGCCCGCGATGGCCATGACGTGGTGCTGGTCGCCCGCAGCGCCGAGGCGCTGGGCCGCCTCGCCAGCGAGCTGCAAAACAGCCACGGGGTGACCGCGCTCAGCCTGCCCACCGACCTGAGTCGCCCGCAGGCCAGCGACGAGCTGCACCGGACCCTCAAGGAGCGCGGGATCACCGTCGACTTCCTGGTCAATAACGCCGGCTTCGGCTCCACCGGCCCGTTCCTCGATCAGGACCTCGAAAAAGAGGTCAGCATGGTCGAGCTGAACATCACCACCCTCTTACGGCTCTGCCACCTGTTCGGGCGCGACATGCGGCAGCGGCGCAGCGGGCGGATCCTCAACATCGCCTCCAGCGCCGGCTTCCAGGCCGGCCCGTACATGGCGACCTACTACGCCAGCAAGTCGTTTGTGGTGATGTTCTCCGAGGCGCTGGCTTTCGAGCTGAAAAAGGACGGTGTCACCGTCACCTGCCACTGCCCGGGCGCCACCGCCACCGAGTTCGCCCAGCGCGCCGGCAACGCGCAGACCCGGCTGTTCCAGCGGCCCGGGGTGGCCAAGGCAGACGAGGTCGCGGCGCACGCCTACCGCGCCATGCACAGCGGGCAGGTGCTGGCCGTACATGGCCTCATGAACAAGGTGGGAGTGTTCTTTACCCGCCTGGTGCCGCGCCGGGTGGCCAGCGGCATCGCGGCGCAGCTGAACCAGGGGTAGGCGCGCTACCTGGGCGCCGCGCCGAGATCAAAGTAGGTGGCGAAGGCGCGCCCGCGCCCGCTGTCGATGAGCGCCGCGTTGATCTCGCTGCGCGCGCTCTTGCCGGTCACAAGAAGCAGCTCGCTGTGGGGTCCGAAGAAGACCGCGGCGAGGTCGCCCTCTGGGAACAGGCGCGCGAGCTCGGCCACGGTCGGCGGCTCCAGGCGGACAGTCTTTTCTGCCAGCGCGAGTGTGCCGGACTGCAGCGCCGCCCGCGGCACCGCCACCGCGTCCCGCAGCCGCGCCGCCACCTCGGGGTGCTGCGGGTAGGGTCCGGTGTAGGCGCCGCGCATCGGTCCGAGCACGCTCACCAGCAGCTTGACCACCGCGTTATTGGGCTCGTGAGTGAAGATCTCCGAGCCGTCCACAATGCAGCCCGAGGTCGACCGGTAGACGCGCCAGCGCTCATCGAGGTTATGGAACTCACGGCTCGGCATACCGATGGTGCGCAGCTGCGCCGCGCCGCCGAAGTAGCTGACCACGCCGAGCAGCAGGCTCAGTCCGGTCAGCACCACGTAGGGCGAGCCGAGCACGCACAAAAGGCCCAGGCGCCGGCGCTGGCGCAGCAGCAGCAGGATCACCGGCGTGGCGATGAGCATGCCGATCGGCCAGGCGATAAAGATCGTCAGCCACATGACGCCAAGGGCCAGCACGGCCAGTCCCCAGCGAGGAAACCGCCACGGCGGCGACTTGAGGGACAGCGCCTCGGTCTCGGCAGGGCCGGGGGGCGCAGGGTCACTGCTTGCGCTCATCCCTTCATGATACCCGCAAGCGAACCCGCGCGGAGGCGACGCCGCGCCCTGCCGTCGCACTGGCCCGCCGCCCGCCTGTCGGCCAGCGCGGCGGATCGGCTATGATGCGGGCAGGGGACTGTTTTTTTGCGATGGCAGGAGGACTACATGGCGGACATCAAGCTGGATCCAGCCGAGCAGGCGCTGTTCAACGAGGTCGGCTCGCGCGGCGACTACTTCCGGGAAGCAATTCGCGACCGCGCCGCCGATCAGGTGGCCACCACAAGGCGGATGAGCGAGATTACAACTGAAGGGGGGCAGGTGCTCGACGTCGTGCCGGCCCCGGTCACCAGCGGTCCGCACGAGATCATCGATGACGTGGTGCCGCCCTCGCTGCTGGAGTCGGTGATCGGCCCGGCCCCCGGGTCCGACCCGCCGTCTGCGCGCTCGACCAAGCCTTAAAGGGGCGGCGCGCGCCGCCGCCTCGGGGCTCAGGCCTCGCGCTCGCGCTCGGGCGTCGCGCCTTTCTGGTAGGCCTGCAGCTTGTACTGGATCTTGCGCGGCGAGATGCCGAGGATCTCGGCGGCGCGCGAGGTCGAGCCGCCGGTGTGCTCCAGGGTCTTGAGGATGGCGAAGCGCTCCAGCTCGCCCAGGCTCGAGCCGGGGATCGGCGGGTAGTCGCTGGCGGCCTTGCGGGCGTCGGTCGGGGCGACGCTGATCGCCAGGTCCTCGGCGCGCAGGGTGTCGCCGCGGCAGGTGATCACCGCGCGCTCGATGGCGTTCTCCAGCTCGCGCACGTTGCCGGGCCAGGGGTAGCGCAGCAGCTTCTCCATCGCGGCGTCATTGAGGGCGTTGATTGTCTTGCCGTTTTCCTGGGCGAACTTGGTCAGGAAGTGATGCGCCAGCAGGCCGATGTCAGAGGTCCGCTGCCGCAGCGGCGGCATCTCCAGCGAGATGACGTTGAGCCGGTAGTACAGATCCTCGCGGAACAGGCCCTGCTGGATCCGCTCGCGCAGGTTGCGGTTGGTGGCGGCGATGATGCGCACGTCCACCTTGATGGTCTGGTTGCCGCCGACGCGCTCGAACTCGTGCTCCTGCAAAAAGCGCAGCAGCTTGATCTGCACCGCGAGCGAGATCTCGCCGATCTCATCGAGGAAGATCGTCCCGCCGTCGGCCTGCTGGAAGCGCCCGTCGCGACGCGCCACCGCGCCGGTGAAGGCGCCGCGCTCGTGGCCAAACAGCTCACTCTCCAGCAGCGTCTCGGTGAGCGCCGCGCAGTGCAGCTTCACAAACGGCCCGCTGGCGCGCGTGCTGTGCTCGTGCAGGGCCGCCGCCACCAGCTCCTTGCCGGTGCCGCTCTCACCGGTGATGAGCACCGAGGCGCGCGACGGCGCCACCTGCAGCACGGTGTCGAACACCGACTGCATCGCCGGGCTCGCGCCGATGATGCTGGGGATGCGGTGGCGCTCGGTGAGGCGCTGGCGCAGCTGGCCGGTCTCCTGGCGCAGGCGCCGCCGCTCCAGCGCCCGCTCGACCACCAGCAGGAGCTCATCGAAGTTGATGGGCTTGCTGAGGTAGTCGGCGGCGCCGGCGCGCATCGCCGCCACCGCGGTCTCGACGGCGCCAAAGGCGGTCATGACGATGACGGCGCGATCGACGTCCTGCTCCAGGGCCTTGCGCATGAGGCCAAGGCCATCCAGCCCGGGCATCTTCAAGTCGGTGACTATCACATCCGGGGCGAAGTCATCGAGCTTGGGCAGGGCCTTGAAGCCGTCGGCTGCGGTCTCCACGCTGTAGCCCTCTTCGCGGAGCAGCTCGGCGAGAGCGGAGCGCGCATTGACTTCATCATCAACAATGAGAATTCGGCCGGGCTGGGACATTCGTTTCCTCGATGAAGCATAATAAGCAACTCCCGCGCCGAGCTATTGTGGGCAGAAACGCCAATATTTCGCGCAAATTCTGCGCTCTCCGATAAAACGCGGCAAATCTTGCGCAGATCTCCTCAGGCGGCGGTGCGCGCCGGCAGCTTGATGCGGAAGCAGGCGCCGCCCGTGCGCCCATCCTGGACCAGGATGCTACCGCCGTGCTGCTCGACCACTGCGTGCACCTGCGGCAGGCCCAGGCCCGAGCCGAGCTCCTTGGTCGTAAAGAACGGCTCGAACAGGTGCGCGCGCGCCTCGGGCGACAGGCCGGTGCCGCTGTCCTCGACCGTCAGCATCACCTCGCCAGCCTGCTCGGCGAGCTCGATGCGCACCCAGCCGCCCGGCGGGGTCGCCTGGATGGCGTTGAGCACCAGGTTCATGATTGCCTGCTGTAGTAGCCCGGCATCGCCCAGGATCGGCCGCACCGGGCCAAGCTGGGTCTCGATGCGCAGCCCGGCCTTTTCTGCCTGCGCGGTGAACAGCCGCGCCACCGTATGTACCACGACCGTCAGGTCGACCATCATGGGAATGAAGTCGCGCGGCCGGGCGAAGGCGAGAAACTCCTCGACGACAGAGCTCAGCCGCTGGATCTCCTGCTGGACGAGCGCCAGCGGCTCCAAAAGGCTCGCCAGGTTCTTCTCGGGCAGCCGCCGCAGCCGGCGCTCCAGCACGGTGAGCTGCAGCGAGGCGGCGTTGAGCGGGTTTTTGATCTCGTGCGAGAGCCCGGCGGCCAGGGTGCCCACCGCGGCCAGCTTCTCCGCCACCTGCGCCCGCCGCGCCAGGTGGCGCCTTTCCTCCTGGCTGCCGACCTGGCGCACCGCCTGCCGCACGGCCAGCAGGAGGTCGTCGGTGGAGCACGGCTTGATGAGGTAGGCCCAGGCGCCGGCGCGCACCGCCGCCATCGCCGACTCCAGGGTGGCAAAGCCGGTGAGCAGGATGACCTCGGTCTGCGGCCAGCGCTCCTTGAGCTGGGTCGCCAGCTTGGCTCCGTCGCCGTCGGGCAGGCGCACATCCACCAGCGCCACCGTGAACGGCTCGCTCCTAAGCGCCGCCTCGCAGCTGGCCGCCAGATGGACCAGATAGCCGGCGTCTTCCAGGATCTCGCTGAGGTTCTCGGCGAGCGCCCGGTTGTCGTCGACGATCAGGATCTTGGGTTGGCTCAGGCTATCCATGGTGGGCCCGGTACAAGTGCTCGATGGCGGCTAGAAGGTCGGTGGTGTCAAAGGGCTTGGCAAAGTACCCCTCATAGTGAACCGGTGGGGCGATCTCCAGGTGGCCGGTCACCACCAGCATGGGCAGCCCCGGGAAGCGCAGGGCCAGCTTGCGCATCGCCTCGCCGTCCACCTCGCCGGGCATGCGCAGATCGACCAGCGCGGTAAACGGCGAGATGTCCCCCAGCCGCTCGGTCTCCAGCGCCGAGGCCGCGGTCACTGAGGCAAAGCCCCGCGACTGCAGGACCTCGGTGAGGTTGTCGGCGAGGCTGGCGTCATCCTCGATGAGCACCAGCAGGCCCCCCCGCCGGGCGACCGCCAGGAGCTCCAGCAGCGTCGGCACCGGCACCGGCTTGGGCAGTACCCCGAGCAGCCCTTCGCGGCGCGCCTGCGCCAGATCATTGTCATAGGTGTAGGCGGTGATGACGATCGCCGGCAGCCCGGGGTCGACCCTGCGCACCCGGTGGACGAACTCGGCGCCGCCCATCTCGGGCATGCGCATGTCGGACAAGAGCACGTCAAAGCGGCTGCTGGTGGCCAGCCGCAGCGCCTCGGCGCCCGAGTCGGCGACCACCGCCTCATAGCCGGCGTCCTCGAGGATCTCGGCGAGGTTCTCGGCGAAGGCGCGGTTGTCATCGGTGACCAGGATCCTACGCATGGGCGCCTCCGGCGCGCACCGGCAGCTTGATGACAAACCGGGCGCCGCGACCCTCGGGCGCGTAGGCGATGGTCCCGCCGTGCCGCTCGATGAACCGCTTGACCAGCGACAGCCCGAGCCCGATGCCGCCCGCCTTGGCGCTGATGAGCGGCTCGAACAGCCGCTTGCGGATCGCCGGGTCGACGCCCGGGCCGCTGTCGCAGATCACCAGCTCGATCTTGCCGCCGCCGTTGAGCGGACGGGCGCTGACCGAGATCTCCCCACTTTTGCCCACCGCGTGCAGCGCGTTATCCAGCAGGTTGCGCAGCACCTGCCGCAGCTGCGTCGGATCGCCGGCTACCTCGGGGAGTCCGTCCAGTCCCTCGCGCCTCACCACCACCCCGGGGGGCACCGTCAGGGTGCCGAGCGCCGCGTCAACCAGCTCGCGCAGCCGCACCGGCTCGCGCAAAAGGGGCTTGTCGCGGATCATGTCTATGAGCCCGGCGATCGTGCTGTTGGCGAGGGTGACCTGCTCGCCGATGCGGCCGATGTGCTTGAGCATGCGCTCGTCGCCGCCCGCCCGCCCTTTGAGGATGTACAGCGACGACTCGATGACGCCCAGGGGGTTGCGCAGCTCGTGGCCGATGGCGCCGATAAGCTGGCCGAAGGTCGACAGGCGCTCGACGCGGTTCTGCTGCACCTGCAGGTCTTCATGATAGGTGTGGAGCATGATCGCCAGCTCCAGGTCGAGGATCTTGTCGACGGCGTCGCGCGCCTGCGCGAGGTCGCTCGGGCGCTTTTCATACTCGCGGCCGATGATGAGCTCAAGCTCGCGGCGGATGACGTTCATGGCGCCGAACATGTAGTGCTGCGGCAGGGCGATGCGGACGTGGACGCGGCCGATGCGGCAGCGCAGCGCGAAGTACTCCTCATCCCAGGGGCCGGTGAGCAGCCGATCCATCCAGGCGACCAGCGTCCCCTTGAGGCGCCCGACCTGGCTCTCCCCGCCTTCCAGGGCGACGCGGGCTCCGTCATGCTCGAGGATCTGCTTGTAGAAAAGGTCGGCGATACGCACAAGCTCCGGCGAGCAGACCGGGTGCAGGGCGTGCAGCGCCGCCTCATCCGCAGCGCTCCACTTTACGTATCTTTTGAGCTCCTCGAACATAGTTTCCATTCTCTGGAGTCTACTTCTGCCAGACCCCCGGTGTCACGGCCTTCACCCCGCCTGCTCCGGCTCTCCCCCAGCTGCCGACTCTGCCGGGCTCCACTTCCACTCGCGCACCTCCGGCATGTCATCGCCCTGCTGGCGGGTGTACTGCTTGTGCGCGAACAGCCAGTCGCGCATCGCCTGCTGCACATACGCCGCCCGCGCGCCGAGCTGCGGCACCCGA
Organism: Polyangia bacterium; assembly: GCA_044222245.1. Lineage (GTDB taxonomy): Bacteria > Myxococcota_A > Polyangia > Palsa-1104 > JAEUJZ01 > CALFML01. The sequence continues at coordinate 24,432 of JBGANQ010000004.1, read as the reverse complement.
TCGATGACATCGAGCACGAGGTGAAACCGATCCAGGTCGTTCATCACCACCATGTCAAACGGCGTGGTCGTCGTGCCCTCTTCCTTGTAGCCGCGGACGTGCAGGTTGTTGTGGTTCTTGCGGCGGTAGGTGAGGCGGTGGATGAGCCACGGGTAGCCGTGGTAGGCAAAGATGATCGGCCGGTCCTTGGTAAACAGGGCGTCGAAGTCCTGGTCGCTCAGGCCATGCGGGTGCTCGCTCGGCGGCTGCAGCTTCATCAGGTCGATGACGTTGATGACGCGCACCTTGAGCTCGGGAATGTACTTGCGCAGCAGCGTGACCGCGGCCAGGGTCTCCAGCGTCGGCACATCGCCGGCGCACGCCATCACCACATCGGGGGTACACCCCTTGTCGCTGCTCGCCCACTCCCAGATGCCGATGCCCGCGGCGGCGTGCTTGCTCGCCGCGTCCATGTCCAGCCACTGCGGAGCGGGCTGCTTGCCGGCGACGATCACGTTGACGTAGTGGCGGCTGCGCAGGCAGTGATCCACCACCGACAAGAGGGTGTTGGCGTCGGGCGGCAGGTAGACGCGGATGACGTCGGCCTTCTTGTTGACCACATGATCGATAAAGCCCGGGTCCTGGTGGCTGAAGCCGTTGTGGTCCTGGCGCCAGACGTGGCTGGTCAATAGGTAGTTCAGCGAGGCGAGCGGCCGCCGCCACGGGATCTGCTTGCAGACCTTGAGCCACTTGGCGTGCTGGTTGAACATCGAGTCGATGATGTGGATAAACGCCTCGTAGCAACTAAACAGGCCGTGGCGACCGGTGAGCAGGTAGCCCTCCAGCCAGCCCTGGCACTGGTGCTCGCTCAGCGTCTCCATCACCCGTCCATCGGGGGACTGGTGCTCGTCGCTGGAAAGCACCGTCGCCACGGTGACGTTGGCGGTGGTCTCATAGACCGCGCCGAGGCGGTTCGAGGCCGTCTCGTCGGGGCCGAACATGCGGAAGTTGCGGGTGTCGCGGTTGTAGGCGAACACATCGCGGAGAAAGCCCCCGAGCACCCGCGTCGCCTCGGCCTGCACGGCCCCCGGCTCGGGGACCGCGACCCCATACTTGCGGAAGTCGGGCAGCCGCAGGTCGCGCAGCAGCGCGCCGGCGTTGGCGTGGGGGTTACTTCCCAGGCGCCGCGTCCCCTTGGGGGCGAGCTCCGCCAGCTCGGGTCGCAGCCGGCCGCGCTCGTCGAACAGCTCCTCGGGCTTGTAGCTCTTCATCCACTCTTCGAGCAGCTTGACGTGCTGCGGCGAGTGCGCCATCTCCGAGAACGGCACCTGGTGCGAGCGCCACGTTCCCTCCGACGGCTTGCCGTCCACCTCTTTGGGCCCGGTCCACCCCTTGGGCGACCGCAGGATGATCATCGGCCAGCGCGGCCGCTCGACAAAGCCGCTGTGCCGGGCTTCCTTCTGAATCCGCCGGATGTCGGCGAAGGCCCGATCCAGGGTGGCGGCCATCAGCTGGTGCATCTTCTCCGGCTCGTCCCCCTCGACGAAGTAGGGGGTGTAGCCGTAGCCACGGAACAGCTGCGCCAGCTCTTCGTGGCTGATGCGGGCGAGCACGGTCGGGTTGGCGATCTTGTAGCCGTTCAGATGCAGGATGGGCAGGACCGCGCCGTCGTGCACCGGGTTGAGGAACTTGTTACTGTGCCAGCTGGTCGAAAGCGGCCCGGTCTCGGCCTCGCCATCGCCGACCACGCAGGCGACGATCAGCTCGGGGTTGTCGAACACCGCCCCGTAGGCGTGCGAGAGGGCGTATCCGAGCTCACCGCCTTCATGGATCGAGCCCGGGGTCTCGGGAGCGGCGTGGCTGGGAATTCCCCCAGGGAAGGAGAACTGCCGAAACAGCTTCTTCATCCCCTCCTCGTCCTGGCTGATGCTCGGATAGACCTCGCTGTAGGTGCCCTCAAGGTAGGTGTTGGCGACCAGTCCCGGACCCCCGTGCCCGGGTCCAGCGACGTAAAGGACGCTGTAGTCGCCCTCTTTGACGACGCGGTTGAGGTGGACATAGATGAAGTTGAGCCCCGGCGTCGTACCCCAGTGGCCGAGCAGCCGCGGCTTGATGTGAGCGAGGGTGAGCGGGACCTTGAGCAGCGGGTTATCGTAGAGGTAGATCTGACCTACAGACAGGTAATTTGCCGCGCGCCAGTAGGCGTGCATCTTTTGTAAATGTTCCGGAGATAGTGGACCGCTCATCAAAGAACCCTCCTCAAGCATCCGCAGTCCTGGTAGGAGACCGCGCTACGTCGCCGGAGCCTTGAACCTGCAAAGCCCCTGCCAAGGAAAATTGTACAGGGCCAGGTCGCAAGCGCGCATTTTTTTCGCCAGGCGAACAACTCAGAGAGCCTGGGCTGCATTTTTTGCGCGCCCTTTTAGACTGGGCCCGATTTCGCCTCGGAGCAAGCTGGCATAGGCTTTGCGAAAGCCTGCGCCCATGTCGATGCAATTTTCCCAGTCGGTCGCTGCCGAAGTGGCGGTGGCGGCTATTCAGTCTGGTCAGCGCGTATTCATCCACTCTGTGGCCGCGGCGCCGCAGCAGCTCATCGCCGCCATGACCGCCCGCGCCGGCGAGCTGCGGGATGTGGAGATTGTCCACCTGCACACCGAAGGGAAGACTCCCTACGCCGCTGCGGAGCTCTCGCAAAGCTTTCGCGGCAACCTGCTGTTTGTCGGAGAGAACCTGCGCGAGGCGGTCGCTGCCGGGCGCGCCGACTACATCCCGGTGTTCCTCAGCGAGATTCCGCGCCTGTTTCGCCGCGGCATCCTCCCCATCGATGTCGCCCTCATCCAGGTCTCGCCGCCGGATCGGCACGGCTACCACTCGCTGGGCGTCTCGGTCGACGTCGCCGCTGCCGCGGTGCAGTGCGCGCGCCTGGTCATCGCCCAGGTCAACCCCAACATGCCGCGCACCTATGGCGATGGCCTGGTCCACCACAGCCGGCTGCACGCAATCGTCGACTGCACCGACCCGCTGCCCGAGCGCCCGCGCCACACGCCGAGCGCCATCGACCTCGCCATCGGCCAGCACTGCGCCAGCCTGATTGAAGACGGCGCCACCCTGCAGATGGGCATCGGCGCCATTCCCGATGCGGTGCTCGCCTCGCTAGGGGGTCACCGCCGCCTCGGCGTCCACACCGAGATGTTCTCCGATGGGGTGGTCGAGCTGGTCGAGCGCGGCGTCATCACCGGTGAAGACAAGGTGATCGAGCGCGGCCGCATCGTCGCCGGGTTCGTCCACGGCAGTCGCCGCCTGTACGACTTCATCGATGAGAACCCGCTAGTCCACCTGCACGACATAAGCTATGTCAACGACACTGCGGTGATCCGCCAGAACCCCAAGGCCACCGCGATCAACAGCGCCATCGAGGTCGATCTGACCGGGCAGGTGTGCGCCGACTCGATCGGCAGCCGGCAGTACTCCGGAGTCGGCGGCCAGATGGACTTCATGCGCGGCGCGGCGCTGTCCGAGGGCGGCAAGCCCATCATCGCCCTGCCCGCCTGCAGCCACCGCGGCGAGTCACGCATCGTGCCGCTGTTGCGGCCCGGCGCCGGGGTGACCACCACGCGTGCCCACGTCCATTATGTAGTGACCGAGTACGGAGTCGCTGATCTGTACGGCAAGAACCTGCGCCAGCGCGCTCGCGCCCTCATCGCCATCGCTCATCCAAGCCACCGCGAAGCCCTGGCCGCCGCGGCCCACCAGCGCTTCGGCGACTGATCGCAGGGCCTTCTGCAAAGCCGTCCTGGACGCAGCGCCCGGCAGGCGCGGGAGCCTCGCTGCGCCGGGCGCCCAGGAACCTGCCCTTGGTTAGAACAGCATGATCGTAAACGGCCGCCCGAGCACCGACAGGCCGGCGTGGACGTGCGGCCACAGCCTGATCGCCGCGCCCCCGCACAACACCAGCCACAGTCCCGACAGCGCCGGAAGATAAGCGGCGACAAAGGCAGGTCCGCGCCGCCGGCCGCGCAGCAAGTGCGGCAACAGCGTCACGGTCAGCAGCACCGGCGTGGTCATCACCACCAGCAGCAGCATCAAGAGCGCCCCCTGCAGCGGTGAGGCGGTCAGCGCCGCCAGTCCCAGCGCCCACAGCATGAGCATGCAGGGCAGAAATCCCATCGCCGAGCCGAGCGCCATCCCGTAAAGCGGCGACCGCTGGCCGGCGAGCCGGGCCAGCAGGCGCCGCGCTTGCGCCAACAGCGCCGCCAGGCTGGAGCTTGCGGCCGCGCGCCGCAGCGGCACCGGCGCCGCCGACTGCCCCCGCCGCCGCAGCACGCCGACCAGCGTCAAGAGCCCGCAGGCCATGGCCAGCAGCGCCGAGGCCCGGGTGAACTGGGCGTTGAGCTGCGCCCCGAGCAGCCCGCACAGGCCGCCCAGCCAGGCGTAGGTGAGGGCGCGCCCGGCCTGGTAGGACAGCACCTGCAGGGCGCCGCGCCACGGGCTCCAGCCGCGCGCCGCGCCCGCCAGATCCATGCCGATGAGCAGCGGTCCGCACATCCCCGAGCAGTGAAAGCTCACCCACAAGACACCCAGGCCCAGGAGCTGCGCGTAGGCGCTGGGCAGCGCGGTCACAGCACCCTCTCGGCGGTCGGCCGGCGACTCAGCCGCGGGCCGGGGCCGCTCACCGGGATCAGCAGCTCGCGCGTGCTGCCCGACTCCGGCTCGCGCACCCGCAGGCGCACGGTGAGGCCGGGGCGGCTGGCGGCGCGCGGCAGCGAGATCACCACCGGCAGCTGCAGGCTGCCAAGCGCCTCCAGCTCGACCCGCGTCTGGGGCACGATCACCTGCAGCGGCGACTCCGCCAGCGAGGTGATCTCCAGGGTCGCCGGCGCCGCGTTCTTGTTGACCAGGTGTACGAGGAACTGATTGCGTACCAGGTCGCCATCGAGCACAAACGGCGCGGCGACTCCGTGCACCAGGTTCGCCTCGAACGACACCTGCCGCAGCCACACCGTGGTCGCCACCGTGAGCCCCACCGCCCCCGCCAGCAGATAGACGAAGAGCCGCGGGCGAAACCACCGCCGCGGCTGGCCGGCGAGCCCGCGCTCCGAGTCATAGCGCACAAGCCCCGGCCGCCGGCCGAGCTTGACCATGATCTCATCGCAGGCATCGATGCAGCCGGCGCAGCCGACGCACTCCAGCTGGGTGCCGTTGCGGATGTCGATGGCGGTCGGGCACACCGCCACGCAGCGCCGGCAGTCGACGCAGTCGCCGGCGCCGGGCTCGTCGCGCTTGCCGCGCGGCTCGCCGCGACTTTTGTCGTAGCCGATGACGATCGTGTCCGGGTCCTGCATCGCCGACTGCAGCCGACCATAGGGGCAGACGACCAGGCACAGCTGCTCGCGGAACCAGAAGAAGTTCACATACAGGATCGCCGTAATCGCCGCGGCCCAGACAAACTCGGTGCGGTGCAGCTGCGGGCTCGCGCTCATCATCCGCAAAAGGCCCGGCAGGGTCACAAAGTACGAGAGGAGCACATGCGCCAGCAGGAACGACAGCAGCAGATACACTGCGTGCTTGCCGCCCTTGCGCACGAGCTTGTTCAAGGTCCACGGGGCGCGGGCCAGCTTCTGGCGCTCGGCCGCCGAGCCCTCGATCCAGCGCTCGATGCGGCGGAACACGCCCTCTAAAAAGACCGTCTGCGGGCACGCCCAGCCGCACCACAGCCGGCCAAAGAGCGCCGCCAGCACGATCAGCGCAAAGCCGACCGCGGTGAGAAAAAAGAACACCAGATAAAAGTCCTGCGCATTGAAGGTGCGCCCCATCAGATAAAAGTGGCGCGCCGCGATATCGATGAACACCGCCGGCCGGCCGTTGACGCGGCACAGCGGCAGGGCGACATAGATGGCGATGAGCGCGGCGAACACCCACGGCTTCAGGCGAGTCCAGCGCCCGTGGACATCCGCCGGATAGACATACTCGCGCGAGCCCCGCGCGCTGAGCAACTGCAGGCGGTCCAGGCTCGGGCCGCCCTTGTACTGCGTCGTCATGATCTTGCCTTTACGGCGCGGCCTTGCCGTCCGCCGTGCTGCCCTGCGGTGCCTTGCCGGGCACATTCTGGCCGCGCAGCGACAGCACGTAGGCCGCCGCGTCGCGCACCTTGCTCACCCCGAGCAGCGGCCGCCACGCCGGCATGCCTTTGTCAATTACGCCGCTGCTGATCGTCCGGTAGACATCCAGCGCCTTGGCTCCATGGATATAGTAGACATCGGTGAGGTTGGGACCGATGATGCCCTGGCCGCGGTCGCCGTGACAGGACAGACAGTTCTGCTTGAACACCGCCTGGCCGCGCTCCACCGCCTGGGGATCCTTGGCGAGCTGCCAGAACCCCTCTTCGGTCACCCCTTTGCCGGCGGCCTCCAGCTGGGCCAGGCGCGCCGACTCCTCTTGTTCGAGGCGCGCCAGCTCTGCTTCGTAGGCGGCGCGCGGCAGCACGCCTGCCTCCAGGGTGTGATAGTACATCCAGTAGCCGACGGCGAACACCACCGCGCCGTAGAACGTGACCAGCCACCAGCGCGGCAGCGGGTTATCAAACTCGCGGATCCCGTCATAGTCATGCCCGGTATCCGGATCCAGGGGAATCTGCTGCTCAGTCACGGGCCACCTCCTCCGCCGGGCGCTCCGGCTCGAGCGGCAGGCTGGCCAGCCCCGAGTACTGCGCGCTGCGCGATAAGGCCCAGGCGACCGCGCCGGCGAACGTCGCGGCGAACAGCAGCATGGCCAGGATGGGCAGAAACAGGACGCCCTGACTGGTGAAAAACTCGTGGTACATGGTCCGATTCCTTCTCTATCTCTCTGACTAGCGCTGCGCGCTCGCTGGCGACGAAGGCGCAGGTCCAGACGACGGCACCGGCGGATTTTTGCCTAGGCGCTGCAGGTAGGCGATGAGCGCCACCATCTCGCTATCCCACGGCAGCTCCACGCCCTGCGTCGCGAGGTCCTTGGTGATGGCGCGGGCGCTGGCTTCCAGCTCGCCGTTGCCCTGGGCGATCTCCGCCGCCCCGTAAGGGACGCCCAGGGTCTTGAGCGCCGCCAGCTTCACCGCCGTATCCCCCAGATCCAGCTTGCGGCTGGTGAGAAACTCATACGAAGGCATGTTCGAGCCGGGCGAGGTCGAGCGCGGATCCAGCAGGTGCTGGTAGTGCCACAGGTGCGAGTACTTGCCGCCGACCCGGTGCAGGTCGGGACCGGTGCGCTTGCTGCCCCACTGGAACGGGTGGTCGTAGATGAACTCCCCGGCGGTGCTCGGCTCGCCGTAGCGGACCTTCTCGGCCGGGAACGGGCGGATCATCTGGCTGTGGCAGAGGTAGCAGCCCTCGCGGACATAGATGTCGCGGCCGTGCACCTCCAGCGGCCGGTAGGGAGTGGCGACCGGGCCGCTCTTGGGAACCGCGCGGTCGACGACGATCGTCGGCAGGATCTCGGCGACGCCGCCGATAAGCACCGAGATGAGGGCGAGCACCGTGAACAAGAGCGGCCGGCCCTCCAGCAGGCGATGGAAGTTCATCTGTCCGTCTTCACTGCGCCCGAGCGCAAAGGTCAGCCAGGTGATCACCACCAGCACCCCCATCGCCCCCAGGAGCAGCGCCGCCAGCTCGACCCGCTCGGTGATGAAGAAGGTCAGCATGACCGCCAGGCCCGCCCCGCACAGGATGACCGGATGCGCGAACAAAAGCCGCCGCCACGGCACCTCCGGCGTCGGGTCCGGCTCGACCACGCGCACCGAGGACTCGACCGGCACGCCGGCGCGGATGGTCATCGCCAGGTTCCACGCCATCAGGCAGAAGCCGATAAGGTACAGCGAGCCGCCGACGATGCGCGTGTAGTACATCGGCCGGATGGCGAGCAGCGTCTCGACAAAGCTCGGGTAAAGCAGGGTGCCGTCGGGGTTGGTCGCCCGCCACATCAGACCCTGGGTGACGCCGCTCACCCACATTGACACGGTGTAGAGCAGGATTCCCAGCGTCCCCAGCCAGAAGTGCAGATCGGCGGCGGCCTTGCTGTGCAGCTCCCGATTCCACAGCCGCGGCACCAGGAAGTAGAACATGCCGGCGGCGAAAAAGCCGTTCCAGCCGAGCGCCCCGGTATGAACGTGACCGATGATCCAGTCGGTATAGTGGGCAAGGCCGGACACGCTCTTAATCGACAGCAGCGGCCCCTCGAAGGTCGCCATGCCGTAGAAGGTGATGCCGGCGGCGAAGAACTTTAGCACCGGGTCGCGGCGCAGCCGGTCCCAGGCCCCGCGCAGCGTCAAAAGGCCGTTGATCATGCCGCCCCACGAGGGCGCCCACAGCATGAGCGAGAAGATCATTCCCATCGACTGCGCCCAGTCGGGCAGCGCGGTGTAAAGCAGGTGATGCGGCCCGGCCCAGATGTACATGAAGATAAGCGCCCAGAAGTGAATGATCGACAGCCGGTACGAGTAGATCGGCCGCTCTGCCGCCTTGGGCAGGAAGTAGTACATGATGCCGAGGATGGGCGTGGTCAGGAAGAAGGCGACCGCGTTGTGGCCGTACCACCACTGCACCAGGGCGTCCTGCACGCCGGCGTAGACCGGGTAGCTCTTAAGGCCCGAGCTGACCATGACCGGCAGCGCCAGGCTGTTTACTACATGCAGCACAGCGACGGTGATGATGGTGGCGATGTAGAACCACAGGGCGACAAACAGGTGCTTCTCGCGGCGATTGTTGAGCGTCCAGAAGAAGTTGATGGCGAACGCCACCCAGGTCAGGGTGATGGCGATGTCGATCGGCCACTCCAGCTCGGCGTACTCCTTGCCCTGGGTGTAGCCAAACGGCAGGGTGAGCGCCGCGGCGACGATGATTCCCTGCCAGCCGTAGAAGTGGAAGGCCGACAGAAAGGCGCTCGGCAGCCGCGCCTTGCACAGCCGCTGCGTCGAGTAGTAGACGCCGGCGAAGATCATGTTGCCGACAAAGGCGAAGATGACCGCGTTGGTGTGCAGCGGGCGCAGGCGTCCGAAGCTGAACCACGCGGCGAGGTTCAGCTGCGGAAAGGCGAGCTGGCAGGCGACAACCACCCCCAGCAGCATACCGACCAGCCCCCAGACGACCGACGCCAGCAGGAACCGGCGTACGGTGACGTCATCATATGTAACTGTTACTTCCTTCATTTGAGATTCCTTGACGGGATGGATATGGAACCGCGCGCAGCCGATTCCGCACTGCTCGCGGTGTGCTCCTCTTGCAGCGGCAGGAGGGACAGGCGATCGGTCTGCTCGTGGCTGTGATTCGCGAACAAGAACGCAAACAGCAGCGCCATGCCCAAAAGCAGCACGAGGCTGACAAACAAGGTGAGAAAGATGGCGTTCATGGGCTCACCGCCAGGGCCGGCACCAGCGCCGGCGGGGCCGATCGCCGCTCGCGGAAGGCGTGGACGGTGGCCAGCACGACCAGCAGGGAGCTCAGCGGCATGACCAGGGCGCAGCGCAGCGGCGTCATCTGCCCGCTGAAGCACAGGGCGAGGACCGCCAGGTTGTAGGTGAGCGAGCCGCCCAGGTTGCGCACGATCACCGCGCGGGTCTTGCGCAGCAGCTGCAGCGTCTCGCGAATCGGGCCGACGCCGTGGCCCAGGAAGTAGAAGTCGGCGCGCTCGGGCAGGGTCGGGCGGTCGGCGGCCGGGGTGCCGGCGCAGTAGGCGGCGCTCATCGCCAGGGCGTCGTTTACGCCATCGCCGATCATCAGGGTGTCCTTGCCATCAACTGCCTTGATGAAGGCCTCCTTGTCGCTCGGGGACTTGCCGCCGTGCGCCGCGTCCGCCGGCAGGCCGAGCCGCTGCGCCAGGCGCTGCACGCGCGCCACCGCGTCGCCCGAGAGCAGCGAGACCTGAAGGCCGTCCTCGCGCAGGGCGGCGATTTCCTGGGCGGCGTCGTGGCGCAGCTCCTCGCGCAGGGCAAAGCGCGCGACCAGCTGGCCGGCGCAGGAAAAGACCACCTCGTCCGCTCCCGCGCCAAGCTCACCGCCTAGGGCGAAAGCGGCGCTGCCGAGCCGGTATTGCTGGCCGCCGATGTGCGCCGCCAGCCCGTGGCCGGGCTCCTCGCGGACCTGCGCTTGCGGGTCGAGCGCGGGGGCGCTGTCCGCGCTGGCAAACGCCGCGAACAGCGCCCGGCTCTTGGGATGGTTCGAGCGGGCCACCATCTGATACAGCGCCGAGCGCAGCGGCGGCGGCAGCGCCTGGACCTGCCCCGGCGACTCCAGCACCAGGTCGCCCAGCGTCAGGGTGCCGGTCTTGTCGAACACGACGTGGCGCACGCGCAGCGCCCGGTCGAGGAACGAGGGCTGGCGGATAAACAGACCCCGCCGCCGCAGCTGCGCCTGCGCCAGCTCGAAGGCCAGCGGCGTCGCCAGCCCGAGCGCGCACGGGCAGGTGACGACCAGCACCGACACCACGACCGAGAGGGCGCGCAGCGCCCCGGCGTGCCACCACAGCGCCAGCGCCAGCGTCGCCAGCGTCAGCACGCCGAGCACATAGTAGCGGCTTAGCTGGTGCCAGAAGTCGCGGCGCTCGCCGCTGGCCCGCGCCGCCTTGGGCGCCACCAGCAGCGCCCCCAGCGCCGAGGCGGCAAACGGCTCGGCGGCGCGCAGGCGCAGGGCGTGCGACTCGGCGTTGTGGGCGCCGGCGGGCACCGCCTGGCCAGCGCAGAAAAGTCCCGGCTCCGCTTCGCCGCTTATCCACTTGAGGGAGAAGGCCGCCTCGCCATCGAGCAGCGCGGCGCGCACCGGCAGCAGCTCCCCGGGCAGCAGCAGCAGGGTGTCACCGGTGCGCAGCTCGCCCACCTTGACCACCGCCAGCCGCTGCGCCGCATCCACCCGGCGGACACACAGTCCGTCGATGCCATCATCGGCCAGAAGCAGGCTGCGGTTGGCGCTGGCCACCCGCCGCTGTAGCAGCCGCCCGAGCAGCATGAGGGCAATAAAGACGTTCAGCGTATCGAAGTACGAAGCCGAGCCATCGCCGCCAAAGAACGACCAGGTGCTGCCGGCAAACGCCAGGATGACGCCGAGGGCGATCGGGACATCCATGTGCAGGATGCCGCGCCGCAGCGCCTGCGCCGCGCTCTTTATAAAGACGCTGCCGCCCACCGCCACCGCGGCGATCGACAAGAGCCAGTTGGCCCACGAGAAGATGCGGTAAAGCGCCGGCTCGCTGGCCGCCGACAGACCAAAGTACAGGGCGAACGAGAAGATCATGGTGTTCATCGCGATCGCCGCGCACACCCCGAAGCGAACCCACAGCTCGTCGAGCGCGCCGTCCGACTGCTTGCACGGCGGACCGGTGCGATAGCCGAACTTGGCCAGCTCCTGCAGGTAGGCACGTACATCGAACTCGCGGCGGAACAGAAGCTCCAGGCGACCGACGCCAGAGTTGATCCGGATCTCGACCGCGCCGGGCAGGCGGGTGAACAGCCGCTCGAGCAGCCAGACGCAGGCGGCGCACTTGATTCCCTGGACATCGAGGACCAGGCGCAGCAGTCCGTCCTTCTCTACTGTCTGCTCCAGCAGCGGCACCAGCCACGCCAGCGGCAGCTCAGAGGCCGCCGCATCGCCGACCGCCGGCAGCGCCGTTCCTTCGTGCAGCTCGTAGAAGCGACCCAGGCCGGCATCGATCAAGAACTCATGCGCCAGTCGGCAGCCCTGACAGCAGAAGGGCGCTGACCCCGCACCGGCTGGTGTAGGGTTTTTGCAGTGCGGACAATGAATCGCCATGGGAATGAACTGCTCGGACAGAAAGCAAGCCCCCTGCCAAGTGAGTCCGCCGGAAAGCCAGCGCAGAGTCCGCAATATTTGCGCTCGACGAGGAGCCCGGATCGCTCCTGACCAACGCTCCCAGAGCGCTGCTGGGCCCCGCATCAGTCCCAGACCAGCTACGTAGTGAATGTACTAGCGGACTCGCTTCCCAGACCTCGGCGGCAGCCGCAGCCCGAGCCGCGCCTAACGTCGGGAAACGCAAAACTTGCGCAGCACTCCCTGGCGAACGCAAGTCTTGCGCACGGTTCCGGGGCTTGGCAAGGGTATACTGAGGGAGTACACGAGGCCGCGGGGCGGCACATGAGTTGCTAACTACGGCTAATCAAAGCGAAAAGAGGTTTCCATGCGAGCTATCCACAAGATTCTCCACCCGACCGATTTCTCCAAAGGTGCAGATGCGGCGACCGAGCTGGCCATCGAGATGGCGCGCCGCTTCGAGGCCGAGCTGACGTTCCTGCACGTCTATGCGGCGCCGGTCCAGATGGGTCCCTTCGGCGATGGCTACGCGCTGCCGCCCGATCTCATCCTCAAGCTTCAGGAAGATGCAGAGCGCGCCCTACAGGGCCTCCATAAGCGGGCCACCCAGGCCGGTGTGCGCTCGCGGACGGTGTCGCTGGACGGCAACGTCAGCGACACCATCGTCTCGCTCGCCGGCGAAGGCATGGATCTCATCGTGATGGGAACGCACGGCCGCACCGGCGTCAAGCACCTCTTGCTCGGCTCCGTGGCCGAGCGAATCCTCCGCTCTGCACCCTGCCCGGTCCTCACCGTGCGCGAGACCGCCGGCCGCTAGCCTGACCGACCCCACCCCAGCCGCCCCCAAAGAGCCCAAGGAGACAGAAAAATGAGCACCGTCAAGATGCACTTGCTTGTAGGAATCGACTTCAGTGAGAGCTCCAATGTGGCGCTGGCGCAGGCCGTCGCGCTGGCCACCCGGCTGGGCGCGCGGCTGCACCTGGGCTACATCGCCCACGGGGATGGACTTGTCGCCGACACCGATCTCGGACTGAACGTTCCCAAGCAGTTTCCCGAGATCAAGGAGGCGCGGGTGAAGCTGCAGCGGCTCTTGTCTAAGCTTGAGAGCAAGGTAGACAGCGAGATCCACGTCCGCATGAACAAGTCCGCGCTGGCCGGGATGATGGGACTCATCATGCACCTCAAGCCGGACATGGTAATCGTCGGCAGCAATGGCAAGCGGCTGCTCAAGCGGGCACTCCTCGGCTCGGTGTCGGCAGAGCTGGCGCAGCGCAGCCCGGTGCCGGTGGTGATCGTCCCGGGGCCCGAGCGCGAGCAGCTGCTCCACCAGCCGGTCCCGCCGCCCGAGCCGGAGCTGCCGTCGGTCGGGCGCGCCGTCGCCCACACCGATAGCGGCACCGCCAGCTTCGGCATCGCCGGCATCGGCAGCGGCGAGGTCCCGCTGCGCTAGCGCGCCTTGAAGACCCGGAACAGGTACACAAAGGACGGCAGGAGAATCGGGCCGCCCAGCGCCAGCACGAGGAGCAGCAGGCGCAGCGTCGCCGGGGGGGCGGCGGCGGCATGCAGCTCGAGACCGGGCAGCACCAGGTAGGGGTACTGCGACAGTCCCCAGCCGAGCAGGATGAGCGTCACCTGGCCCGCAGCGCCAAGCCGCGCCAGCCGGTAGCTTCGCCGCCACAGCGCCGCCGCCGCCAGCGCCGCCAGCGCCAGCGTCAGCGCGTGCAGCGGCCACAGGCGCAGAAGGTGCGCGTAGATAAGCGGCGCCGCCACCTTGGAGAGCCAGAACACCGCCGCCGCCACCACCGCCGCCACCGCCGCCGCGAGCAGCCCGCGCCGGCGGAAGTCCTCGCTGAGCTCTGGCTCCTCCGGTCGCTGCGCCGCTTCCACGGTCAGATAGACCGCCGCCAGGTAGGCAAACAGGCACAGCGCCAGCACTCCCACCGCGAAAGGGAACACCCGCAGCCACGGCCTGACAAACCCCGACACCATGCGGCCCCCCGCAATCACGATGCCGCCCGAGCCGAGCGCGCCCAGGTTCACCCCGAGCAGGATCGGCGTCACCAGGCTGGCGATGGCAAAGGGAGTGCCAAAACGCCGTCCCAGGCCGCCCTGCCCAAGATCATAGCTGCGGAACGTGAAGGCCGAGCCGCGCAGCACGATGCCGATGAGCATCCCGGTCAGCGGAATGTGCAGCGCCGTGGCGATCACCGCAAAGCCGATGGGGAAGGCGGTAAACAGGATGACGATGACCAGGATCAGCCAGACGTGGTTGGCCTCCCAGATCGGGCCGATGGCGTGGCTTATCAGCTTGCGGTGGGCGGCGGCCCGCGGTCCGCGCGCCAGCAGATCCCAGACCCCGCCGCCATAGTCGGCGCCGCCGGTGAGAGCGTAGAAGATAAGGGCGATAAGGGCGATCGCCGCCAGCGCGTCAGCCATGGCTGGTCTCCGCAAGCAGCGAATTCACCTCGCCGGTGGCGCTATCGGCGACCTGGCGGCGCAGCAGGATGAGCACCATCACCGCCAGGAACAAGTAGAGCACCGTAAAGGTCAGAAGCGGCGCCCACAGCTCGGGCATGGGCGTCACCGCGTCGGCGGTGCGCAGCACCCCGTAGATGATCCACGGCTGCCGTCCGAGCTCGGTCACCACCCACCCGGTCTCGATGGCGAGCAGCCCGGCCGGCGAGGCGCAGACGACCAGCCACAGAAACCAGCGCGGCCACTGCGGCGCCGCTCTGGCCGGCGCGGTCGACCCGGCGCCACGCCGCGCCCGCACGCCGAAGAGCAGCGCCAAGAGCGCCACCGCCCCCATCAGCAGGCCGCAGGCCACCATCACCTGGAAGCACACATGGACCACCGTCACCGCCGGCCAGTCGGCGACCGGGAAGTCCAGCAGCCCCTGCACCCGCGCGTGCGGATCGTGGAACGCCAGCAGGCTCAGTCCGTAGGGGATCTCCAGCGCGTAGCGGGTCGTCCGGCCGGCCACATCCGGGAGCCCGCCGATGCGCAGCGGCGCCGCGGTCTCGGTGTGGAACTGGCCCTCCAGCGCCGCCAGCTTCACCGGCTGGTTGCGCGCCACCGCGCGGGCCAGCAGATCCCCGGACAGCGGCTGCGCCACCGCCGCCAGGCCGCCGACCCACAGGGCCAGGCGCAGGGCGCGGCGGTGCAGCGGCCGAGCGGCGGCCGGCTGGCGCAACAGCCCCAGCGCGTGGATGCCTGCCACCATCCCGCCAATGGCCGCGTAGGCGGCCAGGATCATGTGCAGGACCTGCGGCAGCGCCGCCGGGCTGGCCATCGCCGCCAGCGGATCGACGTCGACCGCCTTGCCGGCTTCCATACGGAAGCCGACCGGGGTGTTCATCCATGCGTTGGCGATGACCACGAACACCGCCGAGGCAGCCCCCGACACCGCCACCACCACGCCGGCCGCCAGGTGCATCCGCGGCGGCACCCGGCGCCAGCCGTACAGGTAGATGCCAAGAAAGATCGCCTCGGTGAAAAAGGCGAAGCCCTCCAGCGAGAACGGCATGCCGATGATCGAGCCGGCAAAGCCCATAAACCCCGGCCACAGCAGGCCCAGCTCGAACGACAGCACGGTGCCCGACACAGCGCCCACCGCAAACAGGATCGCCGTTCCCTTGGCCCAGCGCTTGGCCAGTGCCAGATCAATCGGATCGCCGCTGCGCAGGGCCTGCCACTCGGCGACCACCATGAGCAGCGGCATCGCGATGCCAGCTACGGCAAACAGGATGTGAAACCCCAGCGAGAGGGCCATCTGCGAACGGGCGGCGAGCAGGTCTGTCATGGAGCCTCGCAGCGATGAGACCACGCGCAGCCGCTGCGTGCAAGCGGGACGGGGACGCGGCGCGACTCAGGAAGTGGGGCCGGACTCTCCTTTTTTTTCCGCCGGTTCCGCCGGTTCCGCCGGTTCCGCCGGTTCCGCCGGTTCCGCCGGTTCCGCCGGTTCCGCCGGTTCCGCTGGCGCCAGCAGCTTGCCCAGCGTCTTTTGGTCCACGTCGAGCTTCTCGGCTGTGCGGCGCTTGTTGCCGCCCAGCTGCGCTACCGCCCAGGCGGCGTAGCGGCGCTGCAGCTCGCGCATGCACAGGATCTCGCCGGCAAAGCTCGGCCCGCTCTTGCCCACCGGGCTGCGCATGACCTCGGGCAAAAGGGCCAGCGGGACCTCCGGCTGCGGACTTAGGATGACGGCTCGCTCGACAGTATGGGCGAGCTCGCGGACGTTGCCCGGCCAGTCATAAGCGAGCAGCGCGCTCAGCGCCTCGGGAGAAAACCGCTCGACGCGAGTCTCGGGATGGCGCCCGCGCGAGAGGCGCAGGAAGTGCTCCAGCAGCTCGGGGAGATCCTCGCGGCGGTGGCGCAGGGCCGGCAGCTCTACGGTAATCACGTCGAGGCGATAATACAGATCCTGGCGGAAGGTCCCCTTCTGCACCGCCGCCTGCAGATCGCGGTGGGTGGCGACCACGATGCGGACGTCGAGCTTCTGCTCGCGGTTTGACCCGAGCGGCCGGATCGATCCCGACTCCAGCACATGCAGCAGCTTGGCCTGCAGCGGCAGCGTCATCTCGCCGATCTCGTCCAGGAACAGGGTGCCGCCATCGGCCTCGGCGAACAGGCCGCGGCGGCTGGCGGTGGCGCCGGTGAAGGCGCCGCGCTCATGTCCGAACAGCTCACTCTCCAGCAGCGTCTCGGGCAGAGCGGCGCAGTTGACCGGAATGAACGGCCCTGCGGCGCGCTGACTATCGACGTGGAGGATGCGCGCGACCAGGCCCTTGCCGGTGCCAGTCTCGCCGCCGAGCAGCACTGGGGTGAGCGTATCGGCCAGCCGCTCCAGCAGATCGCGCAGGACCTGCATGGGAGCGCTGCTGCCTACCAGGCTAGAGCGGGAGAAGCGCTCGCGCAGCGTCGTCTTGAGGACGCTGGCCTCCCGGCGCACCCGCGCCTCGGCCAGGGCGCGCTGCAGGAAGATGACCAGCTCGTCGAGCTTGAAGGGCTTGGTGAGGTAGTGATAGGCCCCCTGGCGGATGCACTCGATGGCGCTGTCCACCGCGCTGTAGGCGGTCATGACGATCACCGGGCGCTCGGGACGCTCCTTGCGCGAGGCGGTGAGCAGCTGCAGACCGTCGATTCCCGCCATGCGCAGGTCGGTCAAAAGCGCGTCGCACGGGTGCTGCGCCAGCCACTCCAGCGCCTTGCGGCCGCTGCCCTGCGCCACCGCGTCATAGCCGTGCTCTTCCAGACCATCGGCCAGGGTGCGGGCCATCTCCAGGTTGTCATCCACGATCAGGATGCGCGGCCTAGGCTCAGTGGACATCGTTTTCTCCCTGCCAGCTCGGAAGGTGAATCGTGGCGCAGGTTCCGCCTTCGGGACGCGGGAACAGCTGCAGCTCACCGCGGTGGTGCTTGACGATCTCTTGCGCGATGGCCAGCCCTAGGCCGGTGCCGGCCTCCGCCGGCTTGGTGGTAAAAAAGGGCTCCATGGCCCGCTCGGCGTCGGCGGCGGAGATCCCGACGCCCGTATCCAGGACCGAAAAGAGGATCGTGCCCTGCTCGGCCGTCACCCGCACCTGCACGCGCCCCTTGCGGCCGCAGGCATCGCAGGCGTTGAGCAGCAGGTTGATGAGGGCATGCTCCAGCAAGAGCAGATCGCCGCGGATGCGCGGCAGCGCGTCCTCCATACAAGTCGTAAGCTGCACGTCCGCTTTGGCAAAGCGGTGCTCGACCAGCGCCACCGCGCCCTGCACCACCGCCGCCGGCGTCAGCGGCTCGGTGGCCGGGTTGTGGCCGCGCACCATGGCGAGAAAGCCGCGGATGATCTGACCTATGTGGTCTGTCTGATCCAAGATGGCCTGCGCGCTGCGCGTGCCGCGCTCATCTCCGGCCAGCCGCGACAGGAGCTGCTCGGCGCGGCCGGCGATGACGCCAAGAGGCGTCGACAGCTCATGGGTGATCCCGAGCGCCAGCGTGCCCAGGGTGGCGGCCTTATTCGCTCGCAGCAGGCGCTCGTCCCGCTGGCGGCGCAGGTCGGTGATGATCAGCGCCTGCTCGGTGCGCAGCTTGCGCCGCTGCAGCAGCAGCGCGACGCAGCCAAACGACAGCACCAGGGCGCTCGCCAAGAGCACGCCCAGGACCACCCGCCAGCGGGCGCGCCGGCTGCGATCGCGCTCGCGCAGCGCGCTCTTGACGGTGACGATCCGCCAGGTCCCCAGCGGCCCGCCGTCGACCTGCGCCAGCCCGGCGAGCGCCATGCGCGCCGGCAGCCCGAGCCGCGCCGCCTCCTTTCGGGGAATGGGGACAAAGGACAGCCCATCCGCAAAGGCGGTGCTCAGGAGCTCGGAGGTGAGCGGCTTGCCTTCAGTGGTAAAAAAGACCCGGCGCTCCGCCTGCTGCGGCGGCGCGATCAGCAGCACCAGGCCCGCGCTGCGCTCCAGGTGGCGGACTCCGGACAACAGCTGCGCGGGCGCGACCCGCAGCTTGATGCGGCGCTCGGCATCTACGGGAGCCGTCAGCTGGATGCCGCTGTCGAGCTCTGGAGGCGCGGGCGCGGGCTCGGTGGCCGACTCCAGGCGCATGGCCAGGTAGGGCTCGCGCAGGCGCGGCGAGATCTGCTGCCCGTGCAGGGTCAGCTCGGCGGCGAGCAGCGCGTCGCGCCGCGCGTACTGCAGCCGATTTTCCAGATCGTCGGCGACGCTGTGGGCCAGGGTCGCCTGCTCCTGGGCAAAGTCCTCCAGGGTGGCGCTGGCCTGCCGCTCGGCATCCCAGAACGCCAGGCCGATGATGAGCGCGACCGTGAGCAGCATCGACCCGACAAGGAGCCAGGTCTGGCGGTCGGGAGCCGAGCGGGCGCCGGCCGACGGGCTCACCAGGGTGGGCTCCGCCTGTGGTCTTGAGGAGGGCATCGATTTCCAAACGGTAGGGCAGCAAAGGGCATGCCGCGCGCGGGCACCGGCGCCGTGCGGTGGCACCGCGACGGGAGCTTGCCAGCTGCAGGCGGCACCCGGCGCCCGCCGGCAGCTTCATGATGTCCTTGCATAACCGACGAGCGCCTGGCGCAGGTGGGAAAATTTCCTATATAAGCGCTCCCCCTTGCCGACGGACCCGCGGCTCGGCAGCAGGCGATCGGGAAATTTTCCCGATTGCGATCGGAAATTTTCCCATCTTGCTGCGGCCGCGCGCGGCCGCTGGGCGGGCGCAGCGACAGAGCTTGGCGCTGGCGCAGGACTTGCTTTGGCCCTGTCGCGATGACCAAAGCTCCTGCTGGTACAGCGCCGCTTCGAGGCCGCCCCCGAGTCCCGGGCCTGTCATTTCTGGCCGGTCTGCTGCTCTGCTCTTTCGCTCACGCGCAGCCGCAGCCGTCCCTTGGGCCCGGCCCCGGACCCAAGGTGCTGACGCTGGCGGCGGCGCTGGAGTACGCCGCAGCGCACCAGCCGGCCATCGAACAGGCGATGGCCGAGATCGCGGCGCGCGAGGCGCAGGCCCGCGTGCCGCGCGCCGGCTGGCTGCCCCAGGCCAGCATGCAGGCGCAGTGGCTGGTCGGCACCGTCAACCAGACCACCGCCAGCTACATCAACGTGCGCGGCGTCGAGGTCGCGCGCGTCACCGCGACGCCGGTGACCGCGCATACAAGCTGGACGCCGACTCCCTCCTCGCTGGTGGCGGCCACGGTGACGCAGCAGCTGTTTGACTTCGGGCGCATCGCCGCCCAGGCCGCGGTGGCCGATGCGCAGACCGAGGTCGCGCGGGCGAGCGCCGCCCAGGTGCAGCTCGACATCCGGCTGCGCGTCGAGGAGGCGTTCAACGCCGTGCTGGCCGGCAAGCACATCCTGGCCGCGACCCAGGAAGCCTACCGGCGCGCCGAGGGGCTTTACCGGCTGGCCGAGACCGGGGTGCGCAGCGGCCTGCGCCCGCCCATCGATCGGACGCGGGCGCAGGCCGAGCTGGCGCAAGCCGAGGTGCAGCGCACCCGCGCCGAGGCCAGCCTCACTAGCGCCCAGGCGGCACTGGCGGCGGTCATCGGCAGCAGCGACCTGCTGGTCGACGCCGCCGAGCTGCAGCCCGCCGATCACCCCTTCCCCGGCCTCACCGAGGCGCTACGCAGCGCCGAGGAGCACAGCCCGGAAGTGATGGCGGCGCTGGCGCGGCTGCACGCTCAAGAGGCCCAGACCTCGGCGCTGACGCGCGAGCTCTTGCCCAACCTGTTCGTCTCCGGCAGCATCTGGGGCAACGCCGGCGGCGCCCAAGTCGCCAACGGCGAGCCCGCCTACGGCAACGGCTGGCTGCCGAGCGTTGGCAACTTCAGCGTCAGCGTCGTCCTGCAGTGGCACCTGCTCGATCCGACGGCGATAAGGCGGCGCAGCGCGGCGCAGCAGCGGCAGCGGGTGGAGCGCGCAGCGGTGGCGGTGGCGCGCCGCGAGGTCGTGCTCCAGGTCCAGCGCAGCTACCTCGACCTGGAGGCGGCGCAGAAGACGCTGCCGGCGCTGGCGGCGACGGTGACGGCGAGCAAGGCGAACCTCGACCAGGCGCAGGCGCGGTTCCGCGCCGGGCTTGGCACCATCATCGAGCTGACCGATGCCGAGGCGCTGCTTATAAACGCCCAGCTCGGCCTGGCGGTCGGCCAGTTCAACGTCGCGCGCGCGGCGGCGCAGCTGGCGCGCTCGCTGGGCACCGCGCAGACCCCCTGATCTCCTTGATCCCCCCGATCTGTGACCTGTCACGAAGGAAACGCACTCCATGTCCAACGGCAACATGCAAGCTCCAGCGCAGGCAGTGGAAGGTCGGCAGCACCGGGCAGCGGCGGCCCCGCCGAGCCGCCGCGTCGGCGCGGTGATCGTCGTCGGCTCGGCGGCGCTGGTGGCGCTGGCGGTGGGTCTTTATCTGCGCGCGGTCTCGCAGACCAACCACATCGCGCTCAGCTCAAGCCCCAAGCCGGTCAGCGTGGTGCCGGCGCAGCCAGCCTCCTATCGGCCCAGCCACACCTATGTCGGCTCGCTCGATCCGTGGGCCCTGGCCAAGGTCGGTCCGCAGTATGTCTCGGCGTATGTCTCGACGGTGCTGGTGCGTCCGGGCGACATCCTCAAGGCGGGCCAGGTGCTGGCCACCCTGGACTGCCGCAGCTCCTCCGCGGCGTCCAAGGCGGTGGCGGCGACCGCCAAGTCCATGGCCGAGCGACAGCAGGCGCTGGAGCACCAGGTGGCGCGCATGCGGCAGATGCTCGCCGGCGGCTTTGCCTCGACTAATGAGGTCGAGCAGATGACCGCCCGCAGCAGCGCCGAGACCGCCGAGCTGGAGAGCCTGCGCGCCTCGCTGAGCGCCCGCACCCTGGAGGTCGATGACTGCATCCAGCGGGCGCCTTTTGACGGCGAGGTCTCCGAGCGCCTGGTCGACCCCGGGGTCTACATCCGACCCGGCAGCTCGATCGTCACCGTGCTGGATCGCAGCACGATCCGCATCGCCGCCAGCGCCCCCGAGTCGGACTTCAACGTCGTCGCCCCGGGCACGCCGGTCGCGATCCAGGTCGATGCAGTGGACAAGAAGCTGACCGGCCGCATCAGCCGGCGCGCCCCGGGAGCCGACGGCGCCACGCGCACCATCGACTTCGAGATCGACGTCCCCAACCCGCAGCGCGAGCTGCCGGCCAAGGCCACCGCCAGCCTGACCATCGAGGTCGGGCAGCCGCGGGAGGCCAGCCGCGTGCCCTCGGTGGCGGCGAACCTGCGCGGCAGCAAGGCCACCGTGTTCACCGTCAAAGACGGGCTCGCCCATCGCCAGACCGTGGCGGTGCTCGGTGAGGCGGGCGGCCAGCTGTACCTCAACCCGGCCGAGCTGCCGCGCGGCAGCCTGGTGGTGGTCGAGGGCCGGGCGCTCCTGGAGGACGGCGATCGGGTGGCGGCCAAGGAGGCCGCGCCATGACCGGCCTATCGCTGCGCAACCCCATCGCCATCCTCATGCTCTGCATCGGCCTGTGCGTCTTCGCCGTCGTGGTCACCCCGCGCATGAGCGTCGACACCTTCCCAGAGCTCACTCCTCCGGTCCTGGTCATCGGCACCCAGGCTCCCGGCCTTGGCCCCAAGGACATCGAAAAGACCATCACCTGGCGCCTGGAAAAATACGTCAGCGCCACCCCGGGCGTCGATCACGTAGAGAGCATCTCGCGCAATAACCTCAGCATCATCTACGTGTGGCTCAAGTGGGGCACCAACCTCAACGCGGCGCAGACCCTGGTGCAGCAGAACGTGGCCTTCGCCATGGCCGCGGTGCCAAAGTCCCTCGGCGTGCTGCCGCCGTTCGTGCTGCAGTACGATCCGTCCAACGCCCCGGTGGTCCAGGTCACGGTGTCCGGCGGCGGGCTGTCCGGGCCGCAGCTTTATGACTACGCGTTCAACAGCATCGAGCCGATCCTGGAAGGAATCCCCGGGGTCGCCAGCGCCTCGATCAACGGCGGCCGCCAGCGCCAGATCAACATCGTCGTCGATCCGGTCAAGGCGCAGGCGCGCAACGTCACCACCCAGGACATCGCGCGCGCCGTCTCGCAGGCCAACGCGCTGCTCCCCTCGGGCGAGCTCATCGCGCCGCACTTTGACGCCAACGTCTACACCAACGCCATTCCCTCGCGCGTGCAGACCATCGGCGAGGCCGTGCTGCGCCTGGTCGGCCAGCGCCCGGTCCTTATCCGCGATGTCGCCCGCGTCGAAGACGGTGGCTCGCCCGAGCAGCAGTCGGTGCTGGTCAACAGCCAGGATGCGGTCTACCTGAACGTCCTGCGCACCCCCGGCGGCAACACCATCGAGATCGTCGATGCAGTCAAGTACGCAGTAGGCCACCTGCGCGATCTGCCGCCCGGAGTCGAGGTCCACGCGATCTTCGATCAGTCGACCTTCGTCCGCAACGCCTACCACGGGCTGCGCCGCGAGATCGTCCAGGCGCTGTGCCTTATCGCCCTGGTCATCCTCATCTTCTTGCAGAGCGTGCGCGGCACCCTCATCGTCTCGCTGGCGATTCCGCTGTCGTTCGCCATCACGCTGCTCGTCCTTTACGCCACCGATCAGACGCTGAACGCCTTTACGCTCGGCGGCCTGACCCTGGCCATGGGAAGGCTGGTCGATGACGCGGTGGTCGTGCTCGAGTCCATCCACCGCCACCAGCGCCAGGGAATGACGACCTATGAAGCGGCCCTGCGCGGCACCAACGCGGTCGCCCTGCCCGTGCTCGCCTCCACCCTTACCACCATGGCCGTGCTGCTGCCGGTCCTTTTGCTCGCCGGCCTGGCCAAGAAGCTCTTTGCACCGCTTGCTCTCACCGTCGCGGTGGCGATGATCGCTTCCTACTTTGTCAGCATGGCGGTGACCCCGGTCGCCTGCCGCTACTTCCTGGGCCACCTGGAGCCCGCCGGGCTGTGGAAGAAGCTCGAGGTGGCGATCGATCGGCTGGCCGGGACCTACTCCGAGGCGCTGCGCCAGGTCCTTCCGTACCGCAAGCTCATCGTCATCTGCGCCGCGGCGCTCGTGCTGTGCTCGGGGCTCATCGCGGCGCGCCTGCCGAGCACGTTCTTTCCCGAGATTGACGAGTCGATGGAGCGCGTCTACGTGCGGCTGGCTCCCGGCACCTCGCTGCGCCAGGCGACTGCGCTGCTCGATCGCATGGGGCAGACGCTGAAGAAGGAGCTGCCGCCGGGCACGGTGGATCTGGTGCTCATCAACGTCGGCTCGCCCAACAACGCCCGCAGCGCCCTGAGCAGCCCGAACTGGGGCCCGCACATGGGCTTTATCCGCCTCGCCCTGACCTCGGCGGAGGAGCGCCGGCTCTCGCAGCGCCAGCTCGCCGACCGCTCGCGCGAGATCCTCAACCGCCACTTCCCCGGCGTCGAGTTCCTGCAGGCCCCCGGGGGCCTGGTGGCCAGCGTCTTTCTCAACGGCTACATCGCGCCGCTGGTGCTAGAGCTGCGCGGCGACCGGCTGGAGGTGCTGGAGCAGCAGGCGCTGGCGGCGGCAGAGCTCATGCGCACGGTGGCGGGGGTGCGCGACCTGCGGGTGTCGCTGCAGACCAACTATCCCGAGCTGCGCATCGACGTCGATCGCAGCCGCGCGGGCCTGGTCGGGGTGACCGCGCGCGATGTCGGTCAGGCGACGCTGGAGGCGACGCTCGGCAACATCAACACGCCCAGCGTCTGGGTCGATCCCAACAACGGCCAGTCCTACTACGTCGTGACCTACTACGACCCGCAGGCGGTGCGCGACGCCAGCTCGATCTCCTCGCTGCCGGTGCGGATCGGCGCCAGCGGGCGCGCGGTGGCGCTCGGCGCCTACAGCAAGGTCCACCGCTCGGCAGGACCCATCGGCATCGAGCGCAACCAGCTGCAGCGCGCCGTCCACGTCTTCGCGCAGGTCGAGGGACGGGACCTCGGCACGGTCGCCGCAGAGATCACCGCCGCGCTGCGCCGCGACCCGCGCACCGCCCAGGTGCCCTTTGACTTCGTCGGTCAGGTGGGCCTTATGCGCACCACCTTCGGCGGCCTTGGCCTGGCCCTGGGCCTGGCGGTCATGGTCGTGTTCATGATCATGGCCTCGCAGTTTCAGTCCCTCCGCCTTCCCTTTGTCATGCTCTTCACCATTCCGGTCGCCCTGGTCGGCATCGTCACCGCTCTCATGGCGGCGGG
>JBGANQ010000067.1:0-51819 GCA_044222245.1 Polyangia bacterium | reverse complement strand
GGCCCCGCGCGTGGACATCGCCGTCGATCCGCTGGAGGGGACAAACCTGTGCGCCACCGGCCAGCCCGACTCGATCGCGGTGATCGCGGTCGCCGATGACGGCCAGTTCCTCAACGCCCCCGACACCTATATGAACAAGATCGTGGTCGGCCCGCAGGCGGCCGGC
This sequence comes from Polyangia bacterium, assembly GCA_044222245.1. GTDB lineage: Bacteria > Myxococcota_A > Polyangia > Palsa-1104 > JAEUJZ01 > CALFML01. Next base: position 51,653 of record JBGANQ010000067.1, on the reverse strand, counting down.
GCCATCAACATCGCCAAGTCGCCGACCTGGAACCTCAACGCGGTGGCCGAGGCCAAGCGCTGCGCGGTCGCCGATCTCACCGTGGTCATCCTCGAGCGCGAGCGTCACCAGGGGCTCATCGCCGAGGTCCGCGAGGCCGGCGCCCGCATCCGCCTTATCACCGATGGCGACGTCGCCCCCGCGGTGGCCGCCACCCAGCCCGACACCGGCATCGACATGCTGATGGGCACCGGCGGCGCCCCCGAGGGTGTGATCGCCGCGGCGGCGGTGCGCTGCATGGGCGGCGACATGCAGGGCCAGCTCAAGTTCCGCTCCGAGGAAGAGGCGCTGCGGGCCGAGAAGATGGGCATCAAGGACCGCAACCGCATCTACGCCCTGAGCGAGCTGGCGCAGGGCCACGTCATGTTCGCCGCCACCGGCGTCACCGATGGGAGCCTGCTGCGCGGGGTGCACTTCTTCGGCGGCGGCGCGACCACCCACTCGGTGGTGATGCGCAGCAAGTCGGGCACCGCTCGCTTTATCGAAGCGCGCCACCACTTCGACCGCAAGCCGGCCTATGACTGGATGAAGCGCAAGTAGCGGCAGCTTGGCGGGCGGGGGCTCGGCGATCAAGAGGCGGTGAGGATCGTCGAGCCGGAATTATGCTTGAAGTTCAGCCAGCAGCGTTCTCAAGGCATCTAGTCGAGCCACGCATCCCTTGTCTCCAGGATAGGCTCGATCTTGTTCAAGCTCAGCGATCAGCGGAACCAAGAGCTGAAGCCCCACGTCCTTGCGGCCATGGTCGAGACAGTAGCGGCTGAAGGCGGCTAGCAGATGGGACTTTCCATAAAGGCTGCTCCAGCCTAATCGTTCCACGCTGTCCAGCAGGTCGCGGCAGCGCTCGACAGGTTGCTCTGTCATCTCTGCTGCTGTAAGGATTCCTTCGGCGACACGCCGCTTGACCTCCAAGTAGTCGGCATCCTCTAGCCCACCCGCGAATTGCCGCTCAACCGCCTGAAAGCCTGCTTCAAGTTCAGCGAACGACCATTCACAGGAACGCATGTATACGGCATTGAGGGCTAAGATAATTTTTTCTTCGACCGTGGAGTCCATTTCTTATCACCTTCCATCCCACCATTTACAATCTTTACCTTCAAAGGTTTTGTCAGGCCAGCTTCTCAGATTCTTGCATTGACGGAAACAGTCAACACAAATGCTCTGACCAGGATCGCTACCAGAACCCCGTCTTCCCCGTCGTGCACTTGTCTCCATGCACTTCATGAGATGGGCCTGGCAATCGCTACGGTCGTCAGGGATGTTCGTAGTGGCCGTAGTGGGCAAGGTCGCTGCGCCGGTAGGTAAAATTAGCTCCCCAGCCGACTTCAATAGATAACCATCGAGCAGACCGGCATCCACCAAGCCGATTACCAGAATACCAACAGCTGCGATGTCGGCTGGCCCGGGCAGCGGGGAGTCGGCTTGCGAGGTCACGGCCGCGGCAAACGCGTATCGTGAGAAGACGCGCAGGGACGCCGAGGCGACTATCGACCCATAGCTTGCCAGCTGGATTCGCTCATCCGCTTTATGTTCGACGAAGCCGGCCTTTTCGGCGAGATTGAGGATTTCCTCATAGCCCACTTTTTCCAGGGCCTCCTGACCAACCCGCTCAGCCACTGCGGGATCTACATCCACAGGCCTCACCCGCGACCGAGGAGCGACTTCATCATGGTCAGTGACCTGCGGAGCGTGCAGACAGCCCCAGAGGCTTATCGCCACAAGCGGCAATACTCCCACTCGGCAATGACGAAAATGGTTCCGAGCATCATCTTGGGTCGCCTGCCCACAATGCAACATGCCCCCTTATAGCCTATTTATCGGTCACCTCTTAACCTCCATCGGAAGCCAATAGGCGTGGGCCGACCGGAGATCCTTTTTTGTCCGCGCCAGCGGGCAAAAAAGGATCGCAGGGTAGGGGGACCCGCGCTGGTGCATACATTGGTTGTGACCCATCAACCCCCACGCCCCCAGCTCGGCCGCCACCCCCGCGCCAGCGAGCCCCCTGCACCCGACCTGCCCGTCCAACCTAATCGGCGGCTTCCTCAGGGCGGCCTGCCAATCGGACCCCCCCGGGTGGCGGCGAGCCCAGGTTGGCGTTATGTTCGAAGGGGAAGCTAGGGACCCCGCCATGATTACCAAAGAACTCCAGTCCACGATCCTGGCCGCGCTCGGTGAGGCGCGGAAGCGCCGGCATGAGTACCTGTGCCTTGAACACCTGCTCTACTCGCTGGCCGCCGAGCCGACCGGCAGCCGGATCCTGCGCGCCTGCGGCGTCAACGTCGAGAAGCTGCGCCTGGAACTGGAGCAGTTCTTCGCCGAAAAGATGGAGGTGCTGCCCGCCGGGGTCGAGCGCGATCCCGAGCAGACGCTGGGCATCCAGCGGGTGCTGCAGCGCGCCATCTTGCACATGCACTCGGCGGGCAAGAGTGAGATCGACAGCGGCAACGTGCTGGCGGCGATGTTCCGCGAGCGCGACTCGCACGCCATCTATCTATTAGAAAAGCAGGGCTGCCAGCGCCTGGACATCATCAACTACATCTCGCACGGCCTGGAGAAGGCGACCGAAGGCGGCGACGACGGCTACCACGAGCTGACGCTGAGCGCGAGCGGCGAGAGCGAGCAGAAAGACGCCGAGGAGGGCGAGGCCAGCGAGGAGGGCGAGGAGGACAAGCCCAAGACCGGCGTCCTCGGGCGCTACACCGTGAACCTGGTCGAAGAGGCCAAGGCCGGCCGCATCGATCCGCTGATCGGCCGCGAGCAGGAGCTCTTGCGCACCATCCAGATCCTATGCCGGCGGCGCAAGAACAACCCGCTCTATGTAGGCGATGCCGGCGTCGGCAAGACGGCGATCGCCGAGGGACTGGCGCTCAAGATCGCCAGCGGCGAGGTGCCCGAGGTCCTAAAGGATGCGGTCGTCTACTCGCTCGACATGGGCGGGCTCATCGCCGGCACCAAGTTCCGCGGCGAGTTCGAGCAGCGGCTCAAGGGCATCCTGACCGCGCTCAAGAAGCAAAAAGGGGCGATCCTGTTTATCGACGAGATCCACACCATCGTCGGCGCCGGCGCGGTCTCGGGCGGGGCGATGGACGCCTCCAACCTCCTCAAGCCGGCGCTCGCCGCCGGCGAGCTGCGCTGCATCGGCTCGACGACGTTTGAAGAGTACAAGACCGTCTTTGACAAGGACCGGGCGCTGTCGCGGCGCTTCCAGAAGCTCGACATCACCGAGACCAGTGTCGAAGAGACCTACCTCATCCTCAAAGGCCTGCGCGCCCGCTACGAGGCCCACCACGGCGTCCACTACACCGACCCGGCGCTGCGGGTGTGCGCCGAGCTTGCCCACAAGCACATAAACGATCGCCACATGCCGGACAAGGCGATCGACGTGATGGACGAGGCGGGGGCGGCGATGCGCATCCTGCCGGCGTCGCGGCGCAACAAGACCGTGCGCCCCGCCGACATCGAGAAGGTCGTGGCGCGCATGGCGCGCATCCCGCAAAAGACGATCAGCGCCGACGACAAGGTGCAGCTGCAGAACCTCGACGAGGAGCTGCGCAAGGTCATCTTCGGCCAGGACGAGGCGGTGACCAACCTCGTGACCGCGATCAAGCTGTCACGCTCGGGCCTGGGCAGCCCCGATAAGCCTGTGGGCAGCTTCCTGTTCTCGGGACCCACCGGCGTCGGCAAGACCGAGCTCGCCAAGCAGCTGGCGCGGGTGCTGGGCGTCGAGTTTATTCGCTTTGACATGAGCGAGTACATGGAGAAGCACACCGTCTCGCGCCTCATCGGCGCCCCGCCGGGCTACGTCGGCTTCGACCAGGGCGGCATGCTCACCGACGCCATCCGCAAGACGCCGCACGCGGTGCTGGTGCTCGATGAGATCGAAAAGGCCCACCCGGACATCTACAACATCCTGTTGCAGGTGATGGATCACGCGACGCTCACCGACAACAACGGCCGCAAGGCCGACTTCCGCAATGTCGTGCTGGTGATGACCACCAACGCCGGGGCGCGCGAGCTGCAGCAGGGCAACATCGGCTTTGGCACCGCCGGCGGCGGCAAGAACCTGGACAAGTCGGCGATCGAGCGCACCTTCAGCCCCGAGTTCAGAAACCGCCTGGACGCCTGGCTGACCTTCCACTCGCTGTCGCCCGAGGTCATCCGCAAGATCGTCGACAAGTTCTTCGCTCAGCTGGCCGAGCAGCTGCAGCAGAAGAAGGTCCAGATCGAGCTTTCGCCCGAGGCGCGGCAGTGGCTGGCCGACCACGGCTACGACAAGGTCTTTGGCGCCCGGCCGATGGCGCGCCTCATCCAGAGCGAGATCAAGCGGCCGCTCGCCGACGCGGTGCTGTTCGGCGAGCTGCAGAACGGCGGCCCGGGTGGTGGTCGCGGTCGAAGGCGACAAGCTCAAGCTCCGCTTTGGCGACGCGCCCCCTGCCTAAGCGAAGGGTGATTCAGGACCGTCGCGAGGAGACCCGAGCAGCGTAGCGCCCGCCCGCAGCGGCCTCTGGGCCGTGAGGACGGACGACGCGCTGCTCGGGGCCCGCAGTAGGTTCTGAATCATCCTTACTAGTACAGGGTCTCCACCGCGACGTGCACGGTGAACTTCACGTCGGCGGTGGTGACCGTGTAGTCGCCGCTGGTGAGCGGCACTTCCTGGTTCAGCTCCCCGAGCGGCGCGTTGGCGGCCAGGGCGTTCTCGTTGAGCCCCGCGGCCGGGTAGAAGTCGGTCTCGGACAGCTTGACCGACAGCGCCACCGAGGTCTGGGCATCGAACACCGGCCCATCGAAGACGACGTAGTTCGGGGTCTGCGTCTCGCCCTTGCTGACGCGGTAAAGCGGCGCGTTGCGGCGAGCGGTGGTCACCTCGTCGAGCAGCGGATCGGATGGCTCGATCGCTTTTACGTAGGGGTAGCGGACCTGGCTCTCGACCACGACCTCGGCCGGCGCCTTGTCGAGCAGGCCGGTCTCGTGATCTTTGTATAAGGTGAGGCTGGTCAGGGTGACGCGGGCGCGCCGCTTGCCGGTCAGCGCCGCCGCGGCGATCGCCTGGGCACCTACGTGGTCGGTGATGTTGAAGTGGTTGGCCAGGTGGTGGCTCTGGCTGACCGGCAAGAGGGCGCCGCTCGGCGTCACCCACTTGGCGGCGTCGGTCTGGCTGTGCAGGTACATCTCGTCGTCCAGGACGATGCCGTCGTTGGCGACCTTGCTGTAGCCAAACACGTCCATGAGCGGGATGCCGAGCGCGGTGTCGATGCGCGGGTCGGTCGACAGGATGTGGTGGACAAGGAGGTTAGACCACAGGGGGTTATTGCCCTCGACGCGGCGGTGATCGTAGGCGGCGACGTACTGCTGGACCCAGCTGCGGTTCATGTGGGCGACGTCGACAAGGTCAAGACCGAGCAGCTTGGCGATCTTGTCGAGCTGCATGCCGCCGTCGATGTCGGCCAGCGTGGCGCCGTTGACGACGCCGGCGAAGGACACCCAGCGCCGGATCTTGCCGGCGCTGACCAGGTGCCCGACGTCGTTCTCGATAAGGTAGCGCGAGATCTCGCAGCCCATCGAGTGGCAGGTCAGGTTGATTCCCTCGGCGCCCGAGCGGTCGAGCACCTGGCGGGCATACTTGGCGACGATGAGGGCGTAGCGCGGGATGCCCTTTTGCGCCGTGACCTCGGCCTGATCGGCGGCGGTGTAGTAGGAGGGGAAGGTGGCGCCATAGTACTCGGTGGCGACGATCTGGTTGGGCGCGGTGGGCGAGGTGGTGCCCGCCGGCATGGTGGAGAAGCGGCGGATTCCGTCCACCGTCGAGCCGCCGCCGCGATCGTCACCGACGTTGCCGGTCTTGGTCGCCCCGGGCAGGTTCCAGCCGTGGACGTGGATGGTGGCGGTCTTGTCGGGGTTCAGGGTCACGGCGCTCGGCTCGCGGCCCAGGTCATCGCCCGGACCGCCGCAGGCGGCGAGCAGCAGGGCCGCCGTCGCGGCCACCGGCGCGGCCCGACCGAGCCGCTGCCGCAGCGTCGGCACCCGGCGCTCGGCGGGAGCAGAAGCCGCGGACATGACCGCGGCCGCGGTGGGGAGCTGCAACTGCAGATTTTTTCTCATGACGTGCCTCCTTGGGCTTGGGGTTTTCCGGCGTGATGGGCAAAAAGGCTCCCAATCTTGCCGCGCGGCTCCCATTAGGACGGGACCGCGCGTGGGCCTGTCAAGAGCGGCGCCACCCCCATCAGATTGTGCCGCGGCGGCCTGCGGTTAGCGACTGCATCACCCTCTTTGTCGGCGGGCCGACTACAATATCGCCCATGACGACCCGCCACGCCTGGCTCCCGGCGCGGGGCACCCTCCTTATCAGCACCGACCTTCACGGCAACGGCGAGGACTTCCGCGCCCTGCGCGCGCGCTTCCTGCAAGCGCTGCAGCACGGCCCGGAAGTGCACTGGGTGGTGCTCGGCGACTCGGTGCACGGCCCCGACGCGGCGGCGCGCGCGGAGCACCCGGAGCTGTATGACTACCCCGACGAGAGCGGGGCGATTGTCCTGGAGCTCCTCGGGCTGCGCCAGCGCTACCCCGACCAGGTCCACTACGTGCTCGGCAACCACGACCACGCCCACATCGGCGGGCCGCGCACCCGCAAGTTCTATGACGATGAGGCCGAGCACCTGGAGGAGCGGCTGTCACCGCCCGAGCGGGTCGCCCTGCGGGCGCTGTTCAGCACCGCCAAGCTCGCCGTGCTGGCCCCCTGCGGGGCGCTGCTCAGCCACGGCTCGCCCGACGACACGCTGCGCACTGCCGCCGACCTCGACGCGATCCCGCTGGAGCTGTCGCGCTGCGACGCCTACCAGCGCCGGGTGCTGGCGACCTTCCTGCAGAGCTACGGCCAGCGCGGCGAGGTGACGGCGCGCCTGCTGCAGCGGCTGTCGGGTCCCGGCCGCGAGCTGACGTTCGTGGTCCACGGCCACGACCGCGATGAGTCAGGCTGGTTCATCGAGGGCGACAACCAGGCCTGTCCGGTGATCTTCGGCGCCCCGCGGGCCAACAAGCGCCTGTTGTGCCTCGACCTCGCCGCCCGCTACCGCTCGGTGCACGAGCTGCGCGACGGCGTCGAGATCCAGCGGGTGCACGGCTAGCAGGCTAGCGGCACTCGGCGCCGTTGTGCTCGCAGTCGCGCAGGATGCAGCGGCAGTCGACGACCTCACCGCTGGGCAGGCGGGTGCTCCAGCCGGCGTGCGCGCAGCTGTCCTGCAGGCAGCGGGTCTCCGCCTCGCCGCCGCCCGGGGCGCGGTCCGCGGTGGGGCCAGGGCCCGGGGCGCGGGTCGACCAGCCGGCGGTGAGACAGCTGCCGGCGCGGCAGCGGGTGACGGCGGGGGGACCCGGGACCGCCGAGTAGGCAGTCGACCAGCCAGCGGTCAGGCAGCCGCCGGGGAGGCAGCTCGTGTTGGCCGTGGTGCCGTCGGGGTGGGTGGTCGACCAGCCGGCGGCGCGGCAGTCACCAAGGTGGCAGCGCGAGTCGCTCTCGCCATCGGCGTGTGGGGTGTTCCAGCCGGACTGGGCACAGCTGCTGAAGCGGCAGCGGCCAGCGCCATAGAGCGCGGCGTAGGCAAAAAACTGGCGCACTCGCGGCGGTGTCGGCGCGGTGCGCTGCGGGGTCGGCGGCTCGCGCGAGAGGAGCGGCGGCGGGGCCTGCTCCAGCTCCGGCTCCGCGGGCGTGAGCAGGCGCAGCTGACCTTCGGCTTCTTCGCCTGCTGCGGCAGCCGCCGGCGCGGCTGGGGTCGCTGGCGCCGCCGCGGGCTCGGCGGGCGCGTCCTCAGATGAGACAGATGAGGCAGACGCGGCAGACGCAGCAGACGCGGCAGACGCGGCAGACGCGGCAGATGAGCCAGGCGAGGAGCCAGGCGGCAGTGCCACCCTGGGCGGCTCGGTCGGGCGGCGCGGTGCCGCCTTGACCGCGGGCGCTACGGGCGGCAAGGTCCCGGGCTGCCACAGCGGCGCGCCCGCCGCCGTCACCGTCTGGGTCACGCAGCCCGCCGGCAGTCCCAAAAAGAGTCCCGCCACAAGTCCAAAGCGCCGCGCTCCCCCGGGCAGACCCCGCGCAGCCGCAAGCCGTCTTGAGCGCATCGCTACACCGTAGCAGATAACTGCCGCGTGGCCTGGCTGTTGCCGAGGTGCCGGGCACCCGCTATTGTGCAAGCATGCACGCCGACACGCCGGCCGGGCGGCCGATCATCACAGTCTACGACACCCTGCAGCAGCGCAAGGTGCCCCTCCAGCCGCTGTTTCCCGACGAGATCCGGATGTACGTCTGCGGCCCGACGGTCTACGATCTGGCGCATATCGGCAACGCGCGGCCGCTGGTCGCCTTCGACGTGGTCGCCCGCCACCTGCGGGCGCGCGGCTACCGGGTGACGTTCGTGCGCAACATCACCGACGTCGACGACAAGATCATAAACCGCGCCCGCGAGGTCGGCGAGGACCCGGCGGCGTTCGCCGAGCGCTGGACCCGCGAGTACCACGCCGACTACCAGGCCCTCAACTGCCTGCCCACCGACCTGGAGCCGCGCGCCACCGCCCACATCGCCGAGATGCAGGCGCAGATCACCCAGCTTATCGAGCGCGGCATGGCCTACGAGATCGACGGCAGCGTCTACTTCAGCGTGAGCCAGTTTGCCAGCTACGGCGAGCTGTCCAAGCTGCCGCTGGAGGAGCTGCGCGCCGGTGCCCGCAAGGAGCTTGAGGGGCACAAGCGCGACGCCGCCGACTTCGCGCTGTGGAAGGCGGCCAAGCCGGGCGAGCTCGCCTGGTCATCGCCGTGGGGGCAGGGGCGGCCGGGCTGGCACATCGAGTGCTCGGCGATGGCGGAGAAGTACCTGGGCCCGCGCTTTGACCTGCACGGCGGCGGCATCGACCTGCGCTTCCCGCACCACGAGAACGAGCGGGCGCAGTCGCAGGGCATCCACGGTCCGGGCAGCTTCGCCCAGTACTGGCTGCACAACGGCTTTATCGGCTTCCGCTGGGTGCACAAGGATCAGGTCCTCGCCGAGGGCAGCAAGATCTCCAAGAGCGACGAGAAGATGCGCTTTATGTACCACGCCTTCGTCGCCCGCACCTGCATCGAGCGCCACGGCGGCGAGGCGGTGCGCCTGTGGCTGCTCACCACCCACTACCGCAATCCGATCGCCTTCGACGTCGACATGCCGCCCGAGGACACCAGCAGCCTGGCGGCGCTGCGCCTGCCCGGCCTGGAGGAGGCGGAGCGGCGCCTGGAGTACGCCTACCTCTCGCTGCAGCGGCTGGAGGACGCCCTCGCGACGCTCAAGCCCGAGCCGCCGGGCACCGTGCTCGCCGAGGCGGACGGCTGGCTGGAGCGGCTCTCCCAGGCGCTCGACGACGACTTCAACACCCCGGTGGCGCTGGCCGAGTGGACGGCGGCGCTCGGCCTGGTCAATCGCATCCTCGACAACAAGCTCTTGCCGGTGCCGGCCAAGGATGTGCGGCGGCGGACCCTGTGGCGGCTGGCCGCCGATCTGGCGCGCGCCGGCGCGGTGCTGGGCCTGGGCGAGAAGCCGACCGCGGCCTGGCTGGCCGAGCACCGCAGCCGGCGGGTCAAGGTGCGCGGCCTGGACGAGGCGCGGATCGCCGAGCTCCTGCGCGAGCGCAGCGTGGCGCGGCAGCAAAAGGACTTTGCTCGCAGCGATGCCCTGCGTCACGAGCTGTTGGCATTGGACGTCGAAGTGATGGATACCCCGACCGGCCCGCGCTGGCGCGTCTGCGACTGATTCCCGGTGCCTACCAGCTGCTGCAGCGGTGGTCCGGAACCTGCGGCGCGCCGAGCTAGCAGGCAGAGGCAAAATGTAGCGAACGGCCCGAGCGCAGGACTTGGCGCGCTGAGCTAGCACGCGGTGGCTCTTGCCGCCGCCGGCTAGCGGGCGGCGCTCTGGATGCGCTTCTCCAGCAGGTGGGTGGCGACGCGGCCCAGCGCCAACAGGGCCTCGCGCTGCGCCGGCTGCAGGCGGCGCGGCACGCGGTCGACCACACACAGCGTCCCGGCGGCGGTGCCATCGGGCGCGGTGAGCGGCGCGCCGGCGTAGAAGCGGATGTTGGGGGCGCCGGTGACCAGCGGGTTGTGGGCGAAGCGGACGTCCGCGGTCGCATCGAAGACCTCGAGGATCTCGCGATCGTGGATGGCGTGAGCGCAGAACGCGATGTCGCGCGGCGTCTCGCTGGCGTCCAGCCCCTGCTTGGACTTAAACCACTGGCGGTTTTCATCCACCAGGCTCACCACCGCAATCGGCGACTCGCAGACGATCGCCGCGACGCGCGTGAGATCATCGAACACCGTCTCGGCGGGCGTATCCAGGACGCGGTAGCGCTGCAGGTTCTGCAGCCGCTGCCCTTCGTTGGGCGGCAGCAGCGGGCGCTTGCGCAAAAGGAACGCCTCGACCTGGCTTACCAGGTGCTTGGGTGAGTTGATTCCCTGCACGCCTCCCTGCGCCCCCGCCGCGATCGCCTTGTGCCGCAGCTCCTCCTCGGACAGCGTGGAAGACATGAGCAGCACCGGAATCGCCGCGACCTTGGGATTTTTGCGCAAGAGTCCGCACAGCGCGCCGCCGTCAATGATCGGCCGGTCCATCTCCAAGATGACCAGATCCGGCATCTCGCGGGCGATGACGCCGCTGGCCCCAACCAGGTGGCTGTGGATGATGACGTGATAGCCGGACTCATTGAGAGCGCGCACCACCGGGGCGATGGCGCGCGGCTCTTGATGGACGATGAAGATCTTTTTCTGGGCCATTGGCGATTCGTCGTACAGGTTGAGCAGCCGCGCTGCGCGAGCCTAGTAAACGGCGCTTCCAGAGTACCACACAAGAGGCGCGAGTTCCACGTCCGCGCGCCCCCGAGTTGACGGCGGGTCCGCTGGAGTGAACCATAGTAGGTATGGAAACTGTAGATACTACCAAGCCCCCGACCCAGCAGACGCCGACTGCGGACGGCGCCGGGGCTGACTTTGACTTCATCATTGTCGGCTCGGGCTTTGGCGGCTCGGTGTCGGCGCTGCGGCTGGCGGAGAAGGGCTACAAGGTGGCGGTGCTGGAAGCCGGCAAGCGCTTTACGGCGGCGGACTTTCCCAAGACCAACTGGGATGTGCGCAAGTTTTTGTGGGCTCCCAAGCTTCTGTGCCATGGCATCCAGCGCCTGACGCTCCTTCGCGATGTGCTGGTCCTCTCGGGCGCCGGGGTCGGGGGTGGGAGTCTGGTGTATGCCAACACGCTCCCGCAGCCCCCGGCCGAGATCTTCAAGCGCGCGGACTGGCCGCCCGGCTTTGACTGGGAAAAAGAGCTCGCGCCGCACTACGCCACCGCCAAGCGGATGCTCGGTGCGACCACCAACCGCAAGCTCACCCGCGCCGATGAGCTGCTCAAGCAGTGCGCCGCCGAGATCGGCAAGGCAGAGACCTGGCACCCCACCGAGGTCGCGGTCTATTTTGGCGAGCCGGGAAAGACCGTCCCCGACCCCTACTTCGCCGGCAAGGGACCGGCGCGCGCCGGCTGCACCTACTGCGGCGGCTGCATGGTCGGCTGCCGCCACAACGCCAAGAACACGCTCGACAAGAACTACCTGTACTTCGCCGAGCAGCTCGGCGTCACCATCTTTGCCGAGACCCAGGTCGAGCGGATCGAGGCCCTGCCCGGCGGCGGCTATCGCCTTGTGAGCTACCGCTCGACCGCGCTCGGCCGGCGCGAGCGCAAGGTCTGGCAGGCGCCGAGCGTGGTGCTGGCCGCCGGAGTCCTTGGTACCGTCGAGCTGCTCATGCGCGCCCGCGAGGAGGGGACGCTGCCCCAGCTCTCGCCGGCCCTGGGCCTGAAGGTCCGCACCAACTCCGAGGCGATTGTCGGCGCCACCGCGCGCCGCGGAAGTGAGGATTTCACCGACGGCATCGCCATCACCTCCAGCATCTATCCCGATGAGCTCACCCACATCGAGCCGGTCCGCTACTCGCGCGGCTCGGACGTGATGGGCTTTCTCGCCAAGCCGCTGGTGGACGGCGGGCCGGGGCTGCCGCGAGCGCTCAAGTTTCTGCTGGTCTGCCTGCGCCATCCTATCGACTTTTTGCGCTCGCTCATCCCGCTCGGGTGGGCGAAAAAGACGATCATTCTCCTGGTCATGCAGACCCGCGACAACCACATGCAGCTGGTCCGCAAGCGGCGCTGGTGGTGGCCGTTTCAGCGCGCGCTGACCTCGGCGCAGTCAGCGGGTGCGGAGAAGCGCAACCCGTCCTACATTCCGGTCGCCAACGACATGGCGCGGCGCATGGCGCGCAAGATCGACGGCTGGCCCTCCAGCGCGATCAACGAGGTCCTGCTGGATGTGCCGACGACCGCGCACATCCTCGGCGGTGCCGCCATCGGTGGCGAGCCGGCCAGCGCGGTCTGTGATGCCTATCACCGGGTGTTCGCCTACCCCGGGCTCTATGTCATCGATGGCTCTTCGGTGCCCGTCAACCTGGGAGTGAATCCGAGCCTGACCATCACCGCGATGGCCGAGCACGCGATGGCCGCGATTCCGCCCAAGTCGCGGTAGGCGGCAGCGCGCGGAGCCCCGGAGTGCGGGGCGGCTCGCCTAGCGGGGCTTGCGCGCCTCTATCGCGGCGATCGCGCGCTGCAGGGCGTCGTCCTGGCGCAGGCAGGACCAGCAGTCCGCAAGCCCGTAGGCGCCACAGTTGTGAGTCTGCAGCAGCGCCTGCAGCTGCTGCAGCGACCGCTCATCGCCCTGGGTGGCGGCGCGCTGCAGGAGGGCGCGCTTTTTGCCGCACTGGTCGGCGGCGCGCAGCTCCAGCGCGATCGCCGCGGCCGGCGAGGCCAGCGTGCGCACTTCAGGCCGGCCGAGCAGCTGACTGACCTTGGCCTTGACGCGACCTGGCCCCGGATTTTTGGCCAGCGTGTACAGGATGTCGACCCCGCGCGAGCCGAGCTTCTCCGAAAGCAGCGTCAGCACCGCATCGGTCGACTCTTGCGTGCCGATGCCCAGCGTCGCCGCCTGTAGGAGCTCGCCATCGGGCACCAGGGTGGCGTTGAGCTGGGTCGCCCGCGCCAGCCACTGCAGCGCCGTGACCCCGTCGCGCTGGGCCATGTACGTATGCGCCAGCGAGCGCAGCACGCGCGCATCCTGCGGGTACTGCTGGGCCAGCGCGAGCAGGGCCGGGGTGCCCTGCGGCCGGGCCTGCTCCAGAAGCTCCGGCGGCGCGAGCACAGCAGCCGGCCCCGGCTTGTCGCCCCGCCGCCGGGCCGCGGGGGAGTCGGAGCCCGCCGGTGCTCCAGAGCGGAACAGCAGAAAAAGGAGCGGCACCAAAAGGACCAGCGGCACCAGGATCAGCGACAGGAGCTTGCGCTCGGCAGCGGGCAGGAGTCCAAACAGCCGCTGCCGCAGACTCCGATTTCCCACCCCCGCCTGAGCCGCCACCGCGGGCGCTGGCGACACTGCCTGCGGCGAGGCCGGCGCTGCGGAGGCTGCTGCCGGCGTTGCCGGTGCTGCGGATGCGGCGGGTGTTGCCGGCGCTGCCGGTGCAGCCGGTGCGGCGGATGCTGCTGGCGGTGTTGCCGGTGCTGCGGATGCGGCGACTGTTACTGGCGCGGCGGATGCTGCTGCCGGTGTTGCCGGCGCTGCGGATGCGGCGGTTGGCGCCGGCGTCAGCGCCGGACTCTGGGGCGGCGCGGCGACCTTGAGCGCTGCCGGCAGCTCGACCTCGGTGCCGTCCGTGGACAGGAGCTCGATCGTGCCCGCGGTCTTGCCGGCGTCCGCCAGCGCTGCCGCCGGCGGGGTCACCGCTGCCGGCGTCGCGCGCGGTGAGCGCAGCGGGCCGCTAGCCGCAGTGACAGCCGACTGTTCGCTGACTGCCGCCAGCGCCGCGAGCACAGCGGCGGCATTTTCGTACCGCTGCTCGGGCCGCTTGTCGGTCAGCCGCATCACGATCGCCTCCACCGCGGCCGGCACCTCGACCGCGGGGGCAACCGTCCTAATCGGCGGCGTGGGAGTGCTCAGCTGATGGCGGATGGTGGTCAGGATGTCCTTGCCGGCAAACGGATTCACCGCGGTCAGCATCTCGTACAGAATCAGACCGAGCGCGTACAGATCCGTGCGGCCGTCCACCGGCGCGCTCACGCACTGCTCGGGGGCCATGTACTTGGGCGTGCCGCACACCGTCCCGGTCTTGGTCAGCGCCGGCCCGGGCCCGGCGAGTCCGGCCGGCAGCTGCTCGGTGTTGACCTTGGCCAGCCCGAAGTCGAGCACCTTGACGAAGTCCGGATCCCCCTGCTGCGAGATCAGCATGATGTTCTCGGGCTTCAGATCTCGATGTAAGGTTCGCCGGCCGAGCTGCGACGAGAAATACCTATTTCCGGGGGCGGTTGGAAAGCGCTTGGAAGTGCCGCCCGGGCCCTCAGCGGACTTCCTGGAAGCCGATGTCGTAGCCGTTGCCCTGCGGCCGGGCGCTGCCGAAATAGTCGTCCTTGATCGTCTTGTTCGCGTCCGGCATCCCCTGGTCGATGCACTGGTTGCTGGGATCGGCGAGCAGCTTGGGATCCCCGGCCATGGTGGCCGCCATATAGGACGGGTCCAGCGTGATGCCGCCGGTGACGATGCGCTGCTGCTGGCAGGTCGCCGACACCTGGGCCCCGGCGCCGTTGGCGGTCACGATCGAGTCGGTCACCGGTACGATGCTGTCGCACAAAACGCCGCCCAGGCGATTGCTGGCGATGGTGTTGAACGCGAACAGTCCGGTGGCGCCGCCAGAGAGCCGCATGCCGGCGGGCTCGGCGGCGCTGCCGCTGTTGATGATTGCATTGTTGACGACGCGATGGCCGCTGCCGCCGACGATGTAGACGCCGTAGCCGCCGGCGTAGGCGACCTTGGTCTTTTCGATCGTGACCTTGCTGCACAGGGTGGCGTAGATCCCGCCCTGGGGCGGCTGGGCAGAGTCAGAGATGAGCACGTTGTTCAGATACAGCGTACTGGAGCCGCTGCACTTCACGGCGGGCTGCGCCTGGTGGTTGGTCACCGCGAGGTTCATCAAGGTGACCTGCGCGCCGTTGGCCACCGTGACGCCATTGAGCACCGCCTGCGCCGTCGTGTAGGGCGCGACGTCGCGGCCCGGTCCAAGGATGGCGACCCGCTGACCGCTGGTCGACACGGTGATCGGCTGGTACAGGTGCACCGAGGCATCGCCCAGCCCGGCCACGACGATGAACGACGGCGGCTTGGCCTGCGCCAAGGCGGCGCTCACCTGGCAGTAGGGGTTGAGGCGGGTGCCGTCTCCGACGTTGCAGTTGAAGTACGAGTTATCGATATAGGCGACGTCGGCGGGGTCGGCGCACTCGCCGATCTTGGTCAGGTCGTCGCCGGTGGACAGCAGGCTCTGATCCCGCTTGCAGACGTTGCTGGCCGGGCAGTCGCTGTTCTGGGTGCAGCCGCCGCAGGTGTTGGTCATCTGATTACAGATTCCCTTGCCGGGGCGGGTGCAGTCGGCGTTGGTCAGGCACTCGGCGCACAGCCCGTTGATGCACAGGTTGCGCTTGAGCGGATCGGACCGGTTGGCCACCCACTCCGCGCACTGCTGATTGCCCAGCGCCTGCATGGCACCGGTGGCGCAGGCGACACACTGGTTGGTGCTCACGTTGCACACCGGCTGCTCGGCGTTGAGGCAGTCGGCGGACTGCCTGCAGAAGCCGGGCGGCTCGTCCTGGCAGCAGCCCTGGATCTTGTCGCAGACAAAGGTAGCCCCCAGCTGGGTGCAGATGGTGGGGTCGCTGCTGCAGTTGTACGGGCTGCTCCGGGTCATGCCGCCAAAGAGCGACTGGTCCGCTCCCGAGAGCCCGGTATCAGCCATAGTCTCCGTGGCCGAAGGACTGGCGCAGCGCAGATACTGAGGCGAGATCGCCGGCCGGGTCAGATCCGCGCACGAGATCCCAAGTGCCAAGGCCATCAGCAAAAATGCGTACCGCATGGTCCGTCTGTTCCTTCCGCACAAGGTCGGGCCGCCCCGGGTCAATCGCGAGTCGCAGCCAATCGCTCGGGGCTTCCGTTAAAAAGAGGTAACAAGAGGGAGCTCGCTGCGCTCGGCTTCGCTTGCGCGGCGGCAGCGTCGGCGGGTACCGCCGGGCGCTGCACCTGCAGCACTCGCCCCGGGATGGCCAGGGTCACCACACCGCCGATGGCCAGCAGGACGCCGGCGGCCAACAGGCCTCCGCCCAGGCCCTTGGTGTCCACCAGGCTCGTGCACCGGGTCTGCATTCCCATCGGGGTGTCGCTGCAGGCGCCGTCCAGATAAAGCGCCCGGCCGCCGATGCCAAGCGGCACGCTGCTGGCGCCGAGCAGCGCGATGCCAAGCCCGATCCGCCACCCCGGCCGCGGGGCCCGGGCGCTCTCCACATAGATGACCTTGGGCGAAGGCGGCGGCAGGGGGGCGCGTAGCTCGGCGATATAGCGGCTGGCCTTGGCGCGCAGCGACTCGTCGGTCGCATCCGGAGTATTGAGGAACGACTGATAGTAGGTAATCGCCTCGGCGTTGTGCTTCAGCTTGCGGTGACACTGGGCGATGTTGTAGAGCAGCAGCGCCTCTGGTTTCTGCGCGTAGGCGAGCTGAAAGTACTTGATCGCCGCGTCGAAGTCCTGCTTGGCCAGCGCCTCGGTTCCGCTGCGATAGCGCGAGTTGAACAGGGCGACGTTGGGGTCATCCTGGGCCGAGCCTGGCTGGGCTGAGCCTGGCTGGGTCGAGCTGGGCTGGGCCGAGCCTGGCGACGCGCCGCCGAGCAGCGACACAAGGACCAGCCCCGCAGTGACTGAGCGAAGGCGGAGACGGCGACTGGCGGTGAGCATGGCATCAGTCAATGGGCTGTACTTTCTCGTAGTGCTCTTTGACGGGCGGGGCCGGCACGACGGGGGGCTCAACCCGTGAAGGCGGGGGTGGGGCGGCGGTCGGGGCGGCCGGCGGACGGGCGCGCTTCCCCGCCGAGAGCCGCGCGACCGCATTGCGCAAGGTAAGCCGCACGGCAGGCTGATTGGGATTGCTGGCCAGCGCGGCGTTGCAGGACACCACTGCATCCAAGTATCGCTTGTGGGCAAACGAGGCCCGGCAGCTCGCTGCCGACTCTGCGGCGTCGGCAGCGCGCGGCAGGCCCGGCGCCGCGGCGGGCGCGACGGGCGGTGGGCTGAGCGGGGCCGCCGGCGGGGCGGGCAGCGGCTGGGCGGTGGCCGGCGGGACGGACGCTGCCTGGACTTGCGACGGCTGCCCGGGGCTCAACACCGGCACCGGCGCGCTGGACGGCGGCGCTGGACTGGGCGCCGAAAGGCTGGCCGCTGGCGGGGCCGCCGCGGTCAGCAGCGGTCGCGTCGGCAGCGCGGGGGCGAGCTGGGCGCTGCTCGGGGGTCGCGGGGGCGAGCTGGGCGGCGCCGACCGCTGCCCGAGCATGATCCACAGCGTGCCCGAGGCGCTAAGGAGTACGAGCGCGGCGATGGCGACGACGATGGGCGGCGACCACCGCGCCGGGCTCGGCGGGGCCGGCACCCGCTCCCCGGTGGACTGACCGATGGTCGTGGGGCCGACTGCCGGCGCGGTCCCGCTGGTGGCGGCAGGCGTCAGCACGGCAGGCGTCAGCGCGGCGAGCGGCGGCCCCAGGTCGATGCGGGAGATCCGCGAGAAATCGCCCAGGCTCGACAGCGTGGTGACCACCTCCGCCATGCTCGGGCGGTCTGCCGGGCCCTTGGCCAGCATCCGCAGGACCAGCGCCGCCGTATCCGGCGACACGGTCGGCGGCAGCGGCGGCGGGTCGACAAACAGATGCTGCCCGATGAGCGCCGTCGGCCCCTCGCCAAAAAACGGCGGCTTGCCGGCCAGCATCTCAAACAGCATGATGCCCAGCGCATAGACATCGGTGCGGTCGCTCACCGGCATGCGCATGCCGCACTGCTCGGGGGCCATGTAGGCCGGCGTGCCGACCACCGCACCGGTGTTGGTGAGTCCCCGCCCAGACTCTGAGCCGTGCAGCAGCTTGGCGATGCCAAAGTCGAGCACCTTGGCCCGCTCTCCCCCCGAGACTTCGGTGTCAGGGACAAGGATGATGTTGTCCGGCTTCAGATCTCGGTGACCTGTACACTCAAAAAATTGCCGTCGCGAAATTGCGTCTCAGCTCGGTCCCGGGAAACTTTCTGGAAGCGTTTCGCCGCGGGTGCAGTTTGATGGTAGAGCGCGAGCTTCCCAAGCTTTAGACTTGGGTTTGCTTCCCATCACCCGCTCCACTGGCGGGTTCCAGGCGCAGCCAGGACTCGTGCCACAAAAGCCTGCAGCCGCGATCACAGGGGCCGTCCGCACCGAGCACCGCTCCCGAGCAGTACAACCCGTGAAGAACGTACACTGGATCCTCGGCCACGCTCTGACGGCCACCTTCCCAGACCCGCTCGACTCTGCAAGCGATGGGGAATCGTTGCCCCGCGTAGCTGTACATTTCGGGCATGAACATCAAGCCGCGGTGCTTGCCGTGGCGATCGAGAGTCCGCTCGATTTCGGCGACGCTGCGGACGGTCGCAAAACGAGCGGCAGGGGGACCGGCCGACTCGGTCGGCTGTGGTTGAACTGCATCCTCCAGCCACTCGTCGCGAAACATCAGCGGACACTCCCGGCCACATCCGCTTTTGCCATCCGGGCCTCCGCACGTCGCGCCTTCGAGAAGAACGGTTCTCTCTACGCGCCGCATATGCCCGCTGTCATCCAGAAGACGACGCACGCTCTTTAGAACCCGAAGGGTTCTGCCGCAGGAGGGCCACTGCTGATCGACAAACTGGAGCCCTCTCAAGCTGTTGCGGCCATCCAAGGTGGCCTCGATGCGCTGCCGGTCGAGCACTCGTACCCAGGTTCCGGGAGCGTAGCGCGAAGGACTGCCGATGCGCGAAGGGGTCCTTTTTCTATTTGCCAACCACAGGTGCAGCCCGCTTCGCAGGCCGAGCCGGCTGGTTACCCACAAGCGCAGCCACTGTCCCAACGAATATCTGGCAAGGAGGTTCTGGCCCTGACAACGCTCGGTGATGATCATACCGCTTGTTTTTCATATTACCACTTTTGACTGTGGCTCGGCAATCGCCTAGTCCGGGCGGCGGCTATTTCTCTTCGCGCTAGCGTCCTTGCGCGCCCAGCTTTTACCCCACTTACTTGTCTTGCGAGCAGCGCTTATCTCACCCTTGATGCTCGTGACAAGATCCCCTATAGTGAGCGGTGGCAAGCACCTGGGGGAGCCTGCCCAAGGAGAGCACGTTGATCGAGACTCGATGCGTTCAAGACCTCGCTGAGCTCGCGAAAGTGATCGAGCCCCAGCAGTGGAATGCCCTCCTTGACCGCA
Organism: Polyangia bacterium; assembly: GCA_044222245.1. Lineage (GTDB taxonomy): Bacteria > Myxococcota_A > Polyangia > Palsa-1104 > JAEUJZ01 > CALFML01. The sequence goes on along the minus strand of JBGANQ010000067.1, from coordinate 32,244 downwards.
GTGCAAGTGCCTGCATCTTCCTCACCTGGGAGTGGCTCACTACCTGGTGGCGGCGTTTTGGGGCCGGCCAACGGATCCTCTTTTTCATCTTGCGCGACGGCAAGGACGTCGTGGGGCTGGCGCCGCTGATGATGACTCCCGGTCCGACCCGGGTCACGCGGGCGTTTCGCCACCTGACGTTCCTCGGCCAGTACAGCGACACCGCCCCCGAGGATCTCGACATGATCGCCGCCCCTGGGCGTGAGCCCGAGGTCGCCCGCGCCCTCGTCGCCGAGCTTGTCGATCGACGAAGCGAGCAGTGGGATCTGCTTCGGCTCCAGCATGTTCTAAAGACCTCTCCCAACCGGGCGCCGCTCATCCAGGCCCTAGCGGAGCGCGGCATATTCGTGCGCGAGGAGAACGAGGAAGAGTGCTTCAACCTGGCCCTCCCAGCGAGCTGGGAAGAGTTTTTCCGCGATAGGAACCGCAACTTCAAGAAGCGCTGGCACGGCACGGTGAACCGCCTGGAACGTGAAGGCGAGCTGAAGCTCGAGGTGGTGGTCCCAGGTGAGCCGACGGCCGCTGCCTTCGCCGAGCTTTTGCGGCTCAACCGCGCGCGCTGGGGCGAGGAGGGTACGAGCTTCCGCAGCGACAGCGTCATCGCATTTCACCAGGAGCTCTGCCAACAGATCCACCCGCGCGGGTGGGTGCTCCTGGCCCTGATGACCGTCGGCGGCAAGGTCGTGGCGGCCAAATACGACTTCGTCTATGCCGGCAAGGTCTGGGGATATCAGGGCGGCTGGGATCCGGACTGGGAAGAGCATCGGGTCGGCGATGTCCTGTTTGGAAAGTGCTTCGAGTGGGCAATGGCGCAGGGACTCACTGAGTACGACTTCCTCGGCGGGGCGAGCGTGTACAAGGAGCGCTGGAGCACTGGACGGCGCGCGATGGGGGATGTCGTGGGCTACTCGCCGACCCTGCGGGGTCAGGCTCTGCGAGTCCTGGGTCGAGGCAAGCAAGAGCTCAAGCGGCGACTTCCTCCAGCGCTACTCGACCGCGCACGGGCGCTGTGGCGACGGCTGCAATAGGCACACTCCGGTGGGGTCTCCACCCCACCGTACACCTTCGGCCCGCAGCCGCTGGGGGCGAGCTTGACCGCGACAGAGCCGGACTCCTTTTTTACGCTCTGGGGGCGTCGAGGACGCTAGCAGCTCTGTAGCCTGGTGCCGCCGCCAAGCGGTTGCCCCGACGCCATCAAAAGATGGTAAAATGTTGGCGGTGGCCACCCACGACCAGACCCTTATCGCGACCCTGCGCGCGGCGCTTGCGTCGGACCGGCCGCTTACCCTGCCGCCGGATGTTACGCTGCATCCCGGCGCGACCAGCGCGGCGCAAGGCCGGATATGGCGCCTGGCCTGGCAAGACGGCGCGCCCTTCGCCGCCATGGATAGCTTGACCCAAGCCGCCTGCGGACGGCGGCGGGCGGTCGAGCTCCTGCTGCTCGAGACCCACTGCGGCGCCGATTTCCTGCTCGACCGCGCCGCCTTCGCCAGCATACCGGGCAACCAAGTGGCTACCCGCGCCGCCGCCATCGACCGCGCCGCCCGTCTGGTCGCGCGCACGCTGCGGCATGGCCCGGTTCCCGGCACGGGAACGCCATTCACGCCGCAGCCGGATGTACCGACTGCGGCCCGGTCAGCGGTCACGCACCTGAAGCTGGCCGGGCGCCGCCTCGCCGAGCTCGCGGAACGGATGCTGCTGCATGAAAGCTGGATGCTCGGCTGGGTCGAGGCGCCGATCGCCGACGCGCGGGGCTGGACGGAGTGCCCGCCCGTGCGCTGGATCGGGAAACGCACCGCGGACCGCTATCTCGCCGATCCTTTCGGCTGGCCCGGCGCGCCGGATACAGTGCTGTGCGAGGAATATCCGTTCGCGAGCAGCAAGGGCGTTCTCAAACGCCTGACGCTCGCCGGGCAGGACATCGTCGCGGAAGCGCCGCTGACCTTCCCGGCTCTGCCCGGCCACCTGTCCTTCCCCAACCTCTTTGTTCTGGACGGCGCGATCCATGCGATGCCGGAATCGAGCGCGGCCCGGCGGCTCAGCATTTTCCTGTGGCGCGCGGAAACGCGCGACTGGCTTGAGATCGCGACGCCGCTGACCGATACCGCAGCGGCGGACGCCGTGCTGTTCCGCCATAATGGCCTGTTCTTTATCACCTACACCGATGTGGATATCGATCCCTGCGACAATCTCTTTCTGATTTACGCCGATAGTCTGGCCGGCCCGTGGCGGGCACACCGCTGCAATCCAGTCCGCCTCGACCCGCGCCATGCTCGCAACGGCGGCGCGGTGTTCGCGGCCGACGGCCGTCTTTACCGCCCAGCGCAGGACTGCGAGGCCTGCTATGGCGCGGCGATCCGGGTGATGGAGATCACCCGCTGTACCCCGGACGATTACGAGGAAGCGGAAATCACCCGCATTCCGCCGCCGACCACGCTGAATCCGCACGGGCTGCATACGCTAAACGCCTGGAACGGCCGCACGCTGGTCGATGCGAAGCGGATGGTGTTCGATCCGCGCCAGGTCCTGAGTCGCATCAGACGCAAAATTTTCCGCCGCTGACCGCCGCCGCTCCGTGGCAAAGATAGGAAGACGTTCCCTCGCGTTACGGCCAGGGGACTCGCTCACCATGCCCTGTCGAGGGTCGCTGCAAGACAATCTGCGCCAAAAAAAGAGAGCAGCTAAGGCGGCGAGCTCTTTCCAGTGCCGGCCCGTCGCGGCGAGGCCTTTGTGGAAACTTCAGAGTGCGCTTCTCGCCGGAGCGTACGGTTCTCGGTGGATGATGCCCTTGGCGTGGACCGCCTGCAGCGCGCCGGCGATCTGGCGGGCGATGCGCAGCGCCTCCTCTTCCTGGCAGCCGCCGGGGCGGCGAATCCGCTGGCGCAGCGAGTCGCCGTCCAGATACTCCATGATGATATAGGCGGCCCCGCTCTCCAGGGTGCCGAGCTCATAGATGCTCACCAGACCGGGGTGCCCGACCACATTGGCCGCCCGCGCCTCGTTGAAGAACCGCTGCGCCATCTCCGCATCGCGCGCGTACTCGGGGTGGAGCACCTTGATGGCGGCGCGCCGCTCGATCTGCTCATGGCGCGCTTCATACACGTTGCCCATTCCACCACGGCCGATCTGGCGAATTACGCGGTAGCTTTGGATTTTGCTGCCAACTACTTCGCTGGACATACGTGACCCTGCGATGGATCGATCCAGTCGATCTCCATCTTGACTACTTTACACCAGCAGTACCAAGGGGAGCACCCCTCTTCCTGCATCACGGGGCAAAGTATCTGCAGAAGCTTTGCCGCAAGTCGCTGACATGGTGGCCCATGTGAGGACGGCGCCGGTCGTGTGGCCGGTCCAGCCTTGGGAGCGGCGCCCGCGGTCGTGGTTTCCATCGCCCGGCGGTCGCTCCGGGATGGCGGTGGAAACTTCAGCCGGGGTCTGTCAACGGAGCGAGCAGTTCTCGATGAATAATCCCAAGCTCGTGCGAGCGCTCTAGCGCGCTGGCCACCTGCTGCGCGATGTGCAAGGCGCGCGCTACGGTCAGCGGCCCCTCGGCCAGCGCGTCGCGCAGCCGCCTGCCTTCCAGATACTCCAGGACCAGGAAGAAGGCGCCGCTGTCGGCGCGGCCGAAGTCGATCGCGATCGCGATGTTGGGGTGGGTGGCGTGCGCCGCGGCCATCGCCTCGCGCTCGAAGCGGGCGACCATCTCCGGGTTGTGCGAGGTCTCGGCGTGCAGCATCTTGAGCGCGAAGCGCTTGCGCATGTGCGTGTGCTGGACCAGATACACCTCGCCCATGCCGCCGGCGCCAAGCAGCGACTCGACCTTGTAGCGGCCGGCGATCGTCGAGCCGATGAGCGACGTGGCGGAAGCGGCGGCGGAGTCGGCCATGCTACTGCAGCTCACGGAGCAGGGCGGCGGCGCGCTCTTTGACCTGCGGACGGAAGTCGCCGTACAGAACTTCCTCTACGTAGGGAGCGGCCGGCGCGCCGATGTCCTGGACGAGGAAGCGGCGCACCTGGGCATGATCGCGGTCGTTGCCAAGGCCAGTGATCGCGGCTTTTATCAGGTAGGAGTTGGCGCGGTAGAGCGGGGCCAGCGCGAGCGCTCGCCGGAAGGACTTGATGCCGTCGCCCACCCACAGCTTCTCGAAGTAGAGCTGGCCGAGCAGGTAGGGAATCTCGTCATTTTTCGGATACTTGCCGCCGAGCTTCTGCAGCGCCTTGAGCGAGCGCACCGAGTTGTCGCCCTGGACGATGCGCGCCTTGAGCTCGGTCAGGTCCGACGGCTCATCGGGCGGCGGTCGGGCGGCGGCCTCGGCTTCCCCGGCCGCCGGCGCGGCGCTGGCCGCCGCGGTGGTCGCAAGTCCGGGCGGCAGCGGCGGGCTCGCCGAGTCGGCCGCCGCGCCTGCCGTCGCCGGCTGCACGGCTGCGGGACGAGCGGCGCCGCCGGCGGGCTCGCGAGCGCCGCCGCGGCACCCCAGAATCAGCGCGGCCAGGGGGAGCGCACCAAGGGCGAGCAGCCCCCCCACCTGGCGAGCAGTAGCGATTGTTCTACGGCAAGTGCAAATACAACAGCTCTGGGAGGTTATCCCCGATGGGCGCACCGCGCCGCACACCGCCCACGCCTGGGCCGTCCGCGCATCACTTGCGGTGACGATGCGCTTGCCGTCCCTTACTCGATATGGAATTCCAGGAATTGTTTGTAGCAGATCTGCCGCGGGGCGGGCTTATAGCGCCAGAGCACCATGGTCTGCATGACCGCTTCATCGGCGCGGAGCAGGCTCCTTATCGGATCGATCGAGCTGACGGTGCCATTGTGAGCGGTGCAGATCTTATAGGCTCCGGTGAGGACGCGACCGCGATTCAGGGCTTTTATCACGTCGGGCAGGTGGGGATCATCGCCGGATATTCTCTGCTGCCGAGCTATGAAGGCCGACTTCGTCTGTTCTTCGTCCGCGCCTTTTGCCTGCGGGGGAATTTCCTCCGCGGCGCTCCCTGGACAGAGCTCTGGCAGCTTCTCTGGGAATCTGATGTATTGCCAAGTGCAGACTGGCGCTCCGATTGGACGATATCGCCATCTGCTCAGCGCGTCGATGGCAACCTGATCGAGGCTGGCAAGGCCGCGCACGACGGTCGGCGGGAGTACCGAGCCGTCGCGGTTTGTGCACAGCTTGTAGACCCCGATGAGCGGGTCGCAGCCCGGGGGCGCGGCCTGACCGGCTGGCAGCTGAGGGTAGTCGCCAGTGCTGAGCTTTGCGTCGGCCATCCAGTCCTGCGGCACGAGCGGCGGGCCAGTAAATAGGCAGCTCTGCTCGGGGCGGGGAAGCTGAAACTCAAGCTGCTGGAGGAAGCAAGCCGCCTTCGGCAGAGCGCTGAAGCGCCACAGCTTCAGCTGATCGATGATCTGGGCGTCGGCGCCAGGTATGCCGACGACCGGCTCGGCGGTATCGACTTGCCCGCTTGGCTGAACGCAGATCTTGTACGTACCGGCCAGGCTGCCGCAGGTATACATCTTTATGGCGAGCTCGGGTAGGTGGGGATCGTCGTCTGTGGATACCTTGGATTTCAAGACGATGCCCGCTGGTACCATGCGCGGCGGCGGGCTGCCACTTACTTGCGCTGCGCCAGCCACCCCGGGCGCTTTGGGAGGAGGGAGTCGGTCCGCTTCAGCGCGGGGGCTCGCCGCTGCTGACCGCGCTCCGATTGCGACTGCTGCACATAGGAAAAGAGGAAAGTAGCATTGCATGACGCGCTTCATTTCAGGAGACTCGTATATCCGTTTGGTCGAGGAACAATCTTGCGCCAACGCGAAGGAGCTTCTGCGGCACGCTTGGCCGCTTACGGGCGCCTATCTACTGTAATATATCACGGCGGAGAGCGATCGGCTAAGATGAGCGCGCGTTCAAAGGAGGACCCTGATGTCATCTCGGCGTTTGTGTCGGCTGCTTGGCTTGGTGCTCGTCGGGTCAGTACTTGTGGCTCCGGTCGCCGTCGCCCAGACCAGCAGCTATCAGCTCGTGGGCAACCAGCTCAAGCTCCCCGGGCAGGTGGAGTTTGAGAGCCGCAGCGATAAGCTTAAACCCGAGTCCGAATCGGTCCTGCACTTCGTCAAGAACTACCTTGATGAGAAGACCTCCATCACGACGCTGCGCATCGAGGTGCACAGCGACAGCCAGGGTGGTAGCGCATATAATCAGCAGCTGAGCGAGCGGCGCGCCCTGTCGGTTGGCCGCTGGCTGGTGAGCCGTGGCGTCGACTGCAAGCGGCTGCTTGCGGTGGGATTTGGCGAGACCAAGCCGATCGCCGACAACGCCACGCCAGAGGGCCGAGCGCAGAATCGCCGGGTGGCCTTCGTCAATGCCGCCCTGCGTGGGCGCCCGATAGGTGGCCTGCCCCTGGACGGCGGCGGTAGGGCAGCCGGGGACCTGTGCAGTGACCCCAGAACCAGTACCGCCGCTGCGCCAACGCCCTGAAGTCCCCCCGCGCGGGAGCGGGTCCGCAGCGCGGGCCCAGGGTTATTCAGCTGGGGCAGCCCGGGCGGTAGTGGCAGAGAAATCCTCACACCGTAGTGCCATCTGGACCCTGCATTCTGGCCGTCAGCTGCCAACAAGGCGTAGTAGATTGGCGGTATGCGTAGCGGTCCGCGGTTCTTTTATCTACACGGGTTCGCCTCTGGCCCAGGCTCCAAAAAAGGTGTGGCGCTGGCGGCCCACTATGCGCTGCAAGGCGTCGAGCTGCAGCGGCTCAACCTGCGCGTGCCTTCGCTCGCCCAGCTGCGCTTCTCGACGATGCTACAGGTCGTGCAGGAGGCCATCGGCGCTCCCCGGGAGCGGGCAGAGCGCGCCGTGCTGTTTGGCTCAAGCCTGGGCGGCCTGGTCGCAGCCCACGTCGCCGCCGCCGATGCGCGGGTGGCGGCGCTGGTGCTCCTGGCCCCCGCCTTCGAGCTGGTTCCACGCTGGCGCGCGCGGCTTGGGGAGGCGGGCTGGCGCGCCTGGCAGCAGAGCGGCTGGCTGCCGACCTTGGACCACACCACCGGCGAGCAGGCGCAGGTCGACTTCGGCTTCATCGCCGATCTGCAACAGCACTGCAGCCCCGACTTTCCCGACGTCCGTGTCCCCACGCTGATTGTCCACGGCCGCGGCGATGATGTGGTCGACATCGCGGCCTCGCGCCGCTTTGCCGCGGGCCGCCGGCACGTCCGCTTGGTCGAGGTGGACGACGGGCACGAGCTGACGCACTCCCTCGCCACGATCGCGGCCGAGGCAGACGCCTTCCTCCGGCCGTTCCTGGGCGCGCCCCAAGGACGGCTGGCCGCAGACGAGAACCAAGAGGCAGCGCGTACTGAGCCGCGCTGATCGGGCATCCTAACCCCTGACGCGCAAGTACTCGGCACTGACCAAGCTCCGCTGCGACGGGCAGCGCAGCTTCAGCTTGATCCGCGCGCAGCTCCCGAAGTAAAGCAGCGCGCAATCATATCGGATGGAACGATGGAAGCCGCGCTGTCTACGGACGCTGTCCACCCCTTTTTCAATGGCAAGAACTTTGTTCTGTTTCTCGTCTGCGGCATAGTCCTATGTCTGGCCGGCGGAGCGCTCGTGTTTGACGGGCTGAAGACGCCACCTTTGGAGCAGCTTCAGCGTCATGAGTTCTCGTGCCCGATCGACGTGCAGGAGGACACCTTTCATGTACGCGGCTCGGACATCAAGAGCTACACGTTCACCGTCCCCGGGGGTCCCAAAGTCGAGCTGCCGCTGCGCACGCCGGGCCGCGAGGCTGTTGTCCAGGCCCTCACCGCGTCGGCGCCGGGAACGATCTGCATCGCCCTTGTGGGGCAGGCCCTCGAGCTGACCCTTTATGCGCTGAGCGTGCGAGACAGCGCTGGCGAGCGCGCCGTGCTTCGCCACGAAGATACCTTCGCCGCCAACCGCAACGTGACGTTCCAGGCCGGTCTCAGTCTGGGCGGGCTAGCGCTGGCAGCGCTGATGATCCTCGCGCGGCGCCGCTTTCTCGGTACCCGCGCAGTCGACGTGGCGCCGGCGCAGATGTGAAGGCATTCGAAGGAACGCCCGTCGGGTGAGTGGAGATTGGAGCGGCGCAGGCTTCAGGTAAGGCTCGCCGGCGAGCGCACGACCTGTAGGTATGCGGCCGACTCGCCACGCTGGATCTACCGACCTTACAACGCTGTCACCGATAGGAGAGGACCCGGGTTCTTGTAGGGTACCTCCAGGTAAGCAGGATATCAGATGTGCCGCCCGGAAGACAGCCGGCCTTTCCCACCGGGGCGAGCCCGCCGGCGCCGGGGGGCGCCTTAGAACTTGATGCGCCGCATGACAAAGCGCGGCAGGTTCCTTATCACCTGCATGATCGGGCCCCAGGGGAGCGGGGCGTAGACCTCGGGCTGGCCGCTGTCGAGGGCCTTTATCACCCGCGCCGCGACCTCGTCCGGCTCGCCGGCAAACGGCGGCGCCGGCAGGCCGGCGGTCATGCCAGTGCGCACAAAGCCGGGCTTGACCGTAAGCACGTGCAGCCCTTCGCCGTGGTGGCGGTGATCGAGCGCTTCGAGGTAGCGCGACAGTCCGGCCTTGGCGGCGCCGTACAGGGCGACCGGCTTGCGGCCCCGCTCGCCCGCTACCGAGCTGAAGACGCACAGGGCGCCGCCGCCGCGCGCGAGCAGGCGCTTGCGCGACTCCTCGCAGAACAGGATCGTGTTGGTAAAGTCCACTGTGAGCAGGCGGCGGAGCAGGGCGGGATCGGCCTCCAGCGCGGCCTGCGAGGCGAAGCTCGCCGCGGTCACCACCACCGTGTCAAAGCCAGCGAGCGCCGCATCGGCGGCGGCGAGCGCCGGGGCGAACGTCTCGGGCTGCTCGAGGTCGCACTCGCAGACTCCGACCGCGCCGCCGCTGCCGCGGATCGAAAGGTCGCTCGCCGAGCGCTCCAGCTCGCTGCGACTGCGGCCGAGCAGAAACACCCGGTCGCCGCGCTCGACCAGCTGGCGCGCCAGCGCCCGCCCCATGCCGCGGGTGGCGCCGAGGAGGACAACTTTACGCGGCGCATGGCTCATGGGCGGTCTCCAAACAGCCGGACGGACTGCGCGCTGCGGATGAGGCCCTGCGGGTCCCAGCGGGCGCGGATGCGCTGGAACTCGGGCAGCCGCGACTCCATGGCGAGGAAGTGCTCGCGGCGGGTGAAGCGGTCCTTGCTCAGGTAGATGCGGCCGCCCTCGGCGAGCACGCACTCGTTGAGGGCGTCGATGAGGGCCTGGGTGTTGTCGCGCACCGCGATGTCGAGCGCGATCGAGATGCCGGCCATCGGGAACGACAGGATGCCCTTGCCCTGCGGGCCGCAGTCCTTGATGACGCACAGGAACGAAGCGCCGCCGCGGCGGGTCAGCACCTCCAGGACGCGCCGCGCCGCGCCGCGCCCGGCGCGCTCGGGCAGCACGCACTGATACTGGGTGAAGCCGCGCGGCCCGTACATCCGGTTCCACTTGCGCAGCGCGTCCAGCGGATAAAAGAACGTCTCCCACGAGACCAGCTGCTCGCGGGTGCGCTGCAGGTGCTTCCAGTAAATCGCCGTATTGAAGGCTTTGATCGACAGCGGACCGAGCACAAAGCTGGGCAGCTCCAGCGGCATGGTCACGCTCGGCAGGCGGCGCGGCGGACGGGCCGGAGCGCGCGCCGGATCGGCCCAGTCGCCGGCGATGAGGATGCCGCGCCCGAGGTGGCGGCCCGGGGTCAGGCAGTCGATCCAGCCCACCGTGTAGGGCCACTTGCGGGCGCCCTCCTTGAGGGCGTCGATGTACTCGTCGATGTCATCGACCCGTCGGCTGTGCTGGTGGATCCACGGGCTGGCGATGCGCCGCATGCGGAACACCACCTCCAGGATGTGGCCGGTAAGGCCCATGCCGCCGAGCGTCGCCCGGAATAGGTCCGGGTGCTCCGCATCCGAGCACCACAGGATGCGGCCGTCGGCGACCCGCATCTTCAGGCGGCTTACGTGCTCGCCGAAGCAGCCGGCGACGTGGTGCTCTTTGCCGTGCACGTCGCTGCCGACCATGCCGCCGAGCGTCACAAACTGCGTGCCCGGGGTGACCGGGACGAAGAACCCGCGCGGGAGCAGGACCTGGTTCAAGGTGTACAGCGACAGCCCCGCCTCGGCGTGCAGGCTACCGCTAGCCGGGTCGAAGGCGAGCAGGCGATCGGCCAGGGTCGTAGTCGCCACCGTGCCGACCGAAGGCGGCGGCAGGGCGCTGTCGCCGTACGAGCGGCCCAGGCCGCGGCTGAGCACCGCGTGCTCGGTCAGGCGCTCCAGATCCTCGGAGAAAAGCTCGCGGCCGCGGCCCGGGATGCGACCCCAGCCGGCGAGCTGCGGCTCTTGTTCCATCGTGGTTGACATCGTTTCTGCCCGCTTTGTATCACGCCGTGGTCGCTGCCCCAAGCCCGCGCGGCTGCCCGGGGCCCGGAGCCGGCCCGCGTCTGCTCAGGCCGGTTGCCGTGCCGGGACGGCCCGCGGTATACCCGCTGCGACGAATGCGAGGTCCCATGAACTACTGTACCGTTTCGCGCGCCGCCGGCACCCGCGCCGGTCTTGGCACCTTTCCAAAGTCTCGCGCAAAGTACCGCTGGGCCACTGCACTTCTGGGCCTCGCCTGCGGCCTGTTGACCGCCAGCGGCTGCAGCTCTTCCGGGGGCGCGGTTGATCGCGCCGATCTGGGCGGCGGCGACCCGCCTGCCGATCTGGCCAAGGCGGTGCCGGTGACCGTCACCGTCAGCATCGACGGCATGGGGCGGGTGTTTTCGACCCCGGCCGGCATCGACTGCCCGGGCACCTGCAGCGCCCGCTTCCTGCCGAGCGTCAAGCTGCGGCTCACCGCCGAGGCGGCGCTGCACGCCTCGTTCACCGAGTGGAGCGGCGCCTGCGCCGGCGGCAACGCGGCGTGCCTGCCGTCGCTCGGGCGCGAGGTGATGGTCACCGCCCACTTCGGCCCGCGCAAGTGCAGCCCCGACGGCTGGTGCAACGAAGAGCCGCTGCCGATGGAGGCCGGGCAGCTAAGCCGCGTCTGGGGCAGCGCCGACAGCGACGTGTGGGCGGTGGGCGCAGACGGGGTCATCCTCCACAACACCGGCGTGCGCTGGTACCTGGTCGACAGCGGCACGGTGCAGGGGCTGTTCGGCCTGTGGGGGAGCGGCGCCACCGACGTGTGGGCGATCGGGCACGGCCAGACCATCCTGCACGGCAACGGCACCAGCTGGGGCCCCGCGGGCACAAACGCCATGCCCACCTTGTTTTCCCTCTGGGGGGCGAGCAAGAGCGACATCTGGACCTTCGGCGGCAGCCCGTTTTCGGGGCCGTTCTTCCTCCACTTCGACGGCGCCGCCTGGCAGCGGGTGCCGATCAGCGGCTCGGCCACCATAAACGGCCTGTGGGGCTCAAGCGGCACCGACATCTGGGGCGTCGGCACGCAGGGCCAGATCCTGCACTACCGGGGCAGCACCTGGGACCCCGTGCCGAGCGGCACCAAGAGCGACCTCTACGACATCTGGGGCGAGAGCCCGAGCAACATCTGGGCGGTGGGCAGCGCCGGCACGCTGCTGCACTTCGACGGCGCTACCTGGCAGCCGGCGGCCAGCGGCACCCTCGCCGCCTTGCGCGGCGTGGCGGGCAGCGGCAGCCGCTCGGCGTGGGCGGTGGGCGACGGCGGGACCCTGCTGCGCTTTGACGGTCACAGCTGGCTGCCGGTCAGCAGCGGCACCACCCAGGCGCTGCGCGGGGTGTGGACCAGCGACGAAAAGACCGGCTGGGTGGTGGGCGATGCGGTGATCCTGCGCTACCAGCCCGGCCCCTAATGGCAGGCCGCCCGCGCCGCCCGGGCGCGAATTTCGTCAAGCCGGCGGTTTAGCGTAGAATCTGCTTTTTCCAAGGAGGACCCATGAGCCTGTATGAAGCCGTTCCGCAGTTTATCAAGATGCTCCGCAACCTCGACCGCTGGCTGGTCACTGCGACCGAGTACGCCAAGAAGAAGTCCTTTGACGCGGAGGTCCTGCTGCAGGCGCGGCTGGCGCCGGATCAGTACCCGCTGGTCCGCCAGGTCCAGATCGCCTGTGACTCGGCCAAGTTCACCACCGCCCACCTGAGCGGCCAGAAGGCGCCGGCCCACCCCGACACCGAGAAGACCCTGCCCGAGGTGCACGCCCGCATCGCCAGCTGCATCGCCTTCCTGGAGTCGGTCAAGGAGGCCGACTTCCAGGGCGCCGGCGAGCGCCGGATCTCCGCCCCGTGGATGGCCGGCAAGTGGGTGGCGGGCGCACCTTATCTTCTCCAGCTCGCCTACCCGAACTTCTACTTCCACATCACCACCGCCTACGCCATCCTCCGCCACAACGGCGTCGAGCTCGGCAAGCGCGACTTCCTCGGCGACGTGCAGCTCAACGACGCGTAGCTGCCGACCCCGCCCCCCGCGCCCTGCCGGGCGCGCGCCCCTTCTGAGCTGCGGGCAGCCGGGCTGCCCCGCCGACATCTAAAGATCCAGTTCTTTATTTTACAGGTTTCAGTGCGGTCTTTTACCGCGCCGGCCGCCCCCGGTCCGCGCTGAAGATCGACTTCTCCGACGGAAACGCTGCTCTTGGCGGGCCGGGTGGGCCGGACGCTCGCGGCTTGGCACGGGGCGTGATTAGTAGCCTGGCAACGAAACGCAACGCTTACTAACGATTCCTCGGTGGAGCTCGCAAAGTCATGAAGACCCTTCGCAACGTCGTCGCCGCCCTGCTGTTCTGCACCCTCGCCGCCACCACCTCGGCCCAGGCCAAGGGTCACCGCCAGGCCCCGGTCGTCACCGCCCAGAGCGCCGCCGACGCCAACCACCGCCTGCAGCTCATCGAGCAGAGCCTGATCGACGACGGCTTCTCCCTGTCCAACGTCGAAGAGCGGCCGATCTACTACCTCGCCGCGCCCGCCGCTCCCTACGCCTGGGGCCACCTGGTCTACACCTACGTCCGCCCCGTCCCCGGCCACTTCAACATGATCCAGAGCGTCGAGGTCTCGGCCCAGGTCCAGACCACCGCCACCGGCTACAGCTTCCCCCAGATCACCATCCACGAGCTGCTCTCGCAGTAAGCCCGCCGCCCGCTTCGGCGGCCCTCGCCGCTACCCGCCTTCCCCCAGGTGCTCGGGAAACTCTTTGACCAGCAGCAGGTGGCGCGCCGCCCCAAGCGGTGTGCTCGGCAGCCGACAGAAGTAGCGCATCGCCGTGCGCAGCGAGCCAAAGGTCCGCTCCAGCCGCAGGAAGCGCTCGCTGGCGCTGACGTTGTCGCGCAGCGGCGCCGGCGTCCCGGGGTCCTGGCGAAAGCGCCGGACAAAGTCTAGGAGCCGCCCGTGGTAGTCCGGCTCCTCGACGATTGCCCCGATCGCGGCGGCGCGCGGGTGGGTGCCGGCGAGCATCTGCTCCAGCTGGCGCTCAAGCTCGGACAGGCCGCTAGGGAACATCTGCAAGAGCTCCAGATCGTAGAGCGGGTTGGCGTGGACCACCTGCATGAGGTGGCCGATGATCCCGTCTTCGGTGCTGAAAAATCCCACCGGATCGGCCAGCGACGCCGGTTCGTCCAAAAACCGCAGCAGCTGATGAAACGCAAAGCTCAGCTTTTGGCCTTCATAGTAGTCCGCCGCCGCCGGCACGATCCAGAACCGCACCATGTCGCGCGCCCCGCAGACAAGCTGGAGCGGCGCCGGCACCACCTCGATGATCCCAAGGGCGTGCAGGCGCCCAAGCCGCGCCGCGAGCTCCGCGGGAAACACGTAGCCGCCTAGCAGCTTCACAAGCCGCCCGAGCTTGGCCGCCGCTTGCGCCGGTGTGCCGAGCGCCTGGGCCATAAGGCGCAAGGGGCTGGCCGTGTGCCGCGCGGTCTGGCCCCCTAAGTCCGCGGGACCGCTGGCCGCTTGGCCGTCCAAAGACTGCTGCGTGTCTGTTTTCATGCGCTGCGCCACCACATGCCCAGCATAGCGGCAAGCCGCCGGCGCGGCGGCACTTTTCTTCTCTAGGATAAAGCCATAAGGGCGCGATATAATTGGCCGTGACCTACTCTGTCCATGGCCCTGATGCGACCAGCAAGAACCGCGTAATCGGCTACATCCGCGTCAGCACCGACCAGCAGGCCACCGAGGGCGTCAGCCTGGAGGCGCAGCGCGAGAAGATCCGCGCCTACTGCACCGCGCTCGATCTGACGCTTGTCGAGATCTGCGCCGACAACGGCTACTCGGCAAAGACTATCGAGCGGCCCGGCCTGAGCGAGGCCCTGGGCAAGCTGCGCAGCGGCCAGGCGGACATCCTGCTGGTCGCCAAGCTCGATCGGCTGACCCGCTCGGTCAAGGACCTCGGGCAGCTCGTCGATACCTACTTTCTGCCGGGGCGCTACTCGCTTTTGTCCATTGGCGACTCGATCGACACCCGCACCGCCTCGGGGCGGCTCGTGCTTAACGTCCTGGCCTCGGTGGCGCAGTGGGAGCGCGAGGCGATCTCGGAGCGCACCTCCGAGGCGCTGCGCCACCTCAAGTCGCAGGGCGTGCACATCGGCGCCACCGGCTACGGCGCTCGGCGCACCGGTGAGTCAGATGAGAACGGGCGGCGGCGCATCGTCCCGGTGGCGCAGGAAGAGCTGGTGATCCAGCGCATGCAGGCGCTGCGGCAGGCCGGACACACCCTGAATGCGATCTGCGCCGTGCTAAACCAGGAGGGGATCCCGTCGCCGCGCGGCGGCACCTGGCAGTCGACGGTGGTGCGGACGATTCTGCTCCGAGCCAGCGGCGAGCCGCGGCCCACCGCCGCCAGGCGCAGCGAGCGCAAGGCGCGGATCAAAAAGACCCGCGAGGAGGCGGTCAAGCGCGCCGCCAAGCTGCGCGAGCAGGAGTACAGCCTGCGCCAGATCGGCCGCATCCTCTATCGCGAGGGCTTCCGGCCGCCGCGCGGCGGGCTGTGGCACGCGGCGATGGTGGCGGATCTGCTCAAGCTCACCACTGCAGCGGAGCCGGAGCGGCGCGAGCGGGATGGCGGCTCGGCTGGGCGGCGGCAAAAGCGGCCGGACTGAAGGCGCAGCCAGTGCACAGGTGACCCGGGCCAAAGCGCTGCTCGCGGTGGCGCTGGCGCAGCTGCTCCGCCGCGGGTCCGTCCCAGATCGCGGCCAGCGACTGCTCGTGCAAGTCGCCCAGCACGTAGCGCGCGTCATCATCGCGGCAGCACGGCACCACGCGCCCATCCCACAGCACCACCACCGAGCGGAAGGGGTAGTTGCACAGGTAGCTTAGCGGCTCGCCCGCCGGCTGCGCCAGGTCGGGATCGGGACCGTCGAGCGGCTTGAGGTAGGCCTGCACCGTGGGCAGGCCGAGGCTGCCGTAGCGCCGCAGGAACGCCGCGCGCTGGTGGCGATTGGCGGCGAGCTCGATCATCTGGATGACGACCTTGGGGGCGCCATCGCCGCGCGCCGCCACCGCTTGCAGCAGCGCCTGCAGGTTGCGCTCGGCCTTGCCGTAGCGCGCCGCCGGGCCGCGAATCTGCACGAGGGTCTGATCGTCGGTGCCGTCGAGCGACACCACCAGCCGGCGCAGCCCGGCGGCGAGCAGCGCCTCGGCCAGCGCGGGCTCCAGCAGCGAGGGGTTCACCGACATCTCGGTGGGCAGGCCGTGCTCGCTGGCGCAGCGGACGAAGTCGACCACCTGCGGGTGCAGCAGCGACTCGCCCAGGTGGTGCAGCTCCAGCGGCCGGTAGCGCGCCTGCTCGGGGTGCAGCTGCGCCAGCAGGGAGCGGAACAGCTGCAGCTCCATAAAGCCAGTCGGGCGCTGCATCCGCCCCGGCACGCCGCGCGGGCAGAAGCGGCAGCGCATCGGGCAGCGGTTGGTCAGCTCAATCTGATCGATAAATGGCACCTGCGGCCGGTGGGCATCGCGCAGGTGGGCAAGGAGCTGGTCACAGGACTCCTGATCAGCGAACACCATGGCCCGCTCGTAGAGCTGCAGCAGGGCTTCCTGCACCGCCTGGCGCGAGTGGCTTGCGCACAGCGCGGCCAGCGCCGCCTCGGCGGTGGACTCCTCCCACAAGGCGGCTACCACGGCCTCCTGCAGCGGCTGCAGGCGCTCGACCCGGCCGGTCACGCCGTTATCGTAGAGGCGCTGTCCGCTGTCATCGCGGAAGGGTCGCAGGTAGCGTGAAAGGACAAAGGGTAGGGCCACGGGGAACCTCTGCCGGGAAACCTAGCAGAGTCGCGGCGCTCGTGCGCCGCTGGTTTCGGCTCGCCCGAGGCGGCGGCTGCAAGCTCAGGGCTCGATGATCTGCTGGCGGGTGCAGCCGGCACCGGCGCCCACCGTGATCGGCGTGCCGTAGTCGATCACCTCGAAGTCGGTCGCCTTCAGCGCCGACAGCGAGTTGGCGTCAAAGCCGACGTCGGCCCACTTGACGGGGCTCAGCTGGTCACTGGCCGCGGTCAGCGTGATGTTGCCGCCGTCCGCCATCAGCATGCCGTACTTCTGCAGCGCCCGCGCCACCACCTGCGCCGCCGGGCTGAGCGTATTGACCGGGTAGTTGGCCTTGAGGCGCATGCGGAATCCGTACGGGCCCGCGGTGGCCGGTCCGGTGGTGTTGGTGCCGTGCGTGGCCGGGGCCACGTAGCGCTTGGCGCGGATCATGTTGTTGGGCAGGATGAAGCGGATGGCGTGATCGATGACGCCGGCCTTGATCTCATCGGCCGAGAACAAGAGCGCCGAGATCGGGAACCCGGCGGCATCGGCGCTGGTGCACTGCTGACCGCGGCCGTTGGGATCGTTTGCGGTAGTGTCCCAGATCGCCAGGCAGCCGGCGGTGAACGCGCCGCCGCTGTCCACAGTGGCGTGGTAGATCTCGTAGACGCGCTTTTCGGCGCGCGCGACCAGCAGCATGTGACAGTCGGCGCCGCCGGCGAAGCCCGAGCAGCTGTAACCGGAGAAGGCGCTGGTGAGCGGCGGCGCCGGGTAGTCCTCGACCACGCCGCCGGCCGGCAGCGGCACCGAGGCCTTGTCGCAGTCCGGCGTGTAGTAAAAGCCGTTGTCGATCTGATAAGGGCGCTTGGCCGTCCCCGCGGGTACGTTCACCGCGGCGATGCTGAAGTCGATCTTGAGCTTGCCGGTGACCCACCCGTTCGGCGCCGCCGCGGTCAGCATATAGTTGGTAATCGCCGCCGAGTCGGCAGCCAGCGGGGCCGCGGAGACATCGCGATACCAGGGCGCGGCATCGGGAAAGTACCGCCCCTGGGCCTGGCTGGCGTGCACTCCCGTGATGTTGCCGGTCTGACCGCTCAGGTCGCCGCTGGCGGTGGCGCCGTCGGGAACGGTGCCGGCCAGATCGGAGCTGGTCGCGGTGTTGTTGCCACCCGTGCAGGCGCACAGCCACAGCGCGGTTGCGGACATAAGACTGCGAGCACCAAGGCCAGGTCGATGTGCGGCCATAGGAGGGCCTCCTAATTGTCGGTAAGGGGGACCGTCGGATCTTATCAGGAGCTCGCTGTCAGCGACGCGAAAGATTCAGCGCAACGCAAGCGCTGCATATTGCAGAGGAACGACTTGGGAGACTGCAGAGTCGCGGCGCAGCGGGGGGAGTTCAGCGGCCGGTGCGACGATGGACGATCTGCTTTATCGCCGCCGCCAGAGCGTCGAGCTCGGCGATCGTGTTGTAACAGGCGAGCGAGACCCGCACGGTGGCGGTAAGGCCCAGGTGCGCGAGCAGCGGCTGCGCGTGGTGATGCCCCGCCTGCACCGCGATTCCTTCCAGATCAAGGTCGCTCGCCAGCTCGGCCGGAGGGACTCCGTCCACGGTGAACGACAGGATGGGCACTGCCGGGGCGGCGCTGCCGAGAAGCCGCAGCCCGCAGTCCGCGCTGAGGGCGGACAGCACGCGCACGCCGTGCGCATAAAGGAAGGCCTCGTGTTCGGCGATGGTCGCCCGGCCGCAGTCCTGGATGTAGTCGAGCGCCGCCCCCAGGCCAATGACGGCGGCGATCGGCGGCGTGCCGGCTTCGAACTTATAGGGAATGTCGCGGAACACCGCGCCCTCGGCGGACACCGCCAGCACCGTGGCGCCGCCGCTCTGCCACGGCGGCAGCTGCTCGAGCAGGCTGGCGCGGCCCCACAGGACCCCGACTCCGGTCGGCCCGTAGAGCTTGTGTCCGGAGAAGCTGTAGAAGTCGCAGTCGAGCGCGCTCACATCGATGCGCAGGTGCGGCACTGCCTGCGCGCCGTCCACTGCCAACAGCGCCCCGTGCGCGTGCGCCAGCTCGGCGATCTCGGCCACCGGCACCACGGTGCCAAGCACGTTGCCGGCGTGACTGATGGCGACAATCCGCGTCCGCGCCGACAGGACGCCGGCCACCGCCGCCACCTCCACCTCACCGAGCGGGTTGAGCGGAATCAGGCGCAGCCGGGCGCCGCGCTCGGCGCACAAGAGCTGCCACGGCACCAGGTTTGAGTCGTGCTCCAGGCCCGAGACCACGACCTCATCGCCGGCGGTCAGGCGGCTGCGGCCCAGGGTGTGGGCCAGGAGGTTTATCGACTCGGTGGTGCCGCTGGTGAAGATCACCTCGCGCGTGGACGGAGCGGCGATGAAGCGGCGCACTTTGTCGCGGACCGCCTCGAAGCGCTCGGTGGCCAGCTGGCTCAGGGCGTGGCCGCCGCGCGGTCCGCGCCACAGGTCGGCGCACTCCTTGGCGTAGGCGCAGCCGAGCGCGGCGATCACCTGGTGCGGCTTCTGCGTCGTCGCCGCGTTGTCCAGGTAGATGAGGCGCCGACCATGCACGGTCTGCGCCAGGGCTGGGAAATCATTGCGCACGAGCTGTACCCAGTCGTCGCTGTTGCCGAGCTCCTGGCTCGGCTCGGCGGCGCTGCTGAGCACCGGCGGATCCGCAGTCATGGCCGGGCCGACCGGCGCCCTCGCCGCGCCGGCCGCTGGCGAGCGGAAGGGAAGGACTAGGCCTCCTTCAGAGTCATGACGGCGATTGCTCACTGTAAAAGAGTATAACGTAGCTGCCAGGCTCAGTCATGGTTGCGCGTCCGCAGCACCCCGACTCCCGGGTCGGCCTCGGGCACATTGAGCTCGCTCCACGGCACGACGCCAGGCGGCTGCCAGCTCGCTGAGCGCCGCACCCAGACCGGATTGGTGAGCGCGTAGGGCTGCTCATTTCCCACCACCACCGCGCCGATGTCCGTGGTGGCGGCGATTCCCAGTGGCCCGGCGAGCGCGCCCACCGCGTCTGAGACCAGGAGGAACGGCTCCTCGGTCCCGGTAACTACGGGAAACATCGGCTTGTCGCCCACCGCTTCGAGCACGATCCACGAGTCGCCCTTGAGCGTGAGTGACAGCTGGCCATTTACCGGACCGCCCGGCGCTGCCGCGGTGTCGGCGAGGTTGCGGGCGGGATCGACCTTTATCCGGTGCAGCAGGCGGCCGTTGACGTACACGTGAATCCGATTCACCGAGACCCACGGCGGCGCCGCCAGGTGGTAGTTGACCGTCACCTGACCATCGGCAGCAAAGACCTCGGAGCCGATCCGCTCGCCGCCCGCGGTGGCGGTGCCCGCGGCCACAGTAAAGGTAAGGAACGGTCCGTGCGACAGCGTCGCCGCGTGGTTCTTGATCACCTCGACGAGCTTGGCGGCGTCGACGCGCACCGGCTCATCGGCGCCGAAGTACAGGTAGGTGCGCGGCGCCCCCGGCTCCTCGCCGACATCGGCGTGGCTGTCCGAGGCGGCGAGCCCGGTGTGGCGGTAGCCCTGGTTGAGCATGTGGAACCAGTCATCGACCACGCCGGGGAACACCGCCTCCAGGTTGTCCAGGCCGCTCGGTCCCGCCGGCGCCGTCGGCGACAGGTCGGTGAGCACGGTGCCCGGGACCAGCGCCCCGGTGACGCTCGCCGGGCGCAGGATCTTGCCGCGCAAGCTGCACGGATCAAGCTGCGTCTTTGGATCAAAGCCCGGCGGCAGCGGCTGATAGCAGGCGGCCGGCCAGTCGGTGGGCACGCGCACGCTGTGGATCTGGTGACCGAGCTTGCCGTTGAGCAATTCCAGGGCGTCGCAGTCGTACGACAGGGTGGAGTTGCCCTCGGCGTCAAAGAAGGCGGGGCCGTTGGGACCGGCCAGCCGCTTGGAGGTCCCTTGCGCTACGGTGCCGCCGGTGATGCTCGAGCGGCCGTACTGGTTGAAGTACCCCTGGGTCGAGTCGCGCGGGTGATTGCAGACGATAATGTTCGTGCCGCTGCCGCGCGGATCGGCGAGCTTGCGCAGGCCGGCGAACAGCTCGGCCGGCGGACGGCCAAACCACTCAAAGGCGCCGTGGGTCACCGGCGCCAGCTGGTAGTCGAGCGGATAGGAGTTGAAGTGGCCGCTCTCCAGGGTCGTAAACTCGATGCCGACAAAGCTCTGCATCCATGGCGTAAGGCCATAGGCGCTGACCGCCGGCCGCCAGTCGGAGACGAAGTTGTGATCGGTCGAGATGAGCAGCTCGACCCCCTCGCCGGCCCCCGAGTTCAGGCGGTCAAAGAACGCCATGTGCGAGTCGATCGAGCTCTCGCTGTGCACATGGCCGTCCATCGACATCCAGCCGGTCGTATCGACGACGCGGGCGACGCGGCCGGTGGCGCTGACGGCGTTGCCGGCCTCGACGTGCACGCGGGTCGAGGTGAGGTCGTACTCAAAGCCGCGGCTGAAGTAGACCGTATAGTCGCCCGGTCGCACCGGGATGGTGACGTGGCCGTCGGCGCTGGTGTAGGCGGTGGCCTCGATGAAGGCGCGCTGGCCGACGATGCGATCGTTTAGCATGTCGGTGAAGCGGTAGTCCTCGCCGGCCTGCACGTCGAACACCGCCCCCGAGCGGCGCTTCACATCGGTAAAGGCCAGCGGATACTCGCCGACCACCGACACCTTGGCCGGCAGCGGCCGCCCGGACTGATCGGCGACGAAGGCCTGGATGAACGACTGCGGCGGCAGGATCGGATCGATGAAGGTGTCTTGCCCTGCCTTGATCTCAAAGGGCACAAAGGGCCCGAGCGGGCGGCCGGCGGCCTGTACGCGGTAGGCGTAGCGCCCCGCTGGCAGCTTGCCGGTGAGGTGCCCGGCATCGTCGGGATAGTCCTGCGAGTAAGGCCGGCACAGGGTCCCAGGGCCGGCCAGCTCGCAGCGCCGCAGGCCGGCGTCGAGGTAGTCATCCTCGTCGGCGAACGCCGCCGTGGTCTGGCTGAGCTGCTGGTAGATCAGCACCTGCCCGCGGGCCACCGGCTCGCCGCCCAGCTGGGCGCGCAGGATGCCCTGATACCTGCCGGTGGCGGTGCCGCGCAGGGTCGTCACGTCATCGACAATCGCCGCCACGTCGCCGCCGCCGACGATGAAGTACTGCGTCATCTCGACAAACTCGCGCGGCAAGATGGTGGTCTTGAGCGAGTCGCTGAACACGCCGATAAACGAGATCGCGGTAAACGGCACCAGCAGCGAGGTGTTATCGATCGGCGTGATCGAGTCGGGATACTTGCCGAGGTTGCGGTAGGCGTCGGCGTTGAGGTTGACGAAGTTGTTCTCGCTCGGCGCCGCGGCCAGGCCGTAGCTCACCCGGTCGCCGATGCGGTTAGAGGCCGAGGCGATGAACTCGGTGACCACGCCGTTGAACGCCGGCAGCGGAAGCGCGCGGCGGAACGAGCGCTCCAGCGGGTGGCGCAGATCGAACCCGGTGCCGGGCAGCCAGACGTTGTTGAGGCGCCCGTACAAGAGCACGGTGCCGATCGGGACGTGCGCGGTGCTCAGATCGACGCCGCCGATCTTCTGCTGGAACAGCTGGTTGCCGAGCACCGAGCTCGGGATGGGCAGCGGCTTGGCCGTCTGGTTGATGATGCGGGCGTGGATCTCGACGTGCTGCGCGCCGGGGGCGAGCGCGTAGTCGACCTCGTAGCGGGCGTTCTCGTTCTGTATCTTATCGAGCTCCGCCGCGAAGTCGGCAAAGTCCAGTCCCAGCAGCAGCGCCAGCTTGAACAGCTCGTTGATGCCATCGGGAGACTGCAGGTTGGTCGGCAGGATGTAGTTCAGAAACAGGCTGTCAAAGACCTTGAGCAGGGTCAGAAACTCCCCGCCGCCGCCCGAGGCGCGCACCACCGCGACCCCGGCGTCGTAGTGGACCTTCTTGGTGCCGTAGGTCTCATCGTACGCCGCGGTGCCATCCGACAGGATGACGACCTTGTCGCAGGCCACCGCCTGGAAGAAAAAGGAGGGGAACATCTCGGCGAAGATGTCGTTGCCGCCCAGGGTGGCCGCGCCGCCGCGCCCCTGCTCATCGACCCGCCGGATGTCGGCATCGATAAGCCCGCCGCCGTATACACCAAAGCCGCGCGAGAAGCCGGCGTTCTGGATGACCACCCGGATGCGGTCGTTTACCAGCATGTAGTCGCCGACCTCGCCCAGGGCCCGCGGTCCGCCGCCCAGGAGCTGCGCCCGATCGGTCACCCGGAAGGCGCGCGGCAGCATCACCGCGGGCTCGCGCTGGCAGGTGCCGGCTCCCAGCAGGATGGCGAGGCAGGCCGCCGTACAGACAGTCCGATTCATCACAGGCTCCCCGGTTAGAAGGACGCGACGACGTCCGCCTCGAAGCGGTCGTTGTCGAGCACGTTGGGACTCTGCTCGCTGGTGAAGGTGTAGTTGAGTCCGACGTGCAGCGGGAAGGTCCGGGTCGGCCGCACGGTCACGCCGATGGTGTGATAGAGCAGGGCGAACGAGGCGTCGAACTGCTCATCGACCGGCGTCGCTCCGGCGACCCCCAGGTGGGCGCGCGGCGAGTAGCTGGCGATGCGGTAGCCGGGCGTCACCTCGACCGGAATCCGCGGCAGGGAGTAGCGCAGGTGAGCCCACCAGCCAAAGCGCTCCAGGGCGGGAATTGTCGCCAGCGTATCGTAGCTGGTCTTTACGTACACGACGCCCGCCTGCAGCTCGACTCCGTAATAGGAAGCCGCCAGATCCGCCGCCACTCCCATGTCGGTCTCGCGGATGAGATCGGGCAGGTTGCCGGTGGCGCGCGGGTTCCACTGACCGGCGAGGCCGAGGTTGAGCACGGGCTTGCGCAGCTCATCGCTGACCGCGAACATCGGCCGCACGCTGTCGGCGGGCAGGCCCTTTTTGCCCCATACCGCGAACTCGACGCGCCCGAACACCGCCGGCAGGTTGGTGGAGTTTAGCACCTGATTCTGGCCGTTGCCGTTGCCGACAAACAGCGAGTAGCGCAGCGAGGTGGTGCCGCCAAGGCCGATGAACCCCGAGTGCAGCGAGATGCCGAGGTTGCGATCCGAGCCGAGGCCGCGCGTGGTGTAGCCCTCGGACGGCTGCACGCCTTCGACCGGCAGGCTGCGCGAGACGAACGGCAGCTCGGCGTCCGAGCGCATGCTGTCCAGATCCCAGGGCGTCACCATCTGCCCGACCGACAGCCGCAGCGCCCGCAGCGGCGCCCAGGTGATGTAGGCGTCGCGCAGGCGGGTGGTAAGCTGCCCGCCGGGGAAGGACTGGCTCAGGCGATCCTCGCTCGCTCCTTCGAGCGAGACGCGGGCGGCCAGCACGTTGCGCCACTGCACGTTGGCGATGAAGCGCGCCTGCTCGAGCTGGAAGCCGTTGTTGCGGCCGGCGAGGTTGTAGTTCTGCGGCTCCTGCACCCAGCGGTAGGCGGCGTGGACGTAGCCGCCCCAGTCGAACTTCCAGGTCGAGGAGGTCGTCGCCTCGGGCAGCGGCGCGGGCGGTGGCGGCACCGGTGCCAGCACCGGCGGCGCCAGCAGGACCGGCGGCGGAGCCGGCGGCGGGGCCGGCGGCGGAGCCGGGGCCGGCGGCGGCGGTGGCGCTTCGAGGGTCTCCTGGGCACCTGCCGGGCTGGGCGACAGCGCCGCGGCAAGGCTGGCAAGACCCAAGGTGATGCGGGCGAAGGGCGTCAGGATGGCTCGGACCACGGGAAGACCTCCGTCGAGCTGCCGGGCGGTGCGCTGCGCCGACCTCTGGCTGGGATGTGGGACCTGCAACTACAGATGCGATGCAGAGGAACCTGTCCCAGGCGCTCCTGTCAAGGTCTTGCGTGCGCGGTGGTCGGAGCGCCCGAGGACCTGCCAGGCTGGCGGCGCCGGAGCCGCGCCCAAAGAGCCTGGTGGAAAAAATTTGCGGCCCCGCGCTGCAGGTCGCCGCGCGCCCGGCCCCGCGCGTGCTCAGCCGGCGGGGCCGCGCCGCTCGCACTGGCAGCCCACCGGCAACGCACAGCAGGCCGCCCAGGGCGTGGCGCACGCGCCCAGGCTGCTCGACCCGCAGCTCGACCCGACGCAGCAGCTCGCGCGGCATCGTCGTCCTGCCCGGGGGGCTGCGTCAGCAGCGCGGCTCGCCGGCCGATCAGGAAGCCGTGGTGCCCGGCTGCCGGCCGGCGCCGGCGAGCAGCAGCGCGCCGAGCACCGGCAGCACCGCGGCGGCGGCGAAGAAGCGCGCCGCCCCCCAGGGCGCGATGAAGCGGCCGGCCTCGCCGGCCAGGGCCAGCCCGATGGCCAGCGCGGCGGACAGCAGGCCCTGCGCCAGCGCCCCCTTGCGCGGCGGCGCCGACTGCGCGACGAGCGCCATCCCGACTGGCACCACCAGCACCTCGCCCACTGTCAGAAAAGTCAGCGCCGCGACGACCCACAGGGCGCTGAGCAGCGGGCGCGGCGTCGCCTCCCCCTGGGTCGCCGCCACCGCGGCGAGCAGCGCGAAGGCGGCGCTGCTGGCGAGCATGCCCACCGCCATCGCCGTCCCCGGCCGCGGCACCCGGCAGCGCCGCGCCAGGCTCCGCCACAGCGCCTGCTGCAGCGCCGTCAGGATCAGCACCAGCGCCGCCGGCACGGAGGCGAAGAAGTCGGGCGGAATGACCCAGCCGAGCAGCCGCCGGTCCACCCGGTCGCGGGCGAAGAACAGCAGGGCGCCGCCGCTCTGCCCATAGACCATCGCGAACAGGACAAGCACCGCCAGCAGCACGAGCAGGGTCCGCCAGCGCCTCGCGTCCGGGGCAGCGTCCGGCCGTCCGGCGGCCCCCGCGGTCGGGTCGGACGCCGGCGCTGCCCTGGCGGTGGCCGCCGGGGCGCCGATCTGGCCGACCAGCACGACGAGCAGACAGAGCGCAAAGGCCAGCGCGGTGGTCGCAAAGGCCAGCGGCCAGCTATAGCGGGTGCGCAGCGCCCCGCCAATGAACGGCGCTACCACGGCGCCGATGTTGGCGGCGAAGTAAAACCACGCAAAGCCGGCGCCCTGGCGGACATCGCCCGCCGCGTACAGGGTGCCGAGCCACGCCGACAGCGCCGGCTTGAAGCAGCCGCTGCCCAGCACGAGCAGCGCCAGCGCCGGGTACAAGGTGCCCGGCCGCGATGCGGTAAGCAGCAAGGCGCCCAGCCCGAACAGCACCGTGCCCAGGCGGGTCGCCAGCCGATAGCCGAGGAAGCGGTCGGCGATCAGACCGCCGGCGACGCCGCCCGCGTAGCCGAGCGCCAGGTAATAGCCGACGACCCGCAGCGCCACCGCCGGCGTCAGCCGCTCGTGCTCGTTGAGGAACAGCGGCAAAAGGGCCGCTATCAGGTAGTTTCCGTAGCGCTCCAGGAGCTCGGCGAGACAGATGGTAAGCAGCAAGGCCCGGGCCGGGAGCGACTGCAGGGTCGGCAGGCAGGGCACACCTCCAGGCTGGCGCCAGTCCCCGCTCGCCGCCGGCGGCCGCCGGGCGACCCCCCGACGACCTGCGCAGCGCCGAGATAGATGACTGCGCACTCTATTTTAGCAGGGCGCGGCGATTTCCTGTGGAGTTTCCATGCAGTTGGCGTGCCTAGGCACCTCGCGCGGGGCGGGCAGCCGGCGCCGGGCGGGCCTGCGCAGCGGAGCAGCGACGGCAAGCCGCCGGACCTCGGCCGCGAAATTGGCGAACTGGACGCGACCCAGGCTCAATTAGCGAGCTGAGCAAAAATAGGTCTTGTCAGCGACTTACATGGCGGATCAAATGTTCAGTGTAAACGGGTTCCCAAACGACGAGCTCGGATGAACACGATGCAAAACGAACCTCGGCAGACCTTTGCTGTATACCGCTGGACAAACCCCGGCACGACCTCTGACTACCCCTTCCTGGCGGTGCCGGCGGACCGGTCGGCGCTCCTGTCGCTCGGCAACTATAATGTGTCCCTGGACTTCGGGCTGCCCGAGGAGGCGGCGCACTTTCTCGCCCACGACTTCACCCCGACCGGTGAAGAGCTTGGCCTGGAGCTGGAGGGGCTGCGGCGGCTGCTCGATGCCACCTTCGGCGGCGGCGTCGAGCTCATCATCGTCAGCTATGACGACCAGCTCAGCCCGTGCGGGGTCCAGCTGTCGCTCTGCACCCCGGCCGACGAGGCCGAGGAAGGTCGCGAGTACACCATCGAGGGCTTTGGCAGCTACCAGCGTTTTTACCGCAGCCGCGAGCAGCACGGCCCGGTGACCCTGCCCGAGCGGTTCGTACTCGATGCCTGCGTCTCGACCTTTGCCGAGCTGGCCGCCGCCTGTACCGAGCTCATCGTCGAGCCGCTGCCGCCGCGCTACCGCGGTCCAGCGGCGCGCCTGTGGATCCCGCCAGGCCGCCAGCACGAGCAGAACTAGCCCGCGCCCGCCAGTTTCCTTGCTCCGGCGCAGGGGCGGTGCGTGTAAAGTGCGCGCCATGAGCCGGACGCTTATTATCATCCCTACTTACAACGAGCGCGACAACTTAACCCCCCTCAGCACCCAGATCCACGAGGCCCTGCCCGCCGCCGACATCCTGATTGTCGACGACAACTCTCCCGATGGGACCGGCCAGCTGGCCGACAGCCTGGCGGTCAAGCACTCGTATATCCAGGTCATGCATCGTCAGGGCAAGCTGGGCCTTGGCACCGCCTACATCGCCGGCTTCCGCCACGCGATAAGCTGCGGCTACGACTACGTCTTCGAGATGGACGCCGACTTCAGCCACGATCCCTGCTACCTGTCCTCGCTGCTCGGGGCCGCGGTCGAGGGCGCCGACGTGGTCATCGGCTCGCGGCGGGTGCCGGGCGGCGGCACCGAGAACTGGGGCCTTGGCCGGCAGCTTATAAGCTCGGGCGGCAGCTTGTATGCGCGCACCATCCTCGGTCTGCCGGTGCAGGATCTGACCAGCGGCTTTAAGTGCTTCCGCCGATCGGTGCTGGAGGCCATTGATCTGGAGAGCGTGCGCAGCAACGGCTACAGCTTCCAGATCGAGATGACTTATCGAGCGATCCAGAAGGGCTTTCGCGTGGTCGAGGTGCCCATCGTCTTTGTCGACCGGCGCGCCGGTCAGTCCAAGATGTCGCGCTCGATCTTTCTGGAGGCCATGGGCATGGTCTGGCGGCTGCGGCTGGGCCTAACTTAAGGTGAAGGATGTGTAGCCCGAGCGCCAGCTTACTGCGGTGGCGCCTGGGCTCGGGGGGCGGCGGGGCCTACTCAGCAGGTCTCGCCGCAGATATCGGCGACTTCGGCGACGCAGGTCGAGTCCCACTTGTTGCTGCAGCAGTAGGCGTCATCGGCGCAGATCTTGGTGACGCAGGGATCGCAGGTAGAGCTCAGCTTCTTGCCCGACACGCACTTGTCGTGGGCGCAGGTGCCGCCGCCGCTTACGCACACGCCCGCGCTGCTGCAGGTCTTGCCCGCGGCGCAGGTGCCGCAGCTGCCGCCGCAGCCGTCGGGGCCGCAGGTCTTGCCGCTGCAGCTCGGGGTGCAGCTACTCACGCACTGGCCGGAGCTGTTGCAGGTCTTGCCCGCGGCGCAGGCGCCGCAGCTGCCGCCGCAGCCATCGTCACCGCAGACCTTGCCGGTGCAGCTCGGGGTGCAGCTATTTACGCACTGGCCGGAGCTGTTGCAGGTCTTGCCGGCGGCGCAGGTGCCGCAGCTGCCGCCGCAGCCATCGTCGCCGCAGACCTTACCGGTGCAGTTCCTGGTGCAAGTGCCGGCGGTGAGCACGCACGCCCCGGCCTTGTTTGACCACTCCTTCTGGACGATGTACGTGGTGCCCGGCAGGGTCCCCTGCTCGGCGTTGCAGATGTCGCCAATCTCGCCGTTGGTCGGATCGTACCAGGCCGCCGGCTTGCCGATGCTGCCGGTGACCAGGCCGATCTCGCCATCGGTGATCGCCTCGACCAGCTCGTGCGAGGAGACCGATGACTGGTTGTCCAGATCCTTGGTCGCGCTGCCGCAGCCGCCTTCGCAGCCGCTGCCCGTGCCCATGAAAGGAAGGACCGAGTAGTAGACGCTCTGGCCGCCCTTGCTGAGCGTGCTGTGGTAGGCGCAGAACGTCTGGCACGAGCGCGCGCCGCCCAGATCAATGGTGGTCTTGAGCGGGAAGTGGATCATGTAGATCGTGTTGGCGTCCGGGGCCGGCAGCACATGGGTGTCGATCTGGTGCGCGAGCTCGGTCTGCACGTTGTCATCGGTCAAGCTCTTGCTGGTGATCGATGGAGTAATTACATAGTCCTTGGTATCGACGGTGCCGCGGCCGATGTGCTGCCCGGTGCCGGTCGAGCCATCCACTGCCTTGATGTTGGTGTCGTACTCCGATAGCCAGTCGAGGTGCGGGTTGGCGACCACCGCGCTATAGAAGCCGTGCATCGCGCTGGCGCTGATCATCGTGCCGGTCCCCCAGTAGACTGGCACGACCTTCACGTTGGCGATGACGTGGCCGCCGTAATAGTTGAGGTGGCTGGCGGTGGGGGCAGTGCGGACCACTGTCTCGCCCGGTCGGTGCATCGGCATGATGCGCGGATCGCGCGGCGCGGCGCTGCCATAAAGGGGTGTTAGCAGCAGGCCAGGCTCTGATTCCCCCTGGCCGCAGCCGCTGGTTAGCGCGGTGGCCGCGGTCAGCAAGGTGGTCGCCGCCCCCAGAATCGAGAAAGTAGATGTCCGCATGCTATCTCCTGGTTAAGAAGTGATGCGCTGACGTTTCGCAAGATTCAGACCACGCAGCGGAGCTTATGTGAAGGACTCTTCATAATCTGGCAAGAGCTCGGAACTGCAGTCGCTGCGCGGACTCTGTTGCGAGTCGGCGCCGCGCGCCGGCGTCACCGGGTCCGGACTCTCTGCGCAAAAAAGGGATGGGAGTCTCCCCCCCAGCCGAGGAATCACTCCTTTTGGCCGTACGCCTCTCTGGTTAGTAGCCTGCTGCAGAGTACAGATCTTCTTCATCAAACCTTCATGTTGCTCCGCGTCGCCAGCTTGCGCTTGGGCTGCGACTCTCTGCGCGCAAAATTTTCCGCCTCCTGAGATGAACAGATAGCGGATAAATCGCAGAGCGGACCCACATACAGCGGACAAGCGCAGTGCGGATGAGCTGCAGAGCGTCGGCACTGCGAACAGAATAGGCTGGGGACTAGCCCTGGGAGGAGGGGCGCAGCGCTGTGCAGCGGCCGGGCGAGGCAGCGCCAAAATTGCGCGGTAAGCAGGGCCGGAACCTTAATCGGTGGAGCGCCCCGACGGACTTGCTGCGCAGCGAGGCGCCAATCGACGCCGCGGTCGCTTTTATTGTACTCTACATGCGAGGTTGGCACTTTCTATCGCAAGAAACCCTTGGGAGGGCTCATGAAGATCAAGTCCTTGGTATTTGCTGTGAGCAGTCTGATGCCTGCGCTGGCGCTTGCCCAGCCGCGCGGCGAGATCCGTCAGGACAAGCGCGAGCTCCGCCAGGACCGGCGCGAGATCCGCCAGGACCAGCGTCAGATCGCCGATGATCGGCGCGACGCCCAGCGCTTCGCCCAGCTGCTCGCGGCTTTCGATCAGGCGCGGGCGAGCGGACAGCCGGCGGCCATGGCCAGCATCGACCAGCGCGTGCAGGCAGCCATCGCCGGCGAGATCAACGAGTCCAACCGCGAGGTGGTGCAAAAAGGGGCCGAAGCCGCCCGCAGTCAGAATGAAGTCGGCCGCAGCCGCCGCGAGGTAGGTCGCGATGTCGGCCGCGGCCAGCCCGTCCGCGCCGCCGACGATCGGCGGGACCTGCGCGACGATCGGCGCGACGCCCGCGACGACCGCCGCGACGCCCAGCGCGAGGTGATCGACAATAACCGCCTGCGCGCCCTGCAGAGCCAGTACGCCGCGCTCGCCGGGCGCTTTGATCCGCCCTCGCTGGATCGCAAGCGCGCTCTCCTTGTCACCCTGAACGGCCTGGCCGCCGCCGAGCTGGCCGGGGACCGCCGCGAAAACCGCGAAGATCGCCGCGAGCTCCGCGAAGATCGTCGCGAGATCCGCGAGGACCGCCGCCAGGGCCCATAGAGTCGCGGCGTGCCCGCGGTCATCACCGCGGCCCGCTTTTAGACGAACCGCGCCGCGGCACCCCGGCCCGCTTCAAGAAGGAGCGGGCCGCGGCACGGCGGCTCGCTTTAAGCCGGAGCGGGCCGCGGCACGGCGGCTCGCTTTAAGCCGAAGCGCGCCGTGGTGCCGCGGCGCGACCGCAGCGGCACTGGAGCGTCGCGCGCTGTCGTAATAGCGCAGTCCTTGTCAGCCGAGCTGACCGCGCAGCAGGTAGCCGAGCAGCAGGCCGAGCAGCAGGCCGAGCGCCGCCCACAGCAGGCGCTGACCCGCGCCCGGCTGGGTGGCCGGGGTCTCCAGGGAGACCGGCTTGCGCGCCGCCGGGACGCGGTCGGTGGGCTCCTTAAGCTCGGACTTGAGCGCCACCTCGCCGTTTGGATCGACGCTGATGTCCAGCGGCGGCTCGGCCGCCGGCGGGGGCGGCGCGGCGGGCGGCGCGACCGCATCGCGCGCCGTGTTATCGACGACCTCGGGGCCAGCCTTGATGGCCTGCGCCAGGGCTCGCGCCGCCTGATTGGCGACCCCCGGCAGCGGGTGCTGGCGCGGCATCGCGCCCGCCGGTCGAGCGCCCGACTCGGTGGTGACCGGGGCGGTCGACTCCAGCACCTCGATGCGCTCGGGCGGGACCGCCAGGCGCATCACTTCTTCCATGGTGTTCGGAACGGTTGCCGAGTCCTCGACGATCTCGGGAACGCCGCCGCCGCCGCCGCCGCTGCTGAGTCCGAGCGCCACCGACTGGAACGACGGAGCGGCGCCGCTCACGGTGAGCGCTCGCTGCCGCGCCGCATCGGCGCGCGCCGAGGGGCGCAGCCAGGCATCGGTCAGCTCGGCCAGGCCGGCCGGCGCCGCGTCCTCGCCCTGCAGGGCCTCGATGAACGCAGCCAGGCTCGGGTAGCGGGCCAGGCGATCCCGGCTCAGCGCCCGCATCACCGCGACCTCGACGTGGGCCGGGATGTCGGGACGCAGCGCCCGCAGCGGCTCGGGGACGCTGCGCACCACCTGCAAGAGCGTCGCCCCCACCGAGTCGCCGCGGAACGGCCGGCTCGCGGTGAGCGCCTGGTAGACGATGAGCGCCAGCGCGTA
Organism: Polyangia bacterium; assembly: GCA_044222245.1. GTDB lineage: Bacteria > Myxococcota_A > Polyangia > Palsa-1104 > JAEUJZ01 > CALFML01. Next base: position 789 of record JBGANQ010000067.1, on the reverse strand, counting down.
CTGATCCGCCGCCGGGCCGACCTCCATCGCGAAGCCGGTGATCTGCTCGGGCGCCATGTACTCGGCCTCGCCGACCAGCATCGTGCCGCCGAGCGCCGCCTCGAGCATGCGCGAGACGCCAAAGCCGAGCACCTGCACCCGCTCAAACGGCGGCTCCTCGCCATCGGCGACCTTGAGGTTCTTGGCGCGATCGACGAGGAAGATGTTCTCCGGGGTGAGGTCGCGGTGGATGACCTCGATGCCGTGGGCGGCGTGCAGCGCCGCCGCCACCTGCCGCGCCAGGGCCACCGCCTCGCGCGTGGTCAGGGCGCCGCCCTTGCGCAGCCGCGCCGCCAGATCCTCGCCCTCGGGCAGCATGTGGACCATGAACGGCAGGCCGGCCTCGCTCTTGCCGACCTCACGGATCTCGGCGATGCCCGGGTGCTCCAGCGCCTTGAGCTGCGCCGCCTCGCGCGAAAACCGCTCCCACGGCTCGCTGTCCGGATCGACGTTGAAGACGGTCAGGCGGCACGGCCGCTCCGTCGGGACGACCTGGCGCGCGGCGTACACCTCGGCCAGACCCGTTCGCAGAACCAATCGCTCGATGGCGTATGCACCTAGCCTACTGCCTTGCGGCAACTCTTTGCCCATATCGTAGCTACGCTAGCCGGATCGTGGCCAGCGCGCAATGGTACGCCCGCGCGCACATCGGCGGCAGCTGTCCGCGCACGGCGCAGGATGGGCGCGCGCGCCGGACCTTGGGCTACCCGCGCGCGCCGCCCGGGCGCTGCAGAGCCTCGCTGTGGCGCC
>JBGANQ010000066.1:0-51920 GCA_044222245.1 Polyangia bacterium | reverse complement strand
GCGCGGCCAGTTCGTCGATGTCGAGGCAGGGGACGGCTATGCCGTCGCACAGGGGGTTGGGGCTGGGGAGCAGCCCTGGCTCGGGCCTAGATTGTTGCGCCGCCGCGGGAAGCAGCCCGACAAGCAGCCAGCCGACTACCAGTAGACCAGACAGGACAAACCTATGAAACCAAGGAGCCAAGCGAGACATGGCAAACTCCGGAAATGGTAAATGCGTAGATATGGCTAGATGGGGCGACTGACTTCTCAACTCGCCCGCAAATCGGCGGCAAGCTAGCACAAGCGCGGCCAAAAGGCACGACCAGTCGCCGGCGGTCGCCGCGCCAGGCGTCGCCAGCCTTGGCCAGGAGGCCGCAGGGCTCGCGCCCACCGACTCGTCCGTCGCGAGCAGCCTTGGCCGCTCGCTGACTTGGTCGCCGCCGGGCTCTCTGCCACCGAGCTGATGGCCTCCGCCCTAAGCGGTGCCAGCCCCGCACCATGCCGAGGCCGACGCCGACTGCACCATAAAAACACAGAGGGCGGGGACAACCTCCGCTCCTCTGGGAGGGTTTGCCATAGACTGATACAGCGACGGTGATTCGCCAGATCTCGCGTCATAGGCGGATCTTGGAGTGGCTGTATCAGTCGGGGGGCGTCCGGCAACGCATGGCGAAGGTGGAGCTGCAGCTGCAGGGATACTGTGGGCGCAAGCGGATCGCCTCGCATACGCTGACGGGCTACCGCTTTATTGTGCGTGGTCGTCGGCGCGGGCGCAACCACTGGCGTTGTGCGTCAAGGCTTACACCCTCGTTGGCTTGCTGGTCACTACTTACCCTGACGTAGCCTACCGCCTTCGTGCGTCGCTGTGTTCTCATTGGTCATAGCCTTCGAGAACTGTCGTATTTGATTTAATGGGTCCTTCAGCGCTGTCAGGTCACTGCGCATTCCCATCGTGAGCAGCGCGCGCAGAATCGGCTCCAGCCTGCCCACCGCATGCGACAAAGTCAGATCCAGGGCCCAGGTAAGCTGCGTTCCGGCGTCAGTCCGAGTCAGCGAGATCGTTCCCGAATAGCTACGCACTGCCGGCAGGGCCGATACGGTTCGGTAGGCAAAGCAGCGCGGCGGCTCACACCGCGCTACAACCTGCTCGATCGCAGCCAGACCCAGAGGCAGCGCCACCGCCCGGCTGGCACCGAGTCCGGTCGCGTGGTTATCATGACCGGGACGCAGCGCTCGTACCGGTAAGCTGGCCCAGCGTTCAATAAGGGTCGGCTCCGTCACCATCGCCCACACCTGCTCGGGGGAAGCTGGCAGCATAATTTCGGCGGTAAATTGCATCGAGGGCACTCCTTACTAAGCTTCTCAGCGCCTGAATTCCCAGGTTATGAGGGCGCTGCAGTTTTTTTAAAGCAGAATGCGTACCACTCGCGGTGCGCCGAAAAGACGTCGGCCAAGGCGGTTTGTTACCGCGCTGGCAAATTCGAGTTCGATCGGAATCGGAGAGTTTGACCTGTGCGTCTGATCACGGATAAAAAAGGAGTCCCCGGCAGGGTCCCGAATCAACCCTTATGAGCACTCTGTCCCTCCCCCATTTTCAGTCCGCAGGTGAGTGCATCTCTGACGTTGCGGGCCGAGTGGCGGTGACGCTCGTCCTGCTGCAGAGTCCATCCGGTTCCACGCCGCACTCTGTCTCCGCATATGATCGAAAGGGCAGAGTGGCTCGAGTACAGAGTCAGATGTGAGGAGCGCGCGTCCTAGTCCATACCGGAAGTGTCGTAAGCGATGCCAGCAGAGTCCGATCAGCTTGGGACAGGGCAGGCCGCGCGGCGGCCAGGTCCTCGCCCTGGTTCGCCGGAGACTCGGCGCGCTAATTGCACCCCTGTGCCGGCATTGCGGGAGATATCGCTCTCCCAGGGAGAGGAGAGTCAGTGGGCCGTGGACCTGTGCTCTGCTAGCCCGTCTTGCCGCCGGGCGGCCCCCGGTGGAGTCAACTTTTTTTCGCCGGAGAACCCAGATGTTACCAAGACCCCGGGGGTTGCGCTGCTCCTTGCCCATCCGCCGCAACTCCCACTCTGAAGGTGTCCATGCCAGGTGCCTGGATTGGTCGACGCGCATGGGGCTAATTCCCGACGCTACCGCGCTCAAGAAAATCAACAAGATCCAGGTCGATGACATTGCCGCACGCACCTATCCTACAGCCAGCCAGGAATACCTTCAGCTGCTCGCCGATATGCTCACGTGGTTCTTTGTCTCCGATGATCAGTACGATGAACGCAAGCTCGGCGCGAGCCCGCAGAAGCTGGGAAAGATCTTCAGCAACTTCGTCCGCATTCTGGAGACTGGCAACGCGCGGCTGGCGATCTCGCCCCTTGGTCGCGCACTGCTGGACATCCGCGACCGCCTGGCCCACCACACCAGCGCCGACTGGATGAGCCAGTTCACCGATAACATGGCGCTGTACTTCCGCGGCTGCCTTCAGGAATCGCAGAATCGTCAGTCCATGGTCACCCCAGAGTTTGATGAGTACTGCCAGATCCGCCGGGCCAGCGTCGGCACCTATCCCTGCTTCGATCTGTTCGAGCCAGCGATGACGCACAGCTGCACCCGCGCGCTGGTCAGGGAGCCGGCGCTGGGAGCGCTGCGCGATCTGGCGACCGATGTGGTGGCGTGGATCAACGACATCGTCTCCTTTCAGAAGGAGAGCTCGTTCTCCGACCCACATAACATGATCTCGGTCCTCATGCATGACTGCGGCATCTCGCAGGACGAGGCGAGCGCCAAGACCGTCGAGTTCATCAACGCGCAGCTCGACAGCTTCGTCGACGTCGCCGGCAAGACCCGCCTCACCCTGGGCCCGAGCGGCGGCGAGTACATAGACGGGCTGGAGAACTGGATCCGCGGCGTCTACGACTGGTCCTTCACCTCCGAGCGGTACTCTTCCGACTACATCGAGCTCAGTCAGCAGGCGACCCACCTCCTGGTCGAAGAAGATCTCTGACGGCGCGGCGGTCGTTTGGCGCCGCCGCCGCGCCAATCCCGTCCGCCGCTGCCGGACTCCCGCGCCGGCGGCGCTGTGCCGGCTACGCCGCATGATGACTGTCGACCGTCTCGGCATCAAGATCCCACAGCCCCTCGCTCGCGCTCGCCGACAGGTGCTCGCCCTCCGCCCCGCGATCGCTGATCGCCGACCCGACTCGGGTCCCGGGCAGCGGCTCCTGCAGCACCTCCAGGATGCAGTTGACCAGCATGTCGTGACTGTACGACTTGGCGATGACGCGCGTGGCGCCGGCGAACAGGCCGAGCAGGAAGTCCTTGGGCTTGTTGCTATCGGTCAGCAGCACGGTACGCGTCGGCAGGTGGCGCACGCTGATCGCGCAGCACAGCGCCAGACCATCGGCACCGGGGTGCCGCACATCGCTCACCACGGCAGCGATGGGCAGCGCCTGGATCTGCTCTAGCGCCCTCTCCACTGACTCGACCGCACTCACGACCAGCCCCTGCTTGCGCAGCGCCTGCATCGCCAGCGGGTCCACGGCCCCGTCGATCACCAGGATGCGGCGACTCTGCGCGGCCGGCGCCGACTCGTCAAGGCGCCGCAGCTGGGCCCCGTGCTCGGCGATACAGCGGCGATAAAAGGCCTCCCAGTAGGCGCGATCGGCAGACGAGATGCCGGAAATATGGACGCCGATGCCGTAGCCGGACCAGGTCTGCTCGGTAAAGCAGGAGGTCAGGTAGACCTGCAGCGGCTCATCTTTGGCTGGCAGCCAGATGCGCGCGAAGAACCCGGCGCACGGCCGAATGAACTCCTTGGAGCTCAAAAACATTCCATCGATGCTGATGTTCTCACTCTGCAGTGCAACCCGGCAGCCGTCCACCTGCGCTTGCAGCCGCAGCTGGACGGGCACCCGCTGCGACCTACGCTTATCTTTATGAATAAATGGTTCCATGGGTCTCTCCAATTTCCTCATTCACGTCCCGACATCACCACCGACCAGGTTCTGCTTGGGGTGAGTGCATAAGCCGAGCCAAGGTCCGGAGTCCTAATTCCTAAGTAAAAGGAGTGGCGCCGTGGCCGAGGATACTGATTCCGATCAGAGTCGGAGAGTACTCCCGGCATTCCTGCCGATTCTGTAGACGCGACTGTCGCGCGCAAGCCGCCTCGTGAAGGCCGCTGGCACACTCGCTGCATGGCGATTCTGACTGCCGGAAGGTGGCGAGAAAGGTGAACAGTATCCGCCAGCTCGCTATTCCCATCACGGCACAGTCATTTCAGCCACGGTCCCATATTGGGACTTTGTCAACCTTGAGAATCTAGGAATGAACCATGCGTAACTACCTTCGTCGTCTCGTTCAGCTTGTCTCCTCGCTCTCTTTCCCCCTGGTGGTCTCCGGGCCGATGCTCGCGGGCTGCGGCGGCCAGTCGGTGCACCCGGCGGTGAACCTGGTCGACCGCACAACCCAGGCGCTGAGCCTGGGCACCTTTGTTGAGATCAACGGCTCGTTCGGCGCCGGCTGCTCCGGCCGCAGCGGCGCCTGGAGCGTGGGAATAAACGGCTTCGCGGCGCTGACCAACCCCCCTCTATCGGTACTTCAGGGAGACTCCGGATGCATCCTCGATGCTTCTTCGGTGCGCATCGGCACCCCGGCGAGCAGCACCCTGTATGCGCCCACCGATCAGATCACCATGTGGGCCAGCTATAATCAGATAAGCCGCGCCTTCATGAAGAGCCCCGGCGGGCCGGCCGACTTCTATGCCAACCTGCGGATCGCTCCCGACATCACGTTCACCCAGAACTTCACCATCGACCTGGTCTATTCCCAGGACCCAAGCCGGGTCACCGGCAGCATCATCGCCAGCTACTATGTCGAGCCGGTGGCGACCTCCAGCGCCAGCGCCAGCGGCGTCAGCCCGCCCGACTACACCATTGATGTGTCGGACCTGGCGGTTCAGATCACCAATCAGAAAGTAGTGCGCAGCGCTACCGGCAATGTGCTGCTGACCCCGCAGACGGTGGTGGGACAGAGCTATGTTGTCTCCGCGCGCGACCTTGGCCCGTCACCCTCCCTGGCCATAGTCGAGGCCGAGTTTACCGCCGGGACCAAGCAGTTTATCGGCCTCTCCGATCCCAGCGAGCTGATTCCTGCCGCCGCCTTCTCGCTGCTCGGGGTCGATCTGACGGCGCCGACGACGCGGACCTTGATCGTCGCCAATGAGGTGGCGGACATACGATCCTATGAAGTCTTCTCCCTATCGGTCTCCGCGCCCTAGAGCCGCCGCACGGCCCCCGCCGCCAAGCCGCCGGCCGGTCGGCGGCGCCCGGGGCGCGGTGTGGCATGCGCGTTGCTTTTGCTATCCCTCGCTCTCTGCCTGAGAGTCATCCGAAGCTGAAGGACTGCCCATGCGAGCCCCCAGTGTATACCTTTACGCCGTGATCCCGCGCACCTACGATGGCCTCTACAGCCCGCGCGGCCTGCTCGACATGCCTGTCGCGCTGTGCTCGGAGGGAGATCTGTCAGCGGCCATCAGCCTGATCCCGGCCGACGCCGCGCTCGATGAGGATAAGGGCCATGAGCGGGTGATGCGGCAGCTGCTCGCGCACGGCGCCGTGCTGCCAGCGCCGGTGCCGACGACCCTGCCGGCGGAGGAGGGGGTGCACGAGCTCCTGTCGCGCCAGCAGCGGCCCATGCTGGCCGAGCTGCACCGCTTCCAGGGGCTCATCGAGGTTCGCCTGCAGGTGCGGGCGCGCCGCGGGGCCGCGGGCGACCGCCGCGTCCACCCCGCTGGCGAGGCCGCGGCGCGAGCAGCGCCTGCCCCTGCAGCTGGCCTGCAGCTGCTCCCAGCGGAGCGCGAGCGCGACTACCTGCTGGCGCGGCTGTCGACCGCCCTGCGCAGCGGCGGCTTCGCCGTGCAGGCCCTGCCGGCGGCAGGCCGGCGCGACGACCTGTGCCTGGCCTGCTTGCTGCCTAGCGACTTTTTGGACCTCTTCAAGCTCACCTGCGAGTCGCTGCAGCGCCACCTCTCGCCCACCTATGAGCTCCTGCCGTCGCCCCCCATGGCCGCCGCCGACTTCATCCGCGCCGAGCTCTTCATCCCGGCGGCCTCCCCCGTGGCGACGGCGGCAAGCCCGCTCGCCGGCGCCTGTCACCCGTAAGCTACCTCTCCCGCAGCCGCGCCCAGCCTTGTGGCGCCCCCCTCCCCCACTCGCAGAGCTCCAGCTTCACCGGCCAGCGGCAGCCACGCTGTCAGCGCCGCGCCGCCGACCGTTTTTGGCGACGCTTTTGCCGTGGCAGCATCCAACCTATATCCCCTGCTGCACCGCGATCAGTCGGGCAGTCTGGCGGCACCGGCCTACATTCCAGCAGCTTTACCTGAATAAAGGCGTGGGATTTCGAGCCCGCTCCCCGATTCCGCTCGGAATCCTGACTAGCCCCTTTTCCCGTTTCGGGACTCTTTCCCAATTTGCTACAGAGTCAGCTCCGAGCTGCTACAGATTATCTTCAGGCGGCCTATTGGGGGCCTTTCGCTTCATTCTGTCCGCTCATTTTGTGCAAGATCCGGACACTCATCCATGCCAATTCGGGAATCCATTTGCGCAGCCGCAAGACTCTGCAGTGGTACGCCGTTTGCTCTCTGGTCTCGACATGACTGCCCTTCCGAAACAACCGGAACCATTCACAAAGGAGAATCCCATGTCGACCAAATGCTTCCTGTCCATTGCTCATCTTGTCCAGCTTTCCCAGGCCAACTCTGCCAAGGCGGGCGCCGCCGCCCCCGCGGTCAAGCCAGTCCGTCGCTATCGGGGCGGCGCGCGGGCCGCCCTGGCGCTGGCCCTGTTCGCCGGCGCGACGACCGCGGCCGGCTGCGGCAGCGATGATCTTCGGCCCAATGTCGTGGTGGTGGACCATACCACGGCCCCGCTGTCGCTCGGCGCGCTCAACGCCATCAACGGCACCTACGGCGCCGGCTGCATCGGCCGCAGCGGCAGCTGGAGCTCGCCGATCGGCGGCTACTCGGGCGCGCTGGACAATAGCCCGCTGTCGGTGGTCAAGGCCAACAGCGCCTGCGTGCTGACCCTGACCTCGGTCCTTATCGGCAGCATCAAGTACGAGCCGGCCAGCACCGTCAACCTGAGCGACAGCTACGCCGGCAGCGCCGTGGCCTACACTGCCGAGGGGGAGACCGCCATCGCCTTCTACGGCAACCTCAAGCTGAGCGACGCCACGTTTACCAGCTCTTTCTCGATCTCGCTTTTGTACTCGGACGACGCGGCGGCCGCCTCGGCCGGCTCGGCGCAGGCCGACTATAAGTACAACTCGATCACTTCGACGCAGAGCAGTGTAGTGCCGTCGGACTACACCGTGGATGGCAGCAGCGTCGGCGTCCTCACCGATGCCAACAAGACCATCTCCGAGGTCTCGGGCAGCATTGACCTGACCGATGGCACCGTCACCGGCCAGAACTACGTCATCAGCTCGGCCGCCCTGGGCACGTCCCCGAGCTTTGACGTCATCGACACCGCCTACCTGGCCGGCACCCCGGTGACGATCAGCGGCAGCAACCCCTCGATCGCCGCCACCAGCCTGAATCTGGTCGGTGCCTCGCTGGCGACCAGCAGCGTCAAGCGCGCAGTGATTGTCGCGCATGTCTCCAACAACACCCGAGCCTACCAGGTCATCACCCTGACCGTACTGGCTCCGTAGTCGTCATCAGCCAAGTCAGGACAAGGGGGGCGGAGACATCTCCGCCCCCTTTTTTATTGTGGCCCTCGCAGCCCTCCCCACCAGCGCCCCTTCTCGACAGCAGCAGTCGGCTCCAGCCCCGTAACCTCGGCAGCCGCGCGGCCGCGATCGCGATTCCCATTTTGCGACAGAGTGCCATTCCTATTTTGAAACAGGGGTATTCCTGATCTGATCAGAGTCGGAGAGTCAAGTCATTCTAGAGCTGGTTTCTTAGATCACGCCGGCCTACAGGAGCCCAGCCATCGCCGCGCATTGTGACGAGATTTGGCCCGGAAATCCGCCTCCGGAGACCACGCGACCCCGCAGATTCTGTTTTCCCCAATGTCCCCAAGTGCAGAGTCGCGCCTTAGCGGTGATGGCACAGCAGCTGCATAGCATCTTATCAAGCCTGCGGCGGTCGAGTCCACGAGCTACCGAGGGACTCCTTCGCGTAACCGGCGATTTTACCCGGTGCCTGGCGGCACCCAAGAAACCCAAGAAGAAAAAGGATAATACAACCATGCGCACTTCCTATCAGAATCTGTTCACCAATGTTGTCTCTTCCCTGCTCTTGACGGTTCCGATGCTGGCCGGCTGCGGCGAGCAGACGGTGCGCCCGACGATCTCGCTGGTCGATCGGACGACCAAGGCGCTCAGCCTGGGCTCGTTCCTGGAAGTCAACGGTGACTACGGCACCGGCTGCACCAACCGCAGCGGCAGCTGGAGCGTGGGCCTGGGCGCTTTCGCCAACACCACCAACCCGCCGCTGACCGTGGTCAAGAACGACACCGCCTGCACCCTGAGCGCCTCTTCGGTGCGCATCGGCTCGGCGATGACCAACACCGTGTACTCGCCGGCTTCGAGCTTCCCCCTTGGCACCCTGTTCGCCAGCAATGGCAGCGCCTTTGCGGCGATGATGGGCGACCCGGTCGCCTTCTATGGCAACCTGCGCGTCACCCCGGATTTGTCGTTTAACACCGACTTCGTGATCGACATGGTCTACTCCGAGGACCCGAGCCTGGTCAGCGCCAGCAAGCTCGCCAACTACGCCGTGCAGTCGGCCACTGCCAGCGCCGGCGCGGTGAGCCCGCCGGACTACACCCTCGATCTGACCGGCCTCAGCCTGCAGGTCGACGCCAACAAGATCGTCCAGAGCGCCAGCGGCAACGCCACCCTCGGCGACATGGCGACTCTGGGCCAGTCGTATGTCGCCTCGACGAACGACCTCGGAGCGACGCCGAGCTATGCCGCGGTCGATGCCGAGTTCCAGTCCGGCACGGCGCTCGCCATCATGGGCAATAACCCCATGCTCGCGGCCTCGCTGTTCAGCCTTGCCGGCGCCAACCTGACCGGCGGGCTGCCGCGGACCCTGATTGTCGCCAACGACGTTGCCGGTACCCGCTCGTACGAGGTGTTCCGGATTAGCTTCAACGCGCCATAACACCTGGCCGCCCGGCCAACAGGTCCGGTCCTACCAAGCGACGGCGCGAGCCGTCGAACCGACGCTGGCGTGGTCTGCGCAAGCAGCCCACGCCAGCGCCGTCCCCGCAGCGGACCTTGCGTGCGAGCGGAACAAACTGGAGGTCTTCTATGGAAACTCTCATCTTCAACGACAAGCGCAACTCGCCGCGGGTTCCGGTCAACCTCACTGTGCTCGGAGGGCCCGAGGGTCGCCGCATCGCCATGTACAGTGAGAACATCAGCCTCGATGGGATGTTCCTCCGCGCCCGCGACTTCGTGGCCCCGCGGGCGGTCTTTTCCGCCCAGATCTGGCTGTCTAATGAAGAAGAGCCGCTGCTCGCCTACCTGACGTGCTGCTTCATCGAGCGCAACACGCACGACTACGGCATCGGCGTTTACATCTCTGGCATGTCCGCGGTCGATCGCGCCCACTGGGAAAACTTCTATCGCTGCTGCCTGGAGGCCCAGGCCGAGCAGCAGCGCAGCCTGCTGCCGTCCGGGCGGACCATCCGCTCGCGCCGCGTCCTCGCCGTGGAAGGCGCGCTGCGCGGCCCCGTGGTCGAGTTCCTTCACAGGTGCGGCATCGAGGTGGCCCATGCCCCCTCGGTAAGCGGCGCCATCGAGCAGCTGCAGGCGCAGCACTTCGAGGCGGTGATCAGTAACCTGCGCAGCACCGGCCTGGATGGTCTGGCGCTGTGCTATGCAGTAAACTCGCGCCGCCTGCGGACGCGCACCGTTCTTCTCACCGACAGCGCGGCGCCGATGGAGTTCTGGCTCGGCATGCACGCCGGCGCTGCCCGCGTCATCGCCAAGCCGTGCAGCACCCAGATCCTGGCCAACCGGATTCTCGAGGTCCTGGATCAGCCGCCGCCCCTTCTGCGTCCGGAGCCGGCGCCAGTTCGCGACCCGGCCCCCGCGGCCCGGAGTGCGCAGCCGAGCGGCGAGCTCGCGCCCGCCCCCGCTCCGCTGCCGGCCAACCGCCGCGCCGCACAGTACCTGGGCCAGGTCTACCGTTACCTCTCCGACCGTATGGCCGGCGTCTCCGCCCTCGGCGTCAAGCAGCCCGAATAGCGCCCGCCCGTCCAGCAGCCCCGCCCCGAAAGATCGTTCCTCCCGCAGCTTCCACCTCACAATCGCCAGCCCCAGCCCACTGCGCTGGCGCCGCCCGCCAGTCCGCAGGCCGACCGGCCGACTGGCCTGACCTCTTCCCTCGCCCAACAGCACTCACCACAGCGCTCTCACCGACCTGCGCCGCTCCCTATCAGCCTGGTGCAAAAACGTAGCGAGCGGCCCGGCGCCGCTCCGGCTGCGGCGGCCGGCGATACCCGGCAGGACCAGCAGGCTGTGGCAAAACGTAGCGAGCGGCCCGAGTTCGGGTTCGGGCGCGCGGAGCAGCGTCTTGGCTGTGAGCACGGCCGGACCCGAACTCGGGTCGCGCAGTAGTTTTGCCACAGCCTGCTAGCTAGCGGGGCTCGGCTGGCGCGCCAAGGTTTCCTGCCGCGGCGCCAGGCTTGCGAGGCGGTGTCCTGCGGAACGTTCACCGCGGTGCTGGGGTCGATGCGTTCATCAGGCGGCTTGATGTCCTTGTGGATGATCCGCTGGCGGTGCAGCGCCTCTAGGATCGCCGCGATCGCGCTGCCGATGTGCAGCACGCGCGAAAGCCCCAGCGCACCAGACTGCATCACCTGATGCAGGGGCCGCCCGGGCAGCCGCTCCATGACCAGCGCCAGTCCCGCGCCGTGATTCTCCAGCGCGTAGGCGCGCGGAATCCCTTGAAGGCCCTGCTCACCCAGCTCCTTCAGGATGCCGTACTCATGACGCAGCCGCAGCACATCCCGGGCGCTCGGGTACTCTGCCTTGCACAGCTTGACGGTCACCTGTGCCCCGTCGGTGGTACGCTCGCCCATGTAGATGCAGGTGGTGCCGCTGTCCTGAATCAGTTCGACAAGGCTGTACTGGGCGAGCTTGATCATCCACCTGCTCCGAGCGACTAGGTTCAGTCTAGGCGCGGATCGAAAAGGGTCAGAGCTTGCATGATATCGGCTCAGCGGCCCGCCGGGCTACTGTTCTTTTTCCGCTTTGCCGTCCTTAGTTAGCCCCAGTTCGGGCAGCGCAGCGAGCGCCGCGCGCAGCTCCTTGGCCGATGGGCTGTCCGGATTAAGCGCCAGGGCGCGCGCGAGCGCCGCCCCTCCCGCCGTGACCTCGGCGGCGGCGGCGGCGCGGCGCCGGCCGGCCAGCTGCAGCCGCGCCCGCGCCAGCCGCACCGCCGCCAGCACGCGGTGGCCGGGGGCGCTGCGCGGATTTTCGGCGACTGCCTGCTCGGCGGCGACCAGCGCCTGCGCGAGCGCCTCTGCCCGGGTGGTCGGCTGGGCGGCGGTCTCGGCATCGAGCAGCGCGAGCTCGGCGGCCAGGATGGTGCACAGCGAGTCTTTGGCGCTCAGCGCCCGACAGGCGGCAAGCGCCGTCTGAGCGCGCGCCTTTTCCGCGGCTGCGTCCTGACCGCTGCGCACTTTCTGCTGCGCCGACAGGACCTGGGCGGCGAGCACACTCTGCTCATGCTCCAGCGACTTGTCGCCGCGCTCTTCGGCGGCCTGGAGGCTGCTGAAGGTGCGCGTGAGGGCGGCCAGAAAGGGCTCCGGCTGCTGCGTACTGGCGTAGTAGCGCGCGGCGGTCAGGGACAGCAGCGCAAGGTTACTGTAGCAGTCGCTCAGACTCGGCCGGTGCGCCACGCAGTCCTCGCCGCTGCGCATGCCGGCGGCGAGCTCGGCGCGGGGATCGTTGCCATGCTCGCGCAGATAGTCCGCGATCATGTAGCGGAAGTAGGCGGAGTTCGAGTACGGAGTGATGTAGTCCGGATCCAGCTTGCTCGCCTGCTCGGTGTTGCACAGCGCTTCTTGTAGATCCGGGGTCGGATTCTCCAGGTTCTCCAGCTTGACCCGCGCGCGGAACAGGTACGCGCCGGCCAGATCGTTGTAGGCCCAGGGGAATCCCGGCCGCAGCTCGATGGAGTGATGCAGGTACTTGATGGCCTCGGTAATCGACACGCTGTAGGGCAGGCGGTTGGCCTCTTCATGGAACAGCACGAGCACGAGCCCGCTGCCGAGCGCGTTGTAGAGGAACTCATTGGCCGCGTTCTGCTTGATCGCCGCCTCGGCCAGGGTGCGCAGCTTCTGGATCTGCGGCCGCGGGTCACCCCCTGTGTCCAGCTGCTGCTGCGCCACCAGCAGGTGAATCGAGGTCCCCAGCTGATACCCCGCCGACCGCTGCGGCGCCGCGGCGATGGTATCGCTACAGGCCGACAGCGCCGCCGGCAGGTGCTCGGCCAGCGGCAGCCCGCGATCGTAGCGCTGCAGCAAAAAGAAGTACCACGCATCGGCGCGCGCTTCGTACACCGTGACATCACTGCGACCGAGCGCCGCCGCCTGATCGTACAGGTTCAGCGCTTCGCGCAGGTCGGTCTCAGCCGGGACTCCCTCCCCCTTGCGGTACTGGGTCAGCCAGCGCTCGTACAGCACATCTGCCTTGAGCTTCATCGCTTCATAAAGCCAGGGCGACTGCTGCAGCGCGCGATTGGCGTGGCGCAGGGCGTCGTCGAACTGGCGCTTGTAGAACGCGATCAGCCCTTCCAGGTAGCTTGCCGACTCGAGCTCGACCGAGCGGCTCTGTTCCAGGTGCAGCAGGGCCTCGGGCAACAGCTCCTTTTCCAGGGCCTGGCGGCGCTCCTCCCGCCACTTGCGGTCGCCCTTGCGCTGCTCGGCGCGCAGGGTGTCATCGTAGCGCTGGCTCAGCACGCGCCCGATGGCATAGTGCAGCTCGGGCGAGCGGTTACCGCTGTTCCACGAGTCCATCAGGTGGTCGTAAGCGTGCTGCGGCTCCTGCAGCGCCAGATAGCCGCGACCGAGCGCGTAGTGGGCCAGGCTGCCGCCTTCGGTTCCCAGGTCGCCGAGCTGCCGCTCCAGCCGCTGCATGCGGGTGCGGATGAGTCCCTGCTCGTAGCTGGTGTCATGCAGCGGCAGCTCGTAGACGGCGCGCATGAACCACTCGATCTCCTTGACGTCCTGGCCGAGCTGGCGCGCCCGGCTGGCCTGCTCGCGCGCCACCCGCTCCTGCCGCGCCGACGCCAGCCGCGACCGCACGCCGTCCACCGCCAGCACCGAGATCCCGAGCAGCGAGGCGCACGAGATCGCCACCAGGGTCTTGTTCTTGCGCAGCCCCTTCTCGATCCGGTAGCGCAGGCTGCTCTTTCGAGCGAGGATCGGATCGCCGTTTATGTAGCGCTGCAGATCCTCGGCCAGCGCCTTGGCGCTGTCGTAGCGCTGCGGCGGCTCCTTGCGCAGGCACTTGAGCGTGATCGTCTCCAGATCCACCGGCAGCGAAGGCACCAGCTGGCGCGGTGGCGTCGGGTCGTCGCGGCTCACCATCACCAGCATGACCAGAAGCGAGGTCGCGGAAAACGGCGGCTTGCCGGTGAGCAGCTCGTACAGCGTCGCCCCCAGGCTGTAGACATCGGTGCGGCGGCTGATCTCGCTGACATCGCCGCGCGCCTGCTCGGGCGCCATATAGGCCGGCGTACCGAGGACGGCGCCGGCCTCGGTCAGGCCGGTATTTACTCCGGTCTCGCGGGCGATGCCAAAGTCCATCACGATCGGGCGCAGGCGGCCGTCGGCCCCGACCTCGACCATGATGTTGGCCGGCTTGACGTCGCGGTGGACGATGCCCTGGCGATGGGCCTCGTGCAGGGCCTCGGCGACGTCGCGAATGACCTGCACTTTCTGCGAGAGGGACAGCCGCGCCGCCGCCTGCTCGAGCGACTGGCCGGCGACATACTGCATGGCGATGTAGGCCTTGCCGCCCACCTCTCCCACTTCATACACCTTGCAGATGAGCGGATGGTCGATGCTCGCCTGGGCGCGCGCCTCCTGCTGGAAGCGCTGCGCCATCGCCGGATCTTCGGTGTGAATGAACTTGAGGGCGACGATGCGACCCAGGCGCCGATCGCGCGCCTTATAGACCGCCCCCATACCGCCGCGACCGAGCAGCAAGATGAACTCGTAGCGCTCCCAGTTGGGGACGGGAAACTCGGGCTGGGGGCCCACCACCAGAGCCGCCGAGGGGCCGGTCGGAGCGCTCGCCGGCTGGGTGCCCGCGAGGGTGGCAGCCGTACTCACTTCCTCTTCGGGACCTTCGGGTTGCGTGCTCATGCCCATCGCCTGGTCAAGTGTCGCACAATCGCAGCCGGCGAGGTACGTTCCTGTTGCAGCGGCGCGCCGGCGTCGCTCTCGGGGGCTTTTTTGCAGGAATCCGCGAATTCCTGGTTGCCAAGCGGGGTGCGGTGCTGGCCGCGCAGAATCACGACCGCGGCGCGCATCAATCGGGTTGCCCGGAGGGAGCTGGCTTGCTAGCGTATGGGCGTAGAAAATTCCTACAGGAGACGCGCAATGAAGATCCTTCTCTCGGCTCTGGTGTTGTTCTCGCTGGCCATCGGCTCCCCGAGCATCTCGCACGCAGCGGAGGCCAAGGCGCCGGCCAAGCCGGCAGACACCAAGAAGCAGGACAAGCCCGCTCCGGGTCCGGAAAAGAAAAAGGAAGGGAATACCACCAACACCTCGGACGCCTTCAAGTTCCGCGGCAACTAGGCTGCGCTTTCGGCGGGATGCCGCCGGTCGTCTGACCTCCGGCAACTCGCGACGACGCCGCGCCCCGCGGCGACCACTCACTCCTTTTTCGCACTTCTGCGCTGGTGCCGCGCCCGCTCGGCAGGCTCCCGGCGCGCTTCATTGAAGAGCCGGACGCCGTCGCCGCCTCGCCTCCTTTTTTTCCCGGGGCGGTCCTGGCGAGGGCCGCTGCGGGAACGCGCGCCCCGGGCGTCCGCCGCCGCTTACTCCCCCTCGGGAGTGGCGAGGCCGAGCTTCTGTCCCCAGCGGCCGATGGCATCGTAGACCTCGCGAAAGCCGTGGCCGGCCGCGGTCAGCTCGTACTCGACCCGCACCGGCGGTCCGGGCAGCACATGCCGCTGCACCAGCCCAGCCCGCTGCAGATCCTTGAGCCGCTCGGACAGCATCCGATCGCCGATGCTCGACAGGCGCTCCAGGAGCTCGGAGAAGCGTGCCGGGCCGCCCGCCAGCGCCGCGATGAGCAGGCCATTCCACGGCTTGGCCAGGATCTCCATGGCGAGCTGGAAGTGCGGGCACAGTTCTTGGCAGTGACGCTTCACCCCTCATGATATAACCCTTGCACTTCCTGAAAGGAAGGGACTTGCCAAAGATAGCCGCGCGTCTTAATCTCTTCCTTTAAAGAAGCGACTTTCCAAAAGGAGGATCCAGCCGCCATGACCACCTCGACCAACGCGCCGCACCTTTTCTCTCCTTTCAAGCTCGGTCCGCTGACGCTGCCCAGCCGCATCGTCATGGCCCCGATGACCCGCAGCCGCGCCGCCGCGGGCAACGTGCCCACGGAGCTGTTCGCGGTCTACTACAGCCAGCGCGCCGCCGCCGGTCTCATCATCAGCGAGGCGACCCAGGTGACGCCGGCGGGCCAGGGCTACGTGCGCACGCCGGGCATCCACTCGGACGAGCAGGTCGCCGGCTGGCGGCAGGTGACCGACGCCGTGCACCGCGCCGGCGGCCGCATCTTCCTGCAGCTGTGGCACGTCGGTCGCATCTCGCACACCTCGTTCCAGCCGGGCGGCGGGGCGCCGGTCGCACCTTCGGCGATTACCGCCAAGGGCATGAGCTTCACGGCGCAAGGGCCGGCCCCGTTCAGCCCACCGCGAGCGCTGCAGCGCGATGAGATCCCGCAGGTGGTCGCGCAGTACGCCGACGGCGCGCGGCGGGCCCTGGCCGCCGGCTTTGACGGGGTCGAGCTCCACGGCGCCAACGGCTACCTCATCGACCAGTTCCTGCGCGATGGCTCAAACCACCGCACCGACGAATATGGCGGCACGGTCGCCGGCCGCGCGCGCTTCCTGCTGGAGGTCACCGAAGCGGTGACCGGCGTGTGGGGCAGCGAGCGGGTGGGGGTGCGGCTGTCCCCCCGCGTCGCCTTTAATGACATGAGCGACTCGGACCCGGCGGCGATCTTCGGCCATGTAGCCGGCGAGCTGCGCGGGCGGGTGGCCTACCTGCATATTATCGAGGGCGTGCGCGGGCCGATGGCCAGCGCCGAATCACGGCTGGCGCCGCTGCTCCGCGAGCGTTTCGCCGGTCCGCTCATCCTCAACGGCGGCTATGACCGCGACACTGCCGAAGCGGCGCTCGCCGCCGGTGAAGCGGAGCTCATCTCCTTTGGCGCCCCGTACCTCGCCAACCCTGATCTGCCGACGCGCTTTCTCGCCGGAGCGCCGCTCAACGCCCCGGATCAGGCGACCTTCTACAGCGAAGGTCCGCGCGGCTACATCGACTATCCCGCCCTCGCCGCCGGCTAGACCCGCCGCCTACTTCTTCTGGCCGGTAAAGGAAGTCGAGATCTCCACCGACGCGCCCAGCACGGTGGCCGAGGGCCGCCCCTGGGCATCCACCGCGCCGGCCCACAAGCAGCCGCCGGCGTAGGCGGTCTTGACCGCGCCGCCGGTCATGGCGGTCGCGTTCCACACCGAGCCGAGCTTGGTCGTCGCCAGCCCCGCCGTGGCCGCCGAGACTCCCAGCAGCACACAGTTGACGCCGTTGGTGGCGATGCCTGCCCCGAGCAGCAGGTTGAAGTCGGTGCCCGCCTCGCTGATCAGGCCGAACGCATCGGCCGACGAGGTGGTGATGGTGCCGTTGCAGACCGGCTTGCAGTCCGGGTTGGCGGTGCCGGTGCCGCACTCGGCCGGCAGCGGCGCCACGGTCTGACCGCTGCAGGTCTGGGTGGGAATCTTGACCCACATGCGGTGCTGGTAGGTCGCGTCGCGCTGGTCGATGGAGACCTGCGTCGGCCAGACCTCGCTCGGGCAGACGACCTCGGGCCGCGAGCAGTCGATGTTGAATGAAAACGGAGCGCCCTGGTGGGTGAAGGAAAAGGACCCGCCGCTCGGGCTCAGGCTCTGGTGGTAGGTGGAGCCGCCGACCTTGACGTCCACCTCCATCGTCGTGCCGTAGGCAATCGCCCAGCTGCCGGTGACGTTGGGCGCGGGGCTGGTCGAGCTGAACGACCCGCAGCCGCCGCCGTTATCAGCGCCGAGCAGAAACGGCAGCGCGCACAGAGGCAGGAGTGCAGCGCGGCGAGTCGCGCGACGAAAGCTCTCGGTCTTTTTGGTCATAAGTCCCTCCGCTATTTTGGCTTCGCTAACTCGGGTGAGAGGGCGCCGCAGGTCTGCGGGCGCGCTCCCTACCCCTCGGCCCGCCTTGGCCGAGCTGGCAGAGCTCGATCGACGTAGTCGGCGATCGCTTTAGTCGGCTGTGAGAGTGATTTTATGCACATTTGCCATGCTGAGAAAAAAAGCCTGTCCTTCCTGGTTCCTGGCGGCGGTTCCTCATTGTGAGGGGCGGCGGATGGCGGTAAAGTGATCTGTGGCGCAGAGCGTGCACTGGCGCCCAGCGGGGCCTTGGACCTGCCAGCCAGCGCTGCCTGCGCCTCTAGAGAGGTCCCGCCATGGCCCCTGCCCCACCACCGCCCAACTCAGCCGAGGAAGCTGCGAAAAGTCCTGGCGATGCTGCCTGCGGAGTCGGCAACGTCATCTCGACCAGCACGGTGTTCGCGGCGGCCCTGGAGCGCCTCAACCGCCTGTCGATCGTCCACCTCCTGCAGCAGATCATCCACGAGGTGGAGCATCACTGTCAGACCTTTGACGCCAAGACGACGCACGAGGTCAACAAGCTGCGCCTCGAGGTGCTGGCCGAGCTGACCGCCCTTGGCGAGAGAGCTGCGCAGCACCACCAGCAAGTGACCCTGCTCTACCAGCACCTGACAACGCTGGAAGCGCGGCTTGCCGAGTACGCGGCGAGCGACGAGCTGCAGCAGATCGAGGTGCTGCTGCGCCGGCTGCTGGCCGACTCTCGGCTAGCCCAGATCGTCAGCGGTGTTCGCATCCAGGTCGGCGCCCAGGTCTTTACCCTCTCCCGCCTGCTGGAAGTGCTGGCCACCGCCGACAAGGTCGTGGACACCCACATCGACTATAACGACACGGATATCACCGGCGCGCGGCTGGTGCTGGCCGACCAGACCCGGATTACTTTTGTCTGCAAGCGCCACGAGGATCCCAGCGCCCAGCAGCTCCAGTACATCTTTCAGACTGCCGACTGGAAGGGACTCAAGGCTGGCTTTATCTTCGGATTTGCGCGCCGCACCACAGAGCTGCGGCTCTGCGGCCGCGCCGTCCTGCTGGCCAACTACGACGGGGTGTACCAGTCCAACATCAAGTTTGATCTGTGCGAGCCGCCGGGTCCGCCGCCCGCTTGCGAGCCGTCCGCTGCGGCCGGAATCCGGAGTCCGTTGTGACCGCGTTACTCGGGTAGGGTGCGCCAAGGAGCGGCGGCTCCCTTGCTGGTGCCAGGCACGGTCGGCCGGACGCTGCTTCGCCCGAGCGCGAAGGCACCAGCGACCGCCAGGAAACCGAGCAGCAGAAAGAGGAGGCAGCTGCGCCGCCGCCAGGCTCGCTCGCGCGCTCGCAGCTCTGCCGTCAGGCGCGTGCCGAGCTGCGCCAGCTCGCGCTCCGCACGGGCGGCGGCGCTCTGCTCCAGCTGCGCGAGCGCCGCCAGCACCGGAGTCAGGCGCTGGTCGAGCTGCCGGCTGCACAAGGCGCTCACTTTTTCCTCCAGCGCGCACTCCAGCTGCAGGCACTGCGCCTGCAGCTCGTGCAGCCGCCCCTGCACCAGCGCGAGCTCGCTGTGGTGCTGCTCGACCCGCTGCCGCAATAGGACCAGCAGGCCGGGCAGCTCACCGGGCAGCTGCCCGTCGGGCGCCCCGGCTGGGTGAGCGTTGCCCAGAGCCCGGCAGTGCGCATCGACCTCTTGGGTGAGCTGCTGCAGCAGCGCGACCGTCGAGTTGCGGTTGAGCCGCTCCAGCGCGGCGGCAAACAGGGCGCCGGTCGGGATGACGTGGTTGATGCGGCCCGCGGGCGGCGCGCTGCCCGGCGGCTCAAGCGGCCTATCAGCCAGAGGGGCAAGCGGGGACACGGCGGCGCCTCCGTCCTAGCGGCTCGGACGCAAGCGGGCCTGGGACGACCCGGCTGCGGTCGCTGTGCGTCCTTGATTGCGCTGGCGCCAAAGAGTCATGCCTACTTAGCATATCGGGCCGCCAGGATAAGTACAACCCAGACCGCGCGCCGGCAGCGCAAGCTGCGCCCACCCCCGCGCCAGCGCGCCCGGGCGGCGACCAGTCGCGCCAAGGTCGGCGGCTGATCGCGGCGGCGGCGGCGGCGGCGGGCGACCGACCGACCGACCGACCGACCGACCCAGGGGGGCAGCTTCAAGACCGCGGCAGCGCGGCGTCAGCCCGACTCGAGCATACCGAAGGGATTTGATAGGTGTCGGTGCCGAAGGTAAGCTGGGGTGAACACGCCAAACCACGGCACGGGCTCCAGGCGTATTCTGCCGGTGGCCGCGAAGATGAACAAGGGAGTCGCGGTGCAGCTTGGCTGCCCGAGAGCGTCATGCGTGCAGGTCGCCCCGAGCCCGGCCACCAGGCCGCCGAAGATCGGACGCACCAGGCGATGCGGCCGGAGGGCCAGGCGATAGCCGGCGGAGCCGAAGGTATAGCCACGGTCATCGCCGACGCCGATGATGAAGCCGACGCGCGCCCACAGCTCATGGATGTCGGCGAAGCGTATTCCGGCGCCGAGCATGAGCGGAACGTCATTGGCGTAGGGGACAAAGCCGACCGTGACATCGACAAACAGCGCCTGGGTATAGCTCTGCCCGAGCGGCGAGTCCCGAGGCGGCGGCGGGCCGGGGGGCTCGAGCAGCGCTGCGGCGTCGCTGCCCGGCGTCTGGGCGAGTCCCTGGCCCGGCCCGGCCGCCAGCGGGCCGCACAGGCTCAGCGCCACCGCGCAGCGGCAAAGGACAGTATGCCGGCAACCGGCGCGCCGGGTCCGACGCTCACAGCCAGATGACGGCGACGGTAACGGGCTCATGGCGCAGAGGATAGATCAGCCGCTCCGCCCGGCGCGAAGGAATCGGCGAAAATACGGCCTCGCGCGGTCGCGCCTCGCTCGCCCGCCGCGGCGAGCCTTGGCTACAGATGGTGCTGGGTGATGAGCTTGTGCAGGTACATGCGATCAATCTGCGCCCGCCGCGCCGCCTCGCTGACGTTCGAGCGCGTCGCGCGCAGCATGGCACTTATGTACTCGCGCTCGAAGGCGTCGATCAGCTGCTGCTTGGCCACCTTGAACGGCACGCTCAGGTCGATGGCCACGCCGCCCCCCTCGGCCGCCGCCGGTGCCTCCCCGGGGGCCTGGCCGGTGAGCGGATCGTCGCCGGGCAGGTGGATGACGCGCTCGACTGCATTGCGCAGCTCGCGGACGTTGCCCGGCCAGTGGTAGTCGCTGTCGCACAGGCGATCGATCACCTCGCCGAGCGGCGGGCCGCGGCGGCCATCGGTGAGCTGGTTGTACATGTGTTCGATGAGCAGCGGGATGTCCTCACGGCGGTCGCGCAGCGGCGGCACTGTCAGCTTCACCACCTGCAGGCGATAGTACAGGTCCTGGCGGAAGCGCTGCTCGTTGACCTCGGTGCCGAGGATGCGGTTGGTGGCGGCGATCACCCGCACATCGGTGGGACGCACCTGTTCGGAGCCGATGCGGCGCACCTCGCGGCGCTCCAGCACCCGCAAGAGCTTAGGCTGCAGATCCAGGCAGCTCGCCGATCTCATCGAGGAACACGGTGCCGTCGGCGCGCTCGAAGGTGCCGCGGAAGGTTGCGTGGGCGCCGGTGAAGGCCCCCTTGACGTGGCCGAACAGCTCGCTCTCGATAAGGTTCTGCGGCAGCGACGAGCAGTCGATGACCACCAGCGGCGCCCGGGCCCGCGGGCTGGCCTGCACCAGGGCCTCGGTGACCGCCTCCTTGCCGGTGCCGGTCTCGCCGGTAATGAGCACGGTGGCGTTGCTGCCGGCGACCTGCTGGATGCGGGCGAACAGCTGGCGCATGGGCACGCTCTGGCCGACCATGTCAAAGAAGCGCCCGGAGGGATGCAGGGCGGCGCGCACCGGCGTGTCGTCCATGGCGTCAAAGCGCACCTGCGCCCTGGCCTCGCCAGCACGCAGCTTCTCCTCGTGGAGCGCAACAGGAGCTCGTAGACGCGCAGCCCGCCGACAAAAGTACCGTTGGTGCTGCCGACATCGCGCAGCCGCCAGCCGGCCGCGGTGCGCAGGATCTCCAGGTGGTAGCCGCTCACGTTCTTGTCGCTGAGCACGAGGTGGTTGTTCTCGCGCGTGCCCACTCGCAGCACCATCTCGTCATCGCTGTCGCAGGACACGCCCTGGTCCGGGCCTTCGATGACTGCCAGGCGCACCCGCTGCAGATCAACCGCGGTGGACAGCTCTGGGGTCCGCTGCATGAGCAGCGTATCTACGTCATCCATCATAGCCGCATCGTACCATGCGGTCTCGACGGGGTTCTATGGGGTCGGCGGCGCCGGCGGTCGAGCCGGCGGGACTGCCGCAGCCGCGCGAGCACCACCGGGCAGCCGGGGCGCCGTTCCCAGCGTGTTCCCCCGGGCTGCCGCCGCGGCGGCGGCGAAGCTGGGCCGCGCCTTTCATTGAAGAAGCGGCGCCCGGCTGCCTGGCTGGCGCGGCGCGCACCGGCGTGTCGTCCATGGCGTCAAAGCGCACCTTGCTGCGCCCCGATTGACAGCCGCAGCTTGGCGCACCTAAAGTCGCGGTCCGGCGCGCCCGGCCAAAGAGCCCGCCGCCCATCACCCAAACCCAAGTGCAGAGGGAATCATGACTACCAGCCGAAGTATGCTCGGGACGCTCGTTACTTGTATGCTCTTGCTCGCGGCCTGCGGCAGTGCGGAGGAAGCAGACAAGAGTCAAACGGCGCCGCCCCTATCTGGAGATGAACCCAAGAAGATCATTCCCGGCATGACCGAATTTACCATCACCCGACCGACGATCAACCGCATGTGGGGCAGCAGCGATAAGGACGTCTGGGGAGTCGGCCAGGGAGCGATTGTGGTGCACTGGGACGGCAAGGCCTGGCAGCGGATCGCCGTGCCGACCGGCAACAACCTGCTCGCGGTCTGGGGCAGCAGCGATAAAGATGTGTGGGCGGTGGGCGAAGGCGGGGTGGTCATTCACTGGACCGGCAGCCGCTGGGCGCGCGTCACCACCCCGGTGCCGGACTCCGCGGCGCTCAATGATGTCTGGGGCAGCGCCAGCGATGATGTCTGGGCGGTGGGCGACACCGGCGTCATCATCCACTATGACGGCAGCGCCTGGTCGAGCATCAGCCTTCCGGTGATCAACAACCTGCTCACGGTCTGGGCGGCGAGCGCCACCGATGCCTGGATCGGTGGCGATCTCGGGCTGCTCCTGCACTGGGACGGCACGAGCTGGAACGAGGTCGCCAGCGGCACCGCCGTCGCCACCGTCCACATCCGCGGCACCGCAGCGGGCAAGGTGTGGGCCACCAAGCAGAACACCGAGCTCTGGAACTGGAACGGGACCAAGTGGACGATAAGCACGGCCGGGGTCTACGGCCAGCGCCTATGGATGACCAGCGATAGTGATATCTGGGTCTATGGCAACTCGTACGTCTACCACTATAACGGGACCAGCTGGGTGAGCAGCTTCTCATCCTCTTCCAGCGCGGTGTGGAGCACCAGCGGCAGCAATGCCTGGGTCTTCTCTGCGTCCGACATCTATCACTATAACGGCAGCGTCTGGGACTACCGCTGGTAGGCTCCTACAGGCAGCAGCTGACGGCGCGGCCCTTGCTGCAGTCGCCGTAGACGTCGATGGCGCCCAGCTGGGTTACAAACGTCCCATAGTCGCCGCCGCCGCTGTTGTTCCAGCTGCTGCACGAAAAGGAACCAAGGAAGCGCGCCGAGTCGGTCACCCCGCTGTTGGCCACCCCGGTGCCGCTCACGGTGCTGGAGTCAATCCAGGCGCCGTCGCTCGGCACCGTGCTGACCGAGTTTGCCCGCAGGAACTCGGCGGCGTGGCACATGTGGGCGCCGGTGAAGGCGGCGGCGCACAGCGCGTGCATCTTCCATCGGCCGCCCGCCGCGCCGGTGGTGGTGCTGGTGGTAAAGCCGGCAAAGCGCGCCTTGGTCGGAGTGTTGCAGCAGGCCAGCGGCCGCGCGGTGCTGCAGTCGCCGTAGACATCGATGGTGCCCAGCGAGTTGACGGTGGTCCCGTAGTCTCCGCCGCCGGTGTTGTTCCAGCTGCTGCACGAAAAGGAACCAAGAAAGCGGCCGGCCTTGACCGAGCCGTTGTTGGCGATGCTGGTGCCGCCGGTGGTGCTGGAGTCGAGCCAGGCGCCGCTGGAGGGCGGCGCTTCACCGGAGGTGGCCTGGATGTACTCGGCGGCGTGGCACAGGTGGGCGCCGGTGAAGGCGGCGGCACAAAGCGCGTGCATGCCGGTGCGGCCGCCGGCGACCTTGCCGTTGTAGGACGCCGGGGTGAAGCCGGCGAAGCTCGGTATGTCCTCGGTGACCGCGCCGCCCGGGCCCGGCGGGCCGGCCGCCCCGGGGTTGCCGCGATCGCCCTTGTCGCCTTTGTCGCCCTTGGCCCCGGTGGCTCCGGCCGGACCTGCAGGTCCCGCGGCGCCCGTCGGACCGGCGGGCCCGGTCGCTCCAGCGGGTCCGGTCGCTCCGGCGGGTCCGGTCGCGCCGGCAGGTCCCGCGGGTCCCGCGGCGCCCGGGTCTCCCTTGGCTCCCGTCGGGCCGGGATCTCCCTTGTCGCCCTTGGCGCCGGGGTCTCCCTTGGGTCCCGGCTGTCCGATCGGACCCTGCGCCCCCGGATCGCCCTTGTCTCCCTTGGTTCCCATCTGTCCGGTGTCTCCTTTGTCCTTGTCGCCCTGACTGCAGCCGGGCAGTAGGGGCAGCGAGAGAGACAGGCCAGCGCACAGCATCCAGAGGGTAGCTCGCATATAGATCCTCACGGCGGTCGGTTTTTGGGGGTTGGTTGGGCGGAACCTAGCACAACCCGACCGCGCCGCAGCAGGTGTTGATGCTCTGTCCGGAGAACGAGCTTGCGCTGCGCCGCACTCAGGGGACAGCCCGAAGCGGTCGCCGCGAGCAGGCCGCCGGCGAGCACCCCGTCCCGCGCCGCCGCAGCACGGGCGGACCGCCGCCTACCGTGCTTCGCCGCGCCCCGGCAGGATGTACGCGCGCGCCCCCCACGGACAGGCAAAGGGCTCTTCCTTGCTCAGCACCCACAGCGTCGGCACTGCCGGCGGCCGCTCGGGAAAGGGGCCCTGGCCATCGGTGAAGTAGACGACGCCGCAGACCCCGTGGGCGCCCAGGAAGGCGGGCGCGAAGGCGGGGCGGAGGTCGGTGCCGCCGCGGCCGTGCACGCGTGACAGCAGGCCGTCAAAGGGTCCGACGTGAGCGACCTCGGTATCGATCTCGGCGACCACCAGGTCGACGTGCTCGGCCACCACCCGCAGCTGGCGGGCGACCTCGCCAAGCTCCTTGTCGGTGACGCTCAGCGAGGTGTCCAGGGCGACCAGCAGGCGCGGCCGATCGATGGCGCGCGAGACGTAGACGCGCCCCGGCACCTCGCCGATGCGCGCCGGAAAGCGGCGATTTGGGCGGCCCCAGCGGTGCGCCGGGGCGCGGCGGGCGGCGACGAACATCGACAGCGCGGTGCGCCAGTCAAAGCGCACCGTCGGCTCGCCAGCGACACCGCCCAGCTCCTCGAGCAGGCGGCCGGGGGTGCGGCCGGCGAGCAGGCCGCTGCGGGGCTCGCCGCCGTCGCCCTGGTGGGGCTCGCCGGCGGCAGCGATGGCGTCCTCGACCAGCGCGCGCGCCGGATCGGCCCCGGGGACGGTCTGCCCGCGGGCGCGGCGGGACGGCTGGTGGTCGTCGACGTAGCGCGGCTCGGGGCGGAAGCTGGTCGGCTGCGACTGCCGGGCCGCGACGAGCCGGTCGTAGCGCTCGCGGGTGCTCTGGCCGCGCCGCAGCCCGTAGCGCTCGAAGGCCTGCCAGGTGATCGGGTCGGGCAGCGGCTCTTCGATGTACTCGTTGGCCGAGACCTCCTTGGCGATCTCCATCAGGTCTTGGTGCGTCGCGTCGAGAAGGCGCGGGTTTGACAGGTGACCAAGGACGATGTGATGCACCTCGTGCAAAAGGATGCCGCGCAGAAACCGCGGCGCCTTGGTGAAGTAGTCGGGGTTTACGTGCAGGTAGAAGCGCCGGCCGTGCAGCGACACGCCCATCGACGAGATCGTCGGGTCGATGACCAGATCGAGGCGGGCGAGCACCGCTGCGTAATAGGGGTAGCGGCCAAGGAACGCCGGCTCGCCGACGAGCCCGCGGACCAGCTTCAGCGCGTCGCTCATGCCGGGCGGACGGGGGTGATGCCGACGCGCTGCAGGGTCTCGACCAGCGCCATCGCCCACGGCGAGTCGGCAACGCTGGCCAGGCGCGCCAAGAGGTGACCCAGGGCAAAGCGCGCCGGCGTGCTCTTGCGCAGCTCGGGCAGGCGGCTGGCGTCGCTCAGATAGGCGCGCAGGCTGGTCACGATGAGCCCCAGGCGATGCTGCCGCAGCGGGTCGCCGAGCAGCCCCGAGATGATCTGATCGGCGCGGCTGCCGACGAAGTTCTGCAGCAGCTCGGGCGGCTTGACCTCGGCGAGGGTGAGCAGGGTGGGGTTAGCGGCGATGGCGCCCTGCAGCTTGTCGCGCTGATCCCCCGGCAGGTCGGCGAACAGCGCCTCCAGCGCCTCCAGCCGCAGCTTGCCCGCCAGCGCCAGCACGCCCGCCTCGGGACCCGAGAGGATGGCGAGCAGGCGATGGGTAAGCTCATCGAGCACGTCGCTGCGACCCTCGCTGCGCAGCCGACCCAGGCGCACCGCCTCGGCCGACCCGGCGGCGTAGGTGGCGAGCAGCGCCCGCACATCGATGGTCAGGCCGACCTCGCCGATCTCGCGGCGGGCGAGCAGGATCTCCAGCCACGCCGGCGGCAGGTAGCCGGCCAGCGCGTCGCGCAGCATCACCGGGTTGCGGGTGTCCTCGGGGCGCAAGGCGCCTAGCAGCTGCGAGACGTAGACCCAGGTGCGCGGCGAGACATCATCGAGCACCCGATCGTGGGCCTGCGCCACCGCGATCACCGCCGGGTGCACCCCGGCGAGCAGCGCCCACGACAGCCACGAAGGCCGGTCGGCGCGCACCCGCAGCTGCAGGAAGCGCGCGCGCAGGGCGGGATCGAGCGCCGTCACCTGATAGTCGCCGTCCTGGGGATTGACCGCGGCGAAGCACACCCAGCCCTCGGGCAGGCGGTACTCGTGCAGGGTGCGCGCCGTGAGCAGCTGCAGCGCCGGCTGCTGGATGTAGCGCTCGGCGCGGTTGAGCTCCTCAAGGAGCAGGATGCCGGCGCCGTCCTGGGGCAGGATTGAGGGCAGGGCGTAGCGGGTGCGGCCCTGTTCGATGATCGGCAGGCCGACCAGATCCGGCGGCTCTAGCAGGCTCAGGTCAAGGACCGCCAGCCCGATGCCGAGCTGCTCGGCGGCGGCGCGCACGATCTCGCTCTTGCCGATGCCGGTGGGGCCTTCGAGCAGCACCGGCCGCCGGGCGCGATAGCTGAGTCCCAGGACAGAAAGGACGCGCGGACCGAGCGGCACCGCCGGCAGAGCGACGGGACGCGGGGTCGGTTCGGGCGGTGGCGCGGCACGCGGCGGCATGGTTTGGCTGTTTGATGCTCTTGGGATTGATGAATTATTTAGGAACGCTGAGCGCTGACTCAGGAGTTGCTGACAGCCTGCGCACGCGGGCGGGCTTCTATATAGCAGATATATAGTAGAGGCTGCGGGCGCAGCCCCCGGCCGCTAGTGAGCCGGCGCAGCAGCGCGCCGCGTGAAGCTATAGCATGGCGCGCCACCTCTAGGCACGCTCAATCTGCGCGACCCCAAACTTGCCCAAGCTCGGGCGCGGCGGCAAAACAAGAGCACTTGGCGTCTGGCAAGACCTCCTACCTCCGCCGCCATCTCTTGACAGCGTGGAGCGCCATTCCGTATCATCAAAATCTTGGGACTCTCGTTTTCTGAATCGGCAGCGCTCGCTGGCTGGGACTTCTTCTGAGCGGCTCTGCAGCAGAAGCTGCAGCAAGATGCGTTTGACTTGTCCAGGTTACGATGCAGGCCAAAGGACAAGTGCGCCGGGCAGGCTGGCGAAGAAGATCAAGGGAGGCGGATGCAGGCGCTAACAGGGGATGGAGATGCGGCAGCCAGCATGGGGCTGGATGTCCTTACGATCTGCGGCACCTACGCCGCGCTGACGGCGGCGCACACGACGGGCCTGCTCAAGCTGGGGATGGGGCAGCTGCTGGCGCCGGCGCAGTATGCGCAGTCGCTGGGTCTGGACGAGCGGACCACCGCGACCGTCCTGCAGGTGCTGGCCGCCGCCGGTCTGTTTGAGAAGCACGGGGAGCTGTACGGGGTTCCCTCGCAGACCCCCACCGCCACCGGCGTCAGCCTGGCCTGGCTGCCGATGCTGCAGGAGCACTTCGCCCACACGCTGAGCGCCCTGCGCACCGGTCGCACGCTGGACTGGCTGGACTCTTCAGTAGGACAGCGGGAGTCAAGCTACCGCGATCTGGTCGCGGGTCTTGGCACCGCGTACGCAAAGGCGGCCGAGGCGCTGGCCGAGCGCATCGATGGGCAGCCGCGGCAGATTCTCGATGTCGGCTGCGGCTCTGGAGTCTGGAGCCTGGCGATCGCCGCGCGTCAGCCGGCGGCGCAGGTGACCGGGCTCGATCTGCCGGCAGTGCTCGACGCCTTCGTGGCGCGGGCGCGGCACAAAGGGCTGCACGACCGCATCAGCCCGCTGGCCGGCGACATGCACAGCGTCGAGCTGCCGGCAGAGCACTTCGATCTGATCGTCATCGCCAACGTGCTGCGCCTGGAGGCGCCCGAGCGCGCGGCGCAGCTGGTCGCCCGCCTCGCCGCCGCGCTGCGCCCGGGCGGTCGCATGCTCATCGTTGATGCGCTGGCCGGCGGCACGCCGCTCAAGGAGCTCGTCCGCGCCGCCTATGCGCTGCACCTCAGCCTGCGCACCGGTCACGGTCGCGTGCACAGCGCCGCCCAGATGACGGCGTGGACCGCGGCGGCCGGACTGACCGACACCACCGAGATTGACTGCGGCTCGCAGATGACCGCGATCGGAGCTCTGCTCAGCCGGAAACCATGATGGGGTTTGATTAGTCCAGCGTATTAGTCATAGGAGGGGGAATGCACTCGCTGCGAGAGAGAGTTTATCAGTATCTGATAAGCAGGTGGAGCGACGGCCAGCTCACGGCGATCGAGGACTTCGAGGTCCTGCTCGGGGGCTACTCCAAGGACACCTTCAAGTTTGACGCGATCTTTGAGCGCGATGGTCAGTCCCTGCGCTCGCCCCTCATCCTGCGCCGCGACACGCCGCCGGTGACCGCGATCCTCAACAACAGCCGCCAGCGCGAACACACCCTGCTAAACCGCCTGCGCGAGCACACCAAGGTCCGCGTCCCCCGCAGCTACTTCGCCGAGCTCGACCCGGCGCCGTTCGGGCGGCCGGCGATGATCATCGAGCGCGTGCTCGGCTGCACCGAGCCGACCTCGCTGTTCAAGAGCGCCGACACCGCGGCCGAGGCCGAGAGCATCGCCCGCCAGCTGTGCGAACAGCTCGCGGCGCTGCACACCACCGACCCGCGGCTGCTCAACGCCGACGGTCTGTTCAATGATCCAAAGGGAGTGCAGATCCGCGCCGACAGCTGGGATCACTACATCGACAGCATGATCGCCTACTTCATCCGCCACTACGAGCAGATCGACTTTGACGTGCTGCCGGTGTTCTATGATTCCTATCTGCACCTGCGCCGCCACAAGCCGCGCCCGCTGCCGCTTTCGGTGGTGCACGGCGAGCTCAATCCCTCAAACCTCGTGTTCCAGGATGGGCAGCTGCTCTCGATCGTCGACTGGGAGAACGCCCACCTTGGCGACCCGCGCGAGGATCTGGGCTGGTTCCGCTTCATGGAAGCGACCAGCGGCACGAACTTCTTTCACTCGATAAGCTATCCCGGCGGATTCCTTGGCTACTACAATCACCTCACCGGCTACGACATCACTGCCGAGGAGCTGAACTACTTTCAGATCTTCGGGTTCAACAATGTCGCCGATCAGGCGATCGCGGCGATCAAGCGGCGCCTCACCGGCCAGCACAAGGAGCTGTTGCACCTTTATCTGTTGCGCATCGTCATCGGCGGCACGATGGCTTTCACCCAGCTGCTCGGTTACCCGGCACCGCAGCAGTCCAGCACCCCGGCTTAGGAGGCGCGACTATGTACACCAGACCCAGCATCGTCGACACCATCCGCGCCGTCATGACCTCGCTCAACCAGGATATCGCGCCGGAGCTTACCTCAAGCCGCGCCCAGGTCTGTCTGCTCATGGCGCAGAGCTTGCTGCAGAGCACCATCCAGCGCGTCGAGGCCGAGCACGCGATCCTCATCGCCGAGCATAATGAGATGGTGGCGCTTTACCACGCCCTGGGCGCCGCGCTTGGCGGGTGCAGCGGAGCGGCGGCGGCGCGCATCGCGCAGCGCGCCCAGAGCTTCGGCCAGCGCCCGCCGCTGCCGGCGCCGGTGCCGGCCGGCGAGCTCGCCGCCGCGCACCACAGCCTGAGCCAGGAGCTCATCCACACCCTCAATGACCTGGACGAGCTGCTCCGCGACGGCGAGGCGCGCGCCACCGCAGCGCTCGCGCAGGTCCGCCAGCACCTGCTCGGACGCACCGCGCGCGACTTCCAGACGCACCTGGTCAACCCCGGCTCACTGGCCGGACGCGACTAGCTGCATGGTTCCCAGGCGTAGCGAGCGGCCCGCGCCCGCGGTCCTCATCGGAAAAGGAGGCATGCTCCCTGGGCAGCGGGCGGCACATGCGCACCACAGCTGAAATCGACTTTGTCAGCAGCGTCTATTCGCTGCAGGAAAAGCTCGGTGAGGGCGGCATGGGCGTGGTCTACCGTGCCATCCACCGGCTGAGCGGGCGGCAGGTGGCGCTCAAGCGCGTCCACGCCCGCGAGGCCATCGGCGACACGGCGGCCGCGATCGACGCCGCCACGCGCGGGGCGCGGCTGGGGCTGCGCCTGTCGCTGGTGCACGAGTTCCAGATGCTGGCCTCGCTGCACCACCCCAACATCGTCACCGTGTTCGACTTCGGCTTCAACGCGCAGCAGCGCCCGTTTTTCACCATGGAGCTCTTGCCCAACCCGCAGAGCATCCTGGACCACGCGGCTGGGCAGAGCGTCCGCGCCAAGGTCGCGCTGCTCGGGCAGCTGCTGCAGGCGCTGGCCTACCTGCACCGGCGCGGCATCTTTCATCGCGACCCGAGGCATAAACCCAAACTCTGGCCCCATGCTGCCCACAGCGCCGCAGGCCGCCGCCTGGAGCAGGCCTGCCTCCCCGCGCCGCGCGGCGGGCCTAGCCGAGGGCGCTACTCACCCGGCTCGTGAATCGGGAAGCTGGTCGGCTCGGCGGAGATCCCCCACTCGGCCTCCAACAGCTCCAGCAGCTGCGCTTCGTTATTGTTGATCCCGTCGGGGATCGCCAGCTCGAGCAGGGTGCCGTAGATCAGCTCGCGCGCCGGCCGCTCGGTCACCGCAGCGACCGCGGCGCGCAAGGCGTCAAAGTCGCGGATGCGGGCACGGGCCACTGAAGCGGCGGCCTGATACTGCTCGACGCCCAGCCGCTGCACCAGCTCGCCGAGGACACCCTCCTCACCGGCCGAGAGCGACTCATCCGCGAGCACGCAGAAGTGGGCCAGCGCGATGAGCGTAACCCGCTCACTGGCGGTCAGATCTCTGAGCTCCATCGGTCCATCTCCTATCCCCCCAGGCTACACCAGATGCGCTGGCGGCGTCAGCCCGGCTGCCAGCACCAACGGCGTCGACCCGGCCGCAGCCAGTAACTTCCACCGCAGCGACAGGGGTAGTGGATTTTGTTTACCGGACGGCTCAAGCGCAGCCTTCGGCCCGTCGGTGCAGCTGTTGTAGATACGGGGTGAGTGCGCCCCCTGCCAGCAACCCTTTACGCCCACAGTGGTGACCGGCAGGGTGGTTGACTGTCCAAGCGCGTCAGCTTAACGTCCGGGCTGCTCAAGAAAAATCTATATATGTTGTGAGACGACAGTATGTATCATTTTCCGACGACTCGACGATGCATCCCGCAGCGACTTCCCAGCGGCCATTTATTCAAGTCTTGGCTGCTCGTGATAACCAGCTTAATGGGATGTTTTTCCACTACTCAAGCAACCAAAGACACCGACGCCATTGCTCATTCACAAATGAGACCAATGAACCTCGATGTTGCCAAGGTCGAGCAAATTGGCCGCAGTGCCCTGGAAAAAATTGGCTATGAAGGCATCGTTCGTCTGGCTGAGAAGGCGGGATACGTTGAATACAAGTCAAACGTAACCATACAATTTGTGAATTATGAATCAGCCGCTGCCACCAACTTCGTGCCAGTATTTTCCCGCTATGCAGTCGCAGCCGCAGTTGCATCGCAAGCAGACACTCCGCTGCCCGGACCCGCAGATGTTGCGGCAATTGGGATTATTGTGGTCGGTCTAATAGATGCGGGTCTGCTGGACGGCTATGTTTTTGATACATTTGGGGGGTTGCTTTTTTCCAAAGCTAGGACGGAGGTGCCAGCGCAGGGCGGGCCGAGGCCATCTCCAAAGTTTGAAGCACCGACAAACCCCCCGCAGCTTCCGCCCACAGACATTCCTCCAGGCTGGCGTATTCGCGAAATGCCAGCTACCGAGCAGTATCCCAACGGCTACTGGAAGCTAGAAAAACCGATGCAGGATGGCAGCTGGCAGCCGATCAATCCATCTACGATGAAGCCTGGTAATCGACCACAAACTCATGTTGAATTTCCGCCGCGGGAGTCGGAGTAGCTGATGTATGGAATTCCATCAGGGTTCGATCCTTCGCTTTTTATCGGTCGAGAGCTGCAGCAGGTGTCATTTACAGTGAATACAGTCCACCTGACTTTTGACGATGAATTCGCCATAACTATAGAGTCCTCTTTTCTATTTCAACCAGACAAAACAGAGCCGGCGAGCAGACAGACATTACCAGTCAGGGAATCAAATTTGATGTCCCTATTGGGTCATCAGGTCAGTGCTGCCAGATCGGCTGCGGACCGGGATCTAATTCTTGAGTTCACTGGGGGGGGAGTTCTGACTTGTATCGACGATTCGCGAGAATATGAATCGTATCACATATGGATTCATGGAGAGCAAATCGTAATATAGAATATCGAGGTGCCGATCGCCTGCAGAATTCATCGGGCCCCGCCCAAAGCGGCTTGCATGCCACTTGCCGTCAAGGTCTGGGTCTAGGACTGACACCTGGGGCGTTGTAAAAGCTCATACCGGACCTCAAACCCACCAACGTCCTTGTTGTCGGCGGGACGGTGAAGCTGGT
Source organism: Polyangia bacterium (assembly GCA_044222245.1). GTDB lineage: Bacteria > Myxococcota_A > Polyangia > Palsa-1104 > JAEUJZ01 > CALFML01. The sequence goes on along the minus strand of JBGANQ010000066.1, from coordinate 19,224 downwards.
CGACTTCGGGATTGCCGATGCGATCGGTGCCAACAAGCGGCTGGCCGGGACGGTCGAGTATATGGCGCCGGAGCTGTTTCTGGGGGTGCCGGCCAGCGCGCTGTCGGATCTGTACGCGGTGGGAGTCATCGCCTTCCAGCTTTTCACCGGCACGATTCCCTACCGGGTCACCAGCCAGATCGACTTCCTGGAGGATCTGCTGGGGGACTCGATCGACGCCACGCTGTCACCGGACGCGGCGCAGATCCTCGGGTCCTATGTCCAGACCTTGCAGCCGACCTCGGCCGAGGCGCTGGCCGCCGTCGCCGATCGCCGCCAGAGCCTGCTCGCCCGCCTGAGCGAGCAGACCGAGGTCGCGCAGCCCCTTACCGAGATCGTGATGCGGCTTCTGGCGCGCGACCCGAGCGAGCGCTACGCCAACGCGGTGCAGGTGATCGAAGACCTGTCGCGCGCGCTCGACGAGCCGCTGCCGGTTGAGACCGCGGCGACCCGCGAAAGCTTCCTCCAGGCGGCCGAGTTCATCGGCCGCGCCAAGGAGTTCGACGAGCTGTCGGCGGCGCTGGAGCGGACCCTGGGCGGCCGCGGCGGCGTGGTCATGGTGTGCGGCGAGAGCGGCGTCGGCAAGTCGCGCCTGGTCAGCGAGCTGCGGACCACCGCGCTCGTGCGCTCGATGGATGTAGTCGCCGCGCAGGGCACGCGCGAGAGAGGCGGCAACTACGAGCTGTGGACGCCGATCCTGCGCACCCTGTGTCTGGACGCCGCGCTGGAGCCGCAGGAGATCGGCATCTTCATGGACGTGGCCCCGGATCTGGAGGCGCTGCTCGGCCGCCGCGCCCAGGCCCCGGCGTCGCTGTCGCCGCAGGCCGCGGTGACCCGGCTTTATCGCACGATCGGCGCGCTGCTCCAGCGGCGCAGCCGGCCGCTGCTCATCCTGCTTGATGATCTGCACTGGGCGGGAGCCGAGAGTCTGGAGCTGCTCTCCTATCTGGCGAGCGTGGTGCGCGAGCTGCCGGTGCTCATCCTGGGCACCTACCGCAGCGATGAGGCAAGCCCGCAGCTGCGCCGGCTGCCGGCGCTGCGCGTGGTGCAGCTCGGTCGGCTGGGCGAAGAGGACATCGCCCGCCTGGCGGTGTCGATGCTCGGCGCGGCCGGGCGCGAGCCGACGCTCGTCCAGTATCTGCAGCGGCATACCGAGGGCAATGTCTTTTTCATCGTCGAAGTCGTCCGCGCCCTCGCCGAGCTCGCCGGGCAGCTCGACCGGGTCACCGCCAGCGCCCTGCCCGAGCACCTGCTCACCGGCGGCATCGAGCGCATCGTCGAGCGCCGCCTGGGGCGCATCGCCGGGGAAGATCACGCGCTGCTGAGCCTCGCAGCGGTGGCCGGGCGGCAGCTCGACTTCCGGGTGCTGCAGAGCGCCAGCGGTCTCAGCGCGCTCGGCCCCTGGTTTACCCGCTGCGCCAACGCCTCGCTGCTCGAGATAAGCCAGGGCAGCTGGCAGTTCACCCACGAAAAGATCCGCGAGGTCCTGCTGCGCGAGCTGCCCGCCGCCGAGTCGCAGCGGCTGCACCACAAGGTCGCCGAGGCGATCATCGCCGTGTATGGCGAGGAGCAGAGCCGCTTCGCCATCCTCGGCTACCACTTCAGCCGCGCCGGTGCCGCCGAGCGCGCGTACGACAGCTACCTCAAGGCGTCGCAGGCGGCGACCCGCCTGCACGCGGTGGTCGAGGCGCGCTCCCACTGCGCCGCCGCCCTGGCCGAGCTGGCCTACCTGCCCGAGTCTCCCGCCAACCGCCGGCGCCGCGCCGACAACCTGGTGATGCTGGTCGGCCTGTCGGTGTTCGCCGAGCCCGCGGAGCGCCTGGTGGAGTGGATGGCCGCGGCCGAGGGCGTGCTGCGCTCGCTGCAGGAAGCCGGCTGCTTCACCGCCGAGGATCAGGCGCGCCTGGCCAAGGTATACTTCTGGACCGGGCGCGGCTACTTCTTCCATGGTCTGTACGACCGCGCGATCGAGAGCTACAAAAAGACCTCCGAGCTGGCGCGCGAGCTCGGAGACAAGACCCTGCTCGCGCTGTCCACCGGAATGATCGGCCAGGCGCTGGTGCTGCAGGGCCGCATCCGCTTGTGCTGGCCGTATCTGGAAGAGTCGGCGACGAGTCTGGAGCAGCGCGGCCGCAACACCGACTGGGCGCGCATGATCGGCTTTCAGGGCATCGCGCTGACGGCGCAGGGTCAGGCCGCGGAGGGCCTGGCGCGCATCAACGCCGCCATCGCCGTCGCCTGCGATCCCACCTTCCTCGCCACGACGTACGGCTACCTCTGTCTCGGGCACGTCTTTTTGGAAGACTGGGCGGCGCTGCGCAGCACGGCGATCCAGACCACCGAGGTCGCGCGCGAGGGCCGCGACGGCTTCGCCCGCATCCTGGCGCTCGCCCTAGGCGGCTGGGCCGAGAGCTGGCTCGGCGAGAGCGAGGAGTCAGCGCGCCACCACGCCGAGGCCTGGGAGTCGTACTCCAAGATGAACAGCGGCATGCTGTTCGAGTGGATCCTCGCCGCGCGCGCCGAGCAGTGCGTGCACAAGGGACAAATCGAGGAAGCCATCGCCGAGGCGCAGGCCGGGCTTGCCAAGTCACAGGCGGTGGGCGCGGTGTACGGCGAGGGGCTCGCCCACCGCGCCTGGGCGCGCGCCCTGCTCGCCCACTCGCCACCGCGCTGGGCCGAGGCCAAGCTGCACCTGGAACAGAGCATCCGCCGTTTCGAAGAGGGCGGCATCCTGAGCGCCGCAGAAAAGACCCGCCTCCTATGGACGCAAGCGGCAGCGGCCGCCGCGGCCCGCGGTGAATCCGAACCTCCATAGACGCCCTTGGCCGCAGCGCTGCCCGGGCACCGGGCCGGCGAGCAAAATGATACACTGGTTCCATGCCCTTACAGCGCGAGAGACAGTGGGTCGACGTCCATACGATCAAGCACAAGCCTCCAGCTGAGTACAGCGGCCTGTCCAGCTTCCCCTCCCTCGCACGCTACACCAGCTACAGCTTCCTTGGCGCCGGCGCCTTTGGTCGCGTCTACGCCGCGGTGCACGGTGAGCTTGGGCGCATCGAAGCGGTCAAGCGGATCGAGATCCGCGACTCGCGCCAGCGGCAGATGGCGCTCGCCGAGGCCGAGACGCTGGCGAAGTTTCCGCCGCACCCGAACCTGGTCACCCTGTACAACGCCGAGACCGATGACCGGGCGCTGTACCTTCTGCTGCAGTACATCGACGGCGTGCCGGCCGACGCGCTGCCGCTGCCGCTGCCGCTGCCGCAGGCGCTGTCGCTGGTGCGCGACACGGCGCAGGCGCTGTCGCTGGTGCACGCGCACAACATCGTCCACCGCGACATCAAGCCGGCCAACCTGTTCTGCACCCGCACCGGCACCGGGGTGGTCGGCGACTTCGGCGTCGCCCGGCTCAAGGACAGCACGGCGAGCACGGCGGCGATCGCTGGCTCGCCGGGCTATATGGCCCCCGAGTCATTGCTCGGCAAGGCGGGGCCGGCCGCGGATCTGTGGTCGCTCGGCGTCATGCTGTTCGAGCTTCTGACCGGACAGCGGCCGTTTGCGAGCATCGAAGATCTACCGCTAGGCGAGCTGCCGATGGCGCTAAGCAAGGCCCGCCTGCAGTTCCCGTCGGCGCTGCGGCCCGAGGTGCCGCGCGGCATCGACGATCTGGTGGCGATGCTCCTGGCGGTGCGGCCCGAGGATCGGCTGCCGTCGGCGATGGCGGTGGTGGATCACCTGCCGCGCTACAACACCATCGTCTCGGTGGTCAGCGGCGATCTGCTGCGCCAGCCGGCGGACGCCATCGTCTATACCGCCAATGAGCGGCTGCTCATGCGCACGCCGGGCTCGCTCGATGAGCAGATCGTGCAGCAGGGCGGGCCAGCGATCGCCGCGGCGGCGCAGCGGCACGCCCCGGCGCGCGTCGGCTCGGTGGTGGTGACCGACGGCGGGGCGCTGCCGGCGCGATATGTCTTCCACGCGGTGGCGCTGCACCTGGATGCGCGCAGCGGCAAGGAACAGCCGGTGCAGGAGCGCGACCTGCGCAAGGCGCTGTGGGCCTGCTTCCGCCGCGCCCATGAGCTGCGGCTGCGCACCCTGGCCCTGCCAGCCATGGGCACCTCCAGCGGCGCCTCGGCCGAAGACGTGGCGCGCATGCTGGTCGATGTCACGCACACCTACCTGCTGGAGTTCCGCCCGCCGCTGGAACAGGTGGTGATCGTGCTGCGCGACCGCGCCATCTGGGCCCACTTCCGTGAGGCCGCGACCGAGCGCGGCATGCTGCTCGTGTAAGCCGGGCGCCGCCAGAGGCTGGTTGGGCGGCGTTTTTTTGGCCTTGCGGCGCCACCGCTAATAGACTCGCGGCATGAACAAACAGTTCCTGGTCGAGCAGCTGGCCGACCGACTGCGCGAGTCGGTGGCGGTCGCGCAGAAGGCCCAGCGCGCCGCCGCTGAAGAAGCCCGTGACGGCGCCACCGCGGCCGAGAAGCGGGAGAACGCCCGCGTCGCGCAGGAGTACTCCAGCCTGGCGCTTGGGCAGGGCCAGCGCGCCGACAAGGCCCTGGCCGAGCTGGCGGCGCTGGCCAGCTTCCGCCCGACGCGGCTGCCCGCCAAGGCGCCCATCACCCTGGGCGCCATCGTCGAGGTCGAGGATGAGTCCCTGGGCCGCACGTTCTTCCTCGCCCCGGTGGGCGCCGGGATCGAGCTGTCCGGCCCGGGAGGCGACGGCTTCTTGTCGGTGGTCACCCCGGTGTCCCCCATCGGCAAGGCGGTGCTCGGCCGCCGCGTCGGCGACAGCGTCGAGGTCACCGTGCAGGGCGAGCCGCGCGAGTGGACGATCACGTTTGTCGAGTAGCGGCGCCGATCCTTCTCCGCAAGGACCAGCGGCCAGAAGCATCTTGAAGTTCTCAAGGAGTCCCAAGAAAAGAAGCGCTCCGCGGAGAGAGGACCCTCCGAGTTCAGACAGTCCTCCCCAAGAGGCTTGTCTGTTTCCGACGGGGGGCGGCGGGAGTTGGCCCGGAGGGCCCTCTCTTCGTGGAGCACTTGCGCAAGCGACTGACCAGCGACCCGCTCCCCCCGGCCGGGGTCGCATCAGCACACTCCAGTTAGTAGATGAAGCTCGCCCCGGCGATCGCTCCGGTGCGATCCGCGGTCGGGTTGAGCCCCGCCGTCAGAAAGCGCACCCGAGGCCGCGGCAGGGCGCTGATCTGTCCCAGCCGCTCGACCGAGGCCCGGTTCAGCTTGATCGTCGACAAGGTGATGATCGCCGCCAGGGCCGAGGTAGCGCCCGAGAACGCCAGCGCGCCGTAGGCAAAGGCCTCCAGCCCCTTGGCGGTCCGGGTGTTGTCATCGGTCGCCGCCGCCGACGCCTTGACCGCATTGTCGGCGGCGATGCTGCTGGCGATGAGCGAGGGCAGCCCGTAGGCCAGGGTGATCGCGCCGCCGATCGACTTGCCCAGCGTGAAGTGCTGCACCGTGACCTGGGTGGGGTTATTGGGGATGGTGATCTCGCTGCGGAACTGCCGGCTGCCCGGCCCGGCCACGGTGATGACCTGGCGGCCCGGCAGCGCGTGCAGCGAGCACGGCGTCTGACACGACTGCGCCTGGCCCAGGGTCACTACGTAGTTGTCCTTGGTGTTGCGCGGGACCACCGACACCGGCACCCCGGGCTCGACGACGGCGACGGCGGCGTAGGTGGCATCGACGCGCCCCTGCTGGCCGGCAAAGACGCGGACGTTCTTGCGGTAGGGCTGCAGTCGCTCATCGGTCGGCCGCACCTCGACCAGGTGATCGCCGGGCGGCAGGCTGTCGACCACCACCGGCGTCGGGCCCTTGGTCTGGTTGTCCACCGTGACCTCGGCCGGCACCGGTGAGTTGATCGACAGGTTGCCCGTGGTCGGGCTTGTCTTCTGCTCGGGACTGAGCGCGACCAGGAGCTGGCGGTTCTCACCGGCCTTGATCTCGACCTGCTCGGTGGTGGTCAGGAAGCTCGGGCGGCGGACCTCGATGGTGTGCTTGCCGGCGCTGATCTCGACCCGGGTCGGCACGGTGCCAGCGAGGGTGCCGTCGATAAAGACCTCGCCGCCGCGGCTGCTCTGATCGGTGGCGAGGGGCTTGACCTCCAGGTGCGCCGGCTCAAGCTGCAGCTTGAATAGGAGCCGCTGCCCCTTGCTCAGGTTGACGTTCTGCTCCAGGGGCTTATACCCGTCGAGCTCGAGCAACAAGGTGTGCTGACCTGGCGGCAGCCGCAGCTGCTCGGCGCTGCCAGTCTGTCCTAAGATGCCGCTCGCCTTGCCATCCAGATAGATGTTGGCGCCCGGTGGTGTCGAGTCGATCCGGACCTTGACCAGGCTCGGTTTTCGCCCCTGGGCCACCCCGGCCCAGACAAGCAGGACAAAAACCCACAGCACTCCCTTACCAAAGATCTTTCCATGGTCTCTCATCTTTCTCTGCCCCCCCGCGGGACCCACTTGCGTCCCAGAGCGAGCGGTGGATGAGCAAATCAGATGCCGAATTTCTGGCCGTCCGCGGTCGCCGCCGCGGCCCCGGACTCCGAGGGAGTGAAGCCGTCAAGGGGCCGCGGACCCGCTGTAAGGAAGGCGAGCAAGCCTGCCCACAGCGCCGTGACCACCGACGGAAAGACTGGCAGCGCCGGCGATGCCCCATGTGCAGAACATGCACCGGGCATGTCCGGAACACTTTTTCCCGATCGCCTGGGCCCAGGCGCCCTACAGCGGCAGGCGCCCCAGCAGCTCGTCCACCGCGGCCGGCTCGGCGGGCTTGGTCAGGTGGTGATCAAAGCCGGCTGCCTGGCTCAGCTGGCGATCCTCGGCGGTGCCCCAGCCGGTCAGGGCGACCAGCACCACGCCGGCGAGCTGCGGCTCGGCGCGCAGCTGCCGGGCCACCTGGTGGCCGCTCAGGTCCGGCAGACCGATGTCGAGGAAGATGAGCTCGGGCCGCAGCTCGCGCGCCGCGGCCAGCGCAGCGCTGCCGCTGTAGACCGCACGCACCGTGTGGCCGGACAGCTGCAGGACCTCGGCCAGGCTGTCGGCGGCATCGACGTTGTCATCGACGACCAGCACCCGTCGCGACGGACCGCGCGATGGCCCCGGTGAGGCGCTGGCCACCTCGGCGGCGATGGGCGCAGCGGCCAGCGGCAGCCTTAAGACGAACGTGCTGCCGCGCCCCGGTCCTTCGCTGTGCGCGGTGACCTGCCCCCCGTGCAGCGCCACCAGGCCGCGCACCAGCGACAGACCGACGCCGAGCCCGCCCTGGGCGCGCGCGAGCGTGCGATCCACCTGGGTGAAGATCTCAAAGACCCGGGTGAGCATGTCTTGCGGGATGCCGCAGCCATTGTCGATGACGCGGATGAAGAGCTCGCCGCCGCGCGCCTCGGCGCCAAGCTCGATGCGGCCGCCGGCCGGAGTGTACTTGGCGGCGTTGTTGAGCAGGTTGCTCAGCACCTGCGACAGGCGCGTCAGGTCGCCATCGAGCCACAGCGGCGCCTCGGGCAGCCGCACCACCAGGGTGTGCCCGGCGGCCTCGATCAGCGGGCGGCTGGTCTCCAGCGCCGCCTCGAACACCCGCTGCAGCGCCAGCCGCTCGCGCACAAGCTCCACCTTGCCGCTGATGATGCGCGAGACATCGAGGAGCTCGTCGATGAGCCGGACCAGGCTGCCGAGCTGGCGTTCCATCATCGCCCGCAGCCGGCTGGTGTCCTGCCCGGGCGCTGCCCGGCCGAGCGCGATGAGGCCCATGCGCAGCGGCGCCAGGGGGTTGCGCAGCTCGTGCGCCAGGGTCGCCAGGAACTCGTCCTTGCGGCGATCCGACTCGAGCAGCGCCTCCTCGGCGCGCTTGCGCCGCGAGATATCGGTGACGGTGCCGGTCAGGCTGAGCGGTCGCCCGGCGGCGTCGTAGGTGCCCCGGCCGCGATTGGCCACCCACAGGAGCTCGCCGTCCGGACGCGCGACGCGGAACTCACACTCGTACAGCGCATGCTCGGCCAGCGCCGTTTGCACCGCCGCCTGGACCCGCGGCAGATCATCGGCGTGGATGCGGCGGAAAAAGTCTGCTCCGCTGCCGGCCGAGCCCCCCTCGGGCAGGCCGAGCAGGGCAAAGCACTCGGGCGACCAGGAGACCGCGTCGCTCTGGACATCCCAGGTCCACATGCCGGTGCTGGAGGCCTGCAGCGCCAGCCGCAGCCGCTCCTCGCTCTTTTGCAGCGCCGCTTCGCGCTCACGGGCGGCGCACGCCAGCTGGTAGCGCTCGATCGTGTGGTCAACCGCGCGGGTGAGCAGCTCGGGGTTCAGCCAGGCCTTGTTCAGGTAGTCCTGCGCCCCGGCGCGCAAGAGCTCCGGCCCGTGCTGCGCCCCACCGCCGCCGGTGAGCACCAGGACCGGACAGGAGGTAAGGGGCTCGCCGCCGCGCAGCGCTGTGAGTACCTCGATCGCGTCACGGTCGGGCAGGTGGAAGTCCAGGATGATGCAGTCGGGCAGCTCGCCAGACTGCGCCAGGCAGACCAGGGCTTGCTGGGCGGAGTCCGCCTCGGTGAACCGATAGCGCCGCGGCGACCCGCGGAGAAGCAGCTGCCGCACCTCGGCCCGATCGTCAGGGTTGTCATCGATGATAAAGACGGCCAGTACGGCGGCGCTCACGTCACCGGCCTCTCGCGTCCAGGCAGGGTGACGGCGCCCAGCCAGTAGCCGAGCAGCGCGCGGACGACCTGCAGGTGCTCGGGGTAGCGGACCGGCTTTACGTGATACGCGTTGGCCCCGGCGCCGTAGCAGAAGGCGAGATCGCGCGGGTTGGACGAGGTGGTAAACACGACCACCGGCAGGAAGCGCAGCGCCGGGTCCTGCTTGATCTCCTGCAGCGTCGCCCGGCCGTCGAGTCCCGGGGTGTTCAGGTCGAGCAGCACCACCGCCGGCCACACCGAGCCGTCTCGCAGCAGCTCCAGGCACGCCTCACCGGTAATCGCTCGGCGGACCTCATTGCGCAGCCCGGCCGCGCGCCGGGCCTCCTCCAGGGTGTCGAAGTCGTCATCGGAGTCCTCCAGGACCAGCAGCGGCCGATGGCAAGCCTCAGTCATCGTCGCCTCATTTCTTCGCCGGCGCCTGGGGCAGGGTAAAGAAGAAGGTCGATCCCTCCCCTAACTTCGAGTCGAGCCACACCTGCCCGGAGTGCCGCTCGACCAGCTTCTTGACGATGCTCAGTCCAGCGCCGGTGCCGCCGCCGTAGGCATCGCGGCCGTGCAGCCGCCGGAACATGTGCCACACCTGATTGAAGTGCCGCGGCTCGATGCCGATGCCGTTGTCGCGCACGAAATAGACCGTGTGCTCGCGGGTCGCCGCGAGCTGCGCCGGTCGCGCGCCCGGCTCGTCGGGGTTGAGGTAGCCGATCTCGATCCGGCGCAGCGGCCGATCGTTATACTTGAAGGCGTTGGACAGGAGGTTTACCAGCACCTCGCGGATGCGCACGCGGTCGCAGCGGACGGTGGGCAGCGGGCGGCGGACGATGATCTCGCAGCTCCCCTCGGCGGCGCGGGCGCCGACCATCTCCAGCGCCTCGCTGAGCAGCTCGTTTAGATTCACGTCCTCGGGCTCGAGCTGCAGGCGGCCGACGCGCGAGAAGTGCAGCAGCGAGTCGAGCAGGCTGTCCATGCGCACGGTGAGGCGCATCAGGCTCTCCAGCCGTCGCCGGTTGTCCTCGTCGAGCGCGCTGGCCTCGGCGAGCAGCTGGTGGGCGTGCTTGTAGATGCCGCGCAGCGGCTCTTTCAGATCGTGGCTGGCGACATAGGCGAAGGAGTCAAGCTCCTCATTGCTGCGCGACAGGTCGGCGTTGAGCACCGCGAGCTGCTCGGCGCGGCTGACCACCAGCTCCATGACCAGCAGGCGCAGCCGCGCCGCGGCCTCCACCTCGACGCTCAGCCACGGTCGCGAGCGGCCCTTGACCGACTCGCGGAACAAGGCAAAGCTGGTCCGCGGGGTGAGCCGCGGCCCGTTGGGTCCGGGGACGCTCGGCTTGTCCTGCGGGTTGCCGGCCCAGTGCAGCTCCTGCACGGTCTCGGGGCGGAACCACAGCATGAGGCTGCGCCGCGCGCTCGACAGCCGGAAGGCGAGCACGCCGCTGGCCACCGCGGTGAGCGCCGCTGCCGGCGGCCAGCTCTGCCCCAGCGAGTCGGTGACATAGACCGGCGAGCTCGGCGAGTCGAGCTCGGGCTGCCCCTCCAGCCAGGCGGCCAGCGCGTCCAGCTGGGCGTCGTCCGGGGTCTTGCCGACCCGCCACCAGCGCTCGCGGTGGTACAGCGCCGCGCCGCGGGCGTCCAGTCCGTCTAGGAGCGACGGCGGGCCCTCGGTCAGCGCCGCCAGGCCGCCCTCCTGCGCCGCCCGGGCGACGAGCTGCTGGTGGATGCCGTCGATCCGCAGCCGGTACAGGAAGTGCTCGCGCTCCGCGGCCGACTTGAGCTGCAGCGAGACCATCTGGGCCAGGAGCTCGCACGCCGCGCGCAGCGGCCACGGCACCGGCGCCGGGGCGCTGTAGTGGTGGCAGGCGATGAGGCCCCACAGCTCGCCCTCGCTGCGGATCGGCATCGTCAGGGTCGCCGCAACGCCCATGTTGTGCAGGTACTCGGTGTACATGACCGACGCGCCGCGCAGGGCGCAGTAGGTCATGTCGAGCGGCCGCCCGGTGTCGGGGTTGGCCAGCGGCAATAGCTCGTGCAGCGGGCTGCGGGCGTCGGGCAGCGGGCGGACCCAGACCTTTTGAAAGATCTCGCGGGTCGGCCGCGGGATGTCTTCGGCCGGGTAGTGGAGGCCGAGCCAGGAGGGCAGGTCGTCGCGGCGGCACTCGGCGTAGACCTCGCCGTGACCATCGCGGTGGAACCTGTAGATCATCACCCGGTCAAAGGCGGTGGCGCGCCGGACCTCTTCGGCGGCGGCGGTGCAGAAGCCCTGCAGGGTGCCTTGACTCTGCAGGCGCGCGGCGGCCCGCCGGACCAGGGTGTAGCCGTCCAGGTAGCCCACCGTGGTGGCCGGCTCCAGCTCGAGCAGCGCCAGACCGCCCAGCGTGTGGACGGTCAGGTCAAGCTGCGCCGCGGGGGCGCCGGGGCCGGCGGGCATGGTGAAGGCGTAGATGGGGTTACACTCGACGGTCTCGCCGGCCAGCAGGTCGCGCAGGCGCGCCACCCCCTGCGCCCCGAGCAGCGCCGCCGCGTCCTGGCCGAGCAGCTTGGCCGCGGGCGCGCCCAGCCAGCGGTCGCAGTTCTCGCTGACCTGCAGGATGGTAAGGTCGCTGCGCCGCAGCACGAGCAGCGCCCCGCAGTCCTGGATGCAGCCGGGTGTCTGCACCGGCTCGCTATCGCAGCTGTTGATGGTGACGCCATGGCGCTTGGTGCTGTAGGGACCATCCTTCCACGGCAGCGCTGCCGGCTCAGACATGTGCCGCTCCTTCACGACAGAAGCTGCGCATGGCGCGGAAGGTCAAAATCGCGGACCGCACCAGCAGGTCCTGCTGCCCGTGCTCGCGCGCGAAGGCGACCAGCGAGGCGCTGAAGGCGCGCCAGTGGGCGCCGGTCGCCTCCCCGTAGCCGGCGAAGAAGCGGCCGCCGTTTTCCCGGCTGATGCCGAGCGTCCGCCGGAGGTGGCGGCTGATCACCTGGCCGCCGAGGCTTGCCCCCTCCAGCACGTACAGACAGCCGAGCACCTCGGCCGGACTGGTCAGCGGGGGCAGCGCGGCACACAGCGGTAGCTGATCCGGCGGTCCGGCGCCAAGCGCGCGCAGGTCGGCAACGAGCAGCGGCGTCTTGGGCTGCGGTCCGGATTCTGACCCAGGGAAGGCGCCGCGCGCCTCCAGCCGCGCCTCCAGCGGCGCGTAGAACCCGTAGAATCGCTCCAGGCGAGCGACATAGCGAGCGCGGGTCAGTCCCGGCGCCATCAGATCGAGCTCACGCTCGATCGCTTCATGCTCGGCGCGTGACTCCGTGCGAAGCCGCAACAGGATGTCAGAGTCTGATCCTCCAGCCGTGCTGGAAGCTGCCTGCTGCGTCATGAGCGCCCTACCCTCCTTGAGTGAACAGCACCTGCAGAGCAGCTTAGTAGAACCGGGCTGGCGAGGATAGGCAAATCGGCGCTGCTGATGCGTCCTGCCACAGCTGCGCGCGGACGCACAGGACCGTCCGCATCGCTCGCACTCCCGGCGCTTGCGCTGCGCCCCGGGGACCGTATCTTTCATAAGACCATGTAGACTGTCCGTCCGGCCCTGCGGCGTCCGTTCCCAAGGTTTGGGAGCGTACGCCACAATCCTTTACGACAGTCCGCCGACAAGCACTTGCGCGGCTGGCCGCGCAGCCGACCGCATCGCGTATCCGCGTATCTGCGTATCCCCACAGGGGCGACCCGCTGCCTTATGATGTTGAAGTGCGCCCAAGCTGCCAGTCCGAAGGTCTATCGATCTTGCTTCTGTCGATCTTGCTTCTGGGCTTTCTGTCCTTTCCCAGCTGTAGCGAAGTGTCGCCCAAGCTGGGGCAGCCGGAGGCCCCGAGGGGAGCTCTGCCAGCGGGTCCAGCGGCCGACGAGAACGCCAGCATGCGCGTGACGGTGAGTGCGGCGCAGTCGAGCATCAGCTCCTGCTCCAGCTGCACCCACAGCAAGTCGCACCCCGAGAGTCCAGCGCTCAGCATCGCCCACGCTGGCCCGGGCGCCGGCCTCGCGGTGACGAAAGAGGGAGACGGCGCGGCGCTGCTGGTAAGCGGCGGGCGCATCGAGCTGAGCGCCGACCAGGGCGTGCTCGTCATGGCCGCGATGAACCGGGTGACCGCCGGCGAGCGCATTGAAGTCGGCAGCGCCGCCTCGATCGTCACCGTCCAAGCGGTGCCCGGTCCGCAGACCAATGCGCTCTTTATCGCCAAGGGGAGAGAAGGCCAGCTTCTGTGGCTGCACAACACCGACGACGACCCGTGCCGGCTGGCAGACGATGCGCACTCCCTCATCGCCGCCGGAGCGGTGCGCCAGCTGCTGTTCCTGGGCGGCCGGTGGCGGCTGGTCGGCTGAGCGGTCGGGGCGAGGCTACTTCAGAGCCCTGGGCCGGGAGATTTTTTGCTAGCATCAAAGCCCATCTCGCGGAGGAGCCGATGAGCGCTGCCAGTACCCTCGAAGCCGTGAAGGCCTATTACGGTCGCGTCCTGCAGACCAACCAGGACCTGAAGACCAGCGCCTGCTGCACCGCGGAGAGTCTGCCCGCCTACCTGCGCCCCATCGAGTCCGAGCTCCACGATGAGGTGCGGGAGAAGTTCTACGGCTGCGGCTCGCCGATTCCGCTCTCGCTCAAGGGGGCGACGGTCCTCGACCTGGGCTGCGGCTCGGGTCGCGACACCTTCCTGCTATCGAAGCTGGTCGGCGAGACGGGCCGGGTGATCGGCGTCGATATGACCGCCGAGCAGCTCGCCACCGCCGAGCGCCATCGCAGCTATCACGCGCAGAAGTTTGGCTACAGCACCTCCAACGTGCGCCTTGTGCAAGCGTATATCGAGGACCTCGCAGCGGCGGGCATCGAGTCGGGCTCGGTCGACGTGGTGATCTCCAACTGCGTGATCAACCTGTCGCCGGACAAGCGGCGCGTGTTCGCGGAGATCTTTCGCGTGCTCAAGCCGGGCGGCGAGCTGTTCTTCTCTGACGTGTTCGCAGGGCGCCGGGTGCCGGCAGCGCTGGCCGCCGACCCGCTGCTGCTGGGGGAGTGCCTGGGCGGCGCGCTGTATGTGGAGGACTTTCGCCGGCTCCTGCGCGAGGTCGGCTGTCTTGACTACCGCGTCGTGTCCAGCCAGCCGATCCGCCTTGGTGATCCCGACATCGAGCGCCGCGCCGGCATGATCGACTTTTATTCCAAGACCGTGCGCGCCTTCAAGCTGGAGCTTGAAGATCTCTGCGAAGACTACGGCCAGGTTGCCTACTACCTGGGCACGCTGCCCGAGAGCCCGCATCAGTTCATGCTCGACGACCACCACCTGTTCAAGACCGGCCAGCCGATGCTCGTGTGCGGCAACACGGCGGCCATGGTCGGGCAGACCCGCTATCGCGAGCACTTCCGGGTCCTTGGGGATCAGGCGGTTCATTACGGTCCCTTTCCCTGCGCCCCAGCTGCAGCGAGCGCAGCTCCTGGGAGTGCGGCCGGCGGAGCCTGCTGCTAGCGCCAGCCGCCCTCCCTCCCCACCGGCGCCGTGATCGCCGCCGGCCGCCGCAGTCCTTGAGCACCGCAGCTCCTCAGCTTGCCAGGAGTGAGCGGCGCTGTTGCATTTGCGCTTGACGTACCGCTGCAGGACCGATCCGCGCCCGCGCGCCATGCCGGGCGCGGTCGGGCGCCAAGATGACTACGAGCTATACCCGGGGAAGCAGCTGGTGGGCGCAGTCAACTTACGGGGGGAGCGGCAAGTGCTTGAAAGTCTGGCGATGATGGCGATGACAACCGCGCCGCCGGCCGCGGTGCTCGACTCGGGCAGCACGGCGTGGATGCTGACCAGCTCTGCCCTGGTGCTGCTGATGGTGCCAGGGCTGGCGCTGTTCTATGGCGGCATGGTGCAGAAGAAGAACGTGCTGACGACGATGATGCACAGCTTCGTCGCCATGGCCCTCATCGGCGTGCAGTGGATCTTCTGCGGCTATGCGATCGCGTTCGGCAAGGACCTGGGCGGCCTGCTCGGGTGGAACCCCGACTACCTGATGCTGCACGGGCTGCCCTATACCAAGACCTACGCCGACAAGGCGATCCCGGAGCTTGTCTTTGTGATGTTCCAGGGCAAGTTCGCGATCATCACGCCGGCGCTCATCAGCGGCGCGGTCGCCGAGCGCATGCGCTTTAAGACCTACGTCGTGTTCATTCTGGTCTGGTCGACGCTGATCTATGATCCGCTGGCCCACTGGGTGTGGGCCCCCGGCGGCTGGCTGCTCGAGCGCGGGGTGCTCGACTTCGCCGGCGGCACGGTGGTCCACATCTCTTCGGGAGTGTCGGCGCTGGCGCTGGCGCTGCTGCTCGGCCGCCGCCAGGACTATCCCCACGAGGCGATCCGGCCCAACAGCCTGGTGCTGACGCTGACCGGGGCGGGACTTTTGTGGTTCGGCTGGTTCGGCTTCAACGCCGGCAGCGCGGTGGGCAGCGAGGTTCCGGTGTCAGGCTACCTGGCGGGTCTGGCCTTCACCAACACCCAGACCGCGGCGGCGTCGGCGGGCCTGGGCTGGATGCTCATCGAGTGGCGGCAGCACAAAAAGCCCACCAGCCTGGGTCTGGCCTCGGGGATCGTGGTCGGCATGGTGGCGATCACCCCGGCGGCGGGGCATGTGCAGCCGGCGTGGGCGATGTTCATCGGCGCCAGCGCCTCGCTGGTGTGCTTCGGCGGGGTCCAGCTCAAGGGCGTGCTCGGCTACGACGACTCGCTCGACGCGTTCGGCATCCATGGCCTGGGCGGCATCTTCGGGGCGCTGCTCACCGGGGTGTTCTGCGTCACCCCGGTGCTGGGGGTGGTGAGCGGCCACTTCGCGCAGCTCGGCAAGCAGGCGCTGGGGGTCGGCGCGGCGGTGGCCTACAGCTTTGTCGGCACCCTGCTTATCGGCCTGCTGCTCAAGCGGACGATGGGACTGCGGGCAAGTCCGCAGCAAGAGCAGGATGGCCTGGACATCACGGTGCACGGGGAGTCGGGGTATCATCTTGATCGCTGAGCCAGCGCCAAGTCCCGCCGCCGCGCGGGTCAGCGCCCCGAGCGCTCTCCAGAAGGTCACGGCCACCCCCACCGCCGAGGTCGCGTCATGAAGCTGATCATCGCCATCATCCGTCCCGAGCGCCTGAGCGCCGTTCAGGCGGCGCTGGAGGCCGTGCTCGATGAGGCAGACAAGTACCGCATCACCATCCAGCCGGTCGACGGCCACGGCCAGCAGCAGGGCCAGCCCGAGTACTTCCGCGGCCAGAAGGTGCGCGCGCGCCTTATCCGCAAGACCCAGATCATGGTGGCGGTCAACGACAGCTACGTCGAGCCAACCATCCAGGCGATCATCAAGGGCGCTCGCACCGAAGGCGGCGGCGCTGTAGGCGATGGCAAGATCTTCGTCCAGCCGCTGGAGGACTGCATTCGCATCCGCACCGGCGAGCGTGGCAACAAGGCGATCTGAGCCAGCTGCCAGGCGGGCTGCGCCGCGGGTCCTGTCACCTGCGGCACCCCGTCGCTGGCGCGCCGAGGTCCCCGCCTCCGGGGCCACCCGCTCTCGGGCAGCCAAGCTGCTTGGCAGGATGCTGCGGCCGGCGGGTTGGGAGCGCCAAACCTGTGAGGGCTTGTGCAGCGGCCGCCCGCGGTCGTAGGCTGCGACCGCGGACCCGGTCCGCCCGATCCCGATGAGTGACAAAAACGCCTCTGAGCAAGCCCGCGCGCGCACCGCCGAGACTCTGGCGGCGGATCTGAAGACCCTGCAGAGCCTGGGCTACGCCCAGGAGCTTTTGCGCCGGATGAGCGGCTTTTCCAACTTCGCCATCGCGTTTTCGATGATCTGCATCCTCGCCGGGGGCATCACCTCGTTTCAGCTCGGCCTGTGCAGCGTCGGCGGGGCGGCGCTCGGGCTAGGCTGGCCGCTCAGCTGCCTGTTCTCGCTGTGCTTCGCGCTGGCGATGGGCCAGGTCGCCTCGGCGTTTCCCACCGCGGGCGGGCTCTATCACTGGGCGGCGATCCTCGGCGGTCGCGGCTGGGGCTGGCTGACCGCGTGGTTCAACCTGGCGGGCCTGGTGACGGTGCTGGCGGCGATCAACGTCGGCGCCTACCTGTTTACCGCCAGCGCGCTCGGGCCGCTTTTGGGCCTGGACCTGGCGCGGCTCGACCCGACGCGGGCGGTGCTGCTGCAGCTAGTCGGGGTGGTCGGGATCACGCTCTCGCAGGCCCTGTTCAACCACCTGGGGATCAAGCTCACCACGCGACTGACCGACTTCAGCGGGTACCTGATCTTCGGGGTGGCGGTGATCCTCACGGTGAGTCTGCTGTATTACGCGCCGAGCTTGGAGCCGCGGCGGCTCATCACCTTTGTAAACTACAGCGGCGCCCGCGGCGGCGAGGTCTGGCCGCAGGCTCGCAGCCTCGGCTGGCTGTTCCTGCTCGGGCTCCTTTTGCCCGCCTATACCATCACCGGCTTTGACGCCTCGGCGCACATCGCGGAGGAGACCATCGGCGCCGCCGAGAACGTCCCGCGCTCGATGGTGCGCGCGGTGCTCTACTCGGGACTGCTCGGCTGGGTGATGGGCTGCGCGATCGTCCTGGCCGCGCCCGAGCTGGATCAGGCGGCGGCGCAAGGCGCCGGAGCGTTCTTCTTTATCACCGAGCGCGTGCTGCCGAGCAAGCTCCGCTACGCTCTGTATATAGGGATCGCGCTCGCCCAGTACCTGTGCGGGCTGGCCACCGTCACCTCGACCTCGCGCATGGCCTACGCCTTTGCGCGCGACGGCGGTCTGCCGTTCTCGGATGCGCTCAAGCAGGTCAGCCCGCGCTACCGCACGCCCGCCACCGCGATCTGGACGGTGGCGCTGCTGAGCGTCCTATTTACCGTGTATACGCCGGTGTACTCGACGATCACCGCGGTGTGCACGATCTTCCTTTACATCTCCTATCTGCTGCCGATTGCGCTTGGCCTTTATGCCTTCGGGCGGACCTGGACGCAGCTTGGACCGTGGACGCTCGGGGCCTTTTTCCGTCCAATCGCCGCGCTGTGCGTGCTCGGCTGCGCCGGCATCCTGTTTATCGGCGTGCAGCCGCCCAACACCAAGGCGCTGTGGATCATCCTGGGCGCCCTGGCGCTGACCGCGGTGGTGTGGCTGGCCACCGAGCGCAAGCACTTCCGCGGACCTCCGCTGCTCGTCCGGACGCCGCCGCGGCAGCCCGAGCTCGAGGTCACCCGCGTTCCGTAAATTCCTCGCGCGGCCGCGATAGGGACTGTCGCAGCGCGGCCGGGTTTGGGTATTCTCCGGCCTCACCTTGCTGCGAGGGCTTCATGCTAGACAAGCTTCCCTGGGACCTTGCGCCACAGCTGCCGTGGCATGTCTTTACAAGTCCGGCCGCCAAGTGGGCGGTGCAGCCGTCGTTTGTAATCGGCGAGTACCTGTTTATCGCCTACGCGGTGCTGGCGCTTGGTCACGCGCTGCTGCAAGGCGAGCGGCGCCGGCAGCATGTGCTGGCCTGGGTGGCGGCGCTGGTCGCCGGCACCGCCAATGATCTTATCTTCATGGCGCTGCCGCTGGTCGACAACTTCTGGCAGGCGCAGGCGACGATCATGCTGACCCCGCGGCTGCCGCTGTACATCCCGTGCGTCTACATCGGCTTTATGTACACGTCCCTGGTGTCGGTGTGGCGGCTGAACCTGCCGCCGCTCGGGCGGGCGGCGCTGACCGGACTTGCCGCCAGCGTCTTTTACGCTCCCTATGACATCGTCGGCGCCAAGTTCCTGTGGTGGACCTGGCACGACAGTGACCTTCCGATCGCAAACCGGCTGCTCGGGGCGCCGATCGGCAGCACGATGTGGATCATCACCTTTACCGCCTCGTTTGCCTGGCTGCTCAACCGCGTGCTCGACTCCAGCCGGGAACCGCGGCTGCGCGCTCGCACCTTCGCCAAGGGCCTGGGCCTGGTGGCGGCCTGCAGCTCGCTGCTCATGGTGGTGCAGATGACGGTGCTGCAGCAGCTCGATGGCGGCGTGCCGGGGATCCGCAGCCTGTGCTTCATCGTCATCGCCTACCTCGCGCTCGTCGGGCTCGGCTTTCGCCGGGCGCAGGCTCGCCAAGGGAGCGCCGGCCGCGGCTGGCCTAGCCCGCACGATCGACTCCTCAACGCGGGGATCATCGTCTACTTCACCACGCTGGTCATCATCGGCATCGCCTTTGACCCCGCGACCCACCGCAGCGCGAGCATGCACCAGACCTACGGCCCCTGCCACGAGAAGGCCATCGATATAGCCGGCCACACCCGCTACAAGTTCCTCTGCGCGCAGGACTTTGACGAGGACTTCACCTTTGACTGCGTCGCCAGCCTGCCCGCTGCCGGCAGGGTCTGGCGCAGCCTTCCCGACTCGGCATCGGTGAGCGCGGAGGCAGCAAAGCGCAGACCGACCGCGGCGACGTCTGGTAGCAGGCGCGGGTCGGGCTGCCAGATCGCGGCGAGCGCGGTGGCCACGGTGTCCAGGA
>JBGANQ010000065.1:0-53068 GCA_044222245.1 Polyangia bacterium | reverse complement strand
GCCCCGCCGTCCGGCTACGCCCCGCCGCCGCCCCCCGCTGGCTATGCGCCGCCGCCGCCGCCGCCCCGCTAATCGCCCCCGGCTGGCGCCAACGACGCCCGCGATTAATGTGACGTTAGATACGTAACCACGAGCCCGCCGCTCTTTTTGGCCGCCGCCGAAATTTTGTATTCCTCCCGGCGCGTAGCCTTACGTACACTGCCGCCCACCAGGAAGCACCTCGCTCCCAATGGAGGCAGAAAACCGCATGCGCCAGAACTCTCCCGGCCTCGGCCTCGGGCGCAGCCCCGGACCCAGCTCGATGCCTTGTGCCGACGCTCACTCCGGCGCTCGCCCGCGTCCCCGCCGTAGCTCGAACGACCGCCGCCCGCTGCGCGGTCTGCCCCGCGCTCCGCGCTCCCTGCCCGTCCGCCTCGCGGTGCTGGCCCTTTATGCCTGCACCCTGCTCGTCGGCGCCCGCGCCGCCTGGGCCGTCGGTGAGCTCAGCGGCAGCATCGGCGGCTACGTCACGGTCAAGGGGACCAAGGACGGCCTGGCCGGCGTCCCGGTCTCGGTAAGCAGCAAGAAGCTCATCGGCGGCGCCCAGCAGGTGATCACCGCCGACGACGGCAGCTACACCGCGGTGAACCTCCCGCCCGGCACCTATGAGGTGGCGATCTCGCTTGAGGGCTTTGCTCCCATCAAGCAGGTCGGCATCCAGGTCAACGCCGGCTCGCGCTCGACCGTCGACGTCGAGCTGGAGGTCCAGACCTCGCCGCAGCTCAACGAGAAGGTGACCATCATCGAGAAGGTCAACCCCATCCTCAACTCCGAGAGCGCCGCCGCCACCACCCCCATCAACAATGAGCAGATCACCCGCGCTCCGACCTTCCGCCAGGAGAAGGCCGTGGCGCAGTTTACCGCCGGCGTCACCCAGGGCGGCGACCGCGCCGTGGTGCGCGGCGGGCTGGGCCGGTTCAACCGCTACTTCATCGACGGCCTGGAGGTCACCGACATCACTCTCGGGGCGTTTGGGACCTCCTCGGCGCTCATCAACTCCGACTCGGTCGAGCAGTTCGTGGTCTCGGTGGGGGCGATGGACGCCGAGTACAACTCGCTCGGCCTTGTCCAGAACATGGTGACGCGGTCGGGCGGCAACAAGTTCATCGTCGACGCCAGCATCATCCTGCAGCCGCCGTTTGTCAGCGCCACCACCCGCTATCCGACGCGCACGCCGCTGCAGAACGGCGCCCTCCTGTATGACAACCGGCCGCTGCCCGACCGGTCGTTCTACTCGGCGGCGATGAACCTGGGCGGGCCCATCGTCAAGGACAAGCTGTGGTTCTGGTCGAACTTTCAGTTCAACTTCAACCGCATCACCAACTCGATCGCCGAGCAGCCCTTCTACGGGATCACCGCCCCCTACGATCGCTACCAGGATCAGGTCCTCTACCTTGGCCGCATCAAGCTGACCTGGCAGGCGACCCGCTCGACGCGCATCGCCTTGTCCTACAGCCTGGACTACAACGACATCGTCAACGCCTCGACCTCCAGCGCGATCAGCGGCGTCGACGCCAACAACCTCGCGCCCGAGGCCGAGCGGCGGGTGCAGCGCGGCGGTCACTGGGCCGGGCTGCTCATCGACTCGCTGCTCACCGACAAGCTGCTCCTGCAGATCCAGACCGGCGTGTTCTACAAAAACGCCCTGGAAGACACCCTGCACACGGTGGACGGCGTCGCCGACCGCATCACCGCCAGCCATATCCTGAACACCGCCGACGCCGGCACCAACAACTTCGTCTACCTCAACGGCAGCCGCCCCTGGGATCAGCAGACCAAGTGGAGCGCGCAGTTTGCCCCGACGCTGCTTTACACCGCGCACGGCCTGGGCGGCACCCACAACATCAAGGCCGGCTTCCAGCTTACGTACATGCACTACGAGCACAACGTCGGCGTCGCCGGCGGCCAGCGCTACACCGACAGCGTCCCCGGCCTGCCCTGCGACCCGCAGGTCGCGGCGACCTACTCAAGCTGCAACCAGCGCGAGGTCTTCCCCGACAGCGCGCCGATGGACGGCCAGCCCGGCGCCGGCTATACGACGACCTCGCAGGCGATTAATGCCGGCCTGTTCATCCAGGATCGCTTCGCGGTGCGGCGCTGGCTGACCATCGTGCCCGGCGTCCGCGTCGATCTGGGGGCCCTTTATGACACCACCGGGCAGCGGATTCAGACGCTCATCGGGTTTGGGCCGCGCATGTCGCTCATCTATGACGTGCTAAAGACCGGCAAGCTGCTGCTCAAGGCGCACTACGGGCGCCACAACGACATGGGCAACGCCGGCATCGCCGACCAGAGCAACCCCGCCCAGACCTCGATCCTGCAGCGCTGGAACCAGGCGACCCAGCAGTTCGGCGATATCCGCCGCACCGGCGGCAGCGGCACCCAGAGCTTCGCCACCGATCTGAACCTGAACCCACCGTCGGTGGACGAGCTGTCCGGCGGTGTCCACGGTCAGGTGAGCGCCCAGGGCGCGGTGGGCGTCGACTACACCTTCCGCCACTACGGCAACATCTGGGTCAACCAGGAGGTGAACCAGATCTGGGACCCGGCCGGCACCCGCGTCGTCGGCTACGTCAACGGCCAGGCGCAGCGGCTGTACCGGGCCGACACCTTGCCCGAGGCGACCCGCGAGTACCACGGCGTCGATCTGTGGGCGCGCGGCAACATCGGCAAGTGGGACGTCACCGCCTCGTACACGCTGGCCTTCCTCAACGGCAATGTCGATGACTTCTTCACAAGCTATGGCGCCAACCCGCGCCTGATCCCGCTGTACTACGGCCCGCTCGGCGGCACCTACCGCCACTATCTCAAGGGCCTCATCAACTACGCCTTCGACTGGGGCCTGACCCTGGGCACGCGCGTGCAGTATTTTAGCGGCCAGCCGCTGTGGAAGGTCTTCCAGAGCCCGGACGATCGCAGCTACTCGCTGTACCGCTCGCCGCGCGGCTCGACGACCGGCACCCGCAACAATGATCCGACGACCTGGGCGGCGTTCAACCTGCCCGATACGTTCAACCTCGACATCCAGATTGCCTACAACCTGAACAAGCTGGCGCACCAGAACATCGACATCATCGCCATGCTGTTCAACGTGCTCAACGTCTCGCCGCCCTTCGGCGTCGAGAACCGGGACGGGCCGACCTTCGGCCAGGTCACCCGCCGCCCCGACAACTTCTTCTGTGAGTTCGTCGTCCGCTACCGCTACTAGCGTGCAGGCCCCCTCGCCACTGCCCGCCGCGGCGCGCCCGCTCCGCCCCTTGCCCGACAAGCCGCGGCTGCGCGGGGTGTCCCATCTGCTGTCCTTTTTCCTCGTGCTGCCGGTGGCGCCGTGGCTGGTGCTGACGGCGCCGAGCCGCTCGACAGCCCTGCATGCGCTGGTCTACGCGGTGACGCTGCTGGCGCTTTTCGGGGTGAGCGCCGCCTACCACCGCGGTCCGTGGCAGCCGGCGGCGCGCGAGCGGATGCGGCGCCTCGATCACGCGACCATCTTCGTGTTCATCGCCGGCACCTATACGCCGATCTGCCTGGACGGAATCGGCGGCGCGCTCGGTCAGCGGCTGATGCTGGTGATCTGGCTGGGGGCGCTGCTTGGGGTGGCGCAGACGCTCGGCTGGCCGCGGGCGCCGCGGGCGCTGCACGTCTCGATCTATGTGGTGCTCGGCTGGGCGGGAGCGTTTGGCTGGCAGGTGGTGCTCGACCACCTGGGGTGGCGCGGCGGCGGCGCGCTGGTCGGCGGCGGCATCCTATATACGGTCGGCGCCGTCATCTATGCCCGCAAGCGCCCCGACCCGTTCCCGCGGGTGTTTGGCTACCACGAGATCTTCCACATCCTGGTCATCCTGGCCTGCGGCTGCCTGTTCGACGTCGTCTACCGCTGCCTGCACCGCGCACCGTAGCAGGCTGTTGCAAAAGGCTACCGCCGCCACCAGTCCTTGACCGGCGAGAGATCCAGCCGCTTGAGCTGACTGCCCTCGGCGAGGTTGTCAAACACCAGCTCGTTGAGCCAGCCGCGCGAGTGGACCACCGACTCGGGAACCTCCAGGTCCAGCTGGTCCAGGGCCACGGCGCCGCCTGCCGGGCGCAGGCGCAGCGGAATTGGCGTCCCGTTGAAGGTCGCCCGCACCGCCGCCCCCTGCCCGCGCAGCTCGCCCGAGAGCGAGAGCCGCAGCGGCTCGCGCGCCATCAGCGGGAGGACGATGCGCACCTGGGACTCGACGGGAACCAGGCCGCCGGCGGGCGGCTTGCCGGGCACCGCCGGCCGCGCCCCCTGCACCAGATACCATTGCCGGTCGGCGAAGGCGAACCCGCGCGAGAGGATCACGGCGCGGATCTTCCAGTCGCGCTCCAGCAGGTACCCGCCGAGCAGCCCCTCGGCGTGAGCGAGTGACATCCGGTAGCGCAGCGCGTACAGCGCGCTCACCGGCTGCATGAACGGATAGCCGATGCGGTCCAGGGCGCGCACCACGCTCGCCGGCGCCCCCGCCCACTGCGCCCACATCGCCGCCGGGTAGGCGCCGGCCGAGGCCGACTTGACCCGCCGCGTGCGCACAAGCTCCATGAGCACCACGTTCCACACCGCCAGAAGCGCCAGCGCCGCCAGGAGCGCGCGCCGGAGCCGCTGTCGCCCGTGCGCCGCCGCCGCGCCCCCTAGCACCGCATAGGCCCCGCCGAGCCCGAGCGCGACCACCCCCGCGGCATCGGTATAGCGCCGTGGCCCGAACGCCCAGCTGCCGTGGTAGTCCCACACCGCCGAGTTCAGCCACAGCTCCAGGGCAAACACCAGCCCCAGGCGCCACACCAGCCCCCCCAGCCGCCGCCGCGCCGCGATGAGCCCCGGCACCGCCAGGTACAGCACCGGCACCCAGGGAAACAGCCCGGCGCGCATCGAGAACAGCGACTCGATGATCGCCGGGTTCCACCAGATGAAGTGGCCCGGCTCCTGCGGCGGCCGCAGCGTCCCATAGTAGTGCCGCCACAAGAGCAGCTGCGGCGAGTAGACGAGCAGCGCGCAGGCGAGAAACAAGAGCCCGCCCACCACCGTCTGCCCCGCCCGCTGCCAGTCGCGCCGGCGCAGCCCGCGCGCGAGCTCGGCCAGGGCGTCGGTCGCCGGCAGCAGGAAGAACAGGCCCTCCTGCTGGCGCATGAGCATGGCCACCCCGCCCAGCGCCCCGAGCGCCGCCCACCGTCGCAGCGTCATCGCCCCCGGGCCGCGCCAGGCATCCCAGCGCTCGACGAACAGCGCGACCCCGAAGAACGCGCAGGCGTGCTGGTACAGCGGCTGCGTGACCAGATAAAAGCAGAGCGGTGTCGCCACCACCGCACCGACGACGCCAAAGCGCGCCGCCGCCACCCCCAGCTTGCGCGCGACAAGGTCAAAGGTCAGCCGCGCCCCAAGGAGCCCCGCCGCTAGCGAGCCGAGGCCGGCCATGAAGAAGTCCGACTCCTCGCGGCCGGTAAACGGGCTCGCGTGCAGCGCCGGCACCAGCAGCCGCAGCCCCGCGCCAAGCCCCGGCACCGCCGCCAGCTTGTCCAGAACAAGCCCCAGCAGGTAGGTCGGCGTCCACAGCAGCGCCGGGCCGATCGGGCAGCCGTTGGCGACCAGGCCGCTGCGCTCACGCCCGAACACCCCCGCCCACTCGGGCGCCGGCGCCGCCAGATCGAAGGTGTGATGCAGCAGCACCCCGGGCAGCATGAGGAAGCCGAAGAAGCCATCGCCCGAGGCCTTGCCCTGGAAGATGCCGCGCGTCGCCCAGTAGTAGAGCACCACCGCCGTGCCGAGCAGCGCCAGAGCTGCATCGCCGGCGGTAAAGAGCCGCAGCAGGCGCCGCCACCGCGGCAGCGTCCCGGCGGGCCGCGGTCCTCGGGCCGGCGCGGCGCGGCCTGGTGGCCCCGAGCCACCCGCGCCGCTTGTCGCCGGGGCTGCGCCCGACCCGGCGTCCGGGGCCGGCGCGGGCGCGGCGGGTCCGGCGGAGTCGGAGGTTTGGCTGGCGTCGCTCACACGGTCGATCCTAGGTGCCCAGCATAGCCAGGAGCCTCGCTTGACTCCACCGGATTGTGCCAGGTAGTGTCGGCGGCATGATGATCGAGTCCCAGGGGGAGCGCCGGGGGCGGCTCCGGGTGTTGGCGCTGATCCCAGGCTATAACGTCGGACCGCAGGTGGTGGACCGGGTGCTGCGCCGCATCCCGCGCGAGCTCGTCGATGAGATGCTGGTCGTGGACGACGGCTCGACCGATGACACCGCGGCGCGGGCGCGGGCCGGCGGCGCCACCGTGGTCAGCCACGAGCGCAACCGCGGGGTCGGGGCCGCCATCCGCACCGGCCTTTCGTATGCGCGCGCCCGCGGCTACGACGCGGTGGTGATCCTCAACGCCATCGGTAAGTTCGATCCGGCGGGCCTGGGCGTGCTGCTGGAGCCGCTGCAGGACGGCAGCGCGGATCTGGTGCAGGGCTCGCGATTTCTGCCTGGGGGCAGCTTTACTCGCATGCCGATGAAGCGGCAGCTTGGGACGCGGGCCTACTCGGCGCTGTTCTCGGTGCTGCTCGGCAAGTGGGTAAGCGATGCCTCGTCGGGCATCCGGGCCTTCCGCTGCGCCCTGCTCGATACGCCGGGGCTGGATATCTCGCAGCCGTGGCTCGACCGCTACGAGCTTGAGCCGTATCTTCTGTGGAAGGCGCTGCAGCTAGGCCAGCGGGTGGTCGAGGTGCCGATGGACGTCAACTACCCGGAAGGTCCGCGCCTGGCCTACACCCGCATGCGGCCGATCCTCGACTGGTGGCGGCTGAGCCGACCGCTGCTCATCCTCGGCGCCGAGCGGCTGGGCATCCGGCGCTCGCCGCCGGCGCCGCGGCGCTAGCTGCATGGGCGACTTCCGGCAAAAGACGCTGCAGCGCTCGACCGCCGAGCTGTGCGGGCTGCGGCTCGATCAGGACCTCCCGGCGACCCTGCGCGTGCACCCGGCACCGCCGGGCAGCGGCATCGCGTTTGTCCGCCGGGATCTGCCCGGCGGTCCCACGGTCGACTGCGGGCTCGCCAACCTGCGCGAGCAGTCGCGCTGGAGCGCGCTGGCCGCCCAGGGGGTCTGGGTCCACCACACCGAGCACATCCTGGCGGCGCTGTGGGGCTGCGGCATCGACAACGCCCTTATCGAGCTCGACTGCGATCGGGTGCCGGTACTGGCCGGCGGCAGCTGCAGCGAGTTCAGCCGAGCCTTGCGGACGGCCGGCCTGCTCACTCAGGACGCGCCGCGCCAGGTTTACGCCCTGACCGCGCCGCTTTACCTGAGCGCGCCGCTCGACACCCCGCGCGGCGAGGGCGCCGCCGTGGCGGGCCCCGGGACGGCGCCCGAGCGCGCGCTGCTGGCGGTGCCGGCGCCGACGCTGGCGATCTCCTACGTGTTTCAGGTGCCGGCGGTGCCCCAGATGCGCGCCGGCCTGTGCGAGTTTACCGCTGGGGCGACCACTTTCGACGAGCAGCTGGCGGCGGCGCGGACCTACTACCTGCAGCTGGAGCGCCCGGGGCTCGCGGCGGTGCTGTCACAGGCGCAGCGCGACTACCTGGTGCTCGACGCGACCAGCTCCCAGGCCCTGGTCGATGAGGTGGCGCGCCACAAGACCGTGGATCTGCTGGGCGATCTTTTCCTGCTCGGCCGACCGCTGCTCGCCCGGCTGTGCGCCTGGCGCACCGGGCATCGCTTCCATCACGACTTCCTGCGCACCCTGTTTCACCGCGGGCTGGTGCAGCTTCTGACCCTGGACCCGGCGCTTGGCCAAGGGAGTGACCTGCCATGATTGCGCTGCGCGACGCGCTCCTGTTTCTGGCCCAGAGCTCGACTACGGCGACCATCGTGCCGCTGCAGCCGGTAGACCTCGACTCGCTGCGGCTGCGCCGCCCGGCCCAGCTCGCCGAGGCCGGTCCCGGCGACGTGGCGTTCTGCGGCGCCACCGCGCGCGACCCGGCGGCCCTTCTGCGCACCAGCGCGCCGACGCTGCTGCTGCTCGACCGGCGCCTCAACCTCGAGCCGAGTCAGCTCAAGGAGCGCATCGCCATCGTCGCCGTGTGCGACAACGCCCGCCTGACCTTCGCGCGCCTGCTAGAGCGCTTCTTCCTGCCGCCGCGGCCGGTCGGGATCCACCCAAGCGCGGTCATCGCCCCGAGCGCGCAGCTGGGCCGCGACGTCTACATCGGCCCCCTGTGTACGCTCGGTGAGCACGTGGTGGTCGGCGATGAGACGGTCCTGCACGCGGGCGTCCACCTGTACTCGCAGGTGCGCCTCGGGCGCCGGGTGACCGTTCACTCGGGCACGGTGATCGGCGCCGACGGCTTTGGCTACGAGCGCGAGCCGACCGGCGAGCTGACCAAGTTTCCCCACCTGGGCGGCGTGGTCATCGAGGACGAGGTCGAGATCGGCGCCAACACCTGCATCGACCGCGGCACCCTGGCCGACACCTTCGTCGGCCGCGGCGCCCGCATCGACAACCTGGTGCACCTGGCCCACAACACCCGGGTCGGCGCCCACGCCGCGGTGATCGCCCACGCGATGATCGGCGGCAGCACCCACATCGGCGCCCGCGCCTGGATCGCGCCCTCGGCCTGCGTGCGCGACCGGGTGCGCATCGGCGACGACGCCGTGGTCGGACTCGGGGCGGTGGTGACCCGCCCGGTGCCCGACGGCGCCACCGTGTTCGGCAGCCCGGCGCGACCGGAGGCCGAGCAGCGGCGCCTTCTGGCGTACTTTGCGCAAGAGCTGCAAGAAGAGGGCTGAGGCGCCGCGGCCGGCCGAGCGCGGATCGTTGCCGGGCTCAATGTCCGGCGCGGCCGCTCGCGGCGCTGCGCGCAGCAAGGCGCGGGACGGAGGAGGGTTTGCGGAGCGTTTGCCCGCACGCACCTCCTTGACTTTGCAGGGTCAGAGGCAGCTTCATGGAATTGGTCATGAACGGCGTGACGGCGGTCTTCATTGCTGAACTTGCAGAGCCCCAGCTGGGCGGCGATCGGATTCAGGTCGCAGCGCCCCTGCTGCCGGGCCTGCTCTGCTCACGACTATCGGTCGTCCCTCCGTGCGCAACTGGCGTCGCACTGAACGCCCCCTGCAAGGAGACCCTATGAAGAGCACGAGAACCAGGGAAAAGCTGTCTGCCGCTCTGCCGCTCAGCGCGGCCTTGGTCGCCTGCCTCGGCGGCTGTGGCGACGAAGCAGGGCCCGCCCTCTCCGATGGCGGAGTCCAGGATCTGTCCGCGACCCTCAAGCCGCCCTCTGGGGTCCCGGCGCTGCTGCAGCCACCGGCCGGCGCGACGGTCACGGTCCTATTCCACGGCCGCGGCGATCAGGTCTACGTATGCACCGCGATGATGGCCGGCGGAACCGATGGCGGAGCGACCACCTATGGCTGGGTCCTCAAGGCTCCGGACGCCAAGCTCTACGATGACGCCGGCGGCCTCGCCGGCACGCACTACGCCGGTCCGACCTGGGCCGCCAATGATCAGAGCACGGTGGTGGGAATGCGGGTGCAGCAGGTAAACGCGCCGCAGTCGGACGCCATCACGTGGCTACTGCTCAAGGCGATCTCGCATACAGGGAGCGGCCTGCTGGCGCCGATCACGTTCATTCAGCGCCTCTATACCCAGGGCGGCGTCGCCCCGGCGGGCGGCTGTGACGTCGGAAACCTCGGCGCCGAGCTGCGCCAGCCCTACAGCGCTGACTACTATTTCTACGCCGGCGGCGGGTAGGTTCGCGCTCACGTCTACCGGCCGCGCCAGAGCCGGCCGGCTCGTCGGCGCTTCGCAGTCGAGGCAGCGCTAACTTCGTGTATAATGATACGAACTCTATCCTAAGCTGCCTATGACCGATTCACATGTACCCGCCGCCGCTGAGGTTCTGCTGCAGGACTTCTTTGAGTCTGCAGCCGATCGCGATCCGGATCACATCGCGGTGATCTGCGGTCCTACTCAAGTCAGCTACAAGACCCTGGACGAGCGGGCCAATCGCCTGGCGCACTGCCTGCAAGCGCGCGGTATCGGTCGCGAGGATCGCGTCGCCATCCTGCTGCCGCGCTCCGAGCGGGTGTACGAGGCCATGCTCGGGGTCCTCAAGGCGGGAGCAGCGTACGTTCCGCTCGATCCCGACATCCCGCCCGATCGCCTGGCCTTCATCCTGGGGGACTGCGGCGCCAAGTGCCTGATCACGCTCGCCGGCCGCGCCGACGAGGTGGCGACCCCGCGGCTGCGGCTGGACGCCGATGCGGCCGAGCTGGCCGCATGCTCGGCGGCGCGCATTGCCCGGGGGCAGACTGGCACCAAGAGCGCAGATCTCTGTTACGTCATCTACACTTCCGGAACCACCGGCCGGCCCAAGGGAGTGCTCATCGAGCACCGCAACGTCGCGCACCTCATCCGGGCCGAGCAGAAGCTTTACGGAGTACGCGCCGATGACCGCGTGTTCCAGTTCGCCTCGGTCGCCTTCGACGCCTCGGTCGAGGAGATCTGGATGGCGCTGGCCAACGGCGCCACCCTGATCACCGGCACCAAAGAGCTCTTGCGCGCCGGACCCGAGTTCTCCCAGCTGCTGACCGAGCTGGGAGTGACCTTCTTTTCCTGCGTGCCGACGTTCCTGGCGATGCTTGAAAAGGACATTCCTTCGGTGCGCATCCTGATCCTGGGCGGCGAGGTCTGTCCGCCGCATGTGATCGCCCGCTGGTTCCGTCCCGGCCGCGTGGTCTACAACACGTATGGACCCACCGAGGCCACGGTCATCGCCACCGCGGCGGTCCTGGCTCCCGGCGAGCCGGTGACCATCGGTCGCCCCATCGACGGCTACACCGTCCACCTGCTCGACGAGAGCCTCCAGCCGGTGGCGGTCGGCGAGCCGGGCGAGCTGTGCATCGGCGGCCTCGGCGTCGCCCGCGGCTACCTGAACCGCCCGGAGCTGGAGCAGACCAAGTTCATGGTCGTGGACGGACTTGCCGGCGGGCCGCAGCGCCTGTACCGCTCGGGCGACCTGACCCGCCAGCTGCCCGATGGCAACCTGGAGTACCTGGGTCGCGCCGATGATCAGGTCAAGGTGCGCGGCTACCGCATCGAGCTGTCCGAGATCGAAGCGGTGCTGCTGCAGTGCCCGGGCGTGCTCGCCGCCGCGGTCAGCGTGCATGCAGCAAGCCAGCGGCTGGCCGCCTACGTCGTCGCCCGCTCCAACGAAAAGCCGGTGCCGGCGGTGATCCGCGACACCCTGGCCGAGCGGCTGCCGGCCTACATGATGCCGGCCACCCTGGACGAGCTCCCTGCCCTGCCGCTCACCGTGGCCGGCAAGGTCGACCGCCGCCAGCTGCCCGAGCCGCACGCCCCGCTGCGCGCCGACCGCCGCCTGCTGGTCGCCCCCCGCAACGAAGCCGAGGCGAGCGTTCACAAGGTGTGGGAGGAGATCCTCGGACAGGACGAGATCTCGGTCCAGGATGATTTCTTCCGCGAGCTCGGCGGCCACTCGCTGCTCGCCACGCAGGCGGTGTCCAAGCTGCGCGCGCTGCCGGGCTTTGCGGCGATCGCGGTGGGCGATCTGTACGCCAACCCGACGGTCGAAAAGCTGGCCAAGCTGGCCCGCCCCGCCGAGCCGATGGCCGCGCCGGGTCCCGCCGCCCGCGCCGCGACCGCCCCGGTGCCGTCGACCTCGCCGGCGCGTTACCTGGCGTGCACGGTGCTGCAGGCGCTGGGCGTGCTGGGAGTCTCGGGAATTTACGCCTGGCAGTGGCTGGGCGCCTACCTGAGCTACGGCTACTTCGCCGTCACCGAGCGGACCATTCTAGAAGCGCTGGCGCTGTCGCTGGCCATCTACGCCATCACCACCCCGGCAGTGCTGTGTCTGTCGATCGTGCTCAAGTGGCTCCTTTTGGGAAAGGTGCGTCCGGGCCGCTATCCGCTGTGGAGCTTCTACTACCTGCGGTTCTGGTTTGTCCGCGCCGTCATGCGCGCGGCGCCGGTCCGCTACCTGAGCGGCACTCCCTTTCTGGTCATCTACTATCGCTTGATGGGAGCGCGCATCGGCAAGAACGTGTTCCTTGGCAGCCAGCTGGTCATGACCTGCGACGTGCTGGAGATCGACGATGACTCCAGCATCGGCATGGAGTCCAGCCTGGACAGCAGCACCGTCGAAGAAGGCATGCTGCGCATCGCTCCCATCCGCATCGGCAAGCGCTGCTGGGTCGGCAACCGCGCCTTCCTCGGCGGCGACACGGTGATGGAGGACGGCGCGGGGCTGGGCCACCTGTCGATGCTGCCCGACGCCAAGCGCATCCCGGCTGGGGAGCTGTGGTGCGGCTCGCCGGCGGTCCCGGCGGGCAAGCTGGTGCCCGAGCCAGCGCGGCCGGTGTGGAGCCTGGGCACCGCCATCTTCCAGCTGCTCGGCGTGTTCACCATCCCGCTGGTCACGCTCACCGCGGTGCTGCCTGGACTTATGGTCATCACCGCGCTTGGTCATAAGGACGAGGGGTTCTCGTTCCTGGTCGCCTCGCCGCTGGTGGCGCTGTCGTTCGTGGTCAACCTGTGCCTGGTGGTGTGGGCGCTCAAGTGGCTGCTGCTCGGTCGCATGCACGAGGGGCGGTTTCCGGTGTGCGGGGCGTACTACGTCCGCATGTGGTTCTTTGACCGGCTCATGGACCTGAGTCTGGAGGTCATCGGGACCCTGTACACCACCTTGTACCTGCGACTCTGGCTGCGCGCGCTCGGCGCCCGCATCGGCAGGCGCTCGGAGGTCTCGACAATCCGCTACATCCATCCCGAGCTCCTGGAGACCGGGCCGGATTGCTTCCTGGCCGATGACGTCGCGGTGGGGGCGCCGACCGTACGCTCGGGCTGGTTCATGCTCGGCAAGGCCCGCTTGGGAGCGCGCACGTTCGTCGGCAACAGCGCACTTCTGCCGAGCGGCGCCGAGCTTGGCAAGGACGTCCTGCTCGGCGTGCTCTCGGTGCCGCCGGACCGCTGCCCGGACGGTACGTCGTGGTTTGGCTCGCCCGCGATCCAGCTGCCGGCCTGGCAGCGGCACGAGTTCGCCGAGTCAGCGACCTACCGCCCGCCGCGGCGCCTGGTCGTCATGCGCCTTATCACCGAGTTTTTCCGCATCCTCACCCCATCGACGATCTTTGTCGTCGTCTCCAGTCTCATCATCAACGTCACCGATATCTGGCAGGAGTACATCGGGCCGGCGCAGTGGTTCTTCCTGGTGCCGGCGCTGTATGTCGCCGGCGGCGTGCTGGCGACGCTGGCGACCGTGCTGCTTAAGTGGCTGCTCATCGGTCGCTACAAGCCGGAGCGGCAGCCGCTGTGGTCAGGCTCGGTCCGCCGCACCGAGCTGGTCACCGGGGTCTATGAGAACCTGGCCGTCATGTTCCTCCTGGACCTGCTGCGCGGCACTCCCTTTATCGTCTGGTTCCTGCGCGCCTTCGGTGCCAAGATCGGCCGCCGCTGCTACATCGACACCACCTGGTTCACCGAGTTCGATCTGATCGAAGTCGGTGACGAAACCGCGCTCAACGAGAACGCCAACCTGCAGACCCACCTGTTTCAGGACAGGGTGATGGCAACCGGCCGGGTGCGCCTGGGCCAGCGCTGCGTGATCGGAGCGATGTCGGTGGTGCTGCTCGACGCGCAGGTGGAGGACGGGGCCTCGGTCGGCGACCTGTCGCTAATCATGAAGGGGGAGCGCCTGCCGGCGGGGACCCGCTGGCAGGGAGCACCGGCGCGGCTTGGCTGAGGGCGCGGCGCTAAGGCAGCGCAGCGACGATCTCCTCGGAGCGGGTCCACAGCCGGGCGGCGAGCGCGCTGTCTTCCGCGTCGCGGCGCGGCGCCGCCTCGTTGCAGTCGGCAAAGTACTTGCCAGAGACCGCGGCCAGGCTCGGGTGGGTCGCCACATACACCTGGGTCGCGGCGCCCTGCGGCACGGTCTTGAGGAACAGCGGACTCAGCGCGCCAAACAGCGCATCGACCACCGGGTTGATGTGCCGCGTGAGGTTGGTCGCGATGACGCCAGGGTGCACCGCGTTGGCCGTCTTCTGCGTGCCGGCCAGACGCTTGCTCAGCTCTTTGGCGAACAGCAGGTTGGCGATCTTGGACTGCCCATAGGCGGACCAGCCGTTGTAGCCCTTCTCGCCGGACAGGTTGTCAAACTGGATGCCTTCGCGCGGGGCCCGCTTGTGGGCGGTGCTGCTCAGCATGACGACGCGCCCGGTGTCGCTGAGCTGCTCGAGCAGCCCGGTCACCAGGATGAAGTGCCCGATGTGGTTGGTGAAAAACTGCAGCTCGTAGCCGCAGGCCTGATGCAGCTTGGGCAGCGCCATGATTCCGGCATTGCAGATGATGCCATCCAGGCGCACGCCGCTGGCCCGCACCGCCTGGACGCAGGCGCGCACGCTCTTGGGGTCGGCGAGCTCGCAGGAAAGGCCCTTGGCGGTGCTGAGCTGCAGACCCTTGATGGCCTCGGTGGCCTTGTCCGCGGTGCGCGCCGTGCCAAGGACCTGCGCGCCGCGCAGCGTCAGCACGCGCAGCGTCTCCAGGCCAAGGCCCGAGTTACAGCCGGTGACAAGGAAGGTCTTGCCGGAAAGTGACAGGCCCTGGGTGACCTGCTCTGCAGTCGAGCTGGCACCAAAGCCGCTCGGTCCATTGGGCTTGAACATAGAGACAAGTGACACGGTAGCTCCTTGGGTTGACGCTGCAGCATAACAGGCCCTGGCACGCAGCAGACCGGGCAATTTTACCGCCGCCGACTGCGTCGGCCCGCGGCTCTGCTAGCCGCGGTGCCAGCGTCCCAAGCGGCTAGGCTCCGCGCGCCGAGCGCCGCTTGGCCTTTCGGAGCTCGGCGAGAGCCTGCTCTTCGCGACGAATCCGCTCCTGCAGCGCCACGATTAGATCATCGCTCCACGGCTTGCCCTGCGACACTTCGGTGGCCTCGGCTAAGAGGCGAACGGTGGCGGCGCGGCGGTCGGCCTCCTCACGGTAGCTGCGACTCTGCGCCAGCAGCTTCAGGGTCCAGGCCCCAAGCGCGAGGATGACCAGCAAAAGGACCCACGCCGCCGAGCCAAACAGGCGCGCTCCCTGGTGCGCCAGCTCGGTGACGCGCGACAGCACAGAGCCCTCCTCACGCGGCGGCTGCGTGTGCGCCAGCGCCTCGGTGGCTCCAAGGACCATCTCGCGCCCGAGCACGCGCGCCGTCGCCCCGAGCGCCCGATTCAGCTCTTCGTTGCGCAGTAGCTCGGCAAGGCCGGGGGCCAGATCCTGGCGCAGCGACTTGCCGAGCGCCGGCCCGAGCTCCTGGGTGAGGAAGCTGGTCAGGCTCTTGCCGAGCTCGGCCTCGCGCAGACCCTGAGCAGCGGCGCGGATGCAGGCGGTGATGACCGCAGTGAGCAGGGTCTCCAGCTCGTGCTGCCGGCCCGGGGTCAGGGCCGCATCGAGCGCGCCGCTCACCGCACCCTGCGTCACGCCGTTGATGCCTGCGGACAGCTCGCGCGAGGCCCCCCCCAGCACTCCCATCAGCGCCCGGGTGGTCAGGGCCCCGATGCGATCGGCGCGCTCCTTATCGCTCAGGGTCGCCAGCGTGCCGTCAAGCAGGCCCGCCACCAGGTTCTGCTGGATGGCGCGCAGCTCGGGGTCGGCGAGCAGGCGCTGGATCCGGCGGGTGGTCTCCGGCTCGCTCAGGGTGTCAAGGCCAGAGCGAATCACGATCGGCATCGCCGCTTTGGGAATGTCCTTGTTCAAGTCCGTTACGTTGATCGGAATGGCGCAGCCGGCCCCGACCAGGCCGCACAGCCCGGTGACAAGCAGGAACAGGGCTTTGGCGCGGGGAGCAGCTTCGCGGCGCGATGGGATGACTTGGAGGGTGGGGCCGGGCATGGTGGAGAGGAACTTGCATGGGTTGTGCCGTGCTGGAGGTCGGGGCTCCTCCGGCCGACCTAGCGGCCGCCGGGGGCGGGGCACGCGCAAGCCTTGACGCGCTGCGCAGTGAGCCCAAGCGCCCCATGTGGCACAGGAGCACAGCACAGACAATGCAAGACTCACTTTTGCGCCAAGCGCTGGGGGCGTCGGTCGTTCCGCACCCCGGAGGCGTGCGCTCGCAGGCCGCGCGCTGCCCACTACAGACTCCCTGCCAAGCGGTCCCGGCGACCCCCTTACGGACTGATCCTCTTGCAGGTGCTGACGGAGTGTTCATCTCCGGGCTTGAGGTCCTGGCGCTGCGGCTCGCGGTCGGTCCACTGCGTCGGTCCGCGCCGCCGCCAGAGGATCGGTCGCACGCTCTGTAGCGGCAGCGGCAAGCTCGGAAAGAATGACAGCCTTGGTCCGAGGCGCAGACCCTTCCGTAAGTGTCGAACTTACGTTATCGTTCACCTAGTGGCTTGCACCTTCATTCAGATTCATCAAGATTTATTAACGATGCATGACTCTGCTGACCCGCCTGAGCGGACTGCGGACCTGAGCCGCGGGCCCACCGCCTACATGATCGCGGTCACCGGAGAGGGCTCCGGAGAGGTCTTATGTTGACCCAGCCACCGGACCGAGGCCCGCACCGCGCCTCACAGGCAGAGCTCGCCAACTGCGCGCGTGAGCCGATCCACGTCCCCGGCAGCATCCAGCCCCATGGGGTGCTGATCGTGCTGACCGGGGATGAGCTCACAGTCGCGCAGGTCAGCGAAAATGTCGGCGAGCTGCTCGGGGTGCCCGCTGTCGAGGCCCTCGGCGGCACGCTGGATCGTCTGCTCGGCGCGGCCGCCGCTCAGGCGCTGGTGAGCGAGCTGGCGCGCGCCCCGGTCCGCTCGCGGCCGCTGCTCTTGCAAACGGTAACGGTGGAGGCCGCCGGGCCGCCCCGTCGCTTTCAGGCAGTGGCCCACCGGGTCGACAAGGAGCTCCTGCTGGAGCTCGAGCTCGCCCCCGCCGTCGAGCCGCCCGCGGACCTTCACCCGCTCCTGGACGCCTTCACCCTACAGATCGAGGCAGCGGCCAACCTGAACGAGCTGAGTCAGCTGACCGCCGCCGAGGTGCGGCGCCTCACCGGCTTTGATCGCGTGCTCATCTACCAGTTCGATGCTGAGTGGAACGGCACGGTGGTGGGTGAAGATGGCAGCGGCCGCCTGCCGTCCTACCTGCACCACCGCTTCCCCGCCGGCGATATCCCGGCCCAGGCGCGCGAGCTGTACCTGCAGAACCGCCTGCGCATCATCCCCGATGCCAGCTATCGCCCGGTGCCGCTGGTGCCGCAGCACAACCCGCGCACCGGCCAGACGCTCGACCTGAGCTTCGCCACGCTGCGCAGCGTGTCGCCGGTCCACGTCGAGTACATGCGCAACATGGAGACCGCGGCGTCGATGTCGGTGTCGCTGCTGCGCCACGGCCGGCTGTGGGGCCTCATCTCGTGCCACCACAGCGAGCCGCGGACGGTCCCGTTCCAGCTGCGCGAGACCTGCGACCTGCTCGGGCGCGGCTTCTCGCTGAAGATGGGCGCACTGGAGCACACCCAGGACTACCGCCGGCACCTCGAGGTGCAGTCGGCCTACGCCAAGCTGCTGTCAGTGATGTCGGGCCGCGGCGACTTTGCCGCAGCGCTCGCCGAGCACCCGCAGCACCTGCTGTCGCTCGCCGCCGCCGCCGGGGCCGCCGTGCTCACCGATGGCCAGTGCCTGATGCTCGGCGAGACTCCGACCGAGGCCCAGGTGCGCGAGCTGGCCAGCTGGCTCTTCCAATCGGTCCGGCGGGAAGTCTACAGCACCGACTCTCTGGCCGCCGAGTACCCCCCGGCGCACCACTACAAGGACAAGGCAAGTGGCCTCTTGGCCATCGCGGTGTCCAAGCTGCACCCGAGCTACGTCCTGTGGTTCCGTCCCGAGGTCATCCAGATCATCAAGTGGGGCGGTGACCCGAGCAAGTCGGTCGACTCGAGCGGCGACCGCGCCGTCCTGCATCCGCGGCGTTCCTTTGAGACCTGGAAGGAGACCGTCCGCGACAAGTCCTTCCCCTGGCAGCCGAGCGAAACCGAGGGCGCCACCGAGCTGCGTAACACCATCGTCGGCACCGTGCTGCGCAAGGCCGAAGAGCTGGCCGCCCTGAACGCCGAGCTGACCCGCAGCAACAAAGAGCTGGAGGCCTTCTCCTACTCGGTCAGCCACGACCTGCGGGCCCCGCTGCGCCACATCGTCGGCTATGCCGAGATGCTCAAGGAAGGCGGCGGCGGCAGGCTGACGGCCAAGGACATCCGCTGCATCGATACCATCATCGAGTCGAGCGAGTATGCCGGTCGGCTGGTCGACAAGCTGCTCGGATTCTCCCGGCTCGGGCGGGCCGAGCTGCAGCGGGCGCGGGTGGATATGAACCTGCTATTCCGCGAGACCCAGCGCGACCTCATGCAGGATGCGCCGGAGCGCCGGATTACCTGGTCCGTGGGCCAGCTGCCGACGGTAGTGGTGGATCTGATGATGATGCGGATGGCGGTCCGCGACCTTCTGTCCAACGCGGTCAAGTACACCCGCCATAAGGAAGAGGCGCTCATCCAAGTCGGGGTGGAGGACCACAAAACGGAGTATGTCTTCTTCGTCAAGGACAACGGAGTCGGCTTCGATATGGCCTATGTAGACAAGCTGTTCGGAGTGTTCCAGCGGCTGCACCGCTGGGAGGACTACGAAGGCACCGGCATCGGCCTGGCCAACGTCCGCCGCGTCATCGAGCGCCACGGCGGCCGCACCTGGGCCTATGGTGAAGAGGGCAAGGGCGCTACCTTCTATTTCTCACTGCCCAAGCCCGCAGAGGGTTAACTTAGAGGATACCATGCTCAAGCCAATCTTACTGGTTGAAGACAATCCCAAGGACCTGGAGCTGTCCCTCATCGCCTTGGAACGGAGCAACCTGGCCAATGAAGTAGTGACCGTGCGCGATGGCAAAGAGGCGCTTGACTACCTGTTTCGCCGTGGCGACTACGCGGACCGGCAGCCGGGCAACCCGGCGGTGGTGCTGCTGGATCTGAAGCTGCCCAAGGTAGACGGCATCCAGGTGCTGGAGCAGGTCAAGGCCGAGCCCTCCCTGCAGAGCATCCCGGTGGTCATGCTGACCACCTCGCGCGAGGAGAAAGACCTGGTCAAGAGCTACCAGCTTGGCGTGAACGCCTACGTCGTAAAGCCAGTGGCGTTCAAGGAGTTCATCGAGGCGATCCAGGAGCTCGGCATCTTCTGGGCGGTGGTCAACGAGCCGCCGCCCGGCTCGCTCAAGCCGGGGCGCAACCTCTAACCGGCGCAAGTCCGAGTGATTCCTGATGACCACCGCCGTTGCCACCATCTTGCACCTGGAAGACAGCGACCTGGACGCCGAGCTGGTCCGCGATCGGCTGGAGAAGGCGGGGCTCGCCGTCGCCATCGAGCTGGTAAGCAACCGCAAGGACTTCGTCGTCAAGCTACAAGAGCGGCGCTACGACCTGATCCTGTCGGACTACCAGGTGCCGACCTTCAACGGCCTGGCCGCCCTGGAGCTGGCCCGCGCCCACCAGCCCGAGACCCCGTTTATCTTCGTCTCGGGGGCCATGGGGGAAGAGTTCGCCGTCGAGACGCTCAAGCGTGGGGCGACTGACTATGTCCTCAAGCAGCGGCTGACGCGGCTGCCGGCGGCCATCGAGCGCGCGCTGGAAGCCCGGCGCGCCGCCGCTGACCTGCGCGCCAGCGAGTCGCGCCTGCAGTTTGCCCTGAAGGCGGGACGCATGGGAACCTGGGACCTGGAGGTCAAGAGCCAGCGGCTCACCTGCTCGGACACCTGCAAGGCCAACTACGGGCGCGCGCCGGACGAGCCGTTTACCTACCAGGACCTGACCGCGGCGATCCTGCCCGAGGATCTGGCGCTGTGGCAGAGCGTGGTGGCGGACGCGGCGACGCGAGTCGGCGACTTCGAGATCGAGTACCGGGTGCGCTGGCCCGACGGCTCGCTGCGCTGGGTCCAGGTGCGCGGCAGCTGCGCCGCTGACGCCCAGGGCCAGGTGGTGACGATGTCGGGCGTCTCGTACGACATCACCGATCGCAAGCGCGCCGAGCAGGATCTGGCGCGGCTGCTGGCCGACGAGAAGCGGCACAACGCCTTGCTGGAGCAGGTCGCCCTGGCCTCGCGCTCAATCAATGCGGTGCTGTCGGCCGAGAGCATCGCCCGCATCCTGACGGTGGAGGCGCGCTCCATCCTCGGAGCGCAGGTCGGGGCGATGAGCTTCACCCGCGCCGAGGATGGGACGCACGAGGTGCAGGTGGTCTCGGTCGCGGACGGCAAAGCGGCGCTACCTGCCGGCTCCGAGCCCGCCTTCGATCCAGAGCTCGCGGTGGCGGTCTGCCGCAGCGGCCGGCCGGTTCGCCGACCCGCCCAGCAGAGCGGGCCCGGGCGCTGGGGCCGGGTGGCGGCGCCGCTCATCGGCCATGGCGGCAAGAACCTCGGCGTGGTCCAACTGGCGGCCAAGCAGGACGGCGACTTTACCTCGGGGGACGAGGCGGTCGCCATGCAGCTGGCGGCGATCGCGGCGGTGGGGCTTGAGAACGCTCGCCTGTACGAGCTGCTCCGCGAGCAGGACAAGCGCAAGGACGAGTTCCTCGCCACCCTCGCCCACGAGCTGCGCAACCCCCTGGCGCCGGTGCGCAACGGGCTGCAGATCCTCAAGGTCGCCGGCAACGGCGAGCAGGCAAGCAAGATCCGCGAGATGATGGAGCGCCAGCTTGGCCACATGGTGCGCCTCATCGACGACCTGATGGATGTCTCGCGCATCACCCGCGGGCGGGTCGAGCTGCGCCGCGAGCGGGTCGAGCTGCGCATCCTCGTCGACAGTGCCCTGGAGGCGAGCCGACCGCTGGTGGAGTCGGCCGGGCACGCGCTGGCGGTGCGGGTGCCCAAGGGAATCTTCCTCGACGCCGATCCGACCCGCATGGCGCAGGTGATCGCCAACCTCCTGAATAACTCTGCCAAGTACACGCCGGAAGGCGGACGCATCACCCTGACCGCCGAGCGCCAGGGTCCCAGCGTGCTGCTCCGGGTGACCGACACCGGGGTGGGTATTCCCGCCGAGATGCTGCCCCAGGTGTTTGACATGTTCACCCAGGTTGGGCGGACGCTCGACCGCTCACAAGGGGGCCTGGGGATCGGGCTCACCCTGGTCCGCCGCCTGGTCGAGATGCACGGCGGCACCGTCGAGGTCGAGAGCCCCGGACCCGGGCTGGGGACGACGTTCACGCTGCACCTGCCGGTGGCCGGGCCGACCGAGCCCGCCCGGCAGCGCGCCGGCAGCGAGGCCGAGGGGCAGGCATCGCGACGGCTGCGCATCCTGGTTGTGGACGACAACATCGACGGCGCCGAGAGCCTGGCGATGCTGCTGCGCCTCGGCGGTCATGAGACCCTGACGGCGAACACCGGCGCCGAGGCGCTCACCGCCGCCCGCTCGTTTCTGCCCGACCTCATGTTCCTCGATATCGGGCTGCCGGGCATGGACGGCTACGAGGTGGCGGCGCGGCTACGCGCCGAGGAGCGGCAGCGCTGCGTCCTGGTCGCCCTCACCGGCTGGGGCAGTGAGGACGACCGGCGGCGCTCCAAGAGCGTCGGCTTCGATCATCACCTCACCAAGCCGGTGGACGCCGAGGCGCTGGAGAAGCTGATCGAGCAGCTGGCCCCGCGCGTCTAGGGGGTGGTGCCGAAGCGGCCGGCGAAGATCTTGCTGGCCAGCGGGTGGCGGTCGCTTGGGACCTCGCGACCGCGGTAGCGCTCGGGCAGCGCTTCGAGAGGGCCGGGGTGACCGATGGCGATCATCATCTCGACCTGGTGATCCTCGGGCACCCCGAGCTCGGTGCGCGCTCGATCGTAGTCAAAGCCCTCCATGCCGTGCACGACCAGGCCCTGCTGGGTCCCTTGCAAGGCCAGGCTCATCCACGCGGCGCCGGTGTCCAGCGAGTGGGTGCGCGCGGGCTGACCGTTGTCGCGGGTCTTGCGCGACAAGACCACCACCAGCGCCCCGGCCCGCTCGCACCAGGGCTTGTTGCCATCGGCCAGCAGATTGAACAGGGTGGTGAAGTCGGCGGTCCCGGCGAGCGCATAAATAAACCGCCAGGGCTGGTTGTTGCCCGAAGAGGGCGCCCAGCGCGCGGCCTCCAGGAGCTTGAACAGCTCGGCCTGGGCGAGCGGCGCGCCGGACATCGCGCGCGGCGACCAGCGGCGAACAAACAGGTCATCGATGGGGTGCTCCGGTTGTCGGCTCATCAGGCTGCCCTCGGGTGAAAGATTTGGACTAGCTTGGCCCAGCGGGCCCAGCGGGTCAAGCGAACGGCGCGCCGCCGGGGCATTCAGTCAGGCCCCGAGCAGCCGCCGGGCGAAGGTCCGCGCCAGCGCCATAATCGTATGCTGCGGGTTCACGCCCAGATTGGTCGGAATGACCGAGG
Source organism: Polyangia bacterium (assembly GCA_044222245.1). GTDB lineage: Bacteria > Myxococcota_A > Polyangia > Palsa-1104 > JAEUJZ01 > CALFML01. Next base: position 30,628 of record JBGANQ010000065.1, on the reverse strand, counting down.
CGTCGCAGACCACAAGCCCCTCAAAGCCGTGCACCCGCCCGCGATCGTCGACGACGCTGCGCGCCGGGTCGGTGCCCATCACGCAGCCGCCAAACAGGTGCGAGATGACCCCGACATAGGCGCGCGGATCAAGGGGTCCCTCGGCGAGCAGGCCCACCTCCTGCGGGCCAAGGGAGTAAGGCAGCCCGTAGACCCCTGGGATGACGCGCTTGGCCCCGGCGGCAAAGTGGGTCCGGGCGACCAGCGCCAGCCCGTGGCGCATGCGCTCCATGTCCGCGCGGTCCAGGGAATAGCGCACCACCGGCTGGCCGAGCAGGCCCGCGCGGATCTCGCCCACCGACTCGGCGCGCACCGCCGCCACCCACAGCGCCAGGTGACGGTACTCGCGCAGCTTGCTCACAAGCTCGGTCCCGCCGCCCGAGAGCCGGGACGCCACCATCTCGGGCGGCAGCGACAGCGTCTCCAGCTTCAGTCCGGGCTCGCTGCGGAAGGCGGTGGAGGCCCAGCCCTGGGTGGCGCCGACGTTCATGTCGACGACCTCATCGTAGACCCCGAACACCCCCGAGCCGGGATGAGCGCGGAAGAACTTGCCCAGGGCCGGCAGCTTGATGCCGCTGCGGCCGAGCAAAAGCGGACTGCGCGTCACGCTCGCCGCCAAAAGCACGCCGCGGCGGGCGCGGATGCGGAAGCTGCCGCCGCGGCGGCGGGTCGTCGGCTCGCGGAAGCGCCCGCTCACCCCGACCGCGCGCTGGCCTTCAAGGAGGATGCGATCGACCGGAGCACAAGACAGGATGTCGCCGCCGCGCTCGGCCACCTCGCGAACGAAGGTGATGTTCAGGCTCTGCTTCTTGCCGCCGCGGCAGCCCTGGAGGCACTGGCCGGTGCCCGCGCACCCCTTGACGTAGCGGGTGATCACATGGCTGTCATAGCCAAGCTGGTTGGCACCGACGATCGCCAGTTGGTTGGCGCGCCCGGCGCTCTGCGGCGGTACCGGGGTCGCGCAGAGCTCGCGCTCGAGCTCTTCCTGGTGACCCAGGACGGCGTCGCGCAGGTCGCTGATTCCGTGCTCGCGCTGCCACTGCGCGAAGATGTCTTCCGGAGTGCGCACGCAGATCGCCGAGTTTATGACCGTGGTTCCGCCCACGCAGCGACCCTGGACGATCGGCCACAGCGCCCGGCCGCGCGCCACCAGCGAGCCCCAGTCGTCAAACAGGTGCTGCAGCGCTCCGTACACCGAGTACGGATAGTGCTCCGGATCACGCCAGGCCCCGGCCTCGACGAGCGTCACCTTCGCGCCGCCGCGCGCCAGCTCGACCGCCGCCACCGCGCCGCCGGCTCCTGAGCCGACCACCACGTAATCGGTCTCTGCGGAGTAGGACTCCGGTCGATAGGAGATGTGGCTCACGCGCTCCTCCACGCCTGCGGATCGGCTGGCAGCGGCGGCAGACCCAGTCGCTCGCGCACCAGCGGGTGCGCCCCCCAGCACAGCCCCGCGACCAGCTTGAGGACCAGGATGAGCGAGCGCAGCGGATAAAGCGGAAAGGTCGCGGCGCGGCTGGCGTGGCGATCGAGCAGCGCTCTGGGAAGGAGGAAGGAAGGCAGCGGCACGTACACCGTAAGCAGCGGTGTCAGGACAAACAGGGCGAGCCCGGCGTACATGCCAAGGAGCAGCATCGCCGAGGCGTCGCGGCGGAAGCGCTGCAGGAAGTCTTCAAGATCCATCTCGCCAAGACCGGGGAAGTTATCCGTCCGCGGGTACAGGGCGCACAGCGCATGTTTCAGAAGAGCCGTCACAGCGCGGCACTATACACGCGCCAGCCCCAAGGTCACTACCTGATGCCAGTCGCCGATCGCGCCGCCGCTGCCGCTCGGGGTTTGAGGCCAGGCGGGCTGAATGCGCAGTGATTTCGGGACGATGGTCCCGGCCCGAGCAGCCCGCCGCCCGCCGTGGGCGGCCCGCCGCCCGAGCCGCTTGACACAAGCCGGGGTAACCCCCGCAAAATGAAGCATTATGGCAAAATTTCGTTTGCGCGATCGACTGCGTTACCGCTTCGACGCCACGCTGTCGCGCGGGGCGACCGGGCTTATCGTCTGGCTGTTTGTCCTTGCCGGCTTCATTGCCCTTATCAGCGCTACCATCGTCACCCTCTCGCACACCGCGCCGCCCGGACCGGGCGGGGTCCGCCCCGGGTTCTCGCTGCTGGTCTGGCAGGCCTGGCAGCGAACCCTCAACCTGACCGTCGGCTATGGACCCCTGCCCTACATCATCGGAACCTTCATTCCCACCCTGGGCAGCCTGTTTATCGGCGGCATCTTCATCGGCCTTCTGACCGGCGGAATCCAGAACAAGATCCGCAACCTGCGCAAGGGCCGCTCGCTGGTCATCGAGCAAGGTCACACGGTCATCCTCGGCTGGTCGCAGCAGATCTTTCAGGTCATCTCCGAGATCGCCCAGGCCAACGCCAACAAGGAGGACGCCTGCATCGTCGTCCTGGGGGAAAAAGACAAGGTCGAGATGGAGGACACGATCCGCGAGAAGGTCAAAAAGCTCGGCCGCACCCGGATCGTCTGTCGCACCGGCAATCCGCTCGATCTGACCGACCTGGCGATCGTAAACCCCGATGCGGCGCGCTCGGTGATTGTCCTGGCGCCCGACAACAAGGATCCAGACGCCCACGTCATCAAGGCGATGCTCGCGCTCACCCGCCGCCAGGGCGGCACCGGCTGCCCGATCGTCGCCGAGATCCGCTCACCGCGCAACCGCCCGGTCGCCCAGATGCTCGGCAAGGCGCGCGTGCGCGTGGTGCTGGTCGACGAGCTCATCGCGCGCATCACCGTGCAGACCTGTCGCCAGGTGGGCCTGTCGGCGGTGTACGGTGACCTGTTGAGCTTCGAGGGCGATGAGCTTTACCTCAAGCACGAGCCAGCGCTCACCGGCAAGACGTTTGGTGAGGCGCTCATGGCGTACGAGACCTCGTGCGCGGTCGGGCTGCAGCGGGATGGTCAGAGCCGCTTCAATCCGCCGCTGGCCACCGTCATCAAGGACACCGACAAGCTCATCGCCCTGTCTCGCGATGACGACACCATTTTCCTCTCGGGTCGCACCGACATTCCCATCGACACCGCGGCCATCTGCGACCCGCCGGTCGAGACGCGCACCCCCGAGCGGACGCTCCTTATCGGCTGGAACCGCCGGGCGCCGCTCATCATCAAGGAGCTTGATCAGTACGTCGTCCCCGGCTCGATCCTCACCGTCGCCGCCGACCTTGCCGACGGCGCCAACATCATCGAGAAGCAGGGGCAGAAGGTCAAAAACCTGGCCATTACCTTCCGCGGCGGCGACACCTCGGACCGCACGTTCCTGGAGGCGCTGGAGGTCGCGACCTACGACCACGTCATCACCCTGGGCTACAGCGACAAGCTTGGGCCGCAGGAGTCTGACGCCCTGACCATCATCACCCTGCTCCACCTGCGCGACATGGCCGACAAGCTGACCGTGCGCTTTTCGATCGTCAGCGAGATGCTGGACGCCCGCAACCGCGAGCTCGCCGAGGTGGCGCGCGCCGATGACTTCATTGTCGGCGACAAGATCGTAAGTCAGCTGCTGGCGCAGATGTCCGAGAACCCCGAGCTCATCCCCGACGACCTGTTCGATGCCGGCGGCTCGGAGCTGTACCTCAAGCCGGCCAGCCACTACGTGAGCCTGGACAAGCCGGTCAACTTCTACACGATTGTCGAGTCAGCCCGTCGGCACCACGAGGTCGCCATCGGCTACCGGCTGGTGACCAAAGAGGCGCAGCTGAACCGGGCCAGCGGCATGCACCTTAATCCCAACAAGGCCGAGCCTATCAAGCTCTCGGCCCAGGATCAGATCATCATCCTCTCGGAGTCCTGAGCGTCAACCGCCGGACCGAGCGGCCGTCCGCAGGCAGACAGTCCAACTGGAAGCAAACCCGCGGCGAACCTTGCGCCATCACAGGGGATTCTGGTCAAACCTTCGCCCCGGTGCCGCGATCAGCTAGCATGTCAGCATGGCGATGCAGGGCTCTGTGGGCCAAGTGGTTGGTAACTGGCGTCTTCTCCGTCCCCTGGGCGAAGGCGCCTTCGCCGCGGTGTTCGAGGCCGAGCACACCGCCATCGCCGGTCGCTCCGGCGCGGTCAAGCTGCTGCGCCCCGAGCTGTCGCTGCAGCCGATCCTCAAGCAGCGCTTCCTCAACGAGGCCTCGGCGGCAAGCCGCGCCGATCACGAGAACATCGTCCAGATCTTCGACGGCGGCATCACCGCGGACGGCACCTGCTACCAGGTCATGGAGCTGCTGCGCGGCTCGACCCTGGGCGAGCTGCTGCGGCGGGAGCAGCGCCTCGAGCTCGGGCGGGTCCTTAACATCGCGGCGCAGATTGCCGCCGCCCTGGGGGCCGCCCACGCGCTGCAGATTGTTCACCGGGACTGATACTCACCGTCGGTGGCGTGGGCTCGCGCGTTCCAGCACCTGCGGGCACCGTCGCGCGCAGCTGGAAACCGGGGTCGCAGCGGGGCCACCGCGCGTCGGCTGCCGGGGACACAACAGTAGCGACGGCGCGCCGAGTCGGCGCTACGCCGTAACCGAGCAAGAGGGGTCGATCGTACGAGTCGCCCGCTGTTGTGCGATAGAGGTCTTAGGGAGTGGGAGCGGCACCTGGTCCGCTCCCGCCAGGCAAGCGCTCAGGGACGACGACGACGACGGACGAGCAGGGTCAGCAGGGCGCCGAAGGCCAGCTGCGCGACCGGCAGCGCCGGGCCGCTCGCACCCATGGTGCAGCTAAAGCCGCCGCCCGACAGCCGGAACTGGATGTCCGGTCCGATCGGAATGCGCGCCGAGTTGTCGGGAGGCGTCGGATCCTGGGCGCTACCGGCCGTCACGCTGGCGCCGAGCTGCGGGACCGCGTCGCCGGTCGCCGCATCCGGGGTCACCACGATCAGGGTAATCGGCGGCGCGGGGCCGACGTCCAGGCGATCGCGCGTGCACAGGTAGGCCTGGCCGTTGGGGATGCAGCGCCAGCCATCGCCCTGCGCCGGCTGCACGACCACGGTGTCGGGCGGCACCTGGATCGAGACCGCGACTCCATACGCCGGGTCCTGACCCTTGTCGGTGACCTGGACCGTGATCGTCTCGTTCTCACCGACCTTGGGGGTCTCCGGGCTGCGGGTGAGGGTGACCGACAGATCCGTGTTGGTGGGCGGCAGCGCGCCGACGCCGATGACCGCCGAGTCATTGGCGGGGTTGGGGTCGTTGTTGCGCACCGCCGACACGGTCGCGGCGAGCGTGCCGGGGTTGACCCCGGGGTTGGCGGTCGGCTCCAGCGGGGTGAGCAGCTGGACGGTGATCGGCGGCGCCGGCCCGACGGTCAGCGACGAGCGCACGCAGGTCACGGTGTCGCCCGCCTGCTGGCAGACCCAGCCGCTCCCCTGCGCCGGCTGCACCACGATGCTGCCCGGCGGCAGCTGGAAGGTCACGGTGGGCGAGTTGACGGTATCGGTGCCCAGGTTGGTGGCAATCGCGGTGTAGGTGACGATCTGGCCGGGCTGCGAGGTCGCCGGCGAGCGGCTGAGAGTAATCGCCAGATCGGCCTGGGTCCGCGGCGCGGTGCCGGCGTCGGAGACGGCGCGGTTGTTCACCAGGTTCGGATCATCCACGCCCGGCGAGCCGACCTGGCCGACGAGCGCCGGCGTGCCGCCCGTCGTCCCGGCCGGCAGCATGACCTTCACCGTGATCGGCGGCGCCGTGCCCTGCGGCAGATCCGGGCGGGTGCAGGTGAAGGTGTCGCCCTGCTGCGTGCAGGTCCAGCCGCTGCCAGCCGCCGGCTGGGTCACGGTGCCGCCCGGCGGGACGGTAAACACCACGGTGGGCGTGGGGGCCGAGTCCGGGCCGATGTTGCTGGCGGTCAGGGTGTAGGTGACCTCATCGCCGGGCTGCGGCTGCTGCGGGCTGCGATCGATGGTCAGCGACAGATCGGCCTGCGGCAGGGTGCCGGCATCGATCGAGGTGTTGTTGGCCGGGTTCGGATCGTTGTTGCGCGAGGCGCTGACCGTGCCGCGGGCCACCGGCGTGCCGCCGGCCGCGGGAACACTCGGGTCGGTAATGACGACCGTGATCGGCGCCGCGTTGCCGGGGGCCAGGGTCGGCGCGACGCAGGTGGCGATGACGCCGGCCTGCGTGCACACCCAGCCGGTCCCGCTCGCCGGGGTCTTGATGATGCTGCCCACCGGCACCGAGAACACGACGTTGGCGTTTACCACCGGCGTCGTACCGTTGTTGGTGACCTGGGCGGTGTAGGTGACGTCCTGGCCGGGCAGCAGCTTCTGCGGCGTATGGGTGATCTTCAAGGCGAGGTCGGACGCGGTGGCGGGGATGTTCGAGTTATCCACTGCGTGGCTGCTGATGCCGACGTTGTCGGCGAGGTTGGCGTCCATCTGGCCGACCGGCGGCTGGGCGGCGACCCGGTAGACCAGGGCGGTCAGCGTGTTGTCGGGGATGGCGACGGTGTTGACCGTGTAGACCACGGTGTCGCCGGGAGCCAGCTTGAGCGCGGTAGTGGCGATGGGGCCGGTGCCGCTCGCCGCCGGGCAGGTCGCGTTGCCGCTCGGGGTGCAGGTCCACGAGGCGATGGTGACGCCGGGGGTCAGGGTGTCGGCGATGACGCCGTTGGCCACCGCCAGGTTGCCGAGGTTGCTCACCGTGACGGTGTACTGCACGGGGCTGCCGGGCTGGGCGTTCTTGCTCTGCAGGTTGTCGGTGACGATGACCGAAAGATCGGCGGTGGGCAGGCGCGAGGAGTCGGTCGCGATGTTATTGCCCAGCATCGGATCGTTGATATCGAGCGGCGCCTGAATCGAGGCCTGGTAGGTAAACAGACCCGTGCGGCCGGCGGGTACCGGCACATCGACGACGAACGTCACGCTGCTGCCGGCGGGGAAGTCGACCTGGGTGGGCGGGATGCTGCCGGTGCCGCTCGCCGCCGGGCAGACCGCGCCGCCCTGGGCGGTGCAGGTCCACGACACGTTCTGCGGCGGAATCGCCGGCGGGATGGAGTCGGCGATGCTGGCCGCAAAGACCGGCGTGGTGTTGCTGAGGTTCTGGTAGGTGACCGTGTACTTGACGTTACCGCCGGGGGTGGCCGGGCCGCCGTTCAGGTTGTCGGTGATCGACACCGCCAGGTCGGCCATGCTGGCCGAGCAGTCCAGGGCGGGGATGAGCGGCAACAGCCGCATCGCCGAGGCCTTGCTATTGCCGCTGTTGCCATCGGTGGCGCCGTTGACCGGGAACTCGGTCACCGCCGTCGACTGCGACAGGCCAGACTTGCCACCGGTGGCGCTGGTGGTGATGGTGCCGCCGGCTACAGCAATGAAGCCGCCGCCGCCGCCGCCGCCCGGACCCTCGCTCTCATTGACGAGGGTAAGCTGGGTGCCGCCGCTGCCGCCGTTGGCGGTCGCGGTAATTCCCGACAGGGCCTGGGCCGCGACCACGATCGTGCCGCCGCCGCCGCCGCCGCCTGGAGCGTCGTTGTTGCCGCCGCGGGTGGGCGGCGCGTTCTCGCCCGAGGCGAGGATGCTGCCGTTGCCAGAGACCGTGGGCGTTGCGACGAACACCAGTCCGCCGCCGGCGCCGCCCTGGTTGGCGGCGTCGTTGTTACCGTCACCAGCGCCGCCGCCGCCGCCGAAGAACAGGCGCTGCGTGACGCCCGGATCGAGCGGTCGACCGCCGAGGCCGCCCACCTCACGCCGGCTGTCACCACCCCAGGTCGCCTGGTTCGGACCCAAGGTCAGGGCGTCCTGATTGGACGCGCCGAAAGTGTAGCCGCCGCGGCCGCCGCCGCCGTCGGTGGTGAGCTTGTTGCCGTTGCCGATGTAGCCTGGATCGAGCGACCACGCCGCCGCGCCCGTGGCATTGGAATCCATGACGCCCTGGCCGCGGCGCCACGGCACGCCGTTGCTGGCATTGGCCCCGCCGCCGCCGCCGGCGTTGTGCGAGTTGCCGCCGCCGCCGCCGTTGCCCGGCGCGCCGCGTCCGTAGCGACCGCCGCTGTTGTCATAGTCGGCGCTGTAGCCGCCGATGCCTTCGCCCTTCTCGCCACCGACCGCCGGGTCGGGGCCGCGGAAGATCGGCATGCTCTGGCCGGGAGCGGTGGTCACGTTGTCGAGCAGGCCGGGACGGAAGCCGCGGCCGCTGACGTTGATGCTGCCGTTCAGGGTGACCGAGGTCTGGGCATGGACCGCGACGATGCCGCCGACGTTGCCATCCCACGCCGGGGCGACGATGGAGCCGGCGGCGCCGACGGTCAGGGTGCTGTACTGCGGGACGCGCACGACCTGGGTGTGGGCGGCCGCGCTGTAGGCGTTGCGGATCCCGCCCTTGCAGGCCGCGACGCTGATCGTGCCGGTCGCCAGATCGACGCCGGTGACGGTCACGAACTCATAGACGCCGGCACCGTTATAGTTTGTCACCGTGCCGTAGTTGATGGTGTCGGTGAAATCCAGCGTGGCGCCCTGCATCTGCATGATCATGAGCAGATCGTCGACCGCGACGTTGAACGCCGCCAGCCCCATGACCTGGATGGTCTTGTCGCCGGGCCGGATGTTGGCGGTCACCCGCGCGTAGCGGTTCACCGTCTGGTTTGGCAGGATGATATTGCCCGCGCCATCTTTGCCCGCAAGTGCGTAGCTCTGCTGGCCGATCACGGAGGGCGGCAGCGCGCTCGGTCCGGCGTAGGGCTCGGTGGCCTGGGTGCCGCAGCCGGCGGCCACTGCGAAGCCGGTCATCAGGACCGCCGGCCAGGCTCCGACGCTCCGACGGCGGCGTCCAGCACGCTTGTCTCGAGACGACAATTCAGGAGTGAGTCCCTTGGAATTAATCATGGAATAAGATCCTCATGCTTTCCGCTTTCTAGCCCGCGTCCATCTAATGTGAGATAGGAGAACAAGGTGAAGTTCGCCAGTTGTCTCAGGAGAGTCGCTGCATCGGCTGCGGTCCCCCCGCCCAAGCACCCCCATGCCGAGAGAGTATTCTGAACTTCGCTCAACTTGTCATATCACGACTGCGCGCCTTCGTCTATAGACATGAGTCCGCGGCGGATTGACTTTAAGTAGAGGCCCCCTAAGCCGCATAGCTCGCGAAACTTGGAGCTGCACGACAGGCATTAGGAATGCCGCGCTGTCGTGATTAGCTGTGAGGTAAGACACAGTCAACGCAGATGCGATCGGATTAACTTTGCCAGGCTGCGCAGAGCCACTGCGCAGACTTACTGCCAGCGGGCGTTCCAGGTCCGTTCCAGGGGCCGCCGAGCCAGATTTTTTTTCGTCGTAGGATGAGCCCTCGACCGTCCACCGGGATCTGAAACCGGACAACGTGTTCATCATCGCCCGCGCCGCCAACCCTGAGTTTGTGAAGGTCCTTGACTTTGGCGTCGCCAAGCTGCGCGGCGAGCCGACTGCCGCCGATGACAAGCTCACCACCACTGGCATGGTGCTCGGCACCGCGCCGTACATAGCGCCCGAGCAGTGGCAGGCACGCCCTGATCTGGACGGCCGGGCCGACATCTACTCTCTCGGAGACCATCGCGCGCCAAGTTCGCCGCGCAGCTCCCGGCCGGCGAGCGTGCCGCGAGCATCCAGCGGCCCACCCGCGTCCCCAGGACTGCGACCCAGGGTGGTGGTGCCACTGGTGGGAGCTGCAGGCCAACTTTTTTTGCTCGCGATGAGCCGTTCTGCGCCCAATCGGTCTCTTGTAAGGACAGCGTCCCTTGTCCGCCAAACCGCACATACCCGGGTCTGTGCTCCTGCCCGCCCTCCGCTGCGTGCTCGGCAGCAGCCTGCTCGTGGGCCTTCTGGGCGCGCCGTGTTACGGACAGGCTGAGCCTGACGCTGCCCCGGTGCCCCCGCTCGCCAAGGCGTGGCAGGCCTTCGCGGCGGGACGGTTTGCCCAGGCCGAGCAGTTGTACCGGCAGGCGGCAGCCCTGGCTGCAGACGATATGGATGCCGAGCTGGGAATCGGCTGGTCGCTGCAGCGGCAGGACCGCTGCGCCGAGGCGCGCCCGCACTTCGAGCGCGCCCTGCGCGATGAGCGCCCCGATGAGCGGTCTAGTCGCCACAGCGCGCTGCAGGGGCTGGCGCTGTGCCCGGCCCCGCGCCGCCTGCAGCTCTACCCCTCGCTCACCCAGGGCGTATACGGCTACCGGCAGCACCCTCAACGCGAGTACACCAGCGCCACCACGGCGCGGCTGGGGGCGCTCGTACAGGAGCGCTGGCTGCTGAGCGCGGCGTATCGCTTCTCGTACTTCTCCACCCACCAAGCCAACAGCGCCCCCTGGCTCCAGCACGACTTCTACCTGAGCGCCGGGTATGCAGCGCGCCTGCTCGGCATCTCGCTGCACTACGGGGTGCTGCGTGGCGCCCTCAGCGCGCCGGTCGCCTCGGCCAGCGGCGCCGCCGCCGACTACGCCGAGACCTCGCACCACGTAGCGGCGACCGTGCGCTACAGCCCATTTGGCGACGGGACGCTGGCCTTGGCGCTGAGCATGTATCCGACCGACACCGTGGTGCGCAGCGAGCTGTCGTGGTGGCTGCCGATCGTCAGCGGGCTGCAGGTGCGCCCGGCCGCGGCGATGCAGTGGAGCGGCGGCACCCTACGGCCCAGCGGCGCCCTGACGGTGAGCTATCAGCACTCCCGCTTCGGTCTGTTCCTCGGCGGCAAGTATGGCGTAGAGCTGCGACCGGCGCAGCTGCAGCTCGAGGTCGTCTATAACGGTCCCGAGCGGATTCCCTACGGCCTGTGGAGCGGCGTCAGCACGCGCCCGGGAGCCGGCTTCACGCTGACCGTCAGCTACGCCTACGATCGCCTGCTGACCGACGGAACGGACTTGAGCGGAGCCGCCACCACGACCGCCAGCGACGCCCACTACGTAACCCTCAGCATCGCCAAGGAGCTCTGACCTCCGAGCATGATGCAGACATCAGGAGATCGCTCTGCCAAAGAGCCGAGCTGGCGCTTACGCGCTGCTCGCAGCGGGTCACTGCACTGTGGCCCTGCGCCCGCGCCCCGAGTTATAGAGACCTACCTCAGGAAGAAGCAGGAGAGAACCGTGAAGAACTTTCGCGCCTTGGCCCTGGTTCCGCTGGCCGTTTTGGCGGTTGGCGGCTGCACCGGACTCAATCCCGATCTGCCCCCCGATGATGGCGCCGTGGACATGTCGGTTGCGCCGTCGCTGCCCGATGGCGACGGCGATCTCGCGAGCACCGAGCCGCCGGGCACGGTGGCCGAGCAGTGCAAGCGGCTCGCGGCGGCGGTCTGCGATCGGCTCGGCCAGTGCTCGGCGTACCTGCTCCGCTACTACTATGGCGACGCGGCGACCTGCAACGCGCGCGTGCAGCTGACCTGCGCTCCCTACGTCAACCTGCCGGGCAGCAGCTGGAGCCTCGAGCGGCTGCGCGCCTGCACCGCAGGCTACACGAGCGGCACCTGCAGCGACTACTTCGCTCCCGGCGGCCCCGCCGCCTGCCGGCCCGTCGCTGGCAGCCTGGCCGATGGCGCCGCCTGCGCCAACAGCAACCAGTGCAAGAGCGCGCTGTGCAACCTGGGCCTTAACGGCTGCGGCACCTGCGTGCAGGCCGCCAAGAGCGGCGAAGCCTGCACGGCCGCCAAGCCGTGCGCGCTCGGCCTGAGCTGCGTCTCCGGCAAGTGCAGCGCCAGCGGCGGCGTCGGTGCTGCCTGCGGGCTCACCAGCGCGCCGTGCCAGACCGGCTTGTATTGCAAGACCAACCAGTGCGCCCCGGCGCTGGCCGCCGGCGCGGCGTGCGATCCGGCGTCCACGGTGGCTGAGTGCGACTCGCTGCAGGGTCTTTACTGCGAACAGCCGAGTCGCAAGTGCGTCGCCTACAAGCTCGCCGACAGCGGCCAGACCTGCGGCACCACCACCGGCACCACCACGATCTGCGCGGCGGGCGGCACCTGCAGCGGCACCGCCCCCGCCCGCAAGTGCCTGAGCGCGGCCATGGACGGCGCGGCCTGCGGCACCGCCACCTCCACCAACCTGAGCTGCCTCAACCCGGCCAGCTGCACCAGCGGCGTCTGTCGCGTGTTTGATCCCACCACCTGCAAGTAGGCGCGCTGCGCAAAGCTCCCGGGGGAATCGCCCCGGGAGCCCAAAAGGAGAGCTCGATGAAGACCGCTGCCCCGCTTCCCAAGGATAAGCCCCCCGGCCGCCGCGCGGCGGCTGCCCAGTCTCCGGCCACGCCGACGAAAGAGTCGCCCGGCCACGCAGCTGGCGGCTCGCGCGCCGCGCAGGCAACAGCGGAGTCGGACACGGCGACCCACGCCCCGCCGGCCCTGGCAGAGCGCGAGCGCGAGGCGGCGCTGCTGCAGCTGGAAGACGACTTCTATAAGGTTCTGAGCGGCGGCACGCGCATCGCCATGCTGATCGCGATGGTCGACCTCGGCCTGGCCCAGCTGCTCATGCGCCGCGGCCCGCTCACCGAAGACGAGATCCTCAGCGGGCTCGATCTGCATCGCGGCCGCGGTCATAAGTGGGTCCTCCTGCTCGAGTCGGTCGGACTGCTCGTGCCGATCCGCGACAGCGCGGGCGGGACCCGCTACGACCAGCCGGCGCTCAGCCGCGCGCTGGTCGATCCGGCGGCGCCCAACCACTTTTTCTACCGCGACTTCCTGCGCTTCTGGCGCGTCGCCTCGTCCCGCGATCTGACGTCGCTGCTGCACGGGGCCAAGGTGACCGACCCGGTGCGCTATCCGCCCGTTTTGTGGGACGACGTGGTGCTGCTGCACGAGTGGATGCGCGACGGAGCGCTGGCGACCCTGGCCTCGATCGAGCGCCGCTTTGACTTTGGCCGCTACCGCCGGATCCTCGATGTCGCGGGCGGTGATGCGACGATGGCGACGACGCTGGCGCGCAAGCTGCCGCAGCTCGAGCTGACGGTGTTCAACCTGCCGGCGGCGGCGACCCTGTGCCGGCGGACGATCGGCGACGCCGGGCTGACCCACCGCGTGCATGTAATCGATGGCGACTTCCGCACCGATCCGTTCCCCACCGGCTTCGATCTGGTGATGTTCTCGCGGGTGATGGCCGACTGGTCGCCGGCGGTGTGTCGCATGCTGATGCAGAAGGCGCATGCAGCGCTTTTGCCGGGCGGGCACCTGCTTATCGCCGAGCCGCTGCGCGATGACAACCCCGACCTCGCCATCGCCTGGGAGCACAGCTACCTGCCCTACGACGACTTTGGCGCCAACGTCTACAAGAAGGGCGAGACATACCAGCAGCTGCTCGTCGAGACCGGCTTCCGGGTGATCGCCGCCCACCCGCGCCAGGACACCATCCACGGCGTCCTGGTCGCCGAGCGGCTGGAGACAGACACTAAGCGCGCGGCCGACTGACAGCCGAGCTGACAGCGGGCGCGCACTCGGCTCGCCCGACCGTACGCCGCCCGCCCGCGCCCCACCCACACGCACTCCGCACCACGCCGCGCACGCACGTACGTCGCGCTCACGCACGCTGCACGCACACTCAAGCGTCCCTGCGCGCGGGGTCACCCGGGGCTCGGCTCAGCCCCCGATTCCGGCGGGATATAGCGAGTCCCAGAAGTTGCACAGGCTCGGCCGCACGTCGGTGCTGGTCGACAGCGTGGTGTCCAGGGTCAGGACCTGCTCGGTCGGCTGCTTGTACACCGGCCAGCCGAGCGCCCCGGTCGCCGGCGAGCCGGTGGCGGCGAGGCTGCCCCAGTAGTCCTCGATGTTGCCAGCCAGCGTCTGCTCGCCCGCGGTGGGAAGATAGGCCTTGGCGCCGAAGGTGCGAAAGACGTACGCCAGCTCGGCCGAGTGGTAGGCGCCCAGGCCCGCCTCCAGTCCGTAAGCGGCGCCGTGGGTGAAGAAGTAACGGAACACCGCCGAGCTGGGGGCGGCGGCCCGCGCCGTGTGACGAGCGGTGCAGGTAAATAGGAAGTCGGTGATGACGTCGATCTCCGCCTGGCGCGGCTTCCAGAAGTTGCAGGGATACTGCGCAAGGACGCGGTCGGCATTGGCGCCAAAGATCGCCTTCATGTCGCTCTGGTACTGCGAGCAGAAGCGGATGCCCGAGGGCGCGAAGATCGCTCCCTCGTTGGCGTTGCTGCCGACCACCAGCGGCACCTTGTTGTGCGCCCCGGCGGCGATGACCTGCAGGGGGAAGTCTTTTAGCACGTAGCCATCGACGCTCGCCGACCACGGCAGGGCACCGACCAGGCCGTCGCTCGGGCGGAACGAGGTGAGGTTCTTGAGCAGCTCGGAGAAGCTGTCGGTCGCGCCGACCAGCTCTTGCGCGGTCAGGCTGCGCATGCAGTTGGCGACATCGGTGGTGCAGCCGAGCTTCTGCGCCAGCGTGGTGCTGGTGGCTTTCTGCGCGGTCTGCGAGTGCGCGCCGCAGCCGCCGCTCTCCATGAGGGCGCTGCTAAACAGTCCGGCGGCCAGCGGCGAAGCCAGCAGCGTGCAGGTGTTGATCGCCCCGGCCGACTCCCCAAACAGCATCACCCGGCTCGGATCGCCACCGAAGGCGGCGATGTTGGCCTGCACCCACCTGAGCGCCGCGATCTGGTCGAGGATGCCCTGATTGCCCGACACGCCGGCCGCGCTCTCGGCGTCCAGGGCCGGGTCGGCGAAGAAACCAAGCGCCCCGATGCGATAGTTGGGCGTGACGACCACCGCCTGCTCGCGCGTCGCCAGCGCGCGTCCGTCATACAGGTTCGACAGGATGACCTCATCGGTCGCGCCAAGCACGTTGCCGCCGCCGTAGATGAACACCAGCACTGGCAGCTTCGCGGTCGGGTCGACCTTGGGCGTCCAGACATTGAGCGACAGGCAGTCCTCATCGCCATCGACGTGCCCGGTGAGCAGGTTCTTCTGCGGGCAGGCCGGACCAAAGTCGGTCGCCGCCCGCGTCCCCGACCAGCACGCGTGCTCGACCGGCGGAGCGAAACGCAGCGGCCCGAGCGGCGGCATGGCAAAGGGAATCCCCAGGAAGGCGACCGTGCTGTCGACCCGCTTGCCCTTGACCAGGCCGCGCGTGGTCGGAGCGACCAGCGGGTCGGAAGAGGTCGCGACCGGGCAGCTCGGCGCGGGGAGCAGGCCGAGCGCAGCGAGGCGGCTGGACCGGCTCGCCAGGTTCACGGCATCGGGCGTCCCGCAGGCCGCACTCAGACAGATAATGAGGGTGGTGGTGGCAACGCGCGCTGTTGGCATGGCGGACTCCGGGCACCGGCCTGGTGCGGCTGAAGGTTGGCAGCAAAGGGGGCGAGCGCAGAATAATACCTGGCAGGAGCCACCGGCGGTATTACGTGCCGTCCGGGCTGCCGGGTGGGCCACTCCCCGCAGGACAGCGCGGGGGGCGCGGGACTGCCGACAGGCCGGCTCTGTGCAGCGTGAGCGCGTCGCGCTGCCGACTCCGCGCTGGAGGTCCTGGTGGGAGGCGCGGGTTGTGGCCCACTGCCCGGCGCCGCCGCCCGGCTCACCCGCGGCGGCCAAGGGGCCCCCGAGGGACCTCGCCCACGGATTCTCTCGGAGGTCGCCGCCCCGCTGCCTGATCCGCTCGCTGGCGACGGTGCGCCGCGCCTTGGCCGGGATGGTCCGCGGGTCCCACCGCGGGTCCCACCAGGGTTTGAGGCTGACTGACGCCCCACTCAGGTCGGCAGCCCAGGTCCGCCGCTCCGTGAGGTTCGCAGATCATACCACGCCATAGAAAATGTAACTTTTCTTTCGAAAAAAATATCGCATTCTGTAAGAAAGAAGCTCCTTCTGACTACTCGGACCGAGCTTCTGGGTAAACGTAGTCTGGGCCGCCAGCCGGAAGCACGGCGCGGCCTTACCATTGTCTCCCGGCTGGGGGGAGAGTTAGGAGCCACTATGAAGACCTTGTTGGCGTCGTGTCTGATCACTCCTCTGTGCATGCTCTTTGGTGTCGGGTGTAGCTCGAACAATCCGGGGCAGACCAACTTCGATGCAGCTACTACCGTCGATCTCAGCACCAGCAATGACCTGGGCAGCGGCGGCGATCTGGCCGGCACCACGGACCTGGCCAACGCGGCCCCCCCGACCGAGGTCATGGTGGCGCGGGTTGGCGACGGCACGGCGACCCTGGCGGCCAACACTGGCGCCGCCGTGTTCCTCGAGCGGCACCGCATCGCCGATGGCATGTTGATCGGCACCCCGGTGGCCATGCCGACGGCAGCAAACGGCGCCAATCGACCCTTCAGCCTGTCGGGCACCGGGGTCTCGGAGGGGGCGCTCACCCGCTCTGTCGATGGCCGCTACGTGCTGCTGGCGGGATATGACGCCCCGCCGGGCACCACGGCGCTGCTCGACAACTCCAAGCGCGTGGTCGGCCGCGTCGCCGCGGACGGCACCACCAATACCACGACCTCCTTTGATGGCATAAGCGGCGCCGGCAACAACGTCCGCGGCGCTGCCAGCACCGATGGCACGGCGCTGTGGGTCAGCGGCGTTCTCGGCATCGCCTACACCACGCTCGGCAACACGGCGGTGCCGGTGCGACCGCTGGGCGATCCGTTCAACATGCGGGCGGTGGGCATAATCAACGGCCAGCTGTACGCCAGCCGCTCCAGCGTCACCGCGGGCGGCATCAACACCATCGGCGCTGGCCTGCCGACGACGGCCAACGTCACCGCGACGCAGCTGCCCGGCTTCCCCAACAACAACAACACGCTGTCGCCCTTCGGCTTTGTCGCCTTCGACCGCGACGGCGTCGCCGGCATCGATACGCTGTATGTCGCCGACGATCGCGCAGTGCCCGACGGCGGCGTGCAGCGCTGGCGGCTGGTCAACAACAGCTGGACGATGGACGGTACGCTGCTCACCGGCACCGGCTTTGGCGCCCGCGGCGTGACCGGCTTTGTGGCGGGGACCAAGGTCACGCTCATCGTCACCACGGCCGAGGCGACCGGCGTCCAGACCCGCCTCATCTCGTTCACCGATGATGGCAGCGCGCCGGCGACGCTGGTCCCGACGACCCTGGCGACTGCGGCGGCCAAGACCGCCTACCGCGGCGTCTGTCTGGCGCCTACTCCGTAGCTGCGCTGGCGCCGCTTTTCGGCACAGCAACCAGGGGACACAGCGCCAGCGGGAACGAGCGCGCGCCGAGCTTGCCGAAAGTGCAGTCGAGCGTGCCAGCGCTGATGCCGACGATCACGCCCTGGCCGTAGCGCGGATGGCGGACCGCCTGGCCGACCTGCCACGGCCCGCACGCGGCCGGGGCCGCCGAGGAGGGCTCGGGAGCCGGCGCAGGGGCCGGCGGACTGGACTCGGGGGGCGGCGGCAGGACCGGGGGGGACGGCGCGGGTCCAAGGGTGGGGGCGTCGCTCCAGTCCACCAGCGCGGCAGGAAGCCAGGTCAGATAGGAGCTCGGCTCGCCCAGGGCGCCTACCTGATGCGGGCAGCGGTGGTAGGAGATCTCGACGCCGTCGCAGGCCCGCGTAAGTCCCACAAACAAAAGCCGCCGCTCTTCAGCGTCGTCGCCGAGCCGGTCGGCATGCCCCAGCGGACACAGTCCCTGGTTGATGCCGCTGAGGAAGACCTGGCGGAACTCCAGCCCTTTTGCGGCGTGCAGGGTCAGCAGCCGGACCGCATCGGGAGTCGCCTCCTCCGACTCGGCGCAGGGGATCGAGCGCTCGGTCAGCGCGGCGCGGATCGGCTCTGCCTGCGCGCGCAGCCGGTACAAGACGGCGATCTCGCCATAGGGAACTCCGCTCTGGTGCAGCCGGTGGATGCGCTCGCCCAGATAGATCGCCTCGGCGATCGGGTCGTGATGGCGGCGGATCACCAGCCGCTCGCCGAAGGTGCGGGCCGCGCGCAGCGCCCCGGGCGAGCTGCCTGCTGCCTGCTGCAGCCCGAGCACGGCGCGGGCGCCGTCGACGATCGTGCGCGTCGAGCGGTAGTTGATGGCGAGGGACTGCGTGCGGCAGCCAAAGTCCGCCTCGGCGCGGGCGAACAGCGAGGGCGCGCTGCCGCGCCAGCCGTAGATCGCCTGGTGCGGATCCCCCACCGCGAAAAAGCCGCTCTGCGGGCCGCGCAGGCGCTGCAGGAAGTCGAGCTCTCGCGGCTCACAGTCCTGCATCTCATCCACGAGGATATAGCGCGGCGGCAGGTCCGGGGTGGTCGCGCCCGCGGCGAGCAGCGTGGTGGCGTGGGCGATCAGATCGTCAAAGTCCATCGCGTTGCGGGCCCGCTTGGCCGCCGCAAACAGGGCGGCCAGGCGGCTCACCGCGGCCGGCGGCGGCGGCTCGCCCGGGCGCGGCTCGCGCAGGCGATCGCGCAGCTGGCTCCGGCGGCCGACGCGCAGGCGGTGCTCGGCGATGAGCTGCTCGATAAGCTCCTCGCGCTCGGCCTCCTCCAGCACCGAAAAGTCCGCCGCGTAGCCAAGCTGCGCGACCGGCAGCGCCCGGGCCAGCAGGGCGCGCGCCACGCCATGGAACGTCCCGGTCAGCCAGAAGTCTTCGGCCGTCAGGCTGCCCGCCGCTAGCTCCTCGATGCGCCCGCGGATCTCGGCGGCGGCGCGGTTGGTGAACGTGAGCAGCGCGATCGCCCGCAGCGGCACCCCCTGGACAAAGTGCAGGTACAGCAGCTTGTGGACAAGCACGGTGGTCTTGCCCGAGCCCACCGGCGCCCGCAGCAGCAGCGCCGCCGCCGGCGACAGCACCGCGGTGAGCTGCGCCGCATCCAGGCGGCACAGGCTCTGGTGCAGCCGCGGGTGGATGGCGTGCACCGCGTCCAGCCGGGCGACAAGCTCGGGTGACAGCGACTCTACCGCCGGCTCCGCTGCGGCCGGAGCGGGCAGGCAGACGGGCGCCACCAAGCGAGCCGGCGGCGCTTGCCGGACCGATTCGACCGCCGGTGCGCCGAGCTCCAGCTGCGCCGACTGGCTGACCCGCCGCTCCTGCCGCAGCTGCTTCTGCAGGGCCTTGAGCATCAGCCCTGCGGGCTCGGCGTCCCGGGCCGGGCGATGTCCCCGGGCAGCAGGTAGCCGCTGGCGAGCTTGCGGTTGGCCTCGCGCTCGCTGTCGGGCTGGTCGCCGACCAGATCGTCGTGCCGACGCTGCAGCTTGATGGTGGTGCGCAGGGCCCGCTCGCGCGCCGCCGCGGCCACCTCGATCGCCAGCCCCGCGTCGGCCGGAGCCTCCACCTCGGCGCAGATCGCCTGCCACAGCCGCCGCTGCACCGCGTCCTTGCCCAGCCAGTCCGCCAGCCCCGGACTGGCCACCCGCAGCACCAGCCGCGCCCCGTGCCGCTCGGCCCCCTCCAGGCGGCTGAGCAGGTCGGCGCCCGAGGAGCGGGCGGCGCGCAGGCGGGTGACGATCTCCGGCCAGCGCTCGCCCACCTGCGCCCACGGCACTCGCGGTGTAGACCGGGTGCGCGTCGGGGCGGGCGCCGGCGGCGTCACTCCCGCCGGCAGCGCCTCCTCCTTGAGCAGCCGACGCAGCGCCCAGCCGATGAGCCGCGGGTCGCGCCCATAGCTGCCCACGCACGCCGGGCAGCCGCGGCGGCAGCGGCAGCGATCGACGAGCGTGATGGCGCTGTCGAGCACCCGGTCGAGGTGCTCGAAGGCCTTGTTGGCGTAACCGAGCCCGCCCGGATGGCTGTCGTAACACACCAGCGCCACCACGGTCTTGCCGCTCGCCTCATCCGCATAGTGGAAGCTGGTGCCGCACAGGTCCGAGCGCTCCGCCATCGTCAGCATGCGGGCGCAGGCGGCCAGCGCGTGCACCATGCCGGCCAGGGCGTCCTCGCGCTCGCCGCCCAGCACCGTCAGGATGACCTCGGGCACCTCGACCCATACCGCCTCGGTCTCCAGCTCCAGGCCCAGCGGCTCGTGCAGGTTCTCGTAGCCGAGGTTCTGGTGGTTGTGAAACTCCAGCATCTTGTATCCCACCACCACGTCGTCGACGCGGACATCGCCGAAGGCGGCCTGGGTCAGGCCCAGGGGCAGGCGCTCCTGGGTGAGCAGGACGTCCAGCGCCGTGCGCACGTCGGGCTGGGTGTAGAAGTTCTGCTCTACCTCGGTGACCAGCGCGACGTGCTGCACCAGATCGAGCGTCTCCACCTGATACTCGGCGCCGTCGTGCAGGTAGACGGCACGCGGGTGGGCCTCGCGGTAGACCTGCGGGCGGCTCATCTCGGTGAGGGTCGTGCCGGTGGTGCGGTTGACTATCTTGAAGCGGTCGTTATGGATGTTGCGCAGGCTGAACTCGCCGGCGGGAAAGGCGCCGCCGCTCCAGTGCCAGCTGCCCAGCACCTCGCGCACCTCGTCAGCGCGGCCCAGCACGGCGACAATCTCGCCGAGGTCGGGGAAGGCCGCCGCATCGTCCAGGCCCAGCGGCAGCTCGGCGGCGGCGGCGCGCACATGCGCGAGCTGGATGGCCAGGTTGTCGCGATCGACCACCGCGTGCTCGGCCGGCTGACCGACCAGCCAGTCTGGATCATCGGCGATGAACTGATCGGTCGGCGACACCGCCAGGACGATGATGGCGTGGGCCAGCTCGTTGCGGCGGCCGGCGCGGCCCAGCTGCTGCCAGAAGCTCGCCCGGGTGCCCGGGAAGCCGCCCTGGACCACCACCTGCAGGGCGCCGATGTCGATGCCCAGCTCCAGCGCGTTGGTCGACACCACGCCGATGAGCTGCCCATCGACCAGGGCCCGCTCGACCTGCCGCCGCTCCTCGGGCGTGTAGCCGCCGCGGTAGCCCGCCAGGAGGTAGGACTCATCGTGGCCGGCGACGTCGCGCAGGCGATCGCGCGACTCCTTGAGCACGATCTCGGTCTCTTTGCGGCTGCGGCAAAAGGCGATGGTGCGGTGGCGCGCGGTGACAAGGTGCGGCACCAGCAGCGCCAGCTCGGAGGTGACCGGCCGCCGCAGGTCCTTGTCGCCGAGCGGCGGCTGCCAGAAGTGCACCCGCTTGCCGGCCGAGGGCGAGCCGTCGCGACTGACCAGCGTGAAGGGCCGGTGGCAGAGCGTCTCGGCGTGCTCGCGGGCGTTGGCAATCGTCGCCGAGCTGCACAGAAACTGCGGCTCGCTGCCGTAGTGGCGGCAGACCCGCAGGATGCGCCGCATCAGGTTGGCGAAGTGGGCGCCGAAGGCCCCGCGATACGAGTGCAGCTCGTCGATGACGATGTAGCGGACGTTGCGAAACAGGTGCGAGTAGCCGCGCCGCCCGTGGTTTGGCAAAAGCGCGCTGTGCAGCATGTCGGGGTTGGTCAGCACGAGGTTGGCGCGATCGCGGATCCGGCTGCGATCGGCCGGCGGGGTGTCTCCATCGTAGACCCCGGCCTGGATGGGCACCGTCGGCGCATCGGTGCGGGTGGCCAGGTGCTCGACCAGGCCCAGCACGCCGCGCAGCTGATCCTGGCTGAGCGCCTTGGTCGGGAACAGCAGCAGGGTGCGCGCCGCGGGATCCTCCAGCGTCGCCTGGATCACCGGCAGCAGGTAGGCCAGCGACTTGCCGCTCGCGGTGCCGGTGGTGACCACGACGTTGTCGCCGCGGCGCGCCGCGTCGAAGACCTCGGCCTGGTGGGAATAGAGCTGGGCGATGCCGCGCGCCGCCAGGGCGGCGTGCAGGGCCGGGTGGCAGCTCGCCGGGATCGGCGCGAAGGTGGCGGCGCGCCCGGGGATCTCACGGGTGGCGATGACGCGGCCGGGGAAGCTGGAGAGATCGAGCATGGCGACTCCGTCACAAGACGCGGGCCATCGTACTAATAACTGCGCGCGTGTCCAGTATTCTCTTGCGAGCTCGCCCGTCGGCGGGCTCCGCTCGGTCAGGCTGGCGCGGGCGCCCCCTGGCTGGCACACCAGCTTAAATTTCCCCACAGGGCATGCCGATTCCTACCAGCCTGCTAACCTATAGGATGGTCAAAAGGATGGTCAAGACAGTCAACGGCCCCGGCGCGGACTCCCTCCCGGGCGGCAGAGCTAGGGGGAAGCGGCGATGCGGTTAAAGACCTTATTTTTTATATCCTTGCTCACCGCAAGTGAGCTCCTGGCGACCGCGCCGCTGTCGGCGGCGCAGAAGGCCGCGCACCGCAAGGCCCGCGTCAAGCCAGCGCCCCCGGTCGCCGAGGCCCCGGACGCGGTCGAGCCGCCCGAAGCCCCAGAGGTCACCGAGGCGCCGGTGATCAAGCAGCCGCTCTGCCAGCTGATGGTCACGATCGACAACCTGCGCAAAAACGGCGATCAGTATCGTGGGCAGCTCTGCTACACCCTGTTCAAGGGTAAGGAGGGCTTCCCCGACAAATCGGAGCAGGCGGTGACCAACCAGTGTGTCCCGGTCCAGCAGAGCCCCAGCCTGACCTTCACGGTCAAAGACCTGGCCTGCAACCAGGACTACGGGCTGGCGCTGCTACACGACGAGAACATGAACCGCCAGCTGGACAAGAACCTGGCCATCCCCAAAGAGGGAGTGGGCATGTCCAACAATCCCTCTTTTCTGCGCGTGAACTCGCCCCCTTACGATGACGTGAAGTTTGTGCTGCAGCCGCCGCGCACCTCTCAGGTTGTCCACATTCACTACTTCTAGCCGCCGCGCCGCCGCTTGGCTTGCCCGATCGGGCGGCTCACGGGTCTTAAAGGACATAGCAGAAGTTGTCTGTCTATTTCCTTCCTGGAGACCCTATGCACAAGCCCCAACTACACTCTGCCTTCCGCTTTTGCGTGGCCGCGATCTTCTCTCTCCTGTCGGCGTGCGGACCCACTGCGGCCAGCTCCGATGCCGGAACCAAGACCGACGAGGGTGCCCAGGCTGACAGCGGCACCACGAGCGACCTCGGTACGACGACCGACAGCGGCTCGGCAGCGGCGGTGGGGACGGTCTATACGCTGTCCAATGAGACTGCCGCCAATCTGATCTATGCCTACTCGCGGGCGGCGGATGGAACGCTCACCGCCCTTGGCTCCTATGCGACCGGCGGCAAGGGAACGGGCGCGGATCTGGGGGATCAGGGTGCCCTGGCCTACGATGCGACTAACAAGCGGATCTTCGCCGTCAATGCCGGCGACAGCACGATCTCGGTGATGACGGTAAACAGCGATGGCTCGCTGACCAAGCTCACCAGCGCCGGCTCGGGCGGCATCAGGCCGGTCAGCATCACCTACTATGGGAACTTTATGTATGTGCTAAACGCCGGTGACAACGCCAACCCGGGCAACATCGCCGGCTTCCAGCTCGCGGGCAGCGCTCTTACTTCGGTCGGCGCGACGCAGCCCTTAAGCGCCGCCACGCCCAACATCGCGCTCGGGCAGATCGAGTTCTCCCGCGATGGCAAGTTCCTGGCCGTCACCGAGAAATCGACCAACAAGATCGACACCTACGTAGTCTCCGCGGCCGGCGTCGCATCCTCGCCCAAGACGCTGACCGCCGATGGCAAGAGTCCCTTCGGCTTCGAGTTCAGTCCCAGCGGCTACCTCATCGTCTCCAATGAGAACGGCGGCACCAACGGCTCGGCCTCCAGCACCTCCTACTCGCTGGCCGCTGACGGCACGCTGAGCCTTATCGGCTCGGTCGCTTCCGGTCAGACCTCGTCCTGCTGGGTCGCGGTGGCCGGCACCTACGCCTACGTCTCGAACACCAAGAGCAACAACGTCAGCGCCTACAGCGTCGCCGCCGATGGCAAGCTCACGCTGCTGTCGGCGATCGCCGGCACCACGGGCAACGGCGCCGTCGATCTGGCCACCAGCAGCAGCAATGACTTTCTGTTCGTGCTGGCCATGATGACCCACTCGATCACCGGCTTCAAGATCGGCGCTGATGGGACGCTGACCGGCAAGACCACCCTCAGCAATGTCCCGACCCACGCCCAGGGCCTGGTAGTCCGCTAGCGCCGACTTGCAGCCAGGGCGATAGGACTGGTTTTTTGCCGGGGCGGAGCCTGGCGCGGTCGGGAATTCATGGATATCTTGGGGCATAGCGGTTCGCCGCGATGAGGCAAGGAGTGCTCCATGCAACCTCATATCCTGGTTCCGTACGACTTCAGCCCGTGTGCCGAGTGCGCCCTGCGCTGGGCGGCTGAGTTCAAGCGCTCAGTCGGCGGCGGCTCGATTCGCCTGGTATACGTCCAGACTGCGCTGCCGGCCGTCGGCGCCGTATCCACCCTGCCCCTTCTGACGCCGCCTGAAGACCAGATCGAAGAGCCGGAGGCGGCGCTGCGCCAAGTCGCGGCACGCCTGTGCCCCGACGCCCAGATCGAGCTCCGCCAGGGATCCGAGGTGGCCGCGCAGCTGCTGAGCGCCGCTGCAGAGCCGGCGGCCGGCTTGATTGTCATGGGCACCCACGGCCGCGGCGGCGTCAAGCGCCTGGTGCTGGGCAGCGTCGCCGACTCTGTGGTCCGTCGCGCCACCTGCCCGGTAGTGACCGTCCGCGAACCGAGCACCTGACGCTCGGTGAGCGCAGCCAGGGTGCGGCCCAGGGGGGGCCAGGTATTGCTCAGGCGAGGGCCGGGAACCACAGGGAGAAGGTGGTTCCCTTGCCGACCTCGGTGGCCAGCGTGATCGTGCCCTCGTGGCGCATCACCGTGCCGTAGACCATCGCCAGACCCAGGCCGGTACCGGCTTCTCCTTTGGTCGTAAAGAACGGCTCAAAGATGCGCGCCTTCACCTCTTGGGTCATCCCCGTGCCGCTATCGATCACCTGAACCAGCGCCCCGCCCTTGTCGGGGCTGGTCCGCAGCGTGACCGTGCCCCCCTGAGGCATGGCGTCGATGGAGTTGCACAGCAGGTTGACGGCGGCCAGCAAGAGCTCACTGGCGTTCCCCTTGATGAGGGGCGGCTCGCCAAGCTCCACGCGTATCAGGCATGGGGTGCCGGAGCGGGCGGCGAGGCGCGGCCGAGCGAGCTCGATGGCCTCGTGGGCGATGCGGTTCAGGTCGACCGCGTCCGTGCGCGCCTCGGGTGCCTGGCGGCTGAACGCATGCAGACGCTCGAGCGTCTCGACGCCGGTGCGCAGAATGTTGCGCATCTCCTGGACGTTCTGTGAGGTCGCCTCCTTGGCGCTGCGCATCACCTGTCGGTCGAGCAGCTGCAGCCGCATGCTCAAGGGGTTAAGGAGGTTCTTCAGATCGTGCGCGATGCCGGCGGCCATCTGCCCAAGGGCGCGCAGCTTCTCGCTCTGCGCCAGCGCGGCTTCGGCGCGGCGCAGCTTCTTGCGGGTGTGCGCCGCTGCGGCGCGCAGGGCCACCTCGGCCAGCTCATGCTCGATAGCGCTTGGCAGACGGCCAAGCCGATCCTTGAGGATGAAATCACTCACCCCGGCGTGCATGCACTCCACTGCCTTCTCAGGCCCGAGGGTGCCCGAGACGATGATGAAAGGCAGCTCGGCGTGGTGGCGGCGCAGCAGGGCGAAGGCATCGAGCGCGGTAAAGCCGGGGAGGCTGTAGTCGCACAGGACGACGTCCCAGCTCTGCGCCTGCAGCGCGGCGCTCACCGCCTCCAGGGTGTCGACCCGCTGCGCCTGGGGTAACAATCCGCCCAGCCGAAGCTGCCGCAGGATGAGCGTCGCGTCATCGTCCACGTCTTCTATCAGCAGCACACGGAGCTCGCGACTCATGCGTGGTTCCGTGACGTGGCCTCGTTCCAAACCATGCTCACCGTTTCGGGCATCATGCCCAACCCGCCTGGGGCGCGCAAAGAGAGCGCGTCAGCGGCCCGCGCCGCGGCCAACTCCGGTGGCTGCGCGCGCTCACTTCGCCGGGACGCCGGGCGCGGCCGGAAACTTGAGGGAGAAGCGAGCCCCCTGGCCAGGCTCAGTATCGAGCGAGACCACACCACCGTGCCGCGCGACAGTGCCACAGACCATCGCCAAGCCCAGGCCCGTGCCCGCCTCGCCCTTGGTGGTGAAGAAGGGCTCAAACAGGTGCTGCTTCACCTCGGGGGGGATGCCGGGGCCGTCGTCTATGACCTGGAGCAAGGCCTCGCCTTTTTCGTCTTCGGTCCGGACGGTGATGGTCCCGCCGTGCGGCATCGCGTCCAGCGAGTTGCCGATGAGGTGTACCACCGCCGCCAGCAGCTCGCTGAAGCTGCCGCGGATGGGCGGCGGCGTCCCGAGCTGCTCCTGCAGCAGGCAGGGATGACTGTGGCTGGCCATGCGCGAGCGGGCCAGCGCCAGGGCCTCCTGGGCGACCCGGTTCAGCGCCACGGACTCCTGGGTCGCCTCGGACGACTGGCGGCTAAAGCCCTGCAGTCGCTGGATGGTCTGCACCCCGCGCTCGACAATGCTGCGCATCTGGCTGATGTTGTCCCGCGCCTCTGCGGGCGACTGCTTGCTCGCCGCCGCTCGGGCGGGCTCGAGCAGCTCCAGGCGAGCGTCCAGCGGACTGAGGAGATTCGTCAGATCATGGGCAATGCCGGCCGCCATCTGACCCAGGGCGTGCAGCTTCTCGCTGCGCAGCAGGGCATCCTGGGCCCGCTGCAGCTGCTCGTTCATCCGCGCCTGCTCGGCACGCAGCGCTGCCTCGACAAGCTCGCGCTCTACCGCGTAAGGCAGGCGCGCGAGCCGGTCCTTAAGAATGAAGTCATGGACGCCGGCACGGATGCACTCGACGGCCTTCTCTTCGCCGATCGTTCCCGAGACGATGATGAACGGCAGATCCAGCTTGAGCTCGCGCACGACGGCAAAGGCCTGCGGCGCGTCGAGCTCGGGGAGGGTATAGTCGCAAAGGATGATGTCAAACGGCTGCTCGGTGAGCACCCGACGCAGCTCGTCCGCCCGGTGAGCCCGCTGCCACTTCGGAATATAGCCGCCCAGCCTGAGCTCGCGCAGCATGAGCTCTGCGTCGTCGTCCGAGTCTTCGATGAGAAGGACTCGCAGCTCCTTGCTCATGCCGACCTGCGCGACGGAAGCTCGTTAAGCGTCAGCCAGTACGCGCCCAGCTGTCTCACCACCTGGGCAAACTCGGCAAAGTCGACCGGCTTGCGGATGTAGCTGTTTGCTCCCAGGGAGTAGCTCGCTACCAGATCCTGCTCTTCTTTGGAGGAAGTAAAGACGATCACCGGCAGGCGCCGGGTCCGCTCGTCTTCGCGCAGCCGCCGCAGTACGTCCAGG
The DNA here is from genome assembly GCA_044222245.1 of Polyangia bacterium. Classification (GTDB taxonomy): domain Bacteria; phylum Myxococcota_A; class Polyangia; order Palsa-1104; family JAEUJZ01; genus CALFML01. Next base: position 3,526 of record JBGANQ010000065.1, on the reverse strand, counting down.
CCAGAGATGCGCGGCAGCTTCAGGTCGAGCAGGACCCTATGCGGCTGCAGGACCCGCTCGCCACCGCTTTCCCCACCCTTCCCTTGCAGATGCGCAAGCGCCTCTGCACCATCGTGCGCGACCGTAACCTTGATCTGCAGGCCGCTCTGCTTGAGCGCCCGCAGCGTCAGGGCCTCATCATCGGGGTCGTCTCCGACAAGGAGGATCTCAGCTTGCACCATGCCTGCAAGCGTATCATGGAAGGACCGGTAATAACGTAAAGTAAAATGTCGCTCCGCGATCGACCGCAGCCTCGGCCCAGATGCGTCCGCCGTGGCGGTGGATGATGCGCTGGACGGTCGCCAGACCGATTCCCGAGCCCTCGAACTCCGTCACCCGATGCAGCCGCTGAAAGGCGCCGAACAGCCGCTCGGAGTGCGCCATGTCAAAGCCGGCGCCGTTATCGCGGACAAACAAGGTCTGCGGTGAGACCGAGGTCGGCATAACTCCTACTTCGATCCGCGCGAGCTGGCGATTGCGGCTAAACTTCAGGGCATTATTGAGCAGGTTCTCCAGCGCGATCGCCAGCAGGCGGGCATCGCCGCGGACCACCATCGCTTCGGCGACTTGGATCTCGACGGCCCGCTCGCCCGAGGCTGATCGCAGCCGGGTCAGGATCTCTTGCACCAGGCGCGTCAGGTCCACCGGCTCGCGCCGCAGCTCGGAGCGGCTGACCCGCGACAGCGCCAGCAGATCGTCGATGAGTCCCGCCAGCCGGTTGGCGGCAGCGCGGATCCGCTGCAGGTGCGACTGGCCCTCGGCCTCGAGCTGCGGGCCATAGTCCTCGATCACCGCCTGGCTGAAGCCGGCGATGCTGCGCAGCGGCGCCCGCAGATCGTGGGCGACCGAGTAGCTGAATGACTCCAGCTCGCGGCTGGCCGCCTCGGCCACTTCCTTGGCGCGCGCCAGGGCCTGCTGGGTGCGCTGGCGCTCGGTGACATCGCGGATGGCGCTAGAGACCAGCAGTCCTTCCTTGGTCGGCAGCGGACTCAGACTGATCTCCAGCGGAAACTCCGTACCATCGCGGCGCAGGCCGAACAGGTCCAGTCCCGAGCCCATGGCGCGCACGCGCGGCTCACCAGAGTAGCGTGCGCGATGGCCCAGGTGGAGCTGCCGATATCGGTCGGGCATGAGCTGCTCGATCGACTGCCCGATGAGCTCTTGTCGGCTGTAGCCGAACAGCCGCTCGGTGTTGGTATTGACGAGCAGGATGCGGCCCTGCTCGTCGACGATGAGCATGGCATCCGGGGCCGACTCGAGAAACTTGTGAAACATCGCCTGGGTCCGGACATTCCAGGACGGCAGCTTCGCTGGCTTTGCTCGCGGCTTGCGGTCGGACGGAGTTGCCGCGGCGCTTGCGCCAGGCAGACTCACGCTGCGCTGATGGGAAGGCGCCTTGGGAGCCATGAGTCCGTTTGTAACACAGAAACCACTTTCTCCCGAGACTCATCTGTATCCTCGTGACAGACTCTTCCCGCCCGCCTTTCCCACCACCTGAGGTGGGGCGCGCGTACCTGGCGGTGGGCACGCGGCGGCCACGCCACAGCTTGACTGGAAGGCCCTGGACGGTTGCGCCGCCTCTCTCGGAGTCATTATCTACGAGCTGCTGGCGGGCCGGCGTCCCTACACCGCGAGCAGCGCCTACGAGTGGATCAACCTGCACGCCCAGGACGTGCCACCACCGGACCTACAGGGCTACGGGGCCCCGCCGCAGCTGGCGCGGGCCGTGCGCCGGATGCTGTCCCGCCTGCCCGAGCAGCGCCAGCAGTCGATGCGCGAGGTGATTCAGGACCTGCGTCTGGCCGGCCACGGCCTGCGCCCGATCCCGGCCCTATCGCCGCAGCCGCTGCCGGTGTCCGCCGGCGGACCGACACTGCAGCTCGACAGCGCGGGCGCGCCGCTTGCACCAGCGATGTCGCCTAGTTACCCGCAGCCGGCACCGCCACCGAGCTACCTGCAGCCGGCACCGCCGCCGAGCTACCCGCAGCCGGCACCGAGTCTGTTTCGCCTGCCCTATTCGCAGCAGGACCGGCAAAATCCCTTACGACAGTTCGCATGCAAACACATACATCGCATGCCAACGTCACCAAAACGGCTATCGGCTACGTCAGAGTAAGTACCTTTGAGCAAGCCTCGGAGGGTGTCAGCCTTGACGCACAACGCGATAGGCTGCGCCTTTACTGTAAGACGAACGGGATTAAGCTCATCGATATCGTAGCCGACGAAGGGATCTCGGGCAGCACCTTGGCGCGGCCCGGCTTGCAAACCGCGCTGCGCATGCTCAAGCGCGGGCGAGCGAATACGCTTCTTGTCGCTAAACTGGATCGTCTTTCGCGCTCAGTGCGCGATATCTGCATGCTCATTGATGACTACTTTTCCGATGAGCGGTACCACTTGCTATCTGTCTGCGGCATGGTCAATACGCACAATGCTGCCGGGCGCATGCTCCTACTCAACCTTGCGAACTACAATCAGTTTGAGCGTGAGATGATCTCCGAGCGCACGCGGGAATCTCTGCAGCATATGAAGGCTCAAGGGGTCAAGCTGGGGGGCGCGCCGTATGGCTATGAGTATGCAAGCCAAGTGGACGAGAAGCGACGCCGCATCCTGGCGCCGCTGACCAGCGAGCAACAGACCATCGCCAAGATCGCCGCGCTCCATGAAGCGGGCGTCAAGTTTGCGGAGATTGCACGACGGTTGAATACAGACTGCATTCCTGCGCGGCAAGGTGGGGAATGGTGCGGGCGCGTGATCAGTGTGATCCTGCAGCGCGAGGGCAAGTACACCATGAGGCCCCATAAGGCGCACGCGCCGCGTGTGCCGCTTATCTACGACAAGGCCGGGGCAGCGGCGCGAGCGCGGGACCTCAAAACTCAGGCACTGAGCCTGCGCGAGATCGGCGCGCGACTGCGCAAGGAAGGATTCGTGCCCAAACGTGGGGGCAAGTGGCACGCGGCCAGTGTGCTGGATCTCCTGCGCTATCGCGACCCCAGCGATCGGGCCGGCACTGCCCAGCGGGCCAAGGAACTACGCGGCGAAGGGCTGAGCCTGCGCGAAGTCGGGGTGCGGCTCTCGATAGAAGGGCATGTGCCAGAGCTTGGCGGCGCTTGGTATCCGGCGCGGGTGGCGGCTCTATTGGCTACGCCGGGCCTGAGCGCTGAGCAGACAAGTCCCATGCTGTGATCTCTGGCGACGGGCGCCACGCGCGCCCGTTGTGCAGCCAAAGCAACCCGCTCGCGCGTCCCGTCCTGCTTCCATCCTGCCGCGATCGATCCTCTTTGTTCGATCCTGTAGCGGGATCGATCGATCGCCGGCTCACGCGCCGCCGGTTCCGGCGCCGATCAAACACCAAAAAAAGGCCAAGAAAGGCTCGATTTCGGGCGTTTTCTGATTGGTTAAGCTCCCATCGCAAGCGATTTTTCATCAATCACCCGATTCGATCGAAGTGAATTCAGGTCGCGGGAATGATGGGCCTTTCAATTCCCTC
>JBGANQ010000064.1:0-53524 GCA_044222245.1 Polyangia bacterium | reverse complement strand
GGTGGCGACGGTGGCGACGGTGGCGACGGTGGCGACGGTGGCGACGGTGGCGACGGTGGCGACGGTGGCGACGGTGGCGACGGTGGCGACGGTGGCGACGGTGGCGACGGTGGCGACGGTGGCGACGGTGGCGGCTGCGACTTTGGCGATGGCGGCGACGGTAGCGGCAGAGGTGGCAGTGGCTGCGGTGATAGCGGTGGCGACTGTGGCTGTGCATGCGTGGGCGCACCGGAGGCCGTGCCTTGTGGCCAGCCTGGCGGCGGCGCAGGGGTCGGCCGCGGGGAGGAAGTACCAGCTGCGGGCGCTGGCAGAGGCGCCGGCTCGTTCGGCGGCGCGGCGTACAGCCGCAGCGGGGCGCCGATGCGCTGCGCCTCGGCTATGAGCATGGCGCGGGCCTGTGGGTCGGCGCAGGCGGCCAGAGCCGGGACGCCCGGATTGAAGATGCCGGCTTTTTCCCGCGCGATGTCGGCACGCGTTGGCCCGAGCAGCTCGACGTGATCCAGGTCGACGCTCGTCACCACCGTGACCGCCGCCGCGCACAGCCGCGTCGCGTCCAGGCGGCCGCCCAGCCCGGTCTCGACCACTGCGAGCTGTACGCCCGCTTCTCGCCACAGGACGAAGGCGGCGGCCGTCAACACCTCAAAGAAGGTGAGGACCACCTCCGGCGCCGCCTGGGCCGCCCCCTGGACGGCGGCCAGGGCGCGGACAAACTCCGCCTCCGTGCACTCGCGCAGCTCGGCCTGAGGATCCTCGCTAAGCTGGATGCGCTCGCGCACCCGCTGCAGGTGCGGCGAGGTGTAAAGACCCAGGCGCAGGTGCGGCCCGCCCGCCCGCTGCAGCGCCCGCGCGAGCTGCCCGAGCAGCGACGCGCAGTAAGCGGCCGTCGAGCCCTTGCCATTGGTGCCGGCGATGTGGATCGCCGGGATGCCGGCCTGCGGATTGCCGAGCCGCTGCAGCACCGTGGCCAAGCGCTCGGTGCCCGGCTGGATGCCATGGAGGGCGAGCCGGCAGAGGTCCTGTAGCGCCGCCGCGTAGTCAGCCGACGCCATGCTAGGAAAAGGACTTGGTCCCGTCGCTGCTCGCGCTGTCGCAGAGGATCGCCGTGAGCGTCGGCGGGGCCTCGGGGGAAAGCGGCGCGGCGCCCTCGGCCGCCGGCTCCGCGCCGGGGTCGCGGGCGCCCGGCTCGGGCGCCGCCGGGGGCGGCGGGGCGGCCGCCAGCTCGGGCGGCAGCGCCAGGAGCTCCCCCGACGAGCTGAGCGCGGGGTTTGTGACCGCCGGCAGCGGCACCGCCGGGTGCCCGAGCAGCATGCGGAGCAGCACGGTCAGCCGCCCCTTGAGCTCGGCGCGCGGCACGATGGCGTCGATGATGCCGTGCTTGAGCAGGAACTCGGCGCGCTGAAAGCCCTCGGGCAGCTTCTGGCGGATCGTCTGCTCGATGACCCGCGGCCCGGCAAAGCCGATCATCGCTCCCGGCTCGGCCAGGATGACATCGCCGAGCAGGGCGAACGACGCCGCCACGCCGCCGGTGGTCGGGTTGAGCAGCACCGAGATATACGGGATGCCGCGCTCGCGCAGCCGGCCCAGCGCGGCGCTGGTCTTGGCCATCTGCATGAGCGACAGGATGCCCTCCTGCATGCGCGCCCCGCCGCTCGCCGACAGGATCACGGCGGGCAGCTGCTCGGCCGCCGCCCGCTCGAACAGCCGGGCGATCTTCTCGCCGACCACCGAGCCCATCGAGCCGCCCATGAACTCGACCTGAAAGATCCCGAGCGCCCCCCGCAGCTCGTGCAGGCTGCCGACGAAGCTGCGGAAGGCGTCGGCGGGCCCGAGCGACTTTTTCAGGCCGCTCAGGCGGTCGGCGTAGCTCTTGGTGTCGCGAAAGCCGAGCGGATCGGTAGCGCCAAGGCCCGTGTCCTGCTCGACGGCGGTGCCCTCGTCCAGGAGCAGGCGGATGCGGTCCTCGGTGGGCATCGTGAAGTGGTGCCCGCACTGCGGGCAGCAGCGCAGCGCGAGCACAATCTTCTGCGAGTCCAGCGTGGTGGCGCAGCCGTCACACTTCTGAAATAGGCCGCTCGGCACCGAGCGCTTCTCGGAGCCAAACTCTGGAGCTTTATTCTTCCGCGACCACCAAGCCATCGCCCAAGCACCTTACCCACAGAGCTACTGATAAACAAGGGCGACCGACTGCGGCGGCAGGCCGACGTCCACGGCGGGGTCGGTGAGCGGGGCGCCGCTGGTCGGTCCCAGATAGAGCCCCGGGGCCAGCTGCCCCGCGCCGGCCGAGCCTGCCGACAGCACCACCAGGCGGCCGTCCAGCACCCGCACCGCGGCGACGAAGCTCATCGGCCCGAGCAGCGCCGCCCCCTTCTTCTTGGCCACCGCGTCCACCGCGTAGACCGTGTTGTTGAAGGTCATGCCGCTTTTTACCTGCAGGTCGGCGAAGACGTGCGCCGCATCGACCGCGTCCAGGGCACTGACGTTGCCGCCAAGCTCCATGTCGGTGAGCGCCAGGCCCAGCGTCTTTAGTCCCAAAAGATCTACGCGCTCGATGCCGCCCTTGCCAAGCTGGGTGCCGCCGTACTGATCCGCCGCCGAGCCGACGATCGCCTCGGTGCAGCCGGGGAAGACGGCCAGGCCGCTCGGGTTCTCGCCGGCGAGCTGGATGTAGCTCGGGGTGCCGGGGCTGCTGAGGTTGAGCACCGCCAGCCGCCCCGGGCTCGCCGCCACGTAGCTGCGCTTGCGATCGAGGTCCTGCAGCGTCACATACAGCGTGTCGCCGCACCCGACTAGGCGGTCGGCCTCGGGATTGCCGTCGGTGTCGGCCGCCGCCGTTCCGAGCGCGATGAAGCGCGCCAGCCCGGCCGCGGGCGCCTTCAGATCAATCACGCCGATGGCCCGGCTGGCCGTGACCTGAGTGCTGCCGAGGCTGCCGTACAGCGTCAGGTAGGCCAGCTGGCGCTGCGCATCGATATAGATGTCGTGCGGGTTGGCCTGGGCTCCGTCGACGACGCCGGTCTGGCTCACCGGCACGTCGAGCGGGTTTTTGAAGTCCTGGGCGGCGTCGTAGATGCGCAGCGCGCCGTGCGTCTGGTCCAGGACATACAGCTTGCTGCCAAAGGCGCGCGCCACCGGCTGGGCGTCAACCACGTCGAGGTTTTTGCGCACCGCCCGGCTGCCCGGGTCGACGGTGCTCAGCGCGCCCGAGGTGAAGTCGGAGCCGACCACCGCCAGAAGCGGACGCGAAAGCAGGTCGCTCGTCGGCGTCGTTGCCAGATCCGGCGTCGCCGTCACCGGCGGCGGATTGGTGCAGGCGAGCGTGGAAGACAGCAGCGCCAGGGCGGCTCGGGAATAGATAGAGGCGGAGACAACGCGGGTCATGGGGACTCCTTGCTTGGGCTCTCTGCCGCAGTTCCGGCAGAGTGCAGGCGGCCGACACCATGTCGACCGCTGCGCGGGCTCACAGGCGGGCGCTCAGCGTGGCGTACAGGGCGCGGCCGGGGAGCGGGTAGTCAAAATAGTCGGTGAGCGGCAGCGGCAGCGGGCCGCGCTCGGCGGCCAGCGGCAGCGTTACCAGCGCCAGCCGGGCATCGAGCAGGTTGCGCACCTCGACGGCCAGCTGGACGCGCAGCCGCCCGCCGGCGAAAAGCTGCGGGCCGAGCTGCAGCCCCAGCGCGTGCAGGGTGCGCGCCGGTCGCGGCTGCAGGTTGGCCGGGTCCTGGTAGAGCTGCGCCGCGTGGTCCAGCTCGTAAAATAGGCGCAGCGTCCGGTAGCCGCCCTCCAGCCGCAGGAACACGGTGTGGGGGGCGCGGCCGGGCAGCAGGTGATCGTAGCGGTTCGGATCGGCGGTCTTGTCGCGGGCGTCGAGGAAGGTGTAGTTGAGCTGCGCCTGCAGCGCCTCGCCCAGGCGCGCTCGCGCCTCGACCTCGACCCCGGCGGCCTGGGCGGCGCCGACGTTGCGCGCGTGCAGCGTCGGCCCATCCCGGATGACATCGATGAGGTCGTCGATGAGGCGGTAAAAGCCATGGGTCGACAGCGCCAGCCGGAGCCCGGCCTGCGGGGTGGTGCTCACCGCGAAGCCGGCCTCGGCGCTCCACGCCGACTCGGGGCGCAGGTCCAGGCTCGGGCGGAAGAAGGCGCGGTCGCCGAACAGCTCCAGGAAGGTCGGCAGGCGAACGAAGCGGCCGCCGCTGGCCCGCAACAGCAGCCACGGCAGGACCTGCAGCCGCGCCGCCAGCCGCGGGGCAGGGAACACCGCGGTCGGCGACTCGGGGGCGGCGCTGCCGGCCGGCAGGGTGTCACTGTGGGCGACTAGCAGGTGGCCGCCGGGCTGGATGAGCAGGCGGTCCTGCCACAGCCGCACCTCGCCGCCCAGGCCGAGCAGCGCCCGGGCCCGCTGGCTCGGCGGCGCGCCCGCGCACGACCCCGGCTGCGCCGCGCACAGGTCGCTCTGGTCCAGGCGCTCGTAGCGGCCCTCGGCAAGCAGGATCAGCGACAGCTGGTTTAGCGCCGCCGTCGGCCGCGCCGCTGCATAGCGGTGCAGGCGCAGCACCAGCCGCGCCCCGGTCTGTTCGCTCAGCTGGGCCAGCACGCGCACCGGCAGCGCCTTTAGATCGTGAAAGCGGGTCTGCTCGAGCAGGGCGTGGGCGTCCCCCGCGAGCGCGACGTGGCCGCCGGCCAGCGTGCCCTGACCGCCGAGGATGAGCAGCGCCCGTCCGGTCGCGAGCTCGGGGTCGCCCGGCTGCCCGCCCGGCTGGCCGATGCCCGCCACCCCCTGGCGCTTGAGCAGCCCCGAGACCTGGGCAAAGCCGCCGCGGCTGTCCTGGCCGAAGGTGACGCGCAGGTCGACCGCGCCCTGATCGAAGTCGTCGTTGCGCCGGCGCAGCTGCGCCAGCTCGGGCTTGCCGTAGCGCAGCCCTTCATTGAAGTAGTAGGGGAAGTCGCCCACCGCGCCCTGGTAGCTGACGCTGGCGCTTACCCGCAGGCCGGGCTGCTCGCCGCTGTAGCCGAGGCTTACAAGGCGCCGCCCGAAGGATCCGCCGCCGAGCTCGCTCCAGCCGGTCGGGGCGGTGCGGCCGCGCCGGGTGATCAGGTTGACGGTGCCGCCGATGGCGTCGACGCCGAGCTCGAGCGGCGGGGCGCCGCGGTAAATCTCGACCCGCTCGACCCCGGCGATCGGCAAAAGCGACAGATCGACGCTCGCCTGGCTGCCGCGCGACAGCGGCACGCCGTCCACCAGCACCGCCACCTGGCTGGGCGCGGCGCCGCGCAGGACAGCGCCGCTGAACTGGCCCAGGCCGCCGCTGGCGCGCACCTGGACCCCCGGCTGACCGACCAGCACCTCGGCCAGCGAGGTCTTGTACGGGCCCGGCTGGTTGGCCTGACCGGGCAGGCCGAGCTCGATGATCGTGACGGCCGCGGGATCGCTGCGCGGCACCGCGGGGGCGCGCACGGTCGCCGCAAAGTCCTGGCCGCGCGCCGCGCCGCCGGTGGCGAGCTCGCCCAGAAGCACGAGCAGCGCCGGCAGCGACCGGCTGCGGCCCCAGCTTGCGGGAGCGGCCGGAGCCCCGAAGGACGCGCGCGAAGCGTCAGACGCACAAGTTGCAGAGACAGGTGTACGCACCGACCTTTCCTCCCGCAATGTCGACCCCGTCGGCCCGGGGATCGGCGTCGTTCCGCAGCGCGTGTGAGCCCCCGGCGGACCGGGCACCCGGGCGCGGGGGGGCGAATCCTAGCGCTTGGGAAAACCGGCGGCTACTGCCAAGTAGACTGGACACCAGCGGACGCTCGCCCATAATCGGACTCCCATGTCGCAACCAAAACTTCCCGAGCGCGCCCGCGTGGTGGTCATCGGCGGGGGAATCATCGGCTGCTCGGTCGCCTACCACCTGGCGCAGCAGGGGCTCAAGGACGTCGTGCTGCTCGAGCGCGATCGCCTGACCTCGGGCACCACCTGGCACGCCGCCGGGCTCATCGTCACCTTCGGCTCGCTGTCCGAGACCTCGACCGAGCTGCGCAAGTACACGCGCGCCCTGTACGAGCGCCTGGAGGCGGAGACCGGCCAGTCGACCGGCTTTATGCCGGTGGGCTTCATCGAGCTTGCCAGCGACGCCGACCGCCTGGAAGAGTACCGCCGGGTGGCCGCCTTCAATCGCTACTGCGGCGTCGACGTCCACGAGATCTCGCCGTCCCAGGTCAAGGAGCTGTTTCCGCTCGCGCAGACCGATGACGTGCTGGCCGGGTTCTATGTCAAAGAAGACGGCCGCGCCAATCCAGTCGATGTCACCATGGCGCTCGGCAAGGGGGCGCGCCTGCACGGAGCGACGCTGCTGGAGGGAGTCCCGGTCACCACCGTGCTCACCCGGCGCGGCGCGGTGTGTGGCGTGCGCACGCCGTACGGCGACATCGAGGCCGAGTATGTGGTCAACTGCGCTGGCATGTGGGCCCGCCAGCTGGGCGAAAAGTCGGGGGTAAACATTCCCCTGCAGGCGGCCGAGCACTACTACCTGATCACCGAGAAGCTCGATGGAATGAGCACCGCGCTGCCGGTGATCGAGGACCCCGGCTGCTACGGGTACTATCGCGAGGAGGGCGGCGGCCTCCTTATCGGCCTGTTCGAGCCGGTGTGCGCGCCGTGGAAGGTGGGCGGCGTGCCCGAGGACTTCTCGTTCGGCTCGATCCAGCCCGACTGGGACCGCATGGGACCTTATGTCGAGCGGGCGATGAGCCGGGTGCCGATCTCGGCCCAGATCGGGGTCAAGACCTTCTTCTGCGGTCCCGAGAGCTTCACTCCCGACCTCGCTCCCATCGTCGGCGAAGCGCCCGAGGTGAAGAACTATTTTGTCTGCGCCGGCCTAAACTCGATCGGCATCCTCACCGGCGGCGGGCTCGGTCGGGTGCTGGCGCACTGGATCATCAATGGCCGCCCCGACGTCGATGTCACCGGCTTCCACATCGATCGCCTGCACAAGTATCAGAGCAATCCCGAGTACCGCCGCACCCGCACCGCCGAGTCTCTGGGCACGGTCTACAAGTGCCACTATCCGACCCGCTCGATGCAGACCGCGCGCGGCGCCAAGCTGTCGGCGATTCACGAGCGCCTGGTCGCCCGCGGCGCCTACTTCCGCGATGTCAGCGGCTGGGAGGGCGCGGACTGGTACGCCCCGCCCGGCATCGCGCCGACTGTCGAGAAGCTGTCGTGGGGCCGCCAGAACTGGTTCCCCTACTGGGCGGCCGAGCACCGCGCCGCTCGCGAGGGAGTGATCCTCATGGACATGTCGTTCATGGCCAAGTTCCTGGTAGAGGGGGGCGAGGCTGGACGGCTGCTCAACTACATCTCGGCCAACAATGTCGATGGCGAGGCGGGGGTCATCACCTATACCCAGTGGCTCAATGAAGCAGGGACGCTGGAGGCCGATCTGACCGTCACCAAGCTCGCCGAAGATCGCTTCTGGGTGGTCGCCTCGGACACCGCTCACCGGCACGCCGAGGCCTGGCTGCGGCGTCACTTTCCCTCCGGCGCCCACGCCTTTGTGAGCGATGTCACCAGCGGCTACGCGCAGCTCAACGTGCAGGGCCCGCGCTCGCGCGAGCTGCTGCAGCAGGTCACCACCGCCGACCTATCCAATGAAGCCTTTCCCTTCCGCGGCGCGCGGGAAATCGACATCGGCTATGCCCGCGCCCTGTGCGTCCGCATCACCTACCTCGGCGAGCTTGGCTACGAGCTGTACATCCCGACCGAGCAGGCGGTGCACGTCTACGACCGCCTGGTCGCCGCCGGCGAGCCGCTCGGGCTGCGCCACGCTGGCCTCAAGGCGCTGGCCAGCCTGCGCATGGAGAAGGGCTACCGCGACTACGGGCACGACATCGACAACACCGACTCGGTCCTGGAGGCCGGCCTCGGGTTTGCGGTCGATCTGAAAAAGCCCGGCGGCTTCCTCGGGCGCGATGCGGTGCTGGCCAAGAAGGCGGCGGGGCCGCTGACGCGTCGGCTGGTGCAGGTGCTGCTCAAGGATCCCGAGCCGCTCATGTTCCACGCCGAGGTGATAAGGCGCGACGGCCGGCCGGTGGGCTACATCCGCGCCGCTTCCTACGGCTTCACCCTGGGCGGAGCGGTGGGCCTGGCGATGATCGAAGGAGGCAGCCAGCCCATCGATCAGGCGTTCCTCGACCAGGGATCCTGGGAGGTCGAGATCGCCGGCCGCCGCTATCCCGCGGTGGCTTCCTTGCGGCCGCTGTACGATCCGGAGATGAAGCGCATCAAGTGCTAACGCCGCCCGCGCCATCAGCACCAGGCTCGCACCCGGCCTGCCAGCGACGGCGCTAGGGCGCTGGCCGTGACCGTCTTCTGCTCTTTTCTGGGCGCCTCTAGAAGCGGAGCAGCAGCTGGCTGCGCAGGGCAGGGGTGGTCACCTCGATGGGGAAGCAGACCTCGCCGCCGAGCTTCTCGCAGCTGCTGCGCTGGGACAGCACAGTGGGAATGATGATGGCGCTGGCGATGCCGATGGCGCCGATCGAGGCCAGCGTCCACACCCACCAGCGGGTGTAGAAGCGGCGCGCCTTGGGCCGGGCGCTCTGCTCGGCGCGGCGCTGCTCGGGCTTGAGCTTGACCTGGACCTCACGCTCAAGCTCGTCGCCGGCCACCGCGGTCACGGTGAACGTCTCGTCCTGGATGTTGGGGCCGCGCACTGTAATCTGGTGCAGCCCGGGGACCAGCTCGAGCTCGATCGGCGCTTCGCCGCGCAGCTCGTCATCGACCAGCACCTGCGCCCCCGCCTCGCTGGCGCGCAGGCGCAGCACGAGGTGGGTCGGAATCAGGCTGATCTCCAGCGCCACCAGGCGGCCGGCGTAAGCGGTGAACTCGCGCGTGTAGGAAGAAAAGCCGCGCCGGGTCACGCGCAGCTGATGCGGCCCGGGGGTGACCGGCGTGCGTGGACCAAGCGGCGTCTTGCCTATCAGGGTGCCATCGATGCTGACCTCCGCCCCCGGCGGCGCTCCGAGGAGCGTGAAGGTCGTGTCGGCCGCCGGCGCGGGGGCTGCGCCCGGTCCCGCGGGCACGGCGGCGCTGCCGACCCGCGGCGGCTCTTGCGCCTGGAGGCCCGAGGCAAAAAGGAGCGCCAGCAGCGCGGCAAGCGCCCCGAGTGCCCGGCAACGTCCTGTCAACTTACCAAAGACCATGGCTGCTCTTGCCTTGCTCGGGTTCCGGCTCGCGGTGGATGGCGCAGGGATGACACGGAAGCTGCCTTACATGCACATATGGGTCGCGCCGCACGTCATCATGGGCTTGCAGTCGGTGTCGAGCCGGCACTCGACACAGGCGTTCTTGGTGCTGTCGCCGCCCACATCCAGCAAGCAGAGGGGCTGCGCCGCCTTACACTGCGCATCGAGCAGGCACGGGACACAGCGGTTAATCGCCGGATCGCACACCGGGTTGGCGGCCTTGCAGTCGGTGCTGGCCAGGCACTCGACGCAGACGTTCTTGGTGTTGTCACCGCCCGCGTTCTTCAAGCAGAACGGCTGCGCGGCCGACTTGCACTGCGCATCGACCAGGCACGGGACGCAGCGGTTGGTCACCGGATCGCACGCTGGGTTTGCCCCCTTGCAGTCGGCGTTGGCCAGGCACTCGACGCAGACGTTTTTGGTGTTGTCGCCGCCGGCGTCCTTCAAGCAGAACGGCTGCGCGGCCGACTTGCACTGCGCGTTTACCAGGCAGGGGACACAGCGGTTGATCGTCGTGTCGCACGCCGGCTTGGTCGCCGGGCAGTCGGCGTTGGCCAGGCACTCGACGCAGCTGTTCTTGGTGCTGTCGCCCCCGGGGTCCTTCAAGCAGGCCGGCAGCCCGGGCGACTTGCACTGCGCGCTCACCAGGCAGGGGACGCAGCGGCTGAGCGTCGTATCGCACGCCGGGTTTGCCGGGTCGGTGCAGAAGGCGTCGGCAGTGCACTGCACGCAGGTGTAGGTGGCCGCGCTGCACGCCTTGGTCGGCGTGGCCGCGCCGAGCACGCGCAGGCAGTCGGTGCTCGCCAGGCACTGCACACAGCCCACGCCGCTGCGGCACAGCGACTTGGTTACGCTGGCCGGGTCGCACGCCGGGTCGGCCCCACAGGCGCAGAGGCCGGCCTTGCAGCTGTCCTCCACCGTGCTGTCGTTGCACGACTTGGTGCAGCTGCCGCAGTGATCTTTATCGTTCATCGGATCGATGCACAGCAGCAGACTAGGGCAGCAGGTCGGCTTGCCGGCGTCGTTGCCGGAGCCGCACTGCTCGTTGCCGTCCGGGTAGCTCATGCCGACGCACTTGTTGTCCATGCCATCGCAAAGCTCGGTCGCTCCGGCCTTGGTGTTGGGAATCGGCGGATACACCGCGCGACTGCTGTCGTTGCAGTCGCCGCAGTACAGGTAGCTTTGGTTGAACGCCTGCGGGTCGGTGGTGTTGAGGTTCATGCAGCCGCTGCAGCTGAGGTAGGTATCGCTGTCGCTGTCGGTCTCGCCGATCTGGGTCCCGAGCTGGCCGTTGCAGTCGTCGTCGTAACCGTTGCAGGTCTCGGCCTTGGGATCGATCTGGTTGGTGCAGACCTTGTAGCGATCGTTGTCGGAAAACCCGGGAACCTTGAGGGAGAAGAAGGGGTTGTCCTGGTTGCGGTTGCAGCCGGCCAGGGTGCCCGCCTTGCAGCACGGCATGTTGGGCCGGCACAGCTTTCCCGTCACATCGACGCCGCAGGCGTTGCCCTTGCCGAGCAGGTTCTTGCCGGTGACGTCGCTGAGATCGCCGTTGCAGTCGTCGTCGACCGGGTTGTTGGCGTCGCAGCTCTGCGGCTTTGGCTGGTTGGCGAAGAAGCAGCGCGGCGAGCGCGCGGCGCTGTCATTTTCCCCCGGACAGAGGGCGACGTTGGCCGGATTCGCATCGCGAGTCGAGGTCGGCGTAACGCTGGAGCAGACGCAGTGGCCGCTATAGAAGCCCAGGTTCTTCTGACCACACAGGCCCACGGTCGAGTCGGCGCACGAGGTAATTCCCTTGGTGATGCCGTCGCTGCCCAGCTGGACCAGCGGGTTGCCGGCGGCGTCGGGGTTCTGCTCATCCACCAGGCCGTCGCAGTCGTCGTCGACACCGTTGCACAGCTCGCTGGTGAAGGGATGGACGTTGGGGTTGACATCGTCGCAGTCGCCCGAGGAGTCATACCCGTCCTTGTCGCGGTCGAGGTTGCAGACATCGGCGGCGCCATCGCAGTCGTGGTCCTTGCCATCGCAGTGCAGCGGCGCGCCGGGATAGATCGTGCGGTCGCTGTCATCGCAGTCCACGGGCTTGCCCACCACCACGCAGCCGGGGGCGTTGCTGGGGAAGCCGTCCTGGTCCTGATCGCAGGCGGGCGTCGGGCAGCCAAGGCGCAGGCTGCCATCGCAGCTGGTGTTCTCTGCGGTGCCGGCCGCGCTGGTGTTGCGGCACAGCCCGCGCAGCGCCGCCAGGCGATTGAACCCGCGCGAGGTCGCATCGAGCGAGCCGAACTTGGCGACGCTCGCCGTCCCCTGAAACGTCGCCGCGCCGGGGAAGACACCGCTGTCGTTGTCGTCGCAGTCCACCGGCCGCCCGGCGGCCTTGTAGTTGGTCAGCGGGCAGGTCGGGTTGGGACCCGGGTCCTGGCGCTGGAAGCCATCCCCGTCCAGGTCGCAGCCGACGCAGCCGGCCTGGGGCCGACCGTCGCAGGCCCAGTCCTTGAGCACCCCGTCGGGCGGATCGCACAGCTTGGCCGCCTGCGGGTGCACGCGCGCGTCGTTGTCATCGCAGTCGCGCAGCGTGGGGTCGGGATTGTTCGGCGAGTAGCCATCGCAGTCGTTGTCGGTGAAGCAGTTGACGTTGAAGCCGGTGCAGTCGTAGTCGTAGGCGGTGTCGCAGCGCTTGGGGGTGCACAGCGTCATGTCGGCCAGCTTGGCCGGATTTTGGGCACAGCTCTTGGGGTCCGAGCACTGGCAGCAGTTGCGCGGCCGCGGGTTGCCGTGAAATCGGTGCGGGTCATTGTCATCGCAGTCGCTGCCCTCGGGATCGCCGTCTCCGTCCTTGTCGGCGCAGGCGCGCGGCTCACCGGCGCACGACAGGTCCAGCGGCGCCAGCGCCGGCAGCGGGTTGGCGCTCGGGTCGTGAGCCGGTCGCAGCATGACATTGCACTGCGGCTGCGCCAGCGGATGGATGTCGAAGCTGCGCGTGCGCGCCGGCACGATGTCGCCCGCCGGCGGGTCGCGGTCGACGCAGTCGAGCACCGCGGGGGTGTCCTTGTAAAGCGCCGCTGCCTCGGGTACCGCCGCCAGCCAGGTCACCGCGTCCGGGAAGTGATCGCCGTCGGCATCGTACGCCGGCGCGATCGGCAGCAGCGGCGCATCGAGCTCCTTGAGCGCCGCGACCTCGAGAATCTTGGCGAAGAACAGCTGCGGATCGGCGACCCCCGGCAGCGGCAGCGCCTCGACGTTGTCGACGTTGGCGGCGAGCACCTGCAAGAGATACTTGCCGTTTTGCGTAAACGGCATCGCCACCCGCAGCGGCTGGACGCTGAGATCGCGCCCGGCCGCGAGCTTCTGCAGACCCGAGAGGAAGACTACCTTGCGCGTGCTGCGGTCCTGGACCTTGATGACGTAGCTCTTCACCGGCGTCCCGGGCTGTACGCTGATGTTGAGGATCAGACCGTCTGGCGCGCTGCACGCCAGCATGCAGCATGCGAGCAGCAATCCCGGGAGCGCCCACCTACGCCATTTCGAGGCACTGCGACGAAGAGACATGAATAACTCCACAATCGAAAATAGGTAGAATAAGAAAAAGTAGCTGCTGTGCGCCCGCTTCCTCGGGTCACCGCTTTGGACCCCCCGGTCGGCTTGCGCGGACGGTGGCGCGCACCTGCGCGGGCGTGGCCCCGAGCTGCTCCAGCGCCTGGCGGAGCTGCTTCAGCTCGACCGCGCTGCGGTACTGCTCCAGGCGCTCCAGAGTCAGACTACGCGCCTGCTGCGTCCGCAGGCCGACCACCTCACCCAGGATGGGCGCGAGCTCGTCGTGCAGCTGGGTCTGACCGTGGGCCAGCTGGGTAAGCTGCGCGCGCGTCTGCTCATTTACCACGGCCACTGTTGACTCAACGCGGGTGAGCGCCTGGGCCAGCGTCTGCGCCATCGCGGTGACCTGCCGCACATGCTCGACCAGCTGGTCCAGGTGGTGGGCCATGCCGGTCACCATGCGCACCATCTGCATCGTCGTCTTGCCAAGCTCCTGCGCGGTCTGCTCGGTGTGGTCGGTCACCAGACCTTGGAGCGAGCGGACGTCGGCCTGCAGCAGCTCGACCAGGCCCGTGAGCTCACTGCCGGGCGGGGCGGCGACCTTGGGCGGCGTGGCATCGGCCGCTGGCGCGCTGGCGGCAGGCGGCGGCAGTGCTGCTGCCACCGACTCTGCGGGGAGCGTGGACGGCGGCGGTGGTGCTGCCGCCACCGGCTCTGCGGGGAGCGTGGACGGCGGCGGCGCTGCCGGCTGAGCTTGGGACTCGGTCCGCGATTCGGCAACAGCTGGCCGCGCAGCTTGCGGTGCGGTCGGCGGCCGGGTGGCGGCGCTCGGCGGCGGCGGTGGGACCGGGTCGCGGGGCTCGACCTCGGCCAGCAGCGGCGGCAGCGGGCGCAGCGTGCGCGATGAGGTGGCGGGACGGCGGGCGGTGGCGGCGCGGGGGCTAGGCACGCGACGGCTCGGCGGCGCCACCTCGACCGGCTCGGCGGCGGGGTCAGTGGAGGCGGTCTTGCGAGTGCGAGTGCGAGTGGGCGCTGCCATGGAACTACCTCAAGGAGTCTGGACCGTGGGCACGCCGGGGGGTAACAGCTCGATCACCCCGGCCCAGTTGCACATCAGCTTCGCCGTGCTGTTGAGCGCGGGCATGTTGCCGATCATCACCGTCGGCGCGCCGACCACCCAGGGGGCCGCCGTGTTGGGAATGCACGGCATGGGGGTGAGCACTCCCATCGCTGCCGCGGTGGCGGCGATGACTGTCGGATTGGCCATGGACTGGCACATGCCGAACGGCAGCACGTTGAGCATGGGCTTATGGTCCATGATCGTCGCGGTCGGCTGCCCGGAGAGCACCTTGTTGGTCGGCAGCACCACCAGGGAGCTCGGGGCGACACCGAAGGAGCACTTCATCATCGCGCCCATACAGATTGCGTTTGCCATGGCTTGCCTCTACTTGCCTCGCGGGGGTGAGGGCTGTCGCCCAGCTGCTGCGTCCTGGGCCGCCGCCGGCGCACCTTCGGGCTGCGGCAGCGAGCCGAGGCTCGGCGGCTCTAGGACAATGATCTGCCGCGGTGGCGGCGGCGGTGGCGGCAGTGCTCGACCCGGACGCCGCGGCGGCGGTTCCCCAGCTCCCTTGCTGCCTGCGGCGCCCGCGGCCAGCGGGGCCGAGCGCGCCGCGGCGGCGGCACCTGCGGCCTCCTGCGCGGCTGCCCCGGCGGCTGCCGCGGCGGCGACCCCGGCGGCGACCCCGGCCGCGACCGCCAGCCCACCTGCTGCGGCGCTGCTCGCGCTGCTCGCGGCCGCGACGCCGCCTTTTGCTGCCGCGACCGCCCGCGCCGCGCGGCCTCCAGTCTCGGCGGCGGCGCCCCCTTTCTGGGCCGAAGCCGCCGAAGGTGGGGGCGGGGGCGGGGGATCGTGCTCGGCCAGCTGTTCCGGCGGACCGCTCGCCGCGCCGTGGACAAACATCGTGCGCCGCTGCAGCGCGCCGCTTGGATAGTAGGCGCGCGCCTCCCCGTGCGGCTTGCCGGCCTCGTACGGGGTCGCCTCGCGCACGCTGCCATCGGGGTAGAAGTCCTGCACCAGGCCGTGCAGGACGCCCAGGTGATAAGGCTCGCGGCGGAGCACCGCCTTGCCGGGGCCATAGTAGACCGTCTCGCCGTGCAGCTTGTCGTCCTTGTAGCTGGCCGCCATCACGAGCGCGCCGCTGCCATCGTAGGTAAGCCCCGGTCCGTGCTTTTTGCCGTGGGCGTAGCGCTGCTGCATGAGCAGCTGGCCATTTTCATAGACCAGCATCTCGCCGTGCAGCTTCCCCTGCGCGTACGCGGCGGTGAGCGCTGGCTTTCCCGCTTCATCGTAGCGCCGCAGGAGGCCGTCGAGCTTGCCCGCCACGAAGCTGGCGCGCTGGCTGACCTGGCCGCTGGCGGTGTACTCCACTGCCTCGCCCACGAGCAGCGCGCCCTCGTAGTGCGCCACCCGCGTCAGGTGCCCTTCGGGGGCAAAAAACCGCACCTCCCCGCGCAGCTGGCCATCGACCATCGTGCCGCGCATGCGGACCTGTCCGGCCTCGTCATACTCGACGTGCTCGGTGGCTTGCGCGGTCCCCGCGGCCGGCTCGCTGGCTGCTTCGTTCTGGCTCACTCTTTATTCACTTTCATCGGCTCTGCACGCACCTGACCACCGCTGGGCCGGCCCCGCTGCGAGGCCCAGGCGCGCTAGTTGATCTTGACCATGCCCCCCTTGATCGTCAGCATCCCACCGCCGTCCACCGTGCCTTGCGCCGAGGCCTTGGTCTCCACCGTGACCCCTTCTTGCTTGAGGCCGATGCCGGCTTTGAGCTTCATGTCCATCTGCGCCTCCTCCTGCAGATTCCCCCCCGCCTTGACGGTCATATCCTTCCCCGATTTTAGGTCAAATGAAGTCTCGGCCTCGAGCTTAATTGCTTTCTTTGACTTTATCGTGACGTTACCGTCCACCTCGATGGTCAGGTTGCCCTTGACGGTGAGCTTGTAGTCCTTTTCAACCGTCACCGTCCGCTTGCCCTTTTTGATCGTGAGGGACTCATCGCCCTCGGTGATCTCGACGGTCCGGTCCTTTTTGACGGTGAGCTTGTCTTCGTTGTCGATGGTGGTCGTGCGGTCGTGCTTGACCTCGGTCTTGAAGTCCTTTTCGGCGTGAATGTAGATCTCTTCGGAGTCCTTTTTGTCCTCGAAGCGCAGCTCGTTGAAGCCGCCGCCGCCCTTGCTCGTGCGGGTCTTGGTCGTGCTGCGGGTCTGGTTGTCGGGTAGCGCGTAGGGAACGGTCTGATCGGCGTTATACACCGTGCCGGTGATGAGCGGCCGATCGGGGTTTCCGTCGATGAAGCTGACCACCACCTCCTGGCCGATGCGCGGCAGGAAGAACTGTCCGTAGTTCTTGCCCGCCCACTGCTGCGCGACTCGGATCCAGCACGAGCTGTTCTCGTCCTTTTTGCCCTTGCGGTCCCAGGGAAACTGCACCTTGACCCGGCCGTACTTGTCGGTCCAGATCTCCTCGCCGGCCTTGCCGACGACGACCGCGGTCTGGCTGCCGAGCGCGTACCGTCGCCGGGGTTGCTGCGGTGGCCGAAATACGACATCGGCCGGCAGCGCTTCAAATTCATTCTGATACTCACTGCGCGTCGCCTTGTGGGAAACTTGGCGCAGGACGTACTCGCGATTCAGGTCGGCGCGCCCGTGACCTTTGAGCTTGAACTTGCCCCCGGCGCTGAAGCCGCGGCAGTTTCCAGCGCCGCGCAGGACATGCTGGCTGCTCTCGTAGCTTTCCATGCGCAGCTTGATCAGGCTCTGGCCGCGATCCTTTTTTTCGTAGTTGCCGGGGTAGTCATAGACCATCAGCTTGGGGTCGCCGCCGCCGGTCTTGACATACAGGTCGGTGTCGGGAATCTCGAAGTTGTAGTCGGTCATCGCGTAGCCGTTGACCGTCAGCGCGTGCTGGAACCGGCAGTGGCGCAGCGTGTTCTTGTCTTTGTCCAGGGCCCCAAGGCGCGCTTCGGCCGAGCCCTCGCAGGTCACGTAGGCATCGCTGTCATCGGCCAGTACCAGGGTGTGCTTGCCCGCGGCGTGCTCAAAAAAGTAGAAGATCCCTTCCTCCTCCATGAGCCGCGTGACAAACGATAAGCTCGACTCCTGATACTGCACACAGTACTCGCGCTTGGCGTAGGTCGCCTTGAGGGACTTCTTGAAATCCTTGAAGCCCAGGTCCGAGAAGACCTCCTCCAGGATCTCGGGCACGCTCTTTTTCTGAAAGATGCGATTGTCGCAGTGCAGGCCGAGCAGCCACAGCCAGGGTCGCAGCTCGGCGATGTAGACCCCCTCGCGGGGGTCGTAGCCTGTCTGGGTGAAGCTGGTGATGACCCCGTGGATGTGGCGCTTGCCGCCATCGGTCAGCACGATGTCGATGCTGGCGGTCTTGCCGACCATCTTCTTGGAGTCCACCTTGCGGTCGTCCGAGTGCAGCTCCAGGTGGAACCTGAACGGGGTCGAGAGGCCCTCCTGGCCATCCATCTCGTGCAGCTCCAGGCTCTTGCCTGCGGGGGTAGTACAGAGCAGAAACTCCGGCTTGCTCATGGCCCCGTCCTCTCCGGCAAATCGCTGTACCGGGCAATGGCTCCCAGGCGGATGACACGATGGCCCTGCTGCGGCTTGCCGTGCGACAAGAACGTCGTCAGCCCGAGCGCTGCCCCCGGCTTGCCAGCCGCCGTGGCGCCCGCGGGCGGCGGCGCCGCCAGCCGGGCCGGAGGAATCAGCTCGGCCTGCAGCAGCAGGGTCACATGGATGTCAAAGCTCGGACCGATATAAAAGCGCACCAGCTGGCCAAGTGCCTGCAGCCCGGACCGGCCGGGCAGGAACTCCTGATACTTGGACCACGGCACCGGCCCGAGCTCGACTTCGATCCCGGCCTGCTGATCCCAGATCGCGGTCCCGAGCAGCGCATCCCTGCCGAGGACTTGGTTACGCCCGGAGACCCCGAGCTCCGTCCACTGCTCCGGGTCGAGCGACCGCATCGCCCCGCGCAGCTGCAGGCAGCGGATGGGCAGGCCGAAGAAATCGCCCAGCAACAGCTGCAGGCCCGCGGCGTCGCGCGGCTGCTTGGTGAGGATGCCGGCGTAGCGAAGCAGCGCCCGGTCGGGGATTGCCAGCCGCCCCTGCAGGCCCGGCGTGCCCATGCCCATGAGCGCCAGCAGGTAAGAGGAGAACCGGTGGTGCTCGGGAGAAGTCCACTCCATGCCGAGGCGGTGGTGGCGGCGCACCCGATACAAGAGGGAGATCAGGCGATGGTGGAAGATATCGAGGAAATCGCGCAGCGCGAAGTCCTTGGCGGCGATGCGATCGAGCACCCACTCGGTCAGCGCATGCGGCAGCGGCCCGTGGGCGCCGCCCAGGCTTAAGAAGCTGACCGTCATCTCCGCGGGCGCCTGGTCTACTTCGCCGCCCGCTGCGAGCTTGGCCGCTTCGGGGTCGGTCTCCGGGACCTTCAGGCTGACCACATCGCTCGGCGGAAATCGCAGGCTGAACGAGCTGTGGAAGCGCACCGGCTCGTGTTTGGGGTCCGCCCCCGCGCCGACTGAAGTCGCCGTCGGCTGGCGCATCTCCAGCAGCCGCACCAGCTGATAGAAGTTGTACTTGTACGACTCCGCCTGCAGCGGGTCGCTTAGAGGAGGCTCTGCGTCCCGGTTAGTGGCGGCCATCGCTTCCACACCTCTTGCCGCTGGCGGCTGCGCACCACCAGCTGAGTAAATGAATTCACCGATGTATATAGCGCGAAGAACTGGCTGAGCACCGCCGACATCATCAGCGCGCTGTGGCCGACATACAGCGACTCATCAAACTCCAGCGTCACCTCTTGACCGTGGACGAAGCCGCGCCAGGCATCGCGACCGATCTGCAAGATCTTGGGCCGGCAGCCAAGGGCCGCCAGGCCCAGCACCTGGTTCTCGGTCGCCGAGGTCGGGCTCATGCGATAAAGGCGCAGCAGCTCGCGCAGCGCGTCCCGGCTCTGCTGGCCGCCGCTCAGGGACAGGTGATTCAGGCTCAGGTGCGACACCAGCTGCCACAGCGCCGCCCCGCCGATCGGCGGCGTGATCTGCGGCGTCGGCTTGAGCAGACACGTCACCGCCTTGACCGGCGCCGAGTCTTCGAGCTGCAGGCGGGCGTAGGCCGGCATCTGCGCCGCCAGATCGCGGTTGGTGCACAGGGTATGGGCGAACACGGTCGGCACCGTTGGCTGCGTCGGCGTAAAGCGGAGGTCGACGAACGACAGGAACATGTCGCAGCCGGGCAGGTCCTTGCGCCCGGTCGGCTGCCGCCGCGCGTAGTAGAACGCCTGATGCTGCTCGCTGTCGGCGGGATGCGAGAACGAAAAGAACGGCGCGATCACCCTGGGCGAAGCCGGATCGGCCGAGATCGAGACCTTGTCGATCGAGTGAATCTCGGTGGTTCGCTCTTCGCGCTTGTCGGCATACAGCGGATACTCGGGCAGGTGCTGGGTGAGCCGGATCGGCTCCGCGGTCTTGTTAAACAGGTTGACGATGGGCGTGCAGCCCAGGCTGAAGGTGCTGCGGGTCACCGTCACCGCGCGCGGCGGCAGCTCGGAGAGCAGGATGCCGATGTCGGCGGTGCGGCCGGCGCGCTGCAGGTGCGGCAGGTCGATGTCAAAGAACAGGAACTTGGCCGGAAACAGGAAGTACTCTTGCAGCAGCCGATAGGCCGGATGGGCGTACGCGGGCGCTGGCAGCACCGCTTCGTCCGGCTCTAGCCCCACCGGACGGACCGCCTTGGCGGGGAGGAACTGGACCTCGGGTCGGCCCTCGGCGGGCAGCAGCACCACCCCGACCGTCGCCGCGACCAGCAGGTCGTACAGCGCTGCGGCCGCTTCCGGCGGGGCGTTGATGAACACCCGCAGGGTGCGCAGATCGAGCTCGGCGAACGACTCGGCGTAGCAGGTGAGGCGCAGCCGCAGCATCGCGATCCCTTTGGGGTAGGGATCCAGATAAGGGTAGCGGTCGGTCGCTTCGACCTGGGCGGCGGTGAGCTCGACCGGCCACAGGGTCACCGGGGCCGCGGTGCGAAAGCGGCACAGCGAGCCGGTGTCGGTCTGGGTGAACAGGGGCGCGCCGCGCGGGATGGTAAAGCCCGAAAGCGGCAGCCCCTGCTCGGGATCGACCTCGAACTGCGCCACCGACATCGACGGCACCGGCTGCAGCAGGTGGGGATACAGGACGTCGAGCAAGGCGCCGGTGAACTGCGGAAACTCGCTGTCGATCTGGCGCTGGATGCGCGCGGTCAGAAAGGCGAACGACTCGATTAGCCGCTCGACATGGGGGTCGGCGCAGGCGTCGGCCGACAGATCCAGGCGAGCGGCGATCTTGGGGTAACGGGCGGCAAACTCTGCCCCCATGTGGCGCAGATACGAAAGCTCGCGCTGGTAGGCGCGCAGGGTCTCGTCGCGGCCCTCACTCGTCATCGGAGAGCACTTCCTTGGTGCGGGCGCTGGCGGTGACCTGGAACGACACCGGCTCGCGCAGGTCTTGGGTGATCAAGGTCGCCGCCAGGTTCAGGACCAGCCGCGACTCGGTCTGCACGAAGCGCAAGATGGTAAGCCGGACGCCCTGCAGCCGCGGCTCGAACGCCTCAATGCTCTCTTCCAAGATGCGGACCAGGGTGCGCAGCGACTGCGGGTCCAGGGGGTTTACCCACAGCAGATCCGAGACCCCGTAGTTTATCGTCGAGCGGCTCTGGCCGAGCAGCTCTTCAGTCGTGTGCCCGCTGCGGATGTTGAGCAGCCGCGCGACCTCTTTCTGCACGGAGCGCAGCAGCTCTGGATAAGAGAGCGTGCGCAGCGGCTGCGGTTCGCGCGGCTGCTCAGGATTGTGGTCGGTCAGCCGCTCGAACAGCGGCACCGCGGCGGCGTGCTTAGAATGTGCGCCTGATCTCGCCAAGCAGGTCCTCAACTCTCAAGGCCAGGCGCCAGTGCCGGCCGGCCCGGGTTACGGTTACTTGCCCTTGTTCTCTTCGAGCGACCAGTTCGCCGAGTTCTTGCCTTTGGAGCCGCCGGGCTGCGCCTGCTTCTGCTGCCCGTAGTCCCAGGTGATCTTCTTGTAGCTGAAGGTCACCGTCTCGACCGGCTGATCGCCGCCGCCGCCCACCGAGACCGACGTGATGATGCAGCTGTCGAAGGTGTAGGTCAGGTACTCAAGGGGCTTGCCGGCGGCGTCCGCCTTCCACACATGGACCTTCATAGCCTTGATGTCTTCGCCGGCGCAGCACTTGAGGTTCAGCGTCGGCGAGGCGAGGTCCGCCTGCTTGGTGACGGTGAAGTCCTGGTGCACGCAGCGGCCCGAGGCGCGGCTGGTGTTCGAGGGGCCGGAGGTGAGCGGCATCGAGACGCCGTGGTTGAAGGACAGGAGCTCGATCATGTCCTTGCCCTGATCCGAAGTCGACTCGCCCTTGATGCCTTCAATTTCCCAGAATATGTTCTGCATTGAATCTTCCTTTGTTGCCGCCAGCACCCGGCTGGCGGCGGCTGGTCAGAAATAATAAATTACCCGGCTGCCGGCGGCGGTAGATCCGCGACCAGCCGGATCGAGGCAGTCAGCTCGTTGAGCTGGAAGTGCGGCTTGAGGAACACCACGGCGCGGTAGCTGCCAGGCTTGCCGGGGATGTCCATGACATCGATGCGCGCCTCGCGCAGCGGATACTTTGCCTTGGTCTCCTGGCCGGCGTCATCGCGGAGCAGGATGTAGTTGGAGATCCAGTTGTTCAGGTAGTTGGCGACATTTTCGCGCGTCATGAAGCTGCCCACCTTGTCGCGCATGATCGCCTTGAGGTAGTGGGCAAAGCGCGACGAGGCCAGGATGTACGGCAGCTGCGAGGACAAGAGCGCGTTGGCGTTGGCCTGCGGGGTGTTATAGAGCTTGGGCTTGTTGGCGGTCTGGCCGCCGAAGAACGCCGCGAAGTCGGTCTCCTTGCAGTGGCACAGGGCGATAAAGCCCAGGTCCGACAGCTCTTTTTCTCGCCGGTCGGTGATCGCGATCTCGGTCGGGCACTTCAGCGCCACATCGCCCTCATCGGTGCGGAAGGTGTGCGCCGGCAGGCCCTGGACGATGCCGCCGCCTTCGACGCCGCGGATCGCCGCCGTCCACTTGTGCAGGGCAAAGGCATTGGTGATGCGCTGCCCGAGCACGTACGCCGCGTTGCCCCACAGATACTTCTTGTGGTCGCGGCCATCGGTGTCTTCCACGTACTGAAACTCATCCACCGGCACCGTATTAGGACCGTACGGCAGCCGCATCAGCACGTGCGGCAGGGTCAGCGCCACGTAGCGGGAGTCCTCGGACTCGCGGAACGAGCGCCACTTGATAAGCTCGGAGCTCTCGAAGATCTTGGCCAGGTCGCGGGGGTTGCCCAGGTCGCCGAAGCCCTCCAGGTCGAACAGCTTCGGGCTGGCGGCGCTGATGAACGGCGCGTGGGCCGCGGCGGCGATGTTGGAGATCTTCTCCAGCAGGCTCATATCCTGCGGGTGGCGGCCGAACTCGTAGTCGCCGACCAGGCAGCCGTAGGGAGCGCCGCCGAAGGTGCCAAACTCCTCCTCGTAGAGCTTCTTGAACAGGGTGCTCTGGTCGAACTCGGAGGCGCGCTCGACGTCGCTGAGCAGCTCCTTCTTGGTCGCCGTCATCACCCGCAGCTTGAGCGAGGTGCTGGTCTCGGTGTTCATCACCAGGTAATTCAGGCCGCGCCAGCTGCCCTCCAGCTTCTGGAACGGCTCGGCGTGCAGGATCTCGTTGACCTGCTCGCTGAGGACGCGGTCGATCTCGGCGATCTTCTGCAGCACGATCGCCGCCAGGTCGCCGTTGGCGGGGACCTGCGCGGGCTCGACCTGGTTTACAAACTCGCCGATGAGGGTGCGGGCGTGCGCGACCTGCATCTCATCGCGGGCCATCTTGCCCTCGCGGATCAGCTCATCAATCACGTCGCCGACGGGCGCTGCGGTCGCATTGTCGATTACTTTATTCGCCACGGTGGTGCCTCCTTTCTCTGCCTCGTGCTAGACGTTGCCGCTGTCGCTCTTGGCGGAAAGTGCCCTGGCCGCGCTGAGCTTCTCTTTGTCGTTGAGCAGGCGCTGCAGGGCCTCCTGCAGCTCCTCGTTGCCATCGATCTTGGTCAGCAGATCGACGAGCCGCTGGCGCATCTCCAGAAGCTCGCGCAGCGGCTGCACGCTCTTGACCACAGCCGCCGGGTGGAAGTCATCCAGGTTGTGGAAGGTCAGATCCACGCTGAGGGTCGAGCCATCTTTTTTGATCTGGTTTGGGACCTTGTACTTGAGCCGCGGTGCCACATTGGCCAGCACCTGGTTGAAGTTGTCGCGGTCGATCTGGACGAACTTGCGCTCCTTGAGCTTGGGCAGGGCATCCTGCTGGCCCGCCAGATCGGCCAGGACGCCGACGACGAAAGGCAGCTCCTTCATCTGGATGGCGTCGCCGACCTCGACATCGTAGGTAATCTGGACGCGCGGCGGTCTGACTCGATCAAGTTTATGCTGGGTGCTCTCAGACATTGTGACCTCACCTGTGAGCGTATTAAGGGTTGCTCGACCCCGATTTTGTTATTGCGCCTGGCTTCCCACGCGCCGGACTTGAAAAATCCCAAGCTCTTATAGAAAAGGCGCCGCTACTTCGGCGCCGGTATGCCTAACATCGTATAAATCGCTCCGCGATCCGAGTCGCTGCCGACCAGCTCCACAAGGAGCTCCGCCAGGCTCATATTCCCCCAGCCGACGGCCCGCTTGACCAGGTACGGCACCGGGCTGTGCGGCTCGGTGCGCAGCAGATAGTCGGCGGCTTCAGTCAGCCGGCGAAAGGCTTCGTGGCGGCTCTTGATTGGTCCCCACGACTCGCTGGCGGTCGGGGCGCGTCCGGCGATCGGCGCCTCGGCACTGCTATCCGGACGCGCTTGTGCGGTCGCCCCGGCTGCGGGCGAGACGGCCGGCCCGGAGCCGCCGCCGCCCGCGGGCAGGGCCGATGGGGGGGCGGCCTCGGGTGTGTACTGCGCGATGAGGACCACGATATCGGTGATGAGCGCCCGCAGGCCGCGCAGCACCGCGCTCGGCCCACCTGTGTGCTCGGCGATCGCGGCTTCGACCGCCCGCGCCGCCTGCTCGACGCTGAGCAGCTCGGCGTGGAGGACGATGAACCGCTGGGCCGGGGTGGACGCCGCCGCCGCGAGAAACTGCGCCGGCGACAGCTCACCGCTGCCGCTCTGGCTCGTCTTGTCGTTGTAGAGGGCGCGCTCCCAGTCGGTGAAGTTCAGCTGCGGCTCCCCGTCGCCGGGGGACTGCACCAGCGGCAGCAGCTTGACCCGCAGCGCCACCTTGCGGTCGAGAAACTCCAGCGGCGCCAGCCGATAGGCGACCTCGCCCTCATCAATCACTGGATACAGCGACTCCCAGAAGCGGTTGAGCAGCGCCGCGCACAGCTGCAGGCCGCCGGCAAACCCGGGCAGCCCGTACAGCTGCAGCCACGCCTCGGCGAGCCACACCGCCAGCTGCAGGTCCTTGCTCCGCTCGCGCAGCGCCTTCTGACACAGCGCGTCCACCTTGGCCCAGTCGGCGCGCTTGACCTTGCTCGTCCAGATGCCCTTGGGAAGTGACTCGTCCTCCTCCTGCCGCGCTTCCTGCACCGCGTCGTAGGTGCCTTCATAGCGCAGCCACTCGCCCACCGGCTCGCGCCCCGGGATCGGCTGCAGCAGGGTCCTAATGTCCACTGCGAACGGCGCCCTCTCAGACATCGCAACCTCCCGCCATCATTGCGGCGCCCCCCCGCGCGTACCCGGCGCGAACGACGGCCACTCCACCGGCAAGGTGAGCGGCTCCTTGCTGTCTTGCGCGGTGAGCCCGACCCGGACGTAGAGCACAGCCTTGTTATAAAGAAACGACAGCTTGGCCGCCCCGGTCGGTGCGTTGCCCTTGCCCGTATAGTAGGAGTCGGGCAGAAGGTGCAGGCGGCCGCTGCGCTTGCGCTCGGTGATATCGACGACGAACTTGAGCACGTGCGGCTGCCGGTCGAGCGACTTGCGCAGGTCAGTAGGAGTCGCCCGGAAGCCGCGGATGAGCCGCACCAGGCTCCAGATGCCGGCGAACTCGAAGCTGATCGAGTCGTTGGTATCGACCACCGCGTTGCGCGCCTGGCCGGTCTGCGCGGGAATATACAGGCCGTCTTTGGCCCAGCGCATCGACAGGCGGATGCGGTCGCCGATCTGCCACACCCCCTGCCCATCCTCCAGGCGCTGCTCGCCGGCGGTGAAGCCCCACTCGGCGACCTGCTGGCCGTTTATCTCGTTGCCCTTGTTGACCCGATACTCAACCGCCAGGTTGTAGCGGGCGACCTCGCTGCTGCGGTCTACAAGGAGCTGGGCGAAGAACGGCCGCAGGTGTCGCATCGACTCCAGAAAGCCGTTGATCTCGCGGCCGATGTCGCCGACCACGCTCTGGGTGTCGCGGCGCTGGCTGTAGGCGTCGTAGCGCTGGATGAACTCATCAAACTCCTGGAAGAAGCCGCGGATGTCGCGCGGGCTGGCGTCGGGATCGTCCAGCGACTGGGCGCTGCGGGTAAAGGGGAACTTGCCCGCAAGCTCGCGGTTGAAGCGCCGCGCCAGGTGATCGTAGAGCTCGAGGATCTTCTCGCTGGCAAAGATCAGGCACCGCTTGCGCACGGCGTCCTGGATGCGCGCCCGGGTCTGCAGGAAGTAGTCGCTGTTCTCGCTGGTGCGGCGCGGCAGCTTGTCCAGGCAGTTGTCGGGCGTCACGGTGATGAGCGTGGTGTCCATAAAGGACTCCATGTCCTTGACCGAGTTGCCCGGGGTCAGCTTCTCGAAGTACTCAAGCTGGTTTACGATGTTGCGCCACTTGCTGACTAGCGGGTCGCTGCTGTTGCCGGCCGCGGTCAGCCCGTCCAGAAGCGACACCGGCACCTTGGCATAGTCGTGCGCCCAGCCCTTGATGCGGTTGCGCTGGGCCTTTATGTACTGCGCCAGCGCGTCGGCGTCTTCGACATCGAAGGCGGCCAGCACCGGCGCCTTCTCACCGCGCCACTCGGACAGCTTGCTCGAGATGCGGTACATCTCCTCGCGCTCCATCAGCAGATCGATGCGGCGCAGGAGCTCGCGGTTGTCCTCTTCCAGCTGGTGGTAAAGCTCCCCGTGCGCCGCCTTGAGGCTCAGGCGGTCGTAGGTCTCCAGGATCTGGCGCAGGGTCGAAGACACCCGCTTGAGCTCTGCCACCTCGCCGGTGATCTCGTCCTGCAGGGCGTTGACGTCGCCGGCAAAGCGCAGCACCCGCTCCAGCCGCCGCGCCTGGCCGACCAGCGCCGGCATGTTCTGGCCGAGGCGCTCGATGGCAGAGTGCTTGACCACCTCGCGGATCTGCTGGTAGACGCCGCCGACGCGGTCGCGCACGTAGGACTCGTACGCCTCGGCCTGGGCGAGGGCCTGGCGCAAAAGGTCCTCGTTCCAGTTGACCTTATATTGCCCCTCGGGCGTCTGCTGCCGCGGCTTTTCGATCTGCTGCTGGACAAACGACAGCGCCAGGAAGCTCTCGACGCCGGCCTTGACGTTCTGGGTCGCCGAGGTCATGGCGATGCGGTTCTTGTCGGCATCGCGGATGAGCATGGCGCCAAGCCCCGGCAGCTCCTGGCCGAGCAGCTGCCGCCGCAGCTGCTGGTGGGAGCTCTGCCACTCCATCTTCACCTCATCGGCCAGCTCGCCGCTCGGGGCGAAGCGGCCCAGCGAGTCGAGCACATCGGCGAAGGCGTCGCCAAGATCGAGCGACTCCTTGGCCATCCACAGGAGCTCGACCCGCGCCAGGTCGCGGTCAAGGCGCTGCATCGTCTCGCGCAGCTCCATGAGGGTCGGCAGATCGGCGGCGCCGCTCTCGCTCTCGGTCTTTAAGCGGTCGACGTACTGCCGGATCTCTTCGCTCTCCAGCTGGATCGGGTTTTCGACGAACAGGCGGCGCTGCAGGGCGCGGCAGATGCTGCGGGCGCGCGACTGCACCTTGGCGCTGAGCGTGCGCAGGTCAAAGGGGCGATAGGTGGCGTTGGCCAGCGCCTCGGCATAAAAGTCGCTGTTCTTGTCAAAGCCGCGCTCCAGATCGACGCCGAAGACGTACTTGACCAGCGGCGCCACGGTGTCGAAGCGCTTGTGGTGGTCGCTGCCCAGGCGGTTGTAGATCTCGACCTGCTGGGTGAACTCGGTGTAGGCGCGCGAGAACTCGCGCAGCTCCTGAAACTCCGGCATCGCCCGCAGCGCCTGCACCTGGACGAGCTTGGAGGACATCCGCTCAGCTGGCTTTTTGTCACCCGGGCGCAGCTCGCCGGCGGGGGCCGGCTCGTCGCTGTCGGCGCCCGCGGGCCGGGAGACAGGATCGCTGTCGAGCGCCAGCACCTGCTTGGCCTTGAGCTCCAGGCCCTGGTGCAGGCCCGCCAGCACCACGGTCTCGAACGAGCGCCGCATCACCTCCTGCACATCGTCGTCCAGGGAGCTGAACCACGAGGTCGGCAGGCGCACGCTGACCAGGCGGCTGGTCGAGACATTGCTGACCGCGGTGAGCAGCTCCTGGGTGCGCTGGGCGAAGCGATCCTTATCTTGGGCGACCGAGCTGCTAGAGCCGGTGGGGACCTTGTCAAAGAAGCTGATGACCGAGTGGGCGTCGCGGCTGAGGTTGGCGTAGGCTGTCCACAACAGCAGGATGCTCAGCAGCACCGATACCGCGAGCGTGATCTTGACCGTGCGCAGCGCCTGCGCGCCGGTGATGAGGCCCTTGCGCAGCGGTCGGGTAAGGCCGCTCTCGGGCAGGATCTTCTTCTGGAACAGGTGGAGAAGGAAGATCGGCTGGCGCGCCTGCTTGCCGGCATCGGGGGCCTGCACCATGGCGCTGGCGATCGTCGCGTCGCCGCACAGGTAGAAGCCGCGCAGCAGGTTGGACTCGCTGTATACGTTGCTGCGAAACAGCTGATCGATGTAGACGCGCAGCGGCTCGCGCAGGGCCTGGGTGTTGCGCGGCAGGAGGAACGCCGCATCCCGCTCTTTGTCACTGAGCTTGGCCGAGGCGAGCAGATCGACCTGCAGGCCGGTCTGGGTCTTGTAGATCTCGGCAAACGCGGCATCGATCCACGCGCTGTCGTAGGGCGCATCCGGCTCGTGGGCCGACGACCAGCCGAGCACCTGCTCGCGCTGCGCGCCCGACAGCCCGCCGGCGAACGCGACAAAGCCCGGCAGCGCGTCGGCCTTGCTCAGAAGCACGTAGGTCGGCAGGCGCAGCCCGATGAACTGCTGCAGCTGCTGCAGCCGCTGGTAAAGTAGCTCGGCGCGGCCCTTGAGCTGCTCCTCCCCGAGCTTGTCGTCGCCGATAAAGTGAGTGGCGGGCGCCACCAGCAGGGCGCTGTCCAGGGGGCGCTTGGGACGCGCCGCGCGCAAGAGGGCGGCCAGGTGGGCAAAGACGTCTTCGTCCTGCCACACCTCGCTGCTGACATCGATGGCGACGCCCTTCTCGTAGAACCAGAAGCGACAGCCGGCGGCGGCGGCCACCTCATCGGGCGCGCCGTGAAACGGCACATGCATGCCGGTGCTGGCCAGCAGCGTGCTCTGCCCGACGCCGGGCTCGCCCATCACGATGCACCACGGCATCGCGTAGCGCCCGGCCAGTCCGCCGACGTTCTGATCGAGCGCGCGCAGCTCGGCGGCAAACAGCTCGGACAGCCGCTGCTGCAGCTGCGCCGCGCGCTGCGCCCGCACCGGGTTTTTCGGCGGCGGCGGCGGGGTCAGGCGCTGCTTCTGCTTGGCGCGACGGCGCCGCCACAGCAGAAACATCACCCCCAGGATGACGATGAGCGCGGCGGCTCCGATGAGCGCGATGAAGGTCCAGGAACGCAAAGGCGCTATAGCTCCGGCAGCTTCCTATTGAGGCACGGGAGTACTTACATACTGGCCGGCCGTGGTATCAATCTTCCAGCTCTCCAGGAGCACCGGGTCGCGCCCCCCGTTGGCGAGAAAGCGGATGGCTCCGGTCACTCCCAACAGGGTCACTGGATCGTTTGGCTTCTGGGTCAGCGCTGCGACCGTTTCCTTGAACGCGGTCGCCCGCAGCGACAGCGAGACCGCATTGTTGGTAAGCAGGCGCAGGAACGACAGGATCTGCGCCGGCGTCTGCGCTCCCTTGACCACCGCCGAAGCGGCGCCGATAAGGTACATCGCGTCGTAAGTGTAGCCGACCATGAAGTCCCGCTCTAGCGCCACCCCGGGGTTGGCCGCGGTGAAGCTGACCTTGAAGTCATTGCCCTCCTCGGCCGGGACAAACGACAGCGGGGCCACTCCGGTGATCCGGCCCAGGTGCGCTTTCATCTGCGCGGTGCCGGTGCGGGCCTGCTGGAGCAGCTCGGCGGTGCGGCCGCTCGAAGAGACCAGCAGCGGCGTGGTGCCGGTCGGGTCCTTGGGGTCCAGGGGCAGCCTGGCCATGCTGCTTATAGCGGCCGCGCTATCGGCCCCGGGGATGAGCACCGCGAACCGCGGCTGGGCATTGACCAGCAGCGAGCTCGTACTGGCCAATAGATCGGCGTTGCCCTCCCCGTACTGGTAGAAGTCGGAGGTCCGGTTGCGCACCGGGTCCTTGCGCTGCCACTCGGCGGTGAAGCGGTTGCGGATGTTGTTGCCGTAGTTGGTCTGGACGTTGAGCAGTCCCAGCTCGGAGGTGCTCATGCCATTGGCCAGAGTCGTCAGCTGACTGACCAGCTGGAGGCCCTGCTCGGCTTCCACTGGGGCGAGGCGGAAGAACAGTCCCTGGCTGGCCGCGTTGGCGATGGCGGTGTCGCTGAGCGCCGGCGAGATTGCCGGCACGCCCGCCGCCTTGATGCGCGCCAGCATGTCGGTCGCCGCCGAGGCCGCGTTGGGCCCGATGATCGCGACCACGTTGCGCTGCTCGATCAAGATCCGGGTCGCGTTGTCGGCATCGACCCCCGAGGTCCCGACATCGCAGACATCGACGACCAGCGGCCGGATTCCGTCCAGCTCCACCGCGCTGTTGATCTCGCCGACCGCCAGCTCCAGCGCCAGCAGCGGCAGCTGCTCGGCCGGCTGCCCGTTGACAAGGCGCAGGTCGAGCAGGGCGCCGACGTGCACGCCGTTAGGGGAGGGGACGGCGGGAAGGGTCTTGGTGCACAGCCGCTCGGCCGGGGTATTGCTCAGGCAGATGCCATCGCTGGTGCAGTACCGCGGGGTGCCGTTTTCGCTGGCACAGTCGGAGTCGACGACGCACTGGTTATAGTTCTGGGTCAGCGTGCAGGCGCTGGCCAGGATGGATGCAAGCAGCACGACCGGACGCATCAGAACCTCCCCGCTAAAGTGGTCACAAGCCCCCCCGGCAGCGGCACCAGCGCCGAGGCGAGGGGATCGACCCGCGGCTTGCTGGCGCCCACCGGCGGCTTCTGGCGCACGCCCTTTTTGACGCCGACAATCGCCAGGATGGCGGCGCCGGTCAGCAGCGCCCCACCGACCGCGTAGGCAACCGTGGAGCCGATGGCCGGCCCCTGGCCGCGCTCGCGCAGCGCCCGCTTGTCGGTCTCGGCGGCCGCGCCAAGGAACTGGTTGTAGATGTCCTGCGACTGCACAAACAGGCCTACCCCGGTAAAGACGCCGCCCAGACCTGCGATGCCCAGGCCCAGGCTTGCCCACAAGTACTTCTGCCCCGGTGGGGCGGGGGTCAGCTTCTCGACGCGCTTGACGGCGCGCGCCCGCAGCGTCGCGTCCGTCGGGTCGGTGGCCAGATAGCGCTTGTAGAAGTCCAGGGCGAAGTTGTTGCGCTTGACCTGATCGTAGCCGCTGGCGATGTAGTACAGCAGGACCGCGTCGCGGCGGCGCTCGTAGGCTTGCTTGATCTGCTCGATAAGCTCGCTGGCCGCGGCGTTGTTTCCAGCCTTATAGTCGCGCACGTACTGCGCAATCAGCTCCTCGGCATCGATGAGCTCCTCGGCCGCCAGAAGCGGCGCGGGCTCGGGGGCGTCAATCTGGGTGCGCGGCCTTTCTTTGACGTCCTGGGAGGCGTAGTACTGCTCGATGTAGCCCGTGAGGTCGGCGTAGATCGTCGGGTCGATCTTCTGCTCATCGTTGAGGTAGCGCTGGTAGTACTCGGTGGCCTCGGCGGCCAGCCCCAGGCGCCGATACGCCTGCCCGATGTTGAACAGGTAGCGCGGCTTGGGATCGAGTCGGTAGGCCTGGGTGAACTGCTTGATGGCTCCCTCATAGCTCTTGGCGATAAACAGCCGCGCGCCTTCTTCTTCGTAGATGGTCGCGCTCTCCTCTTCCGCAAGCGCCGCAGCGGTGCTGCTGAGCGCTACGATCAGAAGGACTACGAGTATGCGCAGAAATCTTGTACTCACGACCGCTCTCAGCGCCAATAGGATGTGCCAACGCCGCGTCCCCGAGAGCGCGAGCACCAAGGACCTTGGACGCGAATCTTCATGCAGGATATTGGCTCCTAATTTAAAAAAAAGGACCTGCCGATACAATCGGTTTTGGAGAATCTGGCCAAGCCTTCAGGATCACAGACGAATTGTTATTTGAAGTTAGTAGAGAAAATTCTCGATCGGAATCCGTTCGCGCTAGTCGTGCTGTAGATCACAATCAGGGAGTAATAAGGAAGCGCAGGAGGAGGGATGGGGGAAGCCGATCGGCAGCCCTCTCACCCTTCACAAGTGCATGTGGGAGCCGTAGGCAGCGCTACGGTGTCTTGGCGTTTGCGCTGCTGCGGTCGGCGGCGCTGCGGACAGGCGTCTGGGAAGCGGCCCAGTGGGTATTCAGCTCGTCCAGGCGCGCCGTCACTGCGGACGCGCGCCGCTCCCAGATGAAGTGAGCGATCAGCAGGTAGCTGGCGGCAACGACAAAGAGCGAAAGGACCCACGGGCGCAGCTGCGGCAGCCAGCTCTGCTGCTGGCCGCTACGCGTATGGGCGTAAGCCTGGGGAAACAGCGGCGAGTTTTCCGGCAGTCCGGGGTTGCGCTGATATAGGGTGACGTAAGCCTGGTTGCGGTAGTGGGCGATCTGCGGATCAGTGCTGACGCCGCGCAGCTTGCCGCGAAAGCCCAGCGACACCGCCATCAGGTACACAAGGAGCACATCGGCGCGGGTGGCGTCGCGGTGCTGCAGCAGCGCGTCCAGGTTGTCAAAGAAGCGCGAGCCTGCGTCATGGGTGCCAAAGAGCCGCTCTTCCAGAAGGTGGGTGCTCCAGTACTCCTTGCCCGCCCACTCCACGCTCAAGAACACCTCATCGGCCATCGCCGTCATCGCATATTGAATCTCGGCGAATCGCTTCTGCTCGCGCGGGTCGCCGCGTCGCTGGACGGCCTGCACCTGGGTCTCCAGGAGCTCGAGCAGCAGCGCCTGAATCATGTCCGGAGCGATCTGCGAGCGCTCGGCTCCAGGCTGCACCTCTTCGGCGAGGATGTCGGCCTCGCGGATCTCCACGCTGTCCTCGTCTGGCACCGGGGCGCCTGCGGACTCGATCTGTGTGCGGTGATGGAGCACCGCCGCGTAGAACTCGCGGAAGAACTCCACCAGGAATAGCGGGTCAGCGGAATCAGTCGCCATGGGCATCACACCCGATCAAATACAAAATGACCAATATACGCCAGGTCAGATAGCCGGAAAGGTAGTGCTAGCGGCTACTCTTTGTTGGCTATATATAAAAACGCTTCGGCCGGCCGCATCCCCGGCGGCTTCTCCACCGAGTTGCCGATCAGCAGCGGCTCGTTGGGAACGATGAACTCGGGATTTACCTGCAGCTGAAACAGCAGCATGCCGCGCGTCGCCACCAGGCCCTCATAGCGATCGATGGGCTGCCGCGTGGCGCCCAGCAGGCGGCGCTCGCGCAGCACGCGGAAGCGGCTGGCGGTTCCCACCAGGCTGCTCTGCACCCACTCGGTAATCTGCTGATCGCTGGCCCCCGGGGCGCCCTTGAACGCGAGGATGAGGACGCGGCGCATCCACTCGCGCTCGAAGTTCAAAGAGAACTGGCTGGGTTCGTTCTTGAACGGGATGGCGGTAAACGCCTCCGAGATGCCCTCGGACAGCGACTGCGTGATAAAGCGGATCACCTCGGCGAACGAGCGGCGCAGGTTCAGGTGATCGTAGGCCGGAAACACCGGCGGCATCGGCTGGCTGCCCACCGCCGCCACCGCCCCCGCCACCGCGGTCAGCGCGACATATAGCGCGTAGGGATGGGTGGTGCCGGTGGCCAGCAGCGCCTCGAACGGCGGCAGGTTGATGATGAGCTGCGAGAGCAGCCGCCGCGTCTCTTCGATCACCGCCGGCTTGGTCGTGATGGCCGGGGAGCTGATGATCTCCAGCAGATACGTCGCCTTGGCGCGAATCAGGCTGCTCACCTGGGCGCACTGCTCGCCCAGCACGGAGTCGACCTCGACCCGCAGCAGCGGCGGAATGTGATCCGCCGGCACAAAGGCGCCGTTTTTGTAGGTCACCGCGAGCAGGGGCAGGGCGGTAAAGCGCGGCGAGGGCGCCTCAAGCCCCGCCTGCAAGCGGAGGCGCGGCTTGAGGCGCGGGATGCGCATCGCCCGCCCGCTCACCGTCTCATCCTCGACCTCGTCGCCGGGGATCGACTGGTAGCGACCTAGATCGCCGTCTCCCTTGGCGCTGCCCACCCGCTCGGCCGGCACGACCAGGTACACCATCACCGGGCTGTGCTTGGCGGCCTCCATCTGCGAGCGCAGATCGAGCTGCAGGTCGCTGTCGGTGCCCGCGCGGAAGCCGACGACCAGGTTGTCGGGCAGCACCGCCTCCAGCTCGGTAATGCGCAGCGTGCCCGAGAACAGCTGCGTCGACTCGTAGCGCAGCCGGCTGACGCCGTAGTGGTAGGGCAGGCCAAGGCCCAGGTGGTACTGCCACAGCCGGTCGCCGCGCAGCACCAGCTGCTGGAAGTGCTGCGGCGCCAGCAGCATTCCCTCGTGCCACTGGATGGCTGGCGGTAGGTCGTGAGCACTGGGCATCGTCGTTCCTCGCTCTGCTACGGAATGAAGCTGACCTCGCGCTGCCCAAAGCCGAGCTTCAGCACCTGGTTGGCGTCGAAGGTATAGCGGTGAGCGCCGGGGGTTTGATAGTTCAAAAACAGGATGCCCTGAAGCCGCCCGCGGCCGCCCTTCTGCGTCAGCTCGGGAATCTGCTGGCCGGGGACAAACTCGTAGTAGGCCTCATCGATGTCGTTGCGATAGTCGCGCAGCAGCTGCTCGCGTTGGGCAAACCACTGCTTGGCGGTCAGCTCAAGAAGCTTTTTGAATACCGCCTGGTTGCGCGGCAGGATGACCGAGAAGATCACCGGCGAGTTGTTGTTGGCGTCGGTAGCGATGGTGATCCGCATGCGCTGCGTATGCGCCCCGCAGCCCGCGACGGCCAGCCCGCCGAGCCCGGCGATGAAGCACAGCGCAGCCAGCCTTCTGGCCAGTCCCAAGAGCTTCCTCTGGCTACCCATCTCCACTTGACCCCAAAGCAAGGACTGCAGCCTGCCACTCGGCGGGTCACGTCTCCGCTCCCTGGAGGCAGAGTATAGCCGTTCTACGGGCTTGCCTGGAAGCAGGATTTGCAGACTCGCGCCGGCTGGCCGCTTCAGGTCGGGCGCAGCTCCGGCGGCGCCTCAAGCGGCGATGTGGTCGCGCGTACGGCTTGCCCCTACAGCGCTGCGCGTCTGCCCGCGTGTGCCTTGCTGGGTACGAGACCGCGGTGACCTAAAGCTCGGCTTCGTCACCGACCAGCTTGTTTATAAGCGACCGCAGTCCTTGCGGATCGAAGGGCTTCTCAAGCCGCTCGTGGCTACTGGCGTCGATGAACTCGCGGGCAAGAGGAGTGAAGGTCCCCCCAGTCATGAAGACGAACCGCTTTGCTTGCTCGGGAGCGATCCGG
Organism: Polyangia bacterium; assembly: GCA_044222245.1. Lineage (GTDB taxonomy): Bacteria > Myxococcota_A > Polyangia > Palsa-1104 > JAEUJZ01 > CALFML01. Next base: position 18,799 of record JBGANQ010000064.1, on the reverse strand, counting down.
GCTACATTCTCGTACAGCTCAATGCCAGTGACCTGGGGGATCATGACATCGCACAGGATTACATCAAAGCGCATGCCCTGCTGGATCAGCTTCAGCGCCTGCTGCGATTCGGTGATGGCAACAACTTCGTGGTCCCGGGAGAGGATCCGCTTGGCGACACTGCCAATGGCAACCTCGTCATCCACCACCAGGATACGGCCGCGCCGGTGCGGCGGAGGTGCGCTCGGGGCTGGCTGAACCGGCAGCTCTTTGGACCCTTGGGAAACCGGCAGGACAACCCGGAACTCCGTCCCCTTACCGACTTCGCTCTCGAAAGAGATCGCGCCGCCGAGCGCGGTGACAATCCGCTGGGAAATCGACAGTCCGAGTCCAGTCCCAGTACCGATTGGTTTGGTCGTGAAGAAGGGTGTGAACAGCCGCCGGCGGATCTCGGGCGGAATTCCCGGCCCGGTATCTGCAACCTTCACATGTACTTTCTCATCGCTGCCAAGGCAAGTCGTGATTCGGATCACATTGCCCTCGACATTGCCCTCGGGAATTGCCTGCGCGGCGTTTACCACCAGGTTGAGAAATACTTGCCCCAGTCGCGATTCGTTGGCGAACACGCGCGGTACGCGGCCGTATTCTTTGACCAGTCGAGCGCGATGGCGGATCTCGTTTTCCGCCATCCTGAGCGTCGAATCCATAATCTGTTCTACATCCAGCGCTTCCCGCTTGTCTTCGTCGGCGCGCGAGAATAGCTTGAGATCGCGGACGATGCGCCGCACCCGCTCCGCTGCCGTCCGGGCGTCGTTTATCTCGTCGGCCAGCTCGGATGGTGTGGCCTGGCTCGCCTGCACCTGCTCCAGGTGGCGCGCCATCAGATCAAGGTTGGCAATGACCGTCGTGAGCGGGTTATTGATCTCGTGCGCGACCCCGGCTGCGAGCGTGCCCATCGTCGCCATCCGATCCGATGAGATGAGCTGCGCCTCGGCCGCTTTCTGGGCGGTAATCTCCCGGGAGATGACGACCACGCCGACCACTACGTCGCTCTCAATGACGGGGCCGAAATGGCACGAGATAACACCCACGCTCCCATCTACCTCGCTGCGGCCGGGTCCTTCCCAGACCGCCCGGCGCCCGGTATAGATGACGGATTCAAAAATGCGGCGGAGACGCTCCTTTTGGTCGGGCAGCTGGAAGGACAGCCAGTCAGCACCGATGAGCTGCTCGACTTGCTGTCCCATCCAGCTGGCGTTGAGGAAGCGGATGCGGTGGTGGCGATCCAGAAACACGATTAGATCGGGAGCGTTGTCGAAGATGGCCCCAAGCAGCGCCGCCTTCTCCTTGGCGGCGGCCTCGCTGCGCAACAGCGCCTGCTGCGCCTCTCTTAGCAGATAGGTCTGGCCGGCCGGAGCGATGATCAAGTCGACCCCGCCGTCGAGCGCGGCGGAGAGCTCGGCCTCGGCGCGAGCGAGCTGCTCCACCAGGCGCCGGACCTGGCTGCCGTCGAAGTTTACTCGCTTTGCCGGATCGGCCAGGCTCATTCTGCGCCCCGCTGGATGAGGCCGAGCGCATCCAAGACCGCAGCGGTCGGGCTGAGGTCGCCGATGAGGATCGCCCCTGGCTCGGGCGATACCATCACCAGAGTAGGCGTCACCAGGACTTCGTCGCGAAGTGCCCGCGCTGGTTCGCGGAGTACGTCGATTAGCTCGAGCTTGTAGGCGCCGCCCAGATGTTTCCGGCAGATCTGCTGGAGGTTGTGAATCGCCTGGACCGAGTGCGGCGAGCCTGCGGCGAAGTAGAGCTTCAGCTGGTAGACGCCGCTGGTCGACCGCTCCTTCTTTGCGGCGGGCCTAGACACGCTGCTTCCTCCTTGCCACCTCACGCTTGCGCTGCGTCGTCCGCCTCGGTGAAGGCTGGCCATCCTTGTCAGCCCCGCGCTGGGCGCGCAGCACATCGCGATTCCTGGAGGCGCGCTGCAGGCGCTCGCTCTCGTTCTTGGTTCGCCCCTTGAGCGCTATCTCGTTGAGCCGAAGCTCGCGTTCGAGGACATCCCGCCGCGCCAGCAGCTCGACGCGGGCGCGCTCCAGCTCGAAGTGCTTCATCTCCGCTTCGGACTGCAACCTGCGTTCCTCTTCGCGCCGGCTGTTTTCCTTCTCCCAGCGCATGGTCCCCATGAACACTTCGCCTTCCACCTCATACACGTCGGCTAGCTCGATGCCGCGATCGGTCAGGATTAGCTCGCGAACCTGGTTGGAATGGCCGGTTCCCCGGGATTTGATAATGGTGAGACTCCGGTTCCGCTCGCCGCCGTACTGGTTGTAGGTAAGGTGGATCCAGGTGTCGGAGAGGGTGGATGCGCCAAGCTCGGCTGCCTCCACCTGCGGGTCTGGGCTGGACAGGAGGCTCGTGAAGACCAGGGTGATGCCGTTTACCTTGACCCAATGAATAAAGCGCGCCAGGACACTTAGCGCCACAGCCGGGCTGCTCGACTTGTTGAGCGCGGAAATCGGGTCGACCACCACACAGCTTGGGCGATGCTCGCAGATTGTCGAGCGTATGCGCATAAGCTGGATCTCGGCGCTGTCGGTATGCGACAGCAAGCTGACTATGCGCAGACGTCCCGAGTCGACAAAAGGTTGCAGTCGAATGCCGATCGAGCCCAGGTTGCGCACGATTTCATCGCCGTGCTCGTCGAAGGATACGACCAGGGTTTTCTCGCGGCGGTGGCACGCAGCCTGGACGAAGGCGCCACACAGGCTTGACTTGGCGGTTCCGGGGAGCCCGGTGATAAGGGCCGTCGCGCCGCGGAAGTAGCCCCCTTGGAGCATGGTGTCAATCCGCGGCACCCCGGTGGACAGTCGCTTGGTCGAAGCCGGTACCGGCTCGCCGCTTGCCTGCTGCTGTGCAACTTCAACACCGCCTGGCCCGATGACAAACGGCGACTTGTTTTCCGAGAACGCCGAGCCGCGATACTTGAGGATGGACAGGTCGCGCTCAGACACAAACCCTTGATGCCCGCGGGCAAGGAGCATCACGCAGTCTGCCTGATAGGCAAGAAAGGCATAAGGGGCCAGGGCAAATGGATCGCCGCCAGCCGCTTTGGCGGTCAAGATGGCGGTCAGCCGAGTCTTTTGGAGCCACTGGTGAACGCGGAAGAGCTCGGCGCGCTCGGCGGTCGGATCATCGAGGAGGGTCAGCAGCACGTCGATGCCATCGAACACCACCCGCTGCGCGCCGAGCTCCGCGACCTTCGCCGCGAGGGCGGCAAGCAGTCCCCCGAGGTCAAAGTTGCCAGCTTTTATTGCGCTAGACGGCAGTCTCGCGTCGAAAAAAAACAGCTTCTCCTTCTGCAAGGCGGGAATGTCCCAGCCAAAGGTGGCGGCGTTGGCGATGATCTGCTGCGAGTTTTCTTCAAAAGAGACGAAGATGCCGGCCTCGTTCCACCGGCGGGCGCCGTTGACAAGGCTCTGGAGGCCAAAGACAGTCTTGCCGGTTCCGGGGCCGCCAAAGATGACTGTGGTTCGACCGCGCGGCAGTCCACCGCGCAGAGTCTCATCGAGACCGGCGATGCCCGTAGGTGCCTTGTCGGCTACTGGCGGAGGAGCATTGCGGCGGGGTTTAGCTTGCGACCTCATGGGTTTGGGTGCCGTCCTTGCTTGACTCTCGCCGAGGAGCCATCAGTCTGCCGTCCGCAGGGCGCTGTACCTGCCGATGGTCGCTGGCCGGTCGTAAGAGCCATGGCGAGAGTATGATACCGCAATCCCTTCTTTGGAGCGAATGAAAATCGAGGAATCCATCGTCGGGCAGATGAGCGGAATGACTGACTGCGCGGCAGTCGTTACCGGCGCCCTTCCGCCTTGTCCGAGCGGTTCCAGCTTCGCTCCAGTGTCGTTCCAATTTAATTCCAATTTTGTTCCAGTTTTGTTCCAATTTTGTTCCAATTTCGTTCCAGTTTCGTTCCAGTTTCGTTCCGGGGGGCTTGGGTCCCCAGACTTCGCGACGGCCAGATCGCAACTGGCAAGGGGGCGACCTCACCTCCCGAAAGGTGTGTTCAGGCGCGTGAGCCGGTCTCCTGGCTGCGGAGTCATCCTCGCCACGACCCTTCCCGGCAGGGGCTGCCAGTGGTGGCCGGCTGCTCGTCTCACCGAGTTACGGTGACGGCAAGCGGCGGCCTGTCGTGGTCTGTCGTCCGATACAGTCGCGGGGGCGGCGCCAGCTGGGATCCATCGCGGGACATCGGGCAGACCTTGGGCAGCGGCACCGGGCCTTGTGGGGCCGCTGGCGCTGCTTGCTGGAGCTGCTTGGATGTCTCTACCTGCCTGCAGTCGTAGAGCTGTGGCTCAACTGCAGCTGCGCAGGCGGGACTCAGTGCTGGATCTTTCTGGCTTCCCGAGCACTCACACGCATTGATTAAATTTCCGTCGAGGCTACTTGCCCGGCGGCGCTCCTGTCAAGGCTGCTGCGGGCGCCGGCAGCCAGCCGCCGGCGCCTTGACCACCGCGCGACGGCTTGGTGGCCGGCGCCGCGCTCGACACCGCGGACGCGTGCGTTACTGAAGGATCTGGATCTTGTCGTCTGTGAGCAGGGACTCAGAAGGCTTGCCGCTGCCCGGGCGCCGCGGCCAGGTGGTGCCGGGCTGCTTGCCCGGCCGCGCAGTGCCCGGCTCGGACGGGCTGCGCGATGGCACGGTCGGGCCGGTCGCCGGCTCGGGGGGGCGCGCGGGCGGACGCGCGGGCTCGGTCACCTCGGGGCCCGGGGCGCCGCTGCTCGGGGCCGCGGGCTGCTTCACCTCGGCCGCCGTGGGCGAGGCGCCCGGCGGCGTGGCCGGTGCCGACTCGGGCTGCGAGCGCAGCTTCACCGGGCGGGCGAACGGCTTCTGCTCATCCAGGGCGATCTCCTCATCCATAAAGCCCGGCGCGCGGAAGATCACCTCCAGGCGGCCGACGCCGAGCTCGGGCTCCTGCTGGCAGGGGGTGCGGCAGAGCTCCTTGCCATCTTTTTTGCGCACGACCTGGGCGTTGGGCGGATCTGAGTTCAGCGCCCACACTACCACCGATGGCTGCAGCGCCGGCGCCGGCTGCAGCTTGGCGACCCCGAACCGCACGCCAAGCCCGATCAGCACCAGCGCCGTCGTGGCCAGCACGCCGAGCCACAGCCGCGGCTTGCGCGGCTGCGACCCGGCCAGCGCCTTCATCCGCCCGCTCTGCCCGAGCGCCGCCGACAGCGTCGAGGAGACACCGCTGGTCTCCGGGGGCGGCTCGGCGAGCATCATGACCACCGGCTGGTTGGAGGCGGTCCCGATGCTGGCCATCTTGTCCAGGTCCTGCACCACCTGCACCATGGTCGGGCGGTCGGCGGCCTCCTTGCTCATCATCCGCGCCACCAGGTCGTTCATCGGCTCGGGGATGCTGGCGTCACGCTCGCGCAGCGGCTTGGCGACCGAGAAGATGTGCATCGCCATCACCTCGCCCTGACCTTCGGCGCGGAAGGGGAGCTGCCCGCAGCACATGCGGTACATGATCACCCCGAGCGAGTAGACATCCGCCTTGGCCGTCACATTGCCCGCCCCCTTGCACTGCTCGGGCGCCATGTAGGTCGCTGTGCCCAGCACCATGCCGGTGTTGGTCCGATACTCCTCAGAAGCCGGCCCCAGGTTCTCGGTCACCCCCTTGGCGATGCCGAAGTCGAGGATCTTGACCCGCTCCCCGCCTGGCATCTCGGAGTCTGGGACGAGCATGACATTATCGGGTTGACCGTCACCTGCGAGGGAGATGCGGCGTGAATCTGTCCGCACCTCGTCGGAGAGGTCTGCGGACAGATTCGCGGGGCGAAGCAGTTTTCGACGGCAGTCCTGGTCTGCAGCTGCAGACGAGCAATTGGCCTCTGCGTGCCGTCCGCAGAGTACCACGCCTTGGAGGCTCCATGCCCCTCTCTCTCTCTTTCCTCCCACCCCCAGCTCTTTGCTTGCTCTGCGTCGTGGTCACCGCCCTGGCCACGGAGGAGGTGATCTTCCAAAGCTCAGCAAAAAGCGGCAGCTCGGCAACGTGCTGGACGAGTATATCGAAGAGAAAATGCAGCGGGGCCTATGTGCGACGACAACCGCCAATGAGCAGCGGGCACGCCTGCGTGGTTGGCTTGCCGACGCACTTGAAGAGGACATCGCCAGGCGACCGTCTGGACGGGGCAGCGCTCACTACCAACAAGGACGGTTTAGACGATCTCCGACGACAGGATACCATTGAAGGGGTGCCTGGGAACGGGCTGAGGAACAGAGCCGGGCATCAACCGCGTAAAGCGGTGCAATCGTGACCCGTTGCGTCCGGCGTCACCTCACTCTGTTAGCGGAACGATTATCTTCGCAGACGCCCCAAGCGAAGGTTACCATCGCGAACGTATTGATATGAAAAAGCGCGGCTAGGCGGGCGGGGATTGCTTGGGAGCCAGGCGCAGTACGGCGATCCGGGCGGCCGGCCGCACGCGCTGGTGCGGAAGGAGCGCGGGGTGCTCGATGGGCGGGGACAGGTAGGCGCTGAGAGAGAGGCAGGCTGCAAAGAGCTGGAGGCGCGGGAGGACAAAGGTGCAGTGGGCGTGGCAGTCTGCCAGGCCAGCTCGGCCTGCGCCGCCTGTCGCAGGACCCGCGCGAGGGGATCGGCGCTGGCAGGCTGGCCGGGCGGCTGCTCGATGATCTCCCCGTGCTCAGGGCAGGTCGAGTGCTGGACGAGGAGCAAATGGACATAGGTAGATATCACCGGCAGCAGGCTGATGAGCGCTACCCTGCGCTACCCTGACCATCAAGCAGCGGGTGATGCTGTATCTTAGACGATCTACCCGTCGCCTCGTGGGCGTTGTCCTCATATGTTCCCTTGCCCAATCATGACAGCGCTTATCCAGGCTTGCCAATAAGGGGCGCCAGCTCCCTTATGCGGCAGCGGCGGGGCGCCCCCAGCCGAGGAGCTCCTTGGTCACCTGGTTCCAGGCGGCGTCTCGCGATTTCCACGCTTCGACTGGTGGGCCGCCGCGGGGCAGAACCAGAAGCTGGCCGATGATCGGCTCGGATAATACCGGACGCAGCAGAACCGGAAGGACCAGCGCGTCCCCTTGGCTGCGCCGCCGCAGCGCCCATAAGAGCTCGGCATACTGATCATGACTTGCCAGATAGGGCGCGCTAAGTAGGGGCATGATGACCTGGGCAGCATCTAGCCAGGAGGCGACCCGGGCAAGCGGCTCGCCTCCGTCCAGCGCGTCGCGGTGCAGTACGCGCAGCGGGCGGACGCGACCTAGCGCGTGCAGGTGCAGCTGCAGCTCGTCGCGGTACTTACGATCTTCAGAGGCGAAGCTGATGAACACCTTCAGCTCGGTGAGCAGGCTTGGTGCCGGAGCCAGCGCATCGGGCCGCCGCCAGGTCCCGCGCTGCCGAACCTTTTGCAGGGCGCGCTGCGTGCACTCCGGCCGCTCCTGCTCCAGAAAGTCGGCGAACCGCTCTCGCTCTTCCGGCGTTTGCAGAAGGTGCAATAGCGCCCCGCGCTGCGCTTCGAGCGTGCCGGTTGGCAAGGGGCCAAGCTCTGTCCAGTCGAGGAAATCTGCCAGCAGCTCGCTGTCCAGGCAACGCCGCGCCACCTGCCGGACTTCGTTCCAGGTGGCATCGCGCAGGCACGGCGTCGCGCCCCCGAGAAGCGCTGCCGGCCGCCCGGCACTCAGCAACAGCTCGCGCGCCAGCAGCTCCGAGAGCCGTACCAGCCCAGCTGACCAGTCGCTCATATCCACTGACAGCACTCCTTGGGGCGGTGCGATCGCCGGCTGGTAGCGCAGCGCGATGACCAGGCGCTGGGCCTGCTCTGCCAAGAGCCGGTGGGCTGGCGCCGCATCACCGCCGCCTGGCCAGGGAACGATGAGCACGTCCGCCGCCGGCAGGGCGGTTCCGAGCTCGCCGCGGCTTGCGACGCGGTGGGTCTGGAGCAGCGCGCCAAGACCAGCCCGGCGCAGGTGCGCCTCCACCGTTTCCATCAGGGATGCATCTTCGTTGGCGAAATGCAAAAGCAGCATGGCCTGATGCTACGCGCCGTTTGGTGGCAAAACCAGCCGCTTGCGGCCGCGGCGAAACCGCTCGACCAGCGCGACCACGTGCCGCATCGGTCCAGCCGGTACGAGCCCGCTATGGTAGATGACATAGGAGGCCCAATCGCGCGGCGGGTTCTCCGCGAACAGCGCGGCTTGGGCCAGCCGCACGGCCTCGATGGGCCCGTGGTCCTTGAGATGGCCGAACAGCTCGCGGCTGAAGGCCGGGTTGAAGTCGGCATTAACCTGCCACAGGGCAGCAATGACCGCCCGCGTTCCCTGATTGAGCATCGTCAGCGGCAGCCCCACCAGCGCCCGCCCGGGCGAGAGCTGGACGCTGCCGCCAAAACACGAGCTGAACACCGCCAGGTCAAGCCCCTCTAGCGGTACCCCCGACAAGTCAGCCACAGTGAGCCAGCCGTCTTGCAGCGCCAGGCCCGAGGACTCGGGAGCCTGGGGATCGGCATCGCTGTGCCCAGCGTACTGGGCGACTTGGGCCTGCGGCAGGTGCAAAAGGACTGCCGCCCGCGTGGACGCGCACCCCGGTGCTCCCGTGAGGAGCCGCAGCCCGTCGGGCTGCGCCGCTTGCTTGATGGCCTCCAGCCCCTCAGCGACCTGCGGCCTGTCCGGCAACGGAGCGCCGGCCGCGGTGCACGCTTGGGTGTGGGGTACCGCGATGCCCAGGGCGCGAGCGATGGGCAGAAAGCATCCCGAAGGGCCCGATCTCCACTCCCAATGCGGCACTAGCGCCGGGGCAAAGCGCGCCAGGAGGGGGACCCCGAGCACCGGCAGGGCAGCAAACGGAACCAAGAACAGCATGTCATCCGGGATGATGTACAGGCGCCGCGGCTTATCTAGCGGGGACTCCGGCAGCCCCGCAAGCGCCTGCTCTAGCCCCAGCTTCGCGGCGAGCATCGCCAGTGCCTCGGTCAGTCTCGGATCGGACCAGCTCTTGTAATAAAGCTCGGTCAACGCGCGGCGGCACGCCTCCCAAAGATCGATGCGTGAGGTCGGTACCGCGAAGACTTCCCAGTGCGCGCCCACGAGGCGGAACACCAGCAGCCGGGCGGGCAGGACGACATAGTAAAGAGCCACCTCACCCTCTGGCAGAGTGCCGGACCACAAGCTCCGCAGGCCGCGCGCCGGGCCCAGGTTCTGCTCGCGCAGGCGAAGGATTTTCTGCAGCGTCCTCCGGATTCTCCGTTCTCGCCGCCGCTGGCAGAATAACCTCGCCCCGTCGAGGCGATTCAGGCTGCGCCAGAGCGCCTGGTAGCCATGATCCAGCTGCCTATCTTGTTCCGACCACTTGTTGAGCTGAAATAGTCGCTGATCGGTGGCGCTAAGGTGCCGGTTGATCTCCCCGAGCAGTGCCTGCTCATGCTGCAGGAAGGGGGCCCGCTCGGCTTCAAGGCCACCTCGCCGCTCCAAGATCCACAAACGCAAGCGCTGCACCGACCACTGTTCTGCCAGCATGCCCAGCTTCTGATAGGCAGCGAGCGCCTTATCTGCCAGCACGGCCGACTTGTCGGCATCCCCTTCGTAGTAGTGCAGGAGCGCCAGCAGATGGTCTTGCCGCGCCGCGCAGAGCGCCGAGTCGACGGTTCGCGAGAACTCGGCCAGCCACTCAAAGCGCTGCCGGGCTTGCGCCAGTCGGCCATGGTGCAGGTCGAGGAGAACGCCGTTGGCCACGCGTGCCCACTCATCCACCACCCGCTCGCGGGTTCGGTGTAGGGCGAGGGGCGGGTCGGTCGGATCGCGCAGCGGCGATGGGTCCGCCGCCGACTTTCGTGGGTTCGGCGAGATGATCTCGCGAACGCTCGGGTAGATCTCACGCACTTCTCCCAGGCGGTGGGCTGCATACAGCGCCACCAGCTGGCGCAGGTCCTCGGCAGCAACGCCGGTGGCTTCGGCGAGCTCCCGCAGCAACGCCTCCGCCTCGCCCAGCCGGTTCAGCCCGGACAGGACGTGGAGCCGCTGCCACTTGGCGCCGCGCCAGGTCCGCTGCATCACGGGTGAGTCCGCGCGTACAGAGGGGTCCGCCAGCGCCAATGCCAGCACCTGCTCCGCTTCGGTGAGCCGAGTGCGCAACCGGAGCAGCATCGCTCCGAGCACCTGCCACTTGAGCTGCGCTGTCGCCCCCATCGGCACTGTCAGTGGGTTCTCGGGCTCGTCGCGCTGCACCTGGCGCAGCGCGTCACAACCCGCGAAGTCGCCGCGGTCCAGACGTACCTCGTGCAGCCAGACCAGGATTTCATCCCCGCGGACGCTCTCCACTTGCCGGACCCCGGGCTCGCTCAGCGCTCGCGAAAACGTCCTATCCGCTTCGCCCAGCGCGCCGGTGGCCGCCTGGTAGCGCCCGAGCGCGTAGAAGCCCTCCAGCCGCAGCGCCGTCCGGTTGCGCGGCCCGCTGCGCGGGGTCCCCAGTGCCTCGACCGCGGCTCGGGCGGCGGCTGGATTGCCGGGCACCTCAATCCCCAGCATCGTCAGACGCCGGCCCGCTTCGGTCAACAGCGCCGCAGACTCGGACAGGCCCTCCAGACAGCAGTGAACTGCGTGCAGGCCGAGGAACTGCTCCTGGTGGAGATCGCCCAGCAAGCCCGCGTAGCGTTGGGCCTCGTCCAGAACTTCGAGCGCTTCAGGAAATCGGCCCAGGGCGCGCAGGTCGCGGGCCTGATTGAAGAGCAGCGCGCAGTCCCCTTTTGAGAGGTGGCTCGGCAGCTCGGCGCTGGACAGGCCCCCCAGACGCAGGGCCAGGATCTCCGCGCGCAGCTCGATCGCCCGCGCGCTCTGCCCGAGCCGCTCGGCTTCCCGGAGGGACGCCAGCAGCACTTCCACCATCACTTGACCGGACTGCAGGTGACCACCTCACCGCCATCCAACAGCCCATCCCCATTGAGGTCACCGCGCGTCCTAAGGCAGAGTCCGCACATGGTGCGCTCGTAGTCATCCACGACGTCGTCGCGGTTCAGGTCCTGACAGCCGCACTGAGCGCTCTCCTGCCCGTCCATCTTGCCATCGCCATCAAGATCTCCACCGTGGTCCCGGCACTGCCGGCAGAGCGCCGACTCCTGGGCATCAACGAGTCCGTTGTGGTCCAGGTCGGCGCATCCCGACGACTCGGCGGGGACTACGAGACCCAGCGAGTTCTGCTGCGCCCCGGTGCTTGCGGGAGGCAGTCCCGAGCCCTCGCTGCCGCCGAAGCCCCGCGAGGACCGGTCCCTGCTGCCAGTAGACCGGTTGCCATCGCCTCCGTTTTTAGGAATAGCTCCCGCCGCGGATAGGATCTCCTTCTCCAGGAGCAGACCTAGCTGCTCGCGAAAATCCTGCGGCCGCCAGGACGCATAGGCCGGATCATGGGCATCGCCAATATTGGGCCCCGGGCCGGGCACGCCGCCCTGCGCGCCAACCGTGTTCTGCTCCTCGCCACCGTCTGCATGCAGGCGCCGCGCCATGCTGCGGCGCACAGTCTCCACGGCGCGGTTTGCCTGAGCGAGCGCCTGCTCCAGCACTCCCTTGGTATTGGCCTGGCGCAGCCCGTCCAAGAACTCTCTCGGATCGCCCTTTTCCAGGCCGATGGTTGCCAGTTCCTCCGGGCTGCGGTCCGTGGCCGTGGAGTACTCGAGCGTCTTGCCAGGGGATCTGCGCGCTCGGGCCACGATGCGCTTGACGTCCCAGGCGGTCAGAAGGCCTCTTGGGCCCAAGTCATTGAAGGACTGCTGGACCTGCTCGTCGGCAGGACGGTCCATGAAGATCTTATTGTCCTTGATGGTGGCACTAATGACCCCGATTTGCGGGATGATGATTCGCGCCTTTACGCCATCGCCTGGGGCCTGCTTGGTAAACTGGGTGATAAGGACACCGGGCTGTCCCACTGGCCCCTCGGCTTGCACGACCTGATAGGGCTGCTCTTTTAGGAGCGTGGCCACGGCTGCGCCTTCAAGCACCGCCTTTTGCACGACCTGCTTGCCCCCGGTCACCGAGAATGCCCCCGGCTCCGGACCTTCAGCAGGAGCAAAATTAATCTTCCGCGGCGGACTCCCTGCCCCGCCACCGGCCCCTCCAGCCGAAGGGCTCACCAGCAACGTGGGCCCGTTCTTCCCGTCTACCAGGTAGCGCCCTGGCGCCGGGAGCGCGGCATCGGGCGCCCGCGAGGACGGACCCGGGCCGCGCTCGGCCATCGTCGCCATCATCGCCTGATCCGCCCCCTCGCTGCCCAGAGAGAGGTTCAGCTTCAGGCCCCCCTGGGCTCTGGCAAAAGTCGCCTCCAGCAACGTCCCCGCGGGAGTGCGCAAGGAGATCCGCCCCGAGCCCGCCTCCGCCTTGATCGTCGTCTTAATCGGCAGTCGCTGCAGGATCTCCGCGCCGCCGCTGCGCATCCGGGCGTCCGGGCTCGGCTGGAGGTTCACGACCTCCGGGTGGTCGCTGGGGAGGTCAAAGAGGGTCTTGCGCCAGTTTTCAAGACGCATTGGGGAGGAAGCCTCGTAGTTGGTTCCGCCGCGGCGCAGCGTCGGCGAAATCTCTGGGCGTATGGCCTGCCCCACTAAAGTGGACTTCCCGCCCAGCGATACGCCACCGGATATTTGACGAGGGCGACCCGCCTCCTCAAACCCATAGGAAGCCAGGGTCTCCAGGCATTCGGTCTCACCCAGCCAGCGCTCTTGCGGACGGAAGTGGATATCCCCGTGGAAGCGCAGCTCTTTGGTGCTGGGGTACCAGCGGTCAAAGCGCTGGCTGTGATCCACGGGCACCTCCCCAAGATCCGTGAGCAGCCCCTTGGCGGCCAGCTTGCCGCTGATGATCGACCACTTCATGATCTGGTTCTGCACGTGATACTGGGGTTCGTACTCAGCTACCTGGGCGAAGTGGCGGTCCCACCAGCCCAGGACGCGGCGACTCAGCTCGGCCGGCTGAGTCTCTTTGCCGGGCTGTAAGGGGTTGGAGCCAGCAGAGTAGACCCGGGTGCTGATCGGCGCGAAGTTCAGGTCATCGCCGGTAGTCTTGAGTGCGTCTGGCAAGGGCCCAAACCACAGCCGGGTGAAGCTGTATCTATTGCTCTCTTCGGAATAATTTGATTCTAGACGGCTTGCCGCGACCGGCATGGTTAAAAAGCCTGTGACCTGCGTGCGCGGAGCCGATCGGTAGTAGTCCAGACCGGCCCACAGCTTGGCCAGAAGGTCGGTGTAAAACAGGTTCATCCCTACCCGCGTACCCTGGAGGGGGCCGTCGTAGCGTGCGCACTGCGATCCGTGCTCAGTCGCAAGGACTTTCAGGATGGCGATAAGTCCTGTGACTTCGCCAAAGGCATCAGGGGGCGGGACGGGACGCAGCCCCGGCGACCGATGCCGGCCCGGCTGGGCAAAGGTCGCGGTCGCCTGAGCCTTCGCGGCCTCAGGGACCAGCGACTGCTGCAGCGCGAGCAGCGGCACGATGGCTGCTGCCTCCTTACGGTGCCCACGCTGGCCGTCGAGCGCTAGGAGGATGCCCTGGATCTTGTCCCGATGCCCCGCCGATAGTTGAAAGCCCCCCGTCCCGCTGCCAAAGCGCGCGGCGAGTTCGCGTAGAGCCTCGGCCCGCATCGGTGTGGCCGCGTTGTCATAGACCACCCCATGCAGCTGCGCAGCTTGCCCAAGGAGCCGGCCTACCAGCACCTGGGGCTTGTCCAAGAGCAGCGTAAGGTCTGCACGCAGCCGATCCACGTCCCACCGCGAGTCCAGGGAGAACCCGGGCTCGGGCGGTGGGACCTCGCCATTTTGCACGACTGCCTCAGCGAACTCCTCCTGCAGTCGTTCAGCGCGCCTCTGGACACGTTCGCGCAGCCATTCGATCTTTTCCGTGTCGGACATCGGCTCGGGGGCCGAGGTTCCAAGCAGTCGCTCCAAAGCGACTAGCTCCCTGTCGAAATTTGACCCCACGCCTAAAGGCAGGGAATTCCGCTTCAGGGCATCCATGAACCTGCGCCGTAGGGCCGGGTCGGCGAGGTTTTTCGTGATGGCCTCAGGGTCAATCAAGTGTCCGCGGCTATTATAGGAACTGACAAGTTGATTGAAGGCGTCGATGACCGTCTCGCTGCGCTGCCGGCTGCGCGCCGAGAGCGCTTCCTGCTGCGCCTTGAGCTGCGTGTGCGCCTGATACAGCGCAGCGATGTCGTCCAGGGTGACGCTGGCCGTGCGCGCTGATGCAAACCGCCGCCCGCCCAGGACCACCGCATCGCCCGCCAGCCCCACGTGGGCGACATCGTCCACCTGCGCGAGCCACCTCGCGAGCTCGGCGGCCGTGGTGACCCGCTCTTCGACATAGCCATAGCGCCGGGAGAACATCTCTTGGTCTTTAATCTTCTCCTCGCGGCGCACCCTGACCTTGCCTTGCGCCAGATCCACCTCATAGCGAAACACGATGAAGTACCCGGGGCGCTCGCCGGTCTCCATGGTCACCCGGTCGGCCTGGCGGGCTAGCGTGGCGTCACGACGGGAATCTCCTTGTTCATAGAAAAGCCATACTCCGCCATCGGGCAGAAGGACCCGGCGCCCGCTGCCGTAGTCAAACGGCTCGATCTCTTCGAGTGTGGGCAGGCGATACGGGGGACGGTCGTGGAGGACCTCGCGCAGGACTTTCTGATCTACGCGTCCCTGCACCAGAGTCGCTTGCACTGCCCAGTCGGCAATCTGCTCGGGGCGCTCATCGATGCGCAGGCGATTGAGATGGCCGCGCGCCGGGCGAAAATCAAGGACAAAGTCCTCGGCGCTCACGCCGCCTGGCGCCTCTTGATCAAAGGGGTCGGCGACCACCGCAGCGGGCGGACGGACCAGCCCCTGCACCGCCAGACCGAGGCTGAGCACAAACAGACAGATCAGCTTGTGGGTACGCCGTTTCATCTTAGTGCCGTCCCTTGCTCGACCAGTGCTTGCGGATATCCTGGTGAGCTTCTAGCAGAGTAGCGACTTCTGCCCCGCGACCCGTCTGCCCCCGCCGCAGCGCCTCGACCGCCGCGGCGCGATCCAGAAACTCCAGCACTTGCGGGACCCGCACATCGCGGCGCGCTGCGGCTCTGAGAAATGCATCCGCCGCCCGGACGGTCGCGTCATGGTCCTGCATCCGTACACTGTGAAGGACGCGGTCGTAGCGACGCTTGTCAGCAGCAGCCCGCCAGTTCTCGCGCACCCCAATGGTGCCGCCATGTAAAAGTGCCAAGATTCCGACCGCGGCGGCTACCTTATACGCCGCATCCCGGGAAGACAGCGCCCAGGTGAGCCAAAGATAAAAAGCGCGGCGCGCCGGCGGGGTCACCACGGCGGCAGCGGGCGGCGGCGCGAGCAGCCGACGCAGCGCCTCCCGCAGGGGTAGCACTTCTTGTTCCCCGGCCGCTTCGGCTGCCAGGCGCTGGGCGCGCAGGTTCAGTCCTTCTGTAGACAAGAGGAACGACTCCGCGTCGTTTTGCGCCGCCGCGAGCTGCGCTTGCGCCGAACGCAGGTAAGCCTGCTTGGCAGGTGCCTGCTGCTTCTGGCCCAGGGTCGATAGTCTCTGGTAGAGCGGGCCAAGCCCCTTAAGCTCTGCCGTGACCCCATCATCGCCCAGCGCCAGCGCGCGCCACAAAGGGGCCAGCGCCAGTCGGATGCGCGGCGGACCCGAGAGATGGACAAGAGCCAGATCGATTGCGGTGATGCGCAGCTGCTGCCCAAGCAGCGCCATCCCCAGGAGCCGCTGCGCGCGACCACGAGCCGCGCTCACCCCCAAGCTCGGCTCGCCGTCCTGCGCAAGCCGCTCCAGCTGATCACCATATTCTTTCAGAAGTGCGATATCGTCCTCGCTGTGCCAGCTTCCGGCATCGCAGTAGCGGCCAAACTGGTGCAGATAGAAAGCGACCAGCACGGGCCGCAACTCGGCCGGCAGCTCGGGTCTGGCCAGCGCCCGGGTGCAGCGAGCCAGCGGGAGCCTTGGGTCTGGCGCCTCTTCATGCACCAGCACCAGGGCGAGCTCTTGCCATACCGTGAGCGGCTGCTCGGTGGTCTCGGTAACCCCTTGCAGCAGGCTGGGCACCGCTGCTGGCGTCGGCTCGCTGAGTATGTAGGTACGCGCTCGCAGCAGCGGCAGCAGCTCTTGCGGTATGGCGGCCAGCACAGCGCTTGCAGCCTGTTCTGGGACCGCCGCTCCCAGCTCGGTGGCCCAGCCGATTAACAGCTGTCGCACATAGGGGGCCCTGCTGACCCACTCCCACTCTTGGGTCAGCAGCGTCCAAGCCTCCTCATCGTTTGCCTGATTCCAGCTGCCGGCCGCGGCATCTTGAAGCAGCTGACGAGCCCTCTCAAGCCGCCCCTGGGCAGAGATCGAAAATCCACGTCGCCGACCTCCATGCCGGTTCAGCTGGCAGAGCCGGGCGGCCAGCGTGGCTGCGATGGTGCAGGGTGCATCTGGCTGCGCAGTGGCCGCACTGCGAAGGAGCAGCGTCGGGGTAAAGAAGCACGATTCAGGGGGCGGTTGTGAAAGCTCGGCCATGGCGCACCTGACCACATGGAAGGAGTAACAATCGAGCAATAGCAGGCAATATGGTTTTTGGAGCATGCTTCTGACATACATGCAGCCGCACGAGCTCACAGAGCTACTGCGCATACTCTCAGGGGTAGCTAGGTGACCGGACCCTGGGTGACCTGTCCAGAAAGTCTTTAGCCGCCGGGGAATCGTGATTTCCGCGACGGCGTTCCATCGCCACGCGCGGCCCGATGGCGACCACCGCTGGATCGCTGGCGCTCGCGGGCGTCCAGGCGCCGCGCGACGCTTTTCTTGTCAGGCGCTTGCGCCAGGCGGGCGCAGTGATCGTCGGCAAGGCCAACCTCTCCGAGTGGGCCAAGCTCCGCTCGACTACCTCGTCGAGCGGCTGGAGCGCAATCGGCGGTCAGACGCGCAACCTCTACGCGCTCGACCGCACGCCGTGCGGCTCATCGTCGGGAACCGGCGCCGCGGTCGCTGTCGAGATGGCGCAGATGGGCGTGGGTACCGAGACCGACGGATCGATCTTGTGCCCGAGCTCGATGATGGGCCTGGTGGGCCTGAAGCCGACGGTGGGGCTTGTGAGCCGAGCACGCGTTCGTAGATGCGCTCCAGGTCTTGAAGCAGCGGGGCGCAGTGCTCGTCGATCCGGTTGAGCTGACTCCGCCCCACGACTACGGTGAGGCCGAGCTCGCGGTGATGTTGTTCGAGCTCAAGGCCGACCTGGAGAAGTACCTGGCGACCTGGGCGCCGGTCGCGGCGGTCAAGACGCTGGCCGATGTCGTAGCGTTCAACCAGCAGCACCGCGCCGAGGAACTGGCCTTCTTTGGGCAGGAATACTTCGAGCGCGCCGTCAAAAAGGGGCCGCTCACCGACCTGGCGTATTTGGCCGCGCGCGACAAGGTCAAACAGCTGGCCGGCGCGAACCTCGAAGCGCTGTTCGCCCAGCAGAAGCTCGATGCGATCGTGGTCATGACGGCCGGGCCGGCCTGGCTCATCGATTTGGTCAACGGCGACGGCTCGACGCTGTTATCGACGACGCCGGCGGCAGCCGCCGGCACTCCGGCGATTACAGTGCCGAGCGTGAAGACGCTGGGGATCTCTCTCGTCGGTCAGATGGGAATATGTAGGGACTGCTGACCTGCTGCGGACAGATTCCCGATGGAGCTATGCGGCCGTTAATAGACTATAGGCAGGTAGCCCCATCGGATTTGGTGTACCTCATTTACGGCAACATGACCAGCAGCTACCGATTTGTTTCGGATACCAGGGACGAACGCAACTTAGGTTAGGTCCAGCGCATATTCTTGTACAAATTTCAGGAGCAGTTTCGGCCGCCGAGGTGGACGATTCCCGCAGTTAGCCCAAGGTGAGCCGTCCCTTCTTGTCGGGCCGGCAGGACCCCACCTTGACGGCGCGGCCGTCCTGAGTTGAACTCCGCCGTGTCGGGCGGGCTCCGCTTGTTGCCGACAAGGACTTCATAGCCGACCCAGGTGGCGATCAGGAGGAGTAGAGCGCCGACGCCGCTGAGGACCATATTTTTATCCGCCTATCCGACTCCGGCAGTGCGCGCACTGACCTCCAGCTACCCGCACTCACATTGTGCGGATCGGTGGGCCGACGACGCGGCGGTCGGCTATGTTCGAATATCCGACCGCCGATTTCTGCAGTGCTATCATTTTTCAGATGCGCCGACTCTCGATCGTCTTCATTTCCTTGTTCTCATTTTCCCTGGTCACGCTACACGCAGACTCCGCGGAGCAGACCGCCAGCATTGAGGGCACCACGGCTGACGGTGGCAAGGGAGTCTCCGGGGCGCTGGTAGCCGCGATCGCGATGCAATCACAGAACCCTAGCGCGACAGCACGCAGCGATGCGCAGGGGCACTTCCGGCTGGGACCCCTGGCGCCCGGCAAGTACGGCGTGACCGCCACCGCGGCGGGCCATACGGCCGGATTCACGCTCGACGTCGCGGTTACCGCTGGAGCGGTGGCGCGGGCTGACGTAAAGCTCGGCGGCGAGGCGCTAGCGGTGTCGGGGATGCTGGTCGATGATGCGAGCGGGCAGCCAGTCAGCGATGGGAAGCTGCTGGCGGCGCGCGAGAGCGAGGTCGAGGGCGACATGTTCGCCGTCGAAGTCGTCAACGGAAGCTACAACGTCCTATTGCCGCGGGCGAAGTACACCCTAATCGCGAGCGCCCCGGGACACGCAGAGCAGCGGCAACCCGTCGCGGACGGCGCCGCGGCGGTGACGTTCCGCTTGCCGCGCAGCTGGCCGC
>JBGANQ010000166.1:0-8630 GCA_044222245.1 Polyangia bacterium | reverse complement strand
TGGGGGTCGCCCCGTCGGGAGGGCTACTCTTTGGGACCTTCGTCGGAGCGCTTGAGGATGACGAACTCGACGCGGCGGTTGCGCGACCAGCAGTCTTCGTTGTGCTCACCGCACACGGGCTTGGTCTCGCCGTAGCCGTGGGCCTGCAGGCGGCCGGCCTCGACGCCCTTGTCGATGAGGTAGGTGCGCACGGCTTGCGAGCGCGCCTCGGTCAGCTTGAGGTTGTAGTCGTCGTCGCCGCGCTCGTCGGCGTGACCCTGGACCTCGATCTCGGTGATCTGCGGGTTGCCCTTGAGGGTCGCCGCGATCGCATCGAGGATCGGGAAGCTGATCGGCTTGATGATCGCCTTGTCGGTCTCGAAGTAGATCTTGTCGAGGATCTCCAGCTTGCCCTTGCGGACGATGACGCGGCCCTTGTCGGGGCAGCCGTCCTCATCCTCGAAGCCGTTGTAGGTCTCGGGCTCGTTGGGGCACTTGTCGTCCTTGTCGAGGATGCGATCCTTGTCGTTGTCGGGATCGGGGCAGCCGTCGGTGTCCTCGAAGCCGTCCTTGTCCTCGGGGTCGTTGGGGCACAGATCGTCGACGTCGAGGATGCCGTCCTTGTCGTTGTCGGGATCGGGGCAGCCGTCCTCGTCCTCGAAGCCGTCCTTGTCCTCGGGGTCATCGGGGCACTTGTCGAGGTTGTCGGGGATGCCGTCGCCGTCGCGATCGAGCTCGACGCTGTCGGGGCAGCCGTCCTCGTCCTCGAAGCCGTTCTTGGTCTCGGGCTCGTTGGGGCACTTGTCGTCGACGTCAAGGATGCCGTCCTTGTCGTTGTCGGGATCGGGGCAGCCGTCCTCGTCCTCGAAGCCGTCGAAGTCCTCGGGATCGTCGGGGCACTTGTCGACGTCGTCCTTGATGCCGTCGCCGTCGCGATCGCCGATGTTGGGCTCGAAGATGAAGCCGAGGAAGGCGCGCCACAGCGGCCCGCCGGTCTGCTTGCCCGAGTCGGAGAAGCCGTAGATGCCGCCGCCGGCGCCGGCGACGAGGAACGACTTCTTGGCCAGGTACAGCTTGATCGCGCCCAGGCCCTCCAGCGGGAAGGCCTTCTGGTTGCCGGTCACGTCGGCGTAGCCGTAGAACTCGCCGAGGATGTCAAAGCGCTGCTTGACCACCGCCAGCGACGCGCCGAGGCTGTAGGTCAGCTGAGTGCCGACGCTGCGCGACAGGCCGGTGCCGCAGGCGTTGCTGCTGAACTGGTTTGTGGTGGTGTCGGCGGGGTAGCAGAAGCGGTTCTGCATCTCGTCGGTGACGTTGGGCTTGCCGAGGTCGGTGAAGGTCGTGCTGCCAAAGCGCACCAGGGCGCCGACGTTGAGGGCGGTGCGGAAGCGGCGCGACCGGCCCCACTCGCGATCGACGATGATCTGCGGGTGGAGGGTGAGGTTGTCCTCGGAGAGGAACTGGTTGTGGCCCTCGCCGTTGGCCCACTTGTCGACCGGCAGGTAGACCGACAAGATGGCGCCGAGGCCAACCGGATAGCGCGAGGTGTTGAGGAAGCGGCCCTTGAAGTGGATGGCGAGATCGGCAAAGCCGACCTTGGAGAACGACAGATCGTCGCGGGTGTTGGTGCCGCCGATGTAGCCGGTGCAGGTGGTGCCGCCGTTGCCGTTCGGGGTGCAGACCTGGCGGTTGCCGGTCATGATCGACAGCGGCAGGCCGACGCCGATCTCGAAGTACTTCCACAGACCCAGGGCGAACTGCAGCTGCGCGGTGACCAGGTTGTTCACCGCGAAGTTGCGGCCGTTGACCACCGCCTGGCCGGTCTGGGGGTCGACCTCACCGGGGCTGAGCTGCAGGGTGAGGGGGTTTCCGGCCCAGGTGCCGACCAGGCCCAGCGAGAAGTCCTTGTGCCCGAGCACCTGCGAGGCGTTCACCGTCACGTAGCCCTTGGAGTCGATGGCCGGACGGAACAGCTGCAGGTTGTAGGTCGAAGTCAGGAAGCCGTTTTCCTGGGTCTGGGCGGCGGCTGTCTGCTGCCAGCCAAGCAGCGTCAGGGCAGACCCGAGGAGGGTTCCCCAACAGCCCGCCGTAGGCGCGCAGACCCGAAACTGGCGCTTCGCTCTGTGGTGCATCAGCAACGTCCTACCTCAAGTCAAGGGTTTGGGCAGTCAGACGATCCGCACCGGCCCTGCTGCAGCCAAGCCGGAGTCGCGATACCGGCGACGGTGTGATCTTGATCAAATGACTGCCTAATGACAGCTAGGTGTTAATTGACTTGCCACACATTGTCAAACGACTTCCAGCGACGTATTTTTGCCGCCCATAAAACAAGCGGAGAACCGCCCGCATAGCCGACCTCAACGGCAGCGGCGGGCGAGCTTAGTGAGCTGTTAGTGAGCTGTTAGTGAGCTGAGAGTAGTGATCTGAGAGAACTGGGCGTTTTAGTGCTTCGTCAGGACCTCGCATGGCAGACCCGCTCCTAGAGACGCCGCCGCCGCCGCCAGCCGCTGCGGCAGCGCCCCCGCGGTGCGCCCTGGCCACCACCTTCGCCTACGCGCTCGCGCGCTCGCTCGCGGCGGGGCAGGGGGAGCAGTCGGCTGCGGGGCAGCTGCTCAGCGTGGCGCAGCAGGTGGGGGCCACTGCGCTGCACCTGAGCGATGGGCCGGCGGCGACGCTGCTGGCGACGCTGGTGCCCGAGCTGCTCGTCCGCCGGGATGAGCTGCCGGTCCTGGCGGTGGACGCAAGCCTCGGCGCGGTGCGCCTGGGCCGGCCGCGGGCCGCGCTGGCCGCCGCGGCGGCGCTCGACCGCGAGGAGGCGGGCGAGGCGGTGGCGGTGGCGCTGGCGGCGCTGGCCCTGGCCGGCGAGCTGGGGGCGAAGTTTGTCTGCCTGCGCCTGGGTCCGGTGGCTGGCCTGGGCAGCTTGTGGGAGCGGGCGCGGGCGCACTTTCTGCGCGGCGCGCTGGCCGAAGACGAGGCGCCGGCCGAGGAGCTCATGAGCGCGCGCAGCGCCCTGGCCGGCCGGCACCTGGACGCCGCCCTGCGGAGCCTGGATCGGGTGGTCACCGCGGCGCAGCGGCTGGAGCTCACGGTGCTGCTGCCGAGTCCGCGCCGCGCCATCGAGCTGCCCACGCCGATCGAGCTGCAGGCGCTGCGCAGCGAGTTCCGCGGGGCACCGCTGCAGCCGCAGCTCGACGCGCCAGCGGCCCACCTGGCCTCAGCGATGCACCTGTGCTCGCTGCGCGAGTCGGTGCTCGGCTTCAGCGATGGACCGCTTGCCAACCTCAGCGATGGCTGCGGCGCGGTGGGCGGCCTGCCGCCGGGCCACGGGGAGCTCGACCTGCCGGCCATCGCCCGCGTCCTTCCCCCGGGCGCCCACCGCGAGTTCGCCCCCTGGCCGGCGCTGCGCCTGGCCGAGGTCGCCGCCGGCTATAAGGCCGTGGCGGCGCTGCCGCAGGCGACCAGGCGCTGACCGCCGGCGCCCCAGCAACGCATGAGCTCAGCTGAGCTGTGCGGTGGCGGCTACTGCTCGTTGAGGCGGAACTGGCTGCCGTTGGTGTTGGTGATGCCCTGGCGCTGGCAGGTATAGACCAGGTACTGGCGGCTCGCCGAGTCCAGGTGCTTGAACGCCTCGCTGGCGAGCTTGACGTCCTTCATGTTGCACGCCGCGGCGCCGATGATGCGCCAGGCGCGCGTGGGGTTTATGCGCTGCACCGACTTGGCGACGCTGATCGCCTGGCTGAAGTTGCCGTTCACGTACTCGGTCTGGGCGTTGCTGAGCGTCTGATCGGCCTCGGCGGCGTTGGCCTCGGGGACCTTGGCGGTCGGGGTCTCGGCGGGCTCGGGGGCGGTGGTCACCTTCTCGCGCACCGGCCGCGGTGAGCGGTGATGCTCGGGCGAGGTGGAGGCAACCTGGGTGTCGCCGCTCGACGGGCCGCTCTTCTCGCCGCACGGCCGATCCTTGGCCGCCAGCGCCTTGACCTGCTTGGGATCCATATCGAGGACGACCTTCAGCTCGGCGCGGAAGTCGTCGCAGCGGCCAAGGGCGCGCGCGTCTTCGGCGGCCTTGATGTGCTTCTCGACGAACAGCGGGAACAGCTTGTCGTAGTTCTCGCGGGCGCTGGCGTGGTAGACCGACTCGGGCGGGATCTCCCGGTAAAGGGCCAGCGCCTGATCGTAGTTGTCGCCCGAGCTGAGGAAGCGATCGTAGGTCGGCTGGACCCGGCTCTCCTGATCGGCGCGGGTGCGGCGGGTGGTCGCGCTGTCGCGGGTCTTGGCCGACACCGCGGGGTTACTGATCACGCGGTTGGCCTTGGCGATCGCCTCGGCCCACCGTTTGTTCTGCATGTCGCCGTCGACATCGACGAGCAGCTTGGCGGCGTCGCCCTCGGCGTCCACCGGCGCCGGCCGGTTTATCCACCAGAACGCGGCGCCGCCGGCCCCGAGCAGCAGAAGAGCCAGGGTGACGATCGCCACCACCGGCGCCCCCTTGCGGTCCAGGTCGACGATCTTGTCACGGATGTCGATGTCCTGGCCGGGCGGCACGAAGATGAGCCGGACGTGCCCGAGGTCGATCTGATCGCCCTTGCGCAGCTCGACCTTGCCGTACTCCTCACCGTTGACGCGCACGCCGTTGGCGCTCTGCATGTCGACGATGTGGAAGTGCTCGCCCTCGCGGACGATCTTGGCGTGGTGGCGGGAGATCGACCGGTGGTTCAAGACCACGTCGTTGTCGTCGGTGCGACCGATGACCACGGCGGCCTTGTCGAGCGGAAATTCCTGGCGGGCGAAGTTGGTCGAGATGACGATCAGGCGCGCCGGCTTGTCGGGGCCCTTGACCGCCGAGGTCACCGCCGGGTGCTGGACCGTCGGCAGCGAGGCGTTGGCGACCGCCTGGACGGGCACGGTGGCGGCCCCGGCCAGCGCCAGCTCGGGCTGGCGCGCGGTGGCTTGCGCCGACGGCCCGGCGGCGACCGGCTTGACGCTCGCCTTGTCGAGCTTGATCGACAGCTGGTAGTCGCCGATCTGGACGCGATCCCCGTCGCCTATCGCGACCTTGCCCTGGATGCGGTCGCCGTTGACCTTGATGCCGTTATAGCTGAGCAAGTCCTCGATATAGAGCGCATTATTCTGACGAGTGATCCGCGCATGCCTCCGCGAGACATTGCGCTCTGTCAGACGAATCGTGTTCCCCTCTTTCCGCCCGACGGTTATCTCGTCGCGGATGATGGGGACCTCCGTCGTCTTACCCTCGTCGTCCTCGATAATGAGCTTATACATGACCCGCGTTTTGGCGCATAGTTAGCCTAATACGGCAATTGCGATTTTAGGACCCATCAATTGGTGGGTCAAGCACCCCGGAAAACTCGCCCGTCATCTGCCAGGACTTTGAGCCTGCGCCGTCGACCGTCCGGCTCCAGGGCTCACTGCTTGACTCACCGCTTGACTTGCCGCTTGATTTACAGGGACGTCTTTTTGCCCCTGCTCGCTCCATTTTGTTCCGGTACTGGTCGGCGTACCAAGCTCGAGCCCGAGCTCGGTGCTCAGCTTGGTACTTCTTGGGATGCTTGCCGGAGCACCCGCCGGAGTACTGGCTGGAGTCGGAGTGTGGACCGGGGTACCGATCTTCGTCTCGGTCTCGGATTTTTGATCGGGTCGTGGATCGGGTCGCAGCTCGGGTCGCAGCTCGGGTCGCAGCTCGGGTCGCAGCTCGGGCTGGCTGCCCGCCGGGCCGCGCGGCGCTGCGGTTCCGATCGGGCCGGCCGGGGCCGGGCCGGCCGGGGCCGGGCCGCCCGGGGCGCGCCGCGACAGAAAGCTGCCCACAAGTCCCCCGCCGGCAAGCTGCTGGTTGGGACTGCGATGCGGGGCCAGCCGTAGCGCGAAGATGTTCCAAGCCTTCAGATAATCGTACGCCGTACGGAGCTGAAAGTCTTCGCCTGCCTGCGAGTGCTGGGCGATTACCCCGTACCCCGGCGGCGGACCCGAGCGCCCGCGCAGCTCGCCGCGCGGCTCGCGCTGCTTGTTTTTGAGGTGGCCGTGCAGGTCGCGCTCTTTCTGCGCCGGCTCGTCCGAGGTGACCGGGCGGACCTCGGACATCTTGACCTGATCGACGACCACGTCGGGCGTTATGCCCTTTTCCTGGATCGATCGGCCCGAGGGCGTAAAGTAGCGGGCGATGGTGAGCTTGAGGGCGCTGCCGTCTTCCAGCTCGATGATCGTCTGCACCGAGCCCTTGCCGAAGGTCTGGGTGCCCATGACCACCGCGCGGCCGTGATCCTGCAGCGCGCCGGCGACGATCTCGGCCGCCGACGCCGAGCCGCCATTGACCAGGCAGATGATCGGGAAGTTTGACCGGGTGCCGCGCTGGTGGGCGCGCTCCTCGTCGAGGATGCGGCCGCTGCGGCCCTCGGTGCGGACGATGAGGCCGCTGTCGATGAAGGCATCGGCGACCTTGACCGCCTGATCGAGCAGCCCGCCGGGGTTATTGCGCATGTCGAGCACCAGGCCCGACAGCTGGCCCCCCGACTCCTTCTCCATCGCCTGCAGCGCCGCCTCGACCTCGCGGTCGATGTTCTCGGTGAACTGCTTGAGCTTCACCACCCCGTAGCCCGGCTCGAGCAGGAACGACTCGACGGAGCGGACGCGGATGAGCTCGCGAGTGACGGCCAGCGAGCGCGGCGCCGCCCAGCCCTTGCGCAGTACGCCGAGCAGGACCTGGGTGCCCTTCTTGCCGCGCATGCGCTGGACGTAGTCGGTCATGCCGCGCGTAGGCTGATCGTCGATCTTGAGCAGCTGATCTCCACTTTGCAGCCCGGCGCGCGCCGCCGGCGTGCCCTCCATGACCGCCAGCACGGTGAGCACGCCGTCGCGCAGGTCGACCTCGATGCCGATCCCCGAGAACTGCCCGGAGGTGTCGCTCTTCATCTCGCGATACTGATCGGGCTTGAGGAACGTGGTGTGCGGGTCGAGCGTCTCCAGCATGCCGCGGATCGCCCCGTAGACGAGCTCGTCCTGATCTACATCTTCGACGTAGTTGCTCTCGATGTAAGACAGAACGCGCGAGAACACGGCCAGCTTGCCAAACGAGCCGCCCTTGCGCGGCACCGCCGTGGCGGCCGTCACCCCGAGCAGCGAGAGCACCGACAGCGCCGCCGCCGTAACGACGACAAACCCATTGGACCGCGGCCGGCGACCTGCCTGCTCCTTACCCTTACACTCTTGGACGGCTGGTTGAAGCCCGGTAGCCACTAGGCTCAATATATCCCAAAGATTAGGCGCCGGGCAAACGCTTCGTCATCGCCACGACTATGGCTGTCGGCATGGCTATTGGCACGGCTTGCGACAGCTTCGCCTCAGCGTCCTTTGGCCTTGCCGGGAGGCGGCTTGGTTCACTCGGGCGGGTCGGTAGAAGCCGGGGAAAGCGGGGAAGCCGGGGAGACCGGGGAAGCTCGGGCGGGCGAGGCGAGCGGCGCGCTGCGAAGGCCCGCCGGCAGCGGCTCGGGGACGGGCGCGCGCCCGTAGAGCTCGTAGGCGTAGACCCCCATCGCGAGGAGCAGCGCCGTCACCACGTAGCCGCCGAGCAGCGCCAGCCCGTTTTCGCGGCGCGCCGCCGCCTCTGCCGGATCGCCGCCGACCCCATCGCCGCGCAGCCGGTAGTACAGCCAGAACGCGGCGAGCGTGACGAGCCCCGCCACGGCGCCGCTGCCGAGCGCCAGCAGCGATCGGCCGTAGAAATCCATGCTCAGTTCGGCCGGGTTGGCGGTCAGGCTCCACCGGCGGCTGAGCGGGAAGTAAAGGACCACTGGCAGCTTCACCACCGCGCTCAGAAAGAAGCACAGCGAGGTCGCGATGCACTGCACCCCGGCTGCATACAGGCGGGCCGGCCGCATCGCCGCTACACCCCCCGCACGCTGGTGCACAAGAGCCCAGCGACGATGTTGAACACGCTGATGAGCGAGGTGCCCAGGGCAAACAGGCCGTAGAGCAGGCGGACCGCCTTGAGCCCCGGCTGCGGGCCGCGCGGCGCGGCGGGGCTTGTCGGTAAGAGCTCGCGGGCGAGCACGAACGCCCCGATCGCCAGGGGCAGCCCGAGGGTGGCCAGGTTCTCCTTGAAGTCAAAGAGGTTCGACGCCCACGGCGCGTAGCGGTCCAGGTACAGCCCGCGCACGAAGTAGCGGTAGCGGGGGTAGACGAGCGCGCCGCTCAGCAGGGTCATAAGGTAGGCAGAAAGGGCGATCAGGGAATAGAGCCGGGCGAGGCGGCCGGGCAGCGGGCGGCCGCGCAGCACCTGCGTCGCTATCACCGCCTGGTGGACGCTCGCCCCGCCGAGCACCAGCGCCAACAGCGCGTGCAGGACGATCAAGAGCGGACCCACCGAGCCGAGGAACACTGTCGGCATGGCCGGGCAGTATACGCGGGCGGTTTGAGCGCATGTAGCTGGATATTGGAAGATCTTGGGAACTAGAGGGCCCGGACCTGGACCTTGGGGCAGGCGCCGCGGCTGGGCTTTTGACCGCCGGGAAGCCAGCTTGCAGGGTTCGCGTTGACAGGGCCTTTACACCTCCCGTAGGGTGCCGGCATGCGGAGCGACGATTCCTCCGACGCTGAGTCCCCGCCCGGGCGGGCGCCAGCGCCCGAGCCGGGACCCGCGGCGG
>JBGANQ010000063.1:52840-53873 GCA_044222245.1 Polyangia bacterium | reverse complement strand
GATGTGCGAGATCTTGGTCTCGAGCTCACCGAAGTCAAAGGGCTTGTCGACGTAGCCATCGGCCCCGTACAGCGGCGAGGTCATCTCGTTCACCTTCTCGCCGATCGCGGTCAGCATGACGATGCCGATGTCGCCCATGCTGGGATCGCCGCGCAGCTCGCGGGCGACCTCCCAGCCGTTCTTGCCGGGCATCATGACGTCGAGCAGCACCAGATCCGGGCGCTGGCTGCGCGCCATCTGCAGCGTCTGCAGCCCGTCGGCAGCCTCAAGGACCTTGTAGCCCTTTTTGCTGAGCCGGATCGACAGCATGGTGAGGATCTCGGGATCGTCGTCCGCGATCAGCACAGTGCCGCGGCTATTGGCAGGATTACCGTGTTGCGGGGGGGAGGCAGGCGTCGTCGGGGCAGGCATGCAGTTAACGCTAGCCCGCTCCAGGCATCGGGTCAAGTCAGAGGAGGAACTACATAGATTTGGTGGGAATTCTGTGGGGTCCTGTAGGACGCATGGGGGTTTTGGGAGCAGCCGCGGGGCGCTGTAGGATGTGCGGGTGGGATCGGGCCGCGGTCGCTGTATGCTGGGGCGATGTCTGGGCTACAGCTTGATCTGTTTGGCAAGGGACCTGCCAAGGGGCTGGCCCGATCGCCAGGGCGGCGGCGAGCATGAGCCGGCTCGCGCGCGGGATCGCGCTCTCGGTGGCCGCCGGGGCGGGGATCTACCTGCTCATCGCGGTGGCCTCGGGCGACGGCGCCCAGGTGGCGCAGAAGCTGCGGGCGTTTCCGCCCTCGCTGCTCGCGCTCGGGCTCGGGCTGGCGTCGCTCAACTACCTGTTTCGCTTTGCCAAGTGGCACTACTACCTGCGCCTGCTGCAGGTCAATACCTGGCCGCTGCCGCCGCAGCCGGCCCCGCCGCGCCCGGGCGAGAGCGAGCTGCGCCCGCACCTTGACCTCTACGACTCGCTGCTGGTGTTCCTGGCCGGCTTCGCCCTGACGGTGACGCCGGGCAAGGTGGGCGAGGTGCTCAAGTCGTATCTATT
>JBGANQ010000063.1:0-52800 GCA_044222245.1 Polyangia bacterium | reverse complement strand
CCGCGAGCCGATGGCGCGCACCGCCCCGATCATCTTTGGCGAGCGGCTGACCGATCTGCTGAGCCTGCTGCTGCTGGCGCTGCTTGGCATCAGCACCTGGATGAGCCCGAGCCAGCGCTACCTGGTCGGCCTCGGCTTTGCCGCCTGCGCCGGCCTGATCGTCGCCGTGGTGTCGCGGCCGCTGGTGCTGTGGGGGCTAGGCCGCCTGGAGCGGCTGCCGCCGCGCCGGCTGACGGCGGCGCTCGTGCCCAAGCTGCGCGAGCTGTATGCATCGACCTACCTGCTGGTGCGACCGGGGCCGCTGCTGCTATGCACGGGGCTGTCGATCGCGGCCTGGTTCTGCGAGTGCCTGGCCTTCTATCTGATCGTCCGCGGCTGCCCGGACGGCGGGCAGGCGAGCCTGCTGCTATGCACCTTCATCTACGCGATGATGACCGTCGCCGGGGCGCTGGTGTTCGTGCCCGGCGGGCTGGGGGTCACCGAGGGGGGGATGGTGCTGCTGCTCGCCCAGCTGGGGGCGATGTCGAGCTCCAGCGCGGTGGCGGCGACGCTTATTATCCGCATCCAGACGCTGTGGTTCGCGGTGCTGCTGGGGGTCTTGGCGCTTGTGGGCTATGCGCGGCGGCAGCGGCTGCAGGTGACTCAGGTGGTGGGCGCGGTGCGCGCTAGGGCGGGGGGCGAAGCGCCGCCTTCCTAGAGCGCGCCGCCGGGTCGTTGGCGCCGCTGTGCCGAGCAGGGCAGGGCGGTGGGGTTGTGTCGGGGCGAGGCTCGCTGCGCGTCGTACTGCTTTGTCCTGCCCGGTGAGGTGGCGCGGCGCGGGGACTAGCGGGGCTTGCGGGCGCGCAGGAAGTGGACCGTATAGGCGTGGGCGCTGCGGGCGTCCCGGCGCAGCTCCCAGGTGAGCTCGCGCTCGTCTTCGAGGGTGTAGGCGGCTTCCAGGCCGGCCGAAAGGCCCGCGCCGCCGCTCTGCAGCATGGCGCGCAGGTCGGCCGCCGGGTCGGCGCCGCCCAGGCGGGCGCCTTCGCCGACCACGCCGCTCTGCCAGGAATAGGGCGAGGCGAGCAGGAGCTCCCCCTGCGGCGCGCACAGCCCGTCCACCACCGACAGCAGGCCCGCTGGCGAGGGCACCGAGTCGAGCAGGTTGCAGGCGACCACGCGCTCGAACTCGTGCGGCAGGAGCGGCGGATCCAGGGCGTCGCCGCAGATGAGTGCCACCCGGTTCGATGGGGCCGGCGGCAGCTGCGCTGGGGTGTAGTGGCGGCCGATGCGCCGGCGGGCGTAGCGCAGCGGCTGGCCGCGCAGCAGGTGGTGGGCGCACAGCAGCGCTCCCAGGTGCAGGTCGACGCCGACCACCAGCTCGGCCCCGCGGGCGAGCTCGAACAGGCCGCGGCCGACGCTGCAGCCGAGCTCGACGGCGTGCGCCACGGGAGCCCCGGCGCGCTCGGCCAGCGCGGCCATCAGAGGGCCGCCGCCAAAGCCGGCGGTCTGGCCGGGCGGTCCGTCGGGGGGCGGGGTCGCGCGGTCGCCCCAGTGGGCGTCCAGGTAGATCGACAGGTGCTCCAAAAGGCGTGGCAGCGGCGCGTCGTCCGGGCCCTCCAGGGCGAGCAGGGCGGCGGTCTGCGGGGTGAGACTCTGGTGCGCCAGCGCCGCCAGCTGCCCGGCGGCCAGGCCGCCCAGGGTGGCGGGCTCGCCGGTGCCGGCCCCGGCGGCGGGCAGCAGGATGGGGATGCCGCCGAGGATCGGGTAGCGGCGACCGCAGGCAGGGTTGTCGCAGGCGAGCACGCCTTCCTCGACCTCGAGCGTGTCCGGTGCCGGGTCGGGGGCGAGCCGCAGGACCTCGGCCAGCGATAGCGTGAACAGCTCGCGCCCGCGCTCGCTGCGGTGGCGGCAGGCCGGACAGATAAGGGGCAGGAGCTCGGGAAGATCGGCGCGCACGCTTCACGGTAGCACGCGGGCCGGCAGCGTTGACCGGCGCGCGAGCGGATGAAACACTGGTCTTATGAGCCCCTTGACGACTGCGCCGACTGCGCCGACTGCGCCGACTGCGCCGACTGCGCCGACCCTGCTCCCCGAAGCACCGCCCGCGCCGCGCGCGGCGGCCAGCCCCCGCTCGCCTGCCCACCCGGCTGGTGCTGGCGCCGGCCGGCGCTCGTCCGCCGCACCCTTGAGCCCGTGGACCGGCAGTGCTGCAGCGGGCCGGTGCGCACCCGGGGGGCGCGCGGCAGGGCGGCGGGTGGGTCTGGCGCTGCTGGCGCTGGGAGCGCTGGGGGGGCCCGGCTGCGCCGAGGAGTCCGGCGCGCTGAGCGCAAGCGCCGCGGCTGCCGGCAGCGGCCGGGCGGTGGCGCGGCTGGTCGGAGAGTCGCACGCGGTGGCGGGCCTGGCCCCGAGCCGCTGGGCGGCGCAGCTGGCCGCGGCGACAGCGCAGCTGCCCAAGGTGGGGCTGCGCCGGCTGTACCACAGCGCCGACGACAGCCGCTGGTACGGCGAGCCCGAGCTGGCCGGCCTGGCCAAGGCCGCCCGCGCCAACTACGTGGTCGAGACCGTCGATGAGGAGGGCTACTACTACGGGCCGCTCGGCTCGCCGCTTTTCTACATGCGGCTGCTCGACATCGTGTCCGAGAACCTGCGCGCCAACCTGCCCGGGCGCCGGCTGCTGGAGTGGAACTACAGCTCGATCGGCCCCCTCAAGCTGCTGGCGCTGCAGGGGGTCCAGGCGGTAGGCATAAGCCCGGCGCCGCGGCTGCACGCCCTGTACAGCTTCCCCGGCGACCAGGGGCCGGTGCAGGTCATCGACCGCGAGGTGCAGGGCCGCGTCACCCTGCTGACCGGCTCTTTCCCCGTCGAGCCGGCGGCGCGCGCGGCGGTCGGCGGCGGCTACGACGTAATCTTGGCCCGCAACTTCCTGCTGCGCGGCTACATCCACCCGAGCACCGGCGGCGACGGCGCCACCCAGACCTCCGCTGACCCCCCGCGCCCTGCCCCCGCCCCCTTCCTCAACCTCGGGGTCTCGGACGAGGAGTTCCTGCGCCTGCTGCTCGACGCGCTCAAGCCCGGCGGGCGCCTGCTCATCTACAACCTGTGCCCGCCGCCGCCCGCCGCCGACCGTCCCTACGACCCGCACAGCGACTGCCGCAACCCGTTCCCGCAGTCGCTGTGGCAGGCCATGGGCTTCCGCGTGCGCGACTACGACCGCAGCGACACCCCCGCCGCCCGCGCGCTGATTAGCGCCCTTTCCCCCGGCCCGCTGACCACGCCGCCGGCCCTGCCCGGCGTGCCCACCGCACGCCTTAACCCGAGCGAGCTGTACGCGACCTACACCCTGGTCGAGCGCCCTTAGTACTAGGTCGCTGGCGGCTCCTCGGGCGGGGTCGGGTCGGGCTCGGGGACCGACTCCAGCGCCTGGCGCTCGCTGCGTCGGCGGCGATAAAGCTGCACCGCCGCCGCCCCCATGAGCAGCGCCAGCCCGTCGAGCATCACGAGCCCCGGGATCGGGTTATGCCACTTGTCCATGTTGACGGTGCGGCCGTAGTAGGGCGGCCCGCTGCCGAACGCCTCGCGCAGGCTGTCGTAGCTTAGCCACGAGACAAAGCCGAAAAAGCAGAGGGCGCTGAGCAGGCCCGTAGTCCGAAACAGGTTCATGCACGAGCTAAGTTAGCCTGCCCGGCGCCGCGTGGAAGGCCCCGCGCGGCGATTTCGCTACTTTCGCGCTCGCGAGCGCTTGGGCTGGGCCAGCCGCCCGAGCTTGCGCAGGGTGTCGAGCTGGCCGTGGACGACCAGCTGGTCGTTGGGCTGGAGCTTCTCGGAGGCTCCCGGGCCAAAGCGCCGCTCGTCGGTGCGCGGGCGGCGCGACAGCACCATCACCTGGTGCCGCGCCATCACGTCGCCGACCGTGATGCCGTCGAGCGTGCCGCCCGGCTCGACCGTGAGCTTGGCGATGAACAGCTCGTGCCCATCGAGCGTGAAGTTGCCGAGGATATCCAGGTCGAGCACCGAGGCGGCGACCAGCGGCGCCGCCGCCGCTGCTGAGGAGAAGGCGACCTCGAGGTCGAAGGCGTCGCGCAGCTTGTTGGCGATCTGCTCGTCGAACATGCGCAGGACGACGCGGATCTCGGGGTTGAGCCGGCGGGCATCGAGCGCGATCTCGACGTTGGCGAGGTCGTCATTGGTGGCGATGACCAGGGTGCGGGCGTGCGAGAGCCCCGCCGCCTCCAGCGACTCCTCCTGGCGGGCGTCCATGAGCAGCACCGGCACCTTGAGCTGCTGCACCCGCAGAAGGAACTGCGAGCCGTCGTTCTTCTCGATGACCACGACATCGAGGTTCCACTGCAGGAGCCGCTCCAAGATGCGGTAGCCGACATGTCCTAGGCCGCACAGGATGATGTGGTCGCGGTAGGTTGAGGCGAGCACTCGGGTCCACTCCTTCTGGTTCTCCTGGCGCGAAAATAAAAGCAGCGTAACCCGCACGACCGTGTCGGCGACTACGGCGAGGCCAATAAACGGGTAAAGAAAGTACACGATGCGCAAGCCCCAGGAGGCCGGCAGCTGATACACGGGCTGAAAGCCAAACAGGCTGTAGGCGGCAAACAGGCTCTCGGTGTAGTCGGGCCGGCGGTCAAGCTCTTTCATATGGCAGCGGTGAAAGAGCAGCATCCCGACTACGAGCAGCACAAAGATAATGACAAATGGTACCCAGAACTTCGCCGCCACAAGGCGCACGTAGCGCACGGTCGCCCGCGCCCGCCGCTGCGCGCTGCGCTTGAGCTGCTCCGGGGAGAGCTTGACGAAACCTTGCTCCATCTCCATGACCGATTCGCTACCGCCGCATCATCGCAAAAGCCCAAAAAGATCTACAAAAAATGCCGGCTTGGTCCCTCCGTCCGGGCCTCACTTCTACCCGCGCTTACCCTACTACTAGAAGCCAAAGGGCGGGGCTTTCGAAAGACAAATTGACAGCGCGCACACTCTCTCGGTACGCTGCCCTTGTGATAGGTTCGGCGCATAAGCTCCTAGTATCTTTAGTGCTGCTGTCGTCGGCCAGCCTTATCAGCTGCGACACATTCAAGGGCTCGCTGGTGGCGATGACGATCACCTGGCCCTTTTATCCGCCAGCCTGCGGGACGACCAATCCGCCCGGCTGCCAGCCGGTGCCACAGCCGCTGTTTCTGCCCAACCGCAGCCAGCGCATCGAGATGTGGGGCCGCTTCCCCTCGGGCGAGGTCCGCCGCCTGGTCGCTGATGTCGGCACCGGCCCGGAGTCGGCGTTTACCGGCTTTTCGATCGTGCCGGTGGTCGACCCCAACGACCCCTGCCTGATGCGCGCCATGGACCTGGACGACCCGGACTGCAGCAGCTGCCGCTACGACTTCGACAAGAAGGCCGTCACCGGCTGCGCCATCGACAACAGCATCTGCGGGGCGCCGAGCTTCAGCAAGAAGTCGAGCACGGGGCCGGGGGTAAGCGACAACGACGCGACCCTCATCCAGCAGCAGCTGGTGCTGCAGGGGCGCAAGATCACCTCGGTGACCACGCCGTTTCTGGCGGTCGATGCGATGACCACCGGCAGCGCGCTCGGGCCGCTGCTTACGCTCGTGCAGTGGAACCCCGATGCCAACGACCCGCACAACTATTCGACGCTGGCGATCACCGCCGCCAACGCCGTGGACTCGACGCTCGTCGGGCAGCGGCTGAGCACCTGCCTCGCCTATCGCGACACCAAGGGCCCCGACCGCGTCCAGGCCAACCCCTACTTCTATGTCGGCAACCCGCATCAGGTGACCAAGCCCCTGTCCGGGGTGCAGTTCGGCTTCCTGGCGTTCTCTACCGGCCCCGGCGCCGGCTCGCTGACGCCGAACCTGCCGGCGCAGAACTTCAACGGCATGTCGTTCTCGCTGCCGTACGCGGTGGACGACATCACCGAGCTGCTCATCACCCTGGAGTCGACGCGCTCGGATCCGCCCAAGATTCCGCAGTACGGTCTGCCGACCTCGATTCCGCTGTTCTCCGCCAAGCGGATGCCCGAGAGCACGGGCGGCCGCGGGGTCATCCGGATGGTGGTCTTTGCCAACACCACGCCGCCGCTGGCCCCCGGACCGATCCCGGCGCCGACCTACAGCGTCGCGGTGGGGACGATCTCGATTCTCAGCAGTCTTGACTCAGGGCTTAACTGATGCACGCGCGCCGCTTGCGACCTTTGCGTACCTCGCGCCGGCCCCGGCTCGCCGGCCTCGGGCTGTGGCTGCCGCTGGGGCTTGTGGTCCTGCTGTGGGGAGGGTCGGCGGCGCGGGCCGATCGCAGCTTCGACCTGATGCTGAGCGCCCCGGCGGTGGATCCCTACGGGCTGACCGTGGTCGACCGGGCGCAGACGCCGCAGCGCTTCGAGTTCGGGTTCAGTGCCCAGCTCGGGTGGTCGTACTCGCCGCTGCGGCTGAACCTGACCGACAACAACATGACCGGCGCCCCCGACGCGCAGTTCCGCGTCGTCGAGCAGCAGTACAACATCGACCTCGGGGTGTTCCTCGGGCTCACCGACTGGCTGTCTTTGGCCGCGTCGCTGCCGCTGGGGGTCAACTTCTACGATGACAACGCGCTCGGCACCGCCAACCAGGCGGTGCTGCCGACCAAGCCCACCGGCATGGGGACGATCATCGAGACCGGCCTTTACGCCGGGCAGCCGCGTCAGAACATCGAGATCGCCAAGGCGGGACCGCGCGACCCGCGGCTGTCGCTCAAGGCGCGCTTGTACGGCGGGCGCTGGTTCGAGCTCGGCCTGCTGGTCGAGGGGACGCTGCCGATCGGCAACTCCACCTCGTTCCTGGGGGAAAAGAGCGCGACCTTCCGGCCGCGGCTGCTCATGGGGATCCTGCTCAAGCGGGTCGTCCTGGCGCTGTCGGCCGGCGTGATCATCCGCGAGAGCAACGAGCTGTACGACCCCTACCGGGTGCCGGACCTGTTGCGGTTCCAGATCGGCCATGAGCTTACCTGGGGCGGCGGGCTGACCGTCAAGGCGCACCACGTCATCGGCTTCGGCGTCGAGGCGGCCGGTACCGTGCCGCTCGGCGGCGATATGGTCTCGGCGACGGCGCTGGTGCTCGGCTCGATCTACCTGCAGCCGACGCCCAAGCTCAAGCTGATCCTCAGCGGCGGCGGCGGCGTGCTGAGTGGCAGCCCGCGCAACGCCGACGGACGGGCGATCCTCGGCTTTGCCTACTCGCTGTCGCCGCGCTCCGGAGGGCTCCTTTGAGGTCGCGGCGGCGCGGGCGCTTGGGTGTGGGCTGCTGGCTGCTCGGCGGTCTGCTCGGGCTTGTGGGCGGGCCGGCGGCGGCGCAGACGGTGACGGTGACGCCGGCACCGGCCTCGCGGAGCGTGCTGGAGCCGACCTACGACGTCCTGCTCCCCGACCCCGAGCCGCAGGCCGAGTCGGCCAAGCCAGGCGCCGCCGCCGAGCCGGAGCGGAGCAGCAGCGACATCGACATCGCCGACCGCGTGCTCTCGGCGGCCAAGCAGGTGACCACGGTGCAGGAGGCGCCGTCGATCATCTCGGTCATCCGCTCGGACGAGATCGCCAGCCGCGGCTACCGCAACATCAACCAGATCCTCGACACCATCCCCGGCTGGCTGACCGCCACCGGCCAGGGCAACCACCTGCCGTTCCCGCTGGTGCGCGGCACCGGCCAGGCGGCGCTGCTTTTGCGCGACGGCGTGTCGATGTTCGAGCCGGTGCTCAACGCGAGCTCGTTTAACCGCTCGCTGCCGCTTGAGACCATCAAGAGCATCGAGGTGGTGACCGGCCCCGGCGGCGTGCTGTGGGGCGCGAACTCGTTTCTCGGCATCGTCAACCTCATCACCAAGGACGCCGACGACATCAACGGCCTGGAGGCCGGGGTCGGCTACGGGGACGGCGATGGCTCGCCGCAGGACTTCCGGGCCTGGGTGCTGTTCGGCAAGAGCTTCAAGTTCAAGCGCGGCCCCAAGCTCAGCATCGTCCAGCACGTAAGCTACGAGAACTTCCTCAGCTCGCGCTACAGCGGCCTGCGCACCATCCTGCGCAGCGCCGCGCCATCGCCGCCCGGACCGCACGTCTACGGCGACCAGGTCGACTCGAACCCAGCGCGCGCCTTCATCGTCAACATCGACGGCAAGATCAGCTACGGCCCGGTGACCCTGGCCTACTCGATCCCGATCGCCGAGATGAATAACTCGCTGAGCTTCGTCAACACGATCGCCAGCGGCCCGTTCGACGTCGCAGCCAACGCGCCGGCGGGGACGCAGGTCCGCAACTTCATCGACATCATCGATCGCTACCTGACCCTGCAGTATAAGAGCCGCTTCCTCAAGGACCGGGTGGGCCTGGACGCCAAGCTGTACGGCATCCAGTTCGTGCGCGACATCAACGCCGCGATCCTGCCCGGCTCGGCGGTGCTGCCGAGTGGGCTCAACATCACCGCGCCGCTCACCTCGTACCGCGTCGGCTTCAGCATCGACGGCGACGCCTCGCTGCCGCTGCGCAACCGCCTTTTGTGGGGCGGCGATGTGTTCCACGAGCTGGTGCCGACCACCAGCGTCGACTTCCCCGGCATCGATCCGGCGCGGCTGCCGATCGCCTGTCCGCTGCAGAGCTACAACGCCACCACGCGCACCCCGAGCTTTGCCGAGAACTGCCCGCTGCCGTTTGTGTTCGGCACCAGCCGGACGGTGGCGGCGCTTTATATCTCGGATCAGTTCCGGCCGGTGTCGCGGCTCATCCTCGATGCCGGCGTGCGCTACCAGCTAGGCGTTGGCCAGCGCGGCTACCAGGGGGCGCTCATCGGCGGCAACGGCCAGCTGCTCGGCAGCGCGTCGCTGGTGTGGAACTTCTACCAGGACATGCACCTCAAGGCCAACTACGCCAACGGCTTCCGCCCGCCGGTGTTCAACAACACCGACTCCAACGGCGCCGCGGTGCAGTTCGGCGGCAACCGCAACCTGTCCAACGAGCAGAGCCAGGCCTTCCAGGGCGAGTGGAACGCCCGCCTGCTCAAGAACATCGGCCCCATCCGCGCCCTGCAGCTGCGCGCCGACTACGCCTACACCGAGCTGACCTCGCTCATCGTCCTGTCGACCGGCAGCTACTCGAACCGCCGCTCGGACAGCCGCACCCAGAGCGATCCGTCCAAGCGCTACATCCACTCGGTGGAGGCCTCGGCGCGCATGTTCGCTGGCGAGCATGTGCTGTCGCTCGGCTATACGTTCCTGCACATCACGACCAATGATCGGGGCCTGCTGCGCAGCATGCCGCAGCACTGGTTTACTCTCGGCTGGGTGTTAAGCCTCATCCCCGGCTGGCTGGAGACGAACGGCACGCTGCTGGCGATCGGCAGCTACGATGATCCGAACCGGGTGCGCGGGATTACCCTGGCGGACGGCTCGTCGATCGCGCAGTTCTCGGATCTGACGTTCGACAGGCTGCCGCCGCAGGCGATCCTCAACCTGGGCCTGCGCGCCAAGTTCCTCAAAAACCGGCTGTGGACGAGCCTGAACTTCTACAACGTCCTCAACCAGCGCTACTACTACCCCGACCCCTTCTACGACCTCGCCCCGACCGAGGAGATCTCCGCCACGCCGGCCCCCGGCTGGTCGTTCTTCTTCCAGCTTGGCGGCAAGCCCTTCTAGGGGCCATGATTAAAAAAGACGGTGCCGGGTTGGTCAGTGGCAGAGCCGACACCGTCTTTATCTATGACCAGCCTATGACCAGCCTATGACCAGCCTATGACCAGCCTGTTTCCAGAGCTGGTTAGCGTAAAGTTCAGTTCGACGTATTGACGCTGGGCGGAACCCAGAACAGCACAAAGACGCCGCCGCCGCTCTGCTCAATGCCCACCTGGACGGCGGTCATCTCGTCGGGAGCCTGGGCCACGATGGCCTGCGCATGCGCCGCTGTGTAATAGCCGGGAAGGCGCACTCGCTGCAGCGCAATGTCGACCACCGATTGCTGCACAAGCTGATCAGCAGAATCGCGGATAGCCACATTTTCAGTTGGTCTTGTTGGTGTCATGATTTACCAGTAACCATGACCTGCGGGGCGCGCAACCGCCAGCCGGTCGCGCCGCCCGACCTGGCGGCTGAACCTGGGCAGCAGGCGCGGGCTGGGGCGGCGCCGGGCGGCCGGCCAAGCGTCGCGAATCACAAGTTTTTGCGCATTGGTGCATGCAATGTGGCGACTGGCGCAGATACTTAGGAATGTAAGCGCCAGCAGCCCGTCCATTAGAAAGACGCGTCCACCGCTGTGCGTACGCAGAAAAAGGAGCGACTTATGAAAAGCACC
The DNA here is from genome assembly GCA_044222245.1 of Polyangia bacterium. Classification (GTDB taxonomy): domain Bacteria; phylum Myxococcota_A; class Polyangia; order Palsa-1104; family JAEUJZ01; genus CALFML01. The sequence goes on along the minus strand of JBGANQ010000063.1, from coordinate 42,500 downwards.
CTCTTTGCCACCCTGGTTCTCCTGGCCGGCTGTGGAGGCTACTACAGCCGCCCCGCCGTCACCCCGTATCCCCAGCCCACCCCCCAGCCGTATCCCGGCAACCCGGGGATCGACGCGTTCGTGGTCGATGCCAACGTCGGCGTGATCGCTGATCCCGACACCTACGGCATCACCACCGATGGCAACGTCTGGCGCCTGACCTGGCTCGGCGACAGCTACCCGCACAAGTTCCAGGGCACCATCACCTGCCCGGCCGGCTGCCAGTTCGGCTACGGCCGCTTCGAGAACGCCTACCCCGGTGACACGGTGACGGTGAACGGCGATCAGGTGTCCTTTGACGCGGTGACCAACGCCGCGGTGCCCCAGACCCTGGATCTGCAGGCGCCGCTGCAGCCGCTTACCTACGACCTGTACATCGACGGCCAGCAGGCCATCGGCGCGGTCATCTTCCAGTCGCGCGGCATCCGCTCGACCACCGACGTGATGCCGTTTGCGCTGTACAGCAGCAACTCGGGCCTCAAGGCGGCGGACACCACCAAGGCCGCGCCGCAGTTCATCTCGCTGCTGCCCAAGGACAGCACCGAGACGGCTATGGTTCAGCCTCCGGGGCAAGGGTCGACCGCAGCGAGTAGCGGGGCCGCGACGAAGTAGCGGACGGGCTGTGCGCGCTGCGCCCGGGCAGCGCGTGCCACAGCCGGGAGATGATCGCCGCCCCGATGATCGCAAAGCACAGCGGCATGATCGGCCAGGCGGCAAACTCCGCGCCCGGGTGACCGGCCTGGCGGTAGTGGTCTAAAAGCCGCCCCATGCCGGCGCCGACGATCGAGCCGGCCAGGTACTGCGCGCCGTCAAACAGCCCCGCCGCCGTCGCCACCGCCTTGCGCCCGCCAAAGTCCATCGACGCCGCGCCGCCGACCAGCGAGTGGGCGCTCTGCACGAAGAACGAGATGAACACCAGCGACAGGCACGCTCCCCAGGAGTTGTGGATGTAGCCGCGCAGCATGAGCAGGCACATCGCCTGGCCGACAAACGCCAGGAAGATCACCGGGGCGCGGCGTGAGCCGAACAGCCGATCCGAGGCGTTGCCCGCGCACAGCCCGCCGAGGATCGCCGCGATCGGCATCGCCACCGAGGCAAACTCATAGGGGGCGAAGGTCGCCAGGTTCTTGGCCGGGACGCCGAACATGACCCCGATATAGCGGGCGTACCAGTGGTCGACCGAGTGGCGGACCATGCCGATGCACATCGAGGCCAGGGCAATGATCCACGGGGCGCGGCGGGCAAAGACCTTGCGCAGCACGAAGCCGATGGTCACATCGGCGTTCTTCTCCTCGGGGCTCTCGTCGCCGGTGTCGAGCTCGCCGTGACCGGCAGCGGCGGGCGTGTTCTCGACCCGGCTCAGGCACAGAAACCACATGACGACGAGGAAGGCGGCGGGGATGAAGAAGGCGTACTGCCAGGGGAAGAACTTGAGGGTGATCGGCAAGAGGGTAAAGGCCATGGTGCGCCCGCCCTGGATCATGATCCCGAAGATGCCGGCGAACTGACCGCGCTCGCTGATCCTGAACCAGGCGGCGTTGATCTTGACGATCGACAGCGCCCCGAACGACTGGAAGTAGTGGTTGCACGCCCACAGCACCGCGAACATCGCGATGACCGTCGAGCTGGACATGCCGCTGGCCAGCTCGGCGGGGATGACCACCTGATCGCCGACGATGGTCGCCGGCCGGATGAGGAGCAGGTGGCACAGGCCGAACAGCACGTTGAACACCGCGGCCCCGGCGGCGCCGATGAGGATGGCGCGCTTGCCGCCGATGCGGTCGGCCAGGGGGCCGTTGAAGAACACGGCGCAGCCGTAGGTCAGAAGGCCGGCGCTGATGATCGAGCCGTAGTCGCTGTAGCTCCAGCCGAACTGCTCGGCGACCGCCGCCTGCACGGCGCTGAAGTTGTAGCGGCTCATATAAAAGAAGCCGTACATCAGCCCAAGGAAGAACCAGTTCTGCAGCCGGCGCAGGCGGAAGGCCGGCTCGCGGCGCGGGTCGAGCTCACCGCTGTCTTCGTCGCTGAGGGCCGCTGCCCGGGGCTCCTTGTGGGGCAGCGCCGCCGGCTTGCCCGTGATCCGCCCGGCGGCCGCGGCGGCCTTTTTGCCCTGGCGGTCGCCGTCGGAAGGTCGTGACCCCGAGGCTGCCCTGGGTGATGCGGATGCGTGACGGAGACCGAAGGGCGTGGCGGACGCCATGGCCCCTGCCATACCACAGCTAAGCCCGCAACTGGCAGCGATTTTTGCCAGCGGCCGCGCTGGGCCGCCGAGTCCGCTGGTCGCTGCGGCGCTCGTTTCCCTCGCTGAGACCGTCGCCAGCGGCTTCGCCGGCCTTGACCTGCCCCGGATGAACACTTACGCTCAAAACCGACCTGACTGCCCGAATCGCTTCGGCAAGGAGTGTTTTTTCCCTACAAGTCTTGAACCAGGGATCCGCCGCTGGCCGTGGCGTGCATGCCCGCATGTCGGGAAGCCCAATCCGGCTAATTTGTGGAACCCACCTACTGAGGTAGGGGTTCAAACATCCTGACCACGACCGGGCGGGGGTTACTGAGGCCGGCCTTTTTAGGTCGGCCTCTTTTTTTGCCCGACTGCCGATTTGCCGCCGATTTGCCGAGCTGGCAGCAGGTCCGCCCTGCGGCACGGGCGCCGATGCCGATGCCGATGCCGATGCCGGTGGCGATGGCTGCGGCGATGCCTACGGCGATGCCTGTGGCATGTAAGAGGAAGTGGTTGCCCGGCGGGGCCGCTTGATCTACGGTGCGGCGCATGAAAACCTCTGCCGCACGGTCCTTTTTCTCGTCGCTGGTTGTCGCCGCCGGCCCGCTCGTTGGGGGGCTTTTGCTGGGGGCCGCCTGCGGGGAGGTGAGCGCCCCCGCCGGTCCGCTGAGCGAGCCGAGCCTGAAGTGCCCCACCGGCCTCAAGGCGGTCTGGATCGATCAAGGGCAGGGCACGGCCGAGTGCCAGGTGCCGCTGCCGCTCGGCGAAGGCGAGGCGCCGCGCACCGGCCTGCAGATGGCCTTCCCGGCCATGGTCCGCCCGCCCGGCAGCCAGAGCACCCCCGAGCGCATCGAGCTCGGGCGGCTGCTCTTTTTTGATCCGGTGCTGTCCGGCGACAACACCCTGGCCTGCGCCAGCTGCCACCACCCCGACCACGGCTTCACCGACAACCGCGCGGTGGCGATCGGGATCCACGGCCAGAAGGGCAGCCGCAGCGCTCCGACGATCTGGAACGCGGCGTTTTACCGCGAGCAGTTCTGGGACGGCCGCGCCGCCACCCTTGAGGATCAGGCCAAGGGTCCGATCCAGAACCCGATCGAGATGGGCGAGGACCCCGCCCACCTCATCGCCGAGCTGCAGGCGATCCCCGAGTACAAGAGCCGCTTTGACGCTGCCTTCGCCGGCAGCGCCGGCAGCGCCATCACCCTGGACAACATCGCCGCCGCGATCGCCGCCTTCGAGCGCACCCTGCTCGCCGTCAACACCCCGTTTGACCGCTACGCTGCCGGCGACAGCACCGCCATGCCGCCGGCGGCGGTGCGCGGCCTGAACCTGTTCCGCTCGGTGAGCACGCGCTGCTTTGAGTGCCACGGCACCCCGACCTTCGCCAACCCCGACTTCAAGGTAATCGGCGTGCCGAGCGTGGCCGATACCCACCAGCTCGACCCCGACCTCGGGCGCGGGGCGCTTTTGAGCGGCAAGGCCTACGCCAACGCCTTCAAGATCCCGACGCTGCGCAACATCGCCAAGACCGCCCCGTACATGCACAACGGGGTCTTCAAGACCCTGGAAGAGGTGCTGGAGTTCTACGCCGACGGCGGCGGCCTTGGCCACGGCTACCACCCCGGCAACATCGACGACAAGATCCGCAAGTTCGACCTGGCGCCGAGCGAGAAGGCCGACCTCGTCGCCTTCCTTAACGCGCTGACCGATGAGTCCCGGGCGCCGGCGCTGCCGACCCAGGTGCCCTCCGGGCTGCCCGTCCCAAGCGGTCCTCTGCCATGAGCAGCGGCCGCGAGCCCGTAAACCCCGAAACCGTCGTCTCGCAAGGAGCCTCTATGTGGTGTCGCCTGCTTCCGCGCGCTTTTGCCCTCACCGTCCTTGTCGCCGGCTGCGGCGACTCCTCGCCCCAGCCGCATGTGGTGGTTCACGCCGGCGAGTCGATCCAGGCGGCTCTCTCCCTGCAGCCGCCGACCATGGACAGCTGGATCGTCAAGGTCGAGGCGGGGGTCTATCACGAGACCGTCTCGGTCGATCGCTCGGGCGTCACCCTGCTCGGTGAGGTCAAGGGGGACGGCGCCGAGGAGCGCGCGGTGCTGGACGGGACCGTCGAGGCCGGGCGGCTGCTCAAGGACGCGGTGATCGTGAGCGGCGCCAACTTCACCATGCAGGGCTTCACCGTGCGCAACTACAGCGGCAACGGGGTGACGACCAGCAAGACCCACAACATCATCCTGCGCGACCTCATCGCCGATCACTCGGGGCGCTACGGCGTCTACCCGGTCGAGTCGCAGGACATCCTGGTCGAAAACTGCGTCGCCACCGGCATCAGCGACGCCGGCATCTACGTCGGCCAGAGCCGGCGGGCGACCGTGCGCGGCTGCCACGTGTACGGCAACGTCGCCGGCATCGAGATCGAGAACACGGTCGACGCGGTGGTCGAGAACAACGAGGCCAACGACAACACCGCCGGGCTGCTCGCCTTCGTTCTGCCCAATAACCCGAGCAAGGTGGGCCAGAACTGCACCATGCGCAACAACAACGTCCACGAAAACAACCGCAAGAACTGGGGCGAGCCGACGGCGATCGTCTCCAAGATCCCAGCCGGCATCGGCGTCGCGGTGATGGCGGCGGACGGCACGGTGGTCGAGAACAACCAGATCACCGGCAACCGCTCGGTGGGGGTGGCGCTCATCGGCCTTTCGCAGCTGCTTCCCGATCCGACCGGCATCGACGTCGATCCGGATCCCGATGGGACGGTGCTGCGCAACAACACCTATAAGGGCAACGGCAAGGACCCCGATCCGGGGCTAAAGGGCGCCGGCTTTTCCGGCGGCGGCGACATCCTGTGGGACGGCAAGGGCAAGACCAACTGCATCGCCGAGCCGCAGGGCGATGACCTGGCGAAGGTTGGCGTTGCGGGCGCGCTCGTGGGCTGCAAGTAGCTCGTTCCTGCTCGCCTGGGCCGCGCTCGGCAGCGGGCGCGCTGCAGCCTCGCCTGGGGCGGCGCCCGGGGCGGCCAGCGAAGCCGAGGCGGCGGTCGAGCTCCGCGGCACGGTCCGCGAGCAGGGCACGCGCGAGCCGCTTGCCGGCGTGCAGGTGAGCCTCAGCCGCGGCGGCGCGACGACCCCGGACGCGGCGCCGCCCGGCCCGCTGGCAGAGGTCGTGACCGACGCCGACGGGCGGTTCCACCTCGCCGGGCTGGCCGCCGGCGACTACACGCTGCAGCTGCGCGGCCCGCGCAGCCGCACCGCCAAGCTCAAAGAGCACCTGGGCCGCGGCTCCACCGAGGTCGTCTATTACGTCGCCCCCCGCCCGAGCCCGTTCGAGGCGGTGGTCCGCGCCGAGCCGGTGCGGCGCGAGGTGGTGCAGACGGCGCTGTCGGCCAATGAGCTCAAGCGGGTGGCCGGGGCGCAGAACGATCCGATCAAGGCGATCCAGAACCTGCCGGGGATCGCCCGCGCGCCCTTTGGCGCCGGCCAGATCGTCGTCTGGGGCTCGGCGCCGCAGGACACCCGGGTCTACGCCGACGGGGTGCAGATCCCGCGAGTGTATCACTTTGGCGGCCTGCGCTCGACCATCAACGCCGAGTTTGTCGAGGAGGTCGGCTTCCGCCCCGGCGCCTACAGCGCCGACTACGGGCGGGGCCTCGGGGGCGTGGTCGACATCACCACCCGCGCCCCCAAGTCGGAGCGCTGGCACGGCTCGGTGACGCTGGATCTTATCGACGGCTCGATCACGGTGCAGGGGCCGCTCAGCAAGCGCCTGCACATCGCGCTTGGGGCGCGGCTGTCGTGGATCTCGGCGTTCCTGCCGATCTTCAACAAGAGCCCGACCCAGCTGTCGCCGTTTTACTGGGACTACCAGCTGGCCCTGCGCTACCAGGCCTCGGCCAGCGACGAGCTCGATCTGATGATCTTCGGCGCCACCAGCAACATCACCGCGCGCGTCGACGACCCGGATCCGAACTCGGTGGTCGCCATCGACAGCAAGTCCTACTTCAGCCGCGCCCGCCTGCGCTACACCCATCGCTTCAACCGCGACACCGTCCTCACCGTCACCCCCTCGCTCGGCGGCGACACGTTCTCGGTCGACAACGGCGCCACGCCGGGGGGCGGGCAGGCCTACAAGCTCAAGGTGGTGCAGCTCGGCTACAACCTGCGCGCCGAGCTGCGCCAGAAGCTGGCGGGCTTTTTTGACTATGCGCTGGGGCTGGACTTCGAGGGGCTGCGGGCGCGCGTCGAGACCGTCGCGCCGCTGGGCCACGGCGGCGGCGAGGGCCAGAACATCCCGGTGGGCGGTGGCACCATGGTCACCGACGCCGGCCGCAGCGAGAGCGGCTTCTTCAGCGACAGCTTCTTCTCCGACGCCAACGGCAGCTCGGTGCGCGAGCTTTTGATCTACAACCTCGTGCAGACCGCGCCCTACCTCATCACCCGCTTCCACCTGTTTGGCGATCGGCTGCTCTTGTCGCCGCAGCTGCGGCTGGCGGTCGACTACCTGCGCATCCCCGCCCCCGAGACCGGCTCGCCGCTGGTCGACGGCGCTGCCGGGCCGGCGGTCGGCGACGGGGTGGCGCGGACGCTGGTGTTCACCGAGCCGCGCCTCCTGCTGCGGGCGCAGCTTTTGCGCGACCACCTGGCCTTCAAGGCCGGCTTTGGCATCTACCACCAGGCCCCGCAGGGGGCAGAGCTGTCGCCGCGCTTTGGCAACCCGTACCTGCTGTGGCAGTACGGCGCGACGTATGTCGCCGGCTTCGACCTCGATCTGCCGCACCGGCTGCACCTGGAGGCTCAGGGCTTCTACAAGGACCTGCGCAACCTGGCCGTGGTAAACGAGCAGGTCGGCTACACCAGCGAGGGCCTCGGGCGGGTCTACGGCGGCGAGCTGCTCATCCGCCAGCCGGTGTGGCACAACCTGTGGGGCTTTGTCGCCTACACCCTGTCGCGCAGCGAGCGCCGCGACGCCCCCGACGCGCCCTGGTACCTTTACCGCTTCGATCAGACCCACATCCTGACCCTGGTCGCCAGCTACAAGCTGCCGTGGGGCCTTGAGGCGGGAGTGCGCTTCCGCTACGTCACCGGCAACCCGGCCACCCGCGTCGTCGGCGGCCTGCGCGACGTCGAGTTCCAGTCCTACGACGCGGTGCTCGGCCCGAGCAACGACACCCGGCTGCCCGACTTCCACCAGCTGGATCTGCGGCTCGACAAGGCCTTCACCTTCAATCGCTGGAAGCTGGGCCTTTTCCTCGAGGTGCAGAACGTCTACAACCGCAAAAACGCCGAGACCCTGGTCTATGGTGGGCGGCAGCTGTTTCAGCAGGGGCAGGTGGTCGGCCTGCCGATCTTCCCCGACCTCGGGGTGCGGGCCGACTTCTAGGCGGCCTGGGCGCCGGGCCGGCGTGGTAAAATGCGGGCTCTTTGGACTCTCATTTGCCCGGGTCGCGGCGGGGCTACCGGCCGCGGCGGGCTGCAGCACAAGGAGAACAGATGGCGGAAAATAGAGCGCCGCGCGCGCCGGGGGCGAGCGGTCGGACAAGCAATCGAGGCAGCTGGGCGCGCGGGCTGGCGCTCGCGCTGCCGCTGAGTCTGGGGCTGGGCGGGCTCACCGCGCTGCCGGGCGAGCTGTGCGGGCGGGCCGAGGCCAAGGCGCTGGCGCCGCGGCTGCCGGCGCCGGCGGGGCCGCTCTCTGCCGCCGACTACGAGGCGCTGCTGCAGCGCTACGTCGATGCCGAGGGCCGGGTTGACTACGCCGCCCTCAAGAGTAAAGACGCCGACGCGGTGGAGAAGCTTTACGCGGTGCTCGCCGCCACCGGGCCGGATAAGACGCCGGCGCTGTACAAGGAAAAGGGCGCCGCGCTCGCCTATTACCTGTCGGCCTACAACCTGCTCGTGTGGAAAAACGTCCTCGATGGGCTGCCGCAGCTCAAGCAGGTCGATGAGGGGCTGTACAAGTTCTTCCGCAGCCCCGAGTTCATGGTCGATGGCAAAGAGGTCAACCTCGACGACCTGGAAAAAAAGATCATCCGGCCGCGGTTCAAGGACGGCCGCGTCCACTTCGCCCTGAACTGCGCCAGCGGCGGCTGCCCCAAGCTGCCGCGCACCGCGTTCACCGCCGCCAAGGTGGACCAGCAGCTCGACGCCGAGGCGCGGCGGTTCTGCAGCGAGCCGCGCAACGTCCGCTACGAGCCGGCGACCAAGACGGTCACCCTGTCGATGATCTTCAAGTGGTACAAGGACGACTTCGGCGGCTCGGAGCCGGCGGTGCTCGCCTTCATCAACCGCTATCGCGCCGCCGGCGCCCAGGTGCCGGCCGACGCCCAGATCAAGTACGTCGACTACGACTGGCGCCTCAACAACAAGTCGCTGCCCATCCGCTAGGCGAGCCCTGGCGCGGCCCTGCTGCGCTCCGCGCTGAACCCCTGCTGCGCCCCAATTGAGCAGCTGGCAGGGCGCGTGGGCTGCGCGCTCAGGTATGCTGGGCAGGTGCCGAAGCCGAGCCCGTTACCTGGAGCGCCGCTTTTGCATCATAAGAGCGAGGGAAGCGGGGCCGGCGGAGCCGCGGAGCCAGATGGCCAGAAGACCGATGAAGAGCTCATGGGGCGCTACGTGGACGGCGATCGGGCCGCCTTCATGACGCTCTTTGGTCGCTACACGGGGCGGATCTATGGGTACCTGCTCCACTGTACCGGCGATCGCGCGCTGGCCGAGGACCTGGCGCAGCAGACCTGGCTGCGCCTGCACCACGCCCGCGCGACGTTCCAGCCCGGCGCCCGCTTCGCGCCGTGGATCTACACGATCGCCGCCAACCTGCGGCGCGATCACGTCCGCGGCAGCACCCGCGAGTACCTGACGGCCGACGGGGAGGCCCCCGAGCCCGAGCCCGAGCTGCCCGCCGCCGGAGCGACCGAGCGCGCCGAGGCGGTGCAGCGCGCCCTGGGCAGCCTGCCGGCCGGCTATCGTGAGGTGATCGTGCTGCATCGCTGGCATGAGCTCGGCTTTGCCGAGATCGCCCAGATCCTCGGCACCACGGAGGGCGCGATCAAGGTGCGCGCCCACCGCGGCTACTTGAAGCTGCGCGAGCTGCTGCAGCGGGCCGGGCTGCGATGACGCGGGTCGAGCGCTGCCCGCGCGCCGATGAGCTGGTCGCCCTCTTGGCGCCGATCCCCGACGACGCCGCGGCGGCCGGCCTCCGTCGCCACACCGGCGAGTGCCCGCAGTGTCAGCGCGAGCTGGCGCAGCTGCAGGAGGGCTTCGCAGCGCTCGGTCCGTCGCCCGGCTGGCGCGATCCGCACAAGGACGACAATGCGCAGCGGCGCATCGCCGCCGCGGTGCTGCCAGAAATCCTCGCCGCGCTGGCGGGCGCAGCGGCGCCGAGCCCGCTGTCAGTGACGCCGGCACCGAGCCCGCTGTCAGTGACGCCGGCACCGAGCCCGCTAACAGTGACGCCGGCACCGAGCCCGCTGTCAGTGACGCCTGGGCCGAGCCCGCTGTCAGTGACGCCTGGGCCGAGCCCGCTAACAGTGACGCCGGCACTGAGCCCGCTGTCAGTGACGCCGCGCCCGCTGCCAGGGCTGCCAGCACCGCGCTGGCCGCTCGGGCGCAGCATCGGTCTGGGAGGGCTGGCGGCGCTCGCCGGGGTGCCGGCAGCGCTGCTCTGGCTGCGGCACGGCTACACCCTCCAGGAGCCTGGTCGGGCGCTGGCGCTGGCCCTGCTGCCGGCGGCGGTGCTGCCGCTGCGCGCTGGCGCGGCGCGGCGCGGCGGCGGCGGCGCGCTGCTCGGCGCGCTCGGGCTGGCGGCGGCGCTCATGCTGTCCTCGCTGCACGGGCTCGCGGTCGGCTTCCTGGCGGGGTCGGGCTGTCTCCTGCTGGCGCTCTCGGGCTGCGCCCTGCCGGCGGCGCTGGTGCTCGGCGCGGCGCCGCGGTCGCCGCGGGCGCCGCGGTCGCCGCGGTCGATCGATGGCGCGGCGTCGCGGGCGCTGCTCGGGGTCGCCGCGTTCAGCGGCGGCGCGGCGCTGCAGCGCGCCCTCTGCGGCGTCGCCGGTCTCTCCCACACTCTGGTCTTTCACCTGGGTCCCTTCCTGCTGGCGATAGCCCTGTTCACCGTCCTTTACAAGCGCGGCGCGCGGACGCTGGCTGCCGAGCCCGCGCCGGCGTGAACGGGCAGCGTACCTGCGGTGCAGAAGGACTCTCACCCACCCACGCCCACGGTCTCTTACGCGCCCTCACCCGCTCTGACTGCGACGGAACAAAAGAATCTGTAACCGGGCCTGCCTGACGCACGTAATGCCTTGCTGACATCTGCAAGGAGGCCCCTAATGTCCGTCTCTCCCAGTTCCGACTCGCGGCGCTGCTGCGCACCCGCAGAGCTCCTGCGGCGCGCCCGCCAAGGCGACCAGGCGGCGCTCGGGGCGCTCCTCTCCCACCACCGGTCGCGCATGCGGGCGGTGGCGCTGCGGATCTGCAAGAGCCCGGCCGATGCCGAAGACGCGGTGCAGGAGGCGAGCATCTCGGTGCTGCAGAAGCTCGGGCAGCAGCGCGCCGATACTTCCTTCTCGGCCTGGCTGCACCGGGTCACGCTCAACGCCGCGCTGCTCGTCCTGCGGCAGCGGCAGAAGCAGGAGCTTGGCGGGAGCGGCACCGACAGCGCGGCAGAGCCGGCCGACCCCGCGGTCCTGCCGGACGAGCTGTGCGAGCAGCGGCGCCAGCTGCGCGCGGTGGCGGCGGCGGCGGAGCAGATTAGTCCGGTGATGATGAAGACGCTCGAGCTGCGCGAGCTAAATGGTATGGACGGAGCCGAGGTCGCCAGACACCTGGGAGTGAGCATCGAGGTAGTCAAGACGCGCGTCCACCGCGCCCGCGCCGCCCTGCAGGATCTGACGCGTCTTGACAGCCTGACTACCCTGGCAGAGCGCGACAAAGCGTATCGCTGGTTGTAACCTCCCCCGGCCCCCGAGTACTCTAATCGACGCAGAGAGTGCGCCCCTCGGGCGCCTGTGGAGGGTGTTTTTTCATGGCCGCTGACGTCATCCGTTCCCATCGCCGCGACGCCTACGAGCTGCGCAACCTCAGCTTCGGCCGCAAGCTGGTCGCCACCCTGCTGCTGTGCGGCGGGCTGGCGATCTTCCTTATGTCCTGGCTGGGCGGCATCACCCTGGTCAGCTGGACGGCGAGCTCACCGCTCATCAGCCGCTGGGGGGACGCGCTCGGCGAGGTCGCGCAGATGTATCCGCGGCTGTTCGTGGCGCTGTTTGCGACCAACATCGGCTCCCTGGGACTCCTATTTCTCGTCTCGCGGAGTCTGTTCCGGCGCAGCGCCCTGCGCGTCCGGGTGCGCATCGCGGTAGGAATCCTGGCGGTGCTGGTGCTGGTCATTCACACCGCGATGTGGGCCCTGCTGCCGATGAACAGTCTGGCACGCGCGCTGGCCGGCCCGGTCGGCGTGGTCACCGATCTGGTGCTGCTCTTTTATGTAGCGGTGCCGCTTTGGCAGATGTGGATCTACCAGCGCTGGAGTCCGCCGGATGGCAAGAAGCACCGGGTGGTGATCGTCGGCGGCGGCTTCGCGGGCCTCTACACGGCGATGGATCTGGATCGCACCCTGGGCCATCACCCGGACCTGGAGATCCTCCTTATCGATCGCAACAACTACTTCCTGTTTCCTCCGCTGCTGCCAAGCGCCGCCACCGGCACCGTGGAGTCGCGCCAGGTGACCTTTCCGTTTCGCCGCATCCTGGAGACCACCAACATCGTGTTCCAGATGGCCACGGTCGAGAAGATCGACCCTCACAAGCGGCTCGTGTACACCACCGCCACCGCTGACAGCCGGGTCGCCAGCGAGGTCGGTTATGACTATCTGGTGCTGTGCCCGGGCTCGACCACCCAGACCTTTGGCACTCCCGGGGTCACCGAGCACGCCATGTTCATGCGCGAGCTGGCCGATGCCATGGCGGTGCGCGATCGCGTGATCGGCTTTTTCGAACAGGCCGCCACCATGTCCTCGCGCGAGGCCAAAGAGGAGCTCTTGCGGTTTGTCATCGTCGGCGCCGGGCCCACCGGAATCGAGGTCGCGACCGAGCTGCACGATCTTATCTATCACGTCCTTCTCAACCGCTACCCGGAGGTCGACGCGAGCCTGGTCGACATCGTCGTCGTGCAGTCCGGCGAGCAGATCCTGCCCGGCTGGGACGCCGGGGTGGTGGCGCTGGCGCAGCGCCAGCTGGCGACGCTGCGCATCCGTCTAATCCTCAACGCGCGGGTCGCCGCGGTGGGCGCTGATACGGTGGTCATCAAGACCGGGGCCGAGAGCCAGACCCTGCGCTCGCGCACCTGCATCTGGTGCGCCGGGGTGCAGCCGTCGCCGCTGCTCCAGCACGTCGGTCTGACGCTCGACAAGTCGGGCCGGGCGAGCATCCACGACGACCTGCGCGCCGTCGGGCAGGAGCGGGTGTTCGTGCTCGGCGACTCCGCCTCCCTGGTGGACAAAAAGACCGGGCGGCCGCTGCCGCCGCTCGGTCAGGTCGCCTTCCAGCAGGGGCCGCACGCGGCGCGCAACCTGGTGCGCCTGCTACAAGGCCGCTCGCCGCAGCCGTTCCGCTACTTTGACTTCGGGGCGCTGGTCTCGGTGGGCGAGCACTACGCGGCGGTGCGCCTTATCGGCATCAACCTGTCAGGCTTCCTCGGGTGGCTGGTCTGGCGGGCGCTGTATCTGATGAAGCTCGTCGGCATCAGCAACAAGATCCGCGTCCTTTTGGACTGGACGCTCGATCTGCTCATCGAAAGATCGATCACCCAGATCGGCTACGGAACCCGCCCGCCGCTCGACAAGGAAGCTCCGGCGGCGCCCCGGCCGGCCTCGCCTTGAGCCTTGGGAGGCTTGAGCGGCGTCGGCGCGGTGGCCAGGTCGGCCGTCGGCACGGCATCGACGGCGGTGCCGCCGGGGGACTGCTCGGTGCAGGCGGTCAGGGCGGTGTCCAGGGCCAGGCCCAGGGTGCAGCGGAAGAATACGGAGACAGCGCGAGAGTTCATAAGGTTCGAGCGACTGATCCCGCCGCTGTGGCGGCTAGCGGGGGGGAGCGACGGGCTCCAGCTGCTGTCGCCGCTTCTCGGCAGAGTCGGCGGCGGCGTCATGGCCTTGCGCGCGTAGCAGCTCGGCCTCGGCCAGCAGCAGCTCGCGGTAGGCGCTCTGGCGCTCGGCGGTGCGCAGCATGAGCCGGGCCGAGCCGACGTCGAGCTGGGACAGGAGCTCGTAGGGCGTCCCGAGCGCCTCGCGGTAGCCGCTGCGCAGCTCGTGCAGGGCACCGGCGAAGTCCTGCTCGGCCTGCGCCTTCTTGGCCCGGGCGAGCAGCTGCTGCAAAAAGCGCAGCTGCCGCATGATCAGATCGCGGTCGATAAGCGACATATCCTTAAGGTCCTCCCGGGGGGCCGGTCACTTGGCGGGCGCCGCCGGCCCGCTCGGCTCCAGCTGCACGTACCGCGGCTCCCACATCGCCGCGGCCACCGCCTGCGGGATCTCGGCGTCGGTGTAGGCCCGGCCGGCGAGGCCGCGGTCGCGTGCCTCGCGCACCACCGCGGCGGCGATCTTGGCGGTCACCTGGCGCAGGTTGTCGATGGGCGGGAACAGGCTGCCGCTGTCCAGATCCGCGGGGCCAACCTGGCTCGCCAGGATCGCCGCCGCCACCGCGAACATCGAGTCGCTGACCTCGCGCGCCTCGGCGATGATGGCGCCCAGGCCGATGCCGGGGAAGATGTAGGCGTTATTGCCCTGGCCGATGACGATGCGCCGGCCGGCATACTCCACGGGGGCAAATGGGCTGCCGGTGGCGCACAGGGCGCGCCCCTGGGTCCAGTGGATGACGTCGTGCGCCGTGGCCTCCGAGCTGCTCGTCGGGTTGGACATGGGCAGGATCACCGGGCGCTCGACGTGCCGGGCCATCTCGCGGACGATCTCCTCGGTGAAGGCGCCGGGCTCGCCCGAGGTGCCGACCAGCACCGTGGGCTTGAAGGCGCGGATCACCGCCAGCAGGCCGCGCGGCTGGTCGCTGCCCAGGCCGTGACGCGCCGCCAGGGCGCCGCTCCAGGCGAACTCCCGCTTGTGGGCGTCATCGATCGGGTGATCGTCGACGAGCAGCCCCTTGCTGTCGATGTTGGCGGTGGCCTGCATGAGCGCCTCGCCGGAAAGACCGGCATCGCGCAGGGTGCTGCGCAAAAGGGCGGCGATGCCCACCCCCGCGGCGCCGGCCCCAAGGATGACGATCCGCTGCGCGGTGAGCGGGATGCCGGTCACCCGCGTGCCGGCGACGATCCCCGCCACCGCTACCGCCGCGGTGCCCTGGATGTCGTCGTTGAAGCTGGTCAGGGTCTTGCGGTAGCGCTCGAGCAGCCGGAAGGCGTTGTTTTTCTTGAAGTCCTCCCACTGCAGGAGCGCCTTGGGGAAGCGCCGCTTGACCGCCTGCACGAACTCCTCGACCAGCGAGTCGTACTCCGGGCCGCGCAGCCGGCGCTGCCGCCAGCCGAGGTACAGATCGTCGCCGAGCAGCTGCGGGTTGTCGGTCCCGACATCCAGGCTTATCGGCAAGGTCTGCCACGGCGGAATGCCCGCCGCCGCCGTATAAAGGGCGAGCTTGCCGACCGGAATCCCCATCCCGCCGACCCCCTGATCGCCCAGGCCCAGGATGCGCTCGTTGTCGGTGACCACGATCAGCCGCACGTCCTCAAAAGGTGCGTTGCCCAGCACCTCGTAGATGCGGCCGCGGTGACCGGGATTAATCCACAGGCCGCGGGCGCGGCGGAAGATGTGGCTCCACTCCTGGCAGGCGCGGCCGACGGTCGGCGTGTACACGATGGGCAGGAACTCGTGGAGGTGATGAATCAGCAGGTGGTAAAACAGGTACTCGTTGCGGTCCTGCAGGGCGCCAAGGCCGATGTAGCGCTCCAGGGGGTCGCTCTTGCGCTGGATGTTCTCGTAGACCCGCTGCGCCTGCTGCTCCATCGTGCTGACCTGCGGCGGGAGCAGCCCGGCGAGGCCGAACTGCTGGCGCTCCTCGTCGGTGAAGGCGGTGCTCTTATTGTACATCGGGTGGCGCAAGAGATCGACGCCGCGATACGGACACAAAAGACGCTGCCCCCCCAGCGAGTCAGCGTGCAGACCATAGCGTTCCATGCAAGTGACCTCCCAAGCCCTGCATCATCTCTCCTTGGGCCTCGGCGAGACCAGCTAATTTTGTCGGTGCTCGGGCGGCGCTGGGCAGGCGAGGCTTGACCGCTCAGCCATCGAACTTGGGCGCGGGAACCCAAGGGCGGTCGCGGCGGTCGCGGGAGCCGCCGCGGTCCCCTGGCCGCTGCGGTCGCGCGGGCCGCCGCGGTCCCCTGGGCTGCCGCGGTTTGGCGACGGAAGCGGCGCTCTTGTGAGCCTCTGTTTGCGGGCCGCGGCGGTAGCCAAGCCCGCACGGGCTGGATAGACTTGTCCTTGGGGTTGCGCCGCGTGCGACCCGAGCTTGTATGGATAGCAAAGAGCCCACTTCGCAAACAGCTTCTGGGGGTTCCGGGGCCACCGCCGGAGCTGCCCTGCCGGTCGGGGCCGACGGTGCCGGACCGGCCGCGGCGCCGGCGGCGATGGCGCCGCTGTCGCCGGTCTGGTCGGCGGTAGGGCGCGTGCGGCGGCGGCTGCGCCTGCAGGCGGCGGCGCTGCTGGCGGTGCGCGGGCTGCTCGCGGCGGCGGCGGCGCTGCTGTTGGCGCTGGTCCTGCTGAAGCTGCGCCTTGTTGTCGCGGCCACCGTGTGGGCGGTCGCGGCGGCGGGCGGAGGGCTGGTGGGGCTGCTGGCCCTGCTCGGGGCGCTGCGGCGCATAGATCCGCTGCGGGTGGCGGCGCAGATTGACCACAGCCACGCCCTGCACGACCGGCTGGCGTCGGCGCTGCAGTTCGCGGCGGCGCCGGCGCGCGCCGAAGCGGGCGCGGGGTCACAGCTTGGCGCAGCGCTGCGGGCGCTGGCGCAGCAGGACGCGGCGCGAGCGGCCCAGGGAGTGGTCCCGGCGATCGCCGCGCCGTGGCAGCGGCCGGCCCACCTGCCGCTGCTCGCGGTGCTCCTTATCGCCAACCTCGGCGTGCTGGTCCTGCGCTGGCCGCGGCCGCGTCCCGCCTCGCCGCCGGCGACCGCGACGAGCCCGGGGCTCGCCGAGGCGCCGCGGCTGTATGTCGAGCCGGAGCTGCTCGCCCCCGAGAAAGAGGAGCTGCAGAAGCTCATCGCCGAGGCGCAGCAGCAGGGGGACACCGCGACCGCGGCGCTGCTCGAGCAGATGCAGAAGCTCTTGGAAGAGGTCGAGCGCGGCGAGCTGACCCGACAGGAGGCGTTCGCCCGCCTCTCCGAGCTGGAGCAGCGCCTCATGCAGGGCAAGGACGGGACGCTCGAGGACCTCAAGCAGCAGCTGCGCCGGGCGGGCAGCGAGCTCGGCGAGGCCAAGCTCAGCAAGGAGCTCGGTCAGGCGCTGTTGCACGAGGATCTGGAGCGGGCGCAGAAGGAGCTGAAGAAGCTCGCCGAGCAGGCGCTGGCGCGCACCGAGAGCGCCCAGCAGAGCCGGGACAAGCAGGCGCTCGCCCAGGCCTTCGAGCAGGCGGCGCGCTCGCTGTCGCACAAGCCCGACAAGAACAAGGACCAGAGCCAGGACAAGAACCTCAAGCGCGAGGACCCGCGCGACCCGTCGCAGAAAAAGGACGAGTGGAAGGACCAGAGCAAGAGCGAAGAGCTCACCCGCAAGCTGCAGGAGCTGCGCGACGAGGAGCGCAGCCTGAAAAAGAAGCTGCAGGAAAACCCCCGCGATGAGGAGTCGGCGCGCCGCCTGAAGAAAAACCAGCGCGAGCTGGAGCACCTGGAGCAGGAGAAGCGCGAGCGCGACGAGGCCCGCCGCGAGCTGGAGCAGCTCGAGAAGGACCTGGAGAAGGCCGCCGAGCAGCTGCAGCAGCAGCTGGCCAAGATGACCCCCGAGCAGCGCCAGGCGCTGGAGCAACTGGCCAAGGACATGGACCGCATGGCCGACGAGATCCGCAAGCTGCAGAAGCAGCAGAAGGGGCGCGGTCAGGGCATGGTGGCGCTCGGCTCGATAAAGACCGTGCTGCGGCGGATCGCCCGCTCGGCCCCGGGCGGCGGTCAGGGCCAGGGGCAAGGCCAAGGCGACGGCCAGCAGCCGGGTCAAGGTCAGGGCCAGGGCCAGGGCCAGGGCCAGGGGAAGTCGGGGGCGATGAAGGATTTCCAGAACCGCGCCAGCGGCCAGGGCCAGGGCCAGGGTAACGACCAGGAGGTCCTGGTCGAGGGCGAGGGCCACAAGGGCGACGGCCAGGTGATGATCCTCGGCGAAGGCGAGGGCACCGTGCTGTTGCCGGGCCTGGGCGGCAAGCAAGCGGGCAACCAGCCCGGTCAGGGCGCCCCCGGCCAGCCGGGCGGCGACGGGGTCGGCAACCAGCACGATCCGAACCTGCTCGGCAGCTCGACCCAGCTCGACGGCAAGCGCCGCCTCACCAAGGTCACCGGCAAGGAGGGGGCAGGGCCGACCCGCTCGGAGACCATCCTGGGCGCCGCCGAGCGCGGCTTCGCCTCGGCGCCCTACCGCAAGGTCTACAAGGACTACACCGGCGTCGCCGAGCAGGTGATGTCCAAGGAGCGGGTGCCGCCGGGCTACCGCTTCTACGTCAAGCGTTACTTTCAGATGATCAAGCCGCGCGAGTGATGCGCGCAAGCCGCTACAATCTGCACACCCACTGACTCGGAGATCGCGGGCATGTCCCAGCCCCAGCAGCAAGCACCCAGCTCGTCAGCCGCCGCCGCCACCCAAGGCCCGCCGGCGGGGCAGCTTATCGAAGGCTTCAAGCGCGACGTCCAGCGGCTGCGCGCCGAGGTCGGCCAGGTCATCGTCGGGCACGAGGAGATCGTGCAGGGCGTGGTGGTGGCGCTCCTGTCGGGGGGCCACGTGCTCCTGGAGGGGGTGCCGGGCCTGGGCAAGACGATGCTCGTGCGCACCCTCGCCGAGGCCATCGATCTGACGTTCTCGCGGGTGCAGTTCACCCCCGACCTCATGCCGGCCGACATCCTGGGCACCAACGTCCTTATCGAGAACGAGGGCGGCGGCGGGCGGCGCTTCGAGTTCCAGCGCGGCCCGATCTTTGCCCACATCGTCCTGGCCGACGAGATCAACCGCGCCACCCCCAAGACCCAGTCGGCGCTGCTGGAGACGATGCAGGAGCAGACGGTAACCGTCGCCAAGACGACCTACCAGCTGCCGCAGCCGTTCTTCGTCCTGGCGACCCAGAACCCGCTGGAGATGGAGGGCACCTACCCGCTGCCCGAGGCGCAGCTCGATCGCTTCTTCTTCAAGCTCAAGGTCGAGTTCCCCTCGCGCAGCGCGCTGCACACGATCCTCGATCGCACGACCTCGGACAAGAGCGTGCACGCGACCAAGGTCGTCGGCGGGCCGCGCCTTTTGGAGCTGCGCGAGCTGGTGCGCCAGGTGCCGGTGGCGCGCACCGTGCAGGACTACGCGATCCGCGTCCTGCAGGCGACCCACCCGACGGTGAGCCCGGACGGCGAGGCGGGCCGGCGGGCGGCGGCCAAGGGTGACAAAGGCGACAAGGACCGCAAGGATCTGGTGCGGCGGTTTGTCCGCTACGGCTGCTCGCCGCGCGGGGCGCAGTCGCTGCTGCTCGGGGCCAAGGTGCTGGCGCTGCTCGATGGGCGGTTTGCCGTCTCGTGCGCCGACATCAAGGAGGTCGCGCGGCCGGCCCTGCGCCACCGGCTGATCCTCAACTTCGAGGGCCAGGCCGAGGGCATCTCGCCCGACGACGTCATCGCCGACATCCTCGCCCGCACGCCCGAGCAGGGCGAGCAGCGCTAGCGACAAGCGAAAGACCCGGCGACCCCGCATGGACACCCAGGCGTCCTCGCAGAAGGCGACCCAGGCCGGCTTCGATCAGGAGTTCCTGAAGAAGCTGGAGTACCTGCACATCGTCGCCAAGAAGGTCTTCGCCGGGCGCAGCCGCGCCGACCGGCGGACCCGGCGGGCGGGGGCCGGCATCGAGTTCGCCGACCACCGCGACTACGCCGCCGGCGACGATCTGCGCTACCTCGACTGGGCGGTCTACGGCCGCATGAACCGCCTGCTCCTGCGCCAGTTCGAGCAGGAGGAGGACCTGCACATCTACCTGCTCATCGACACCAGCACCTCGATGCGCCTGGGCGCGACCGCCGGGCAGCCGCTCCTGTCCAAGGGGCCCGATGGGCGGGTGGCCAAGCTCGGCTACGCGGCGCAGGTGGCGGCGGCGCTGGCCTACGTCGGCCTGTCCAACCTCGATCGCGTCGCCCTGTACAGCTTCAGCGACGGCCTGCGCGAGCAGCTGCCGTCGGCGCGCGGCAAGGGCCGGATCTTCAAGGTGTTCGAGTTCCTCGCCGAGCTTGCCCCTGCCGGCCAGACCGATCTGCTGGCCTCGCTGCGCGAGTTCGTGCAGCGGATCAAGCGGCGCGGCGTGGCGATCGTGATCTCCGACTTCTACGATCACGCCGGCTATGAGGAGGGACTGAACCTCTTACGCTACCACCGCTTCGAGCCGGCGGCGATCCAGATCATCGACCCCCGCGAGGCGCGGCCGACGCTGCGCGGCGACATCGAGATCGTCGACATGGAGACCGGCGAGCTGCGCCCGGTGACGCTGTCGGCGGCGCTGTGCGCGGCCTACGAGCGCGAGCACGCCGCCTACTGCCAGGCCCTTTGCAGCTTCTGCACCGCGCGCGGCGTCGGCTACATCCGCGCCGACACTGATCAGCCGTTCGACGAGCTGGTCCTGCGGGCGCTGCGCCAGGGGGGGTTTGTGCGATGACCGCGATCACCCTGCTCGGGCTGCCGGCGGGGCAGCTGTTCGCGGTACTGGGGGCGGGGGCGGCGCTTCTGACCGTGCTGTACGTGCTCAAGCAGCAGCGGCGGCGCGTCGAGGTGCCGTTTGTTCGCTTGTGGCAGAAGGTCCTAAATCAGAGCGACGCCACCAGCCTGTGGCGCAAGCTGCTGCGCTGGCTGTCGCTGCTCATCCAGCTCATCCTGCTGGCGCTGCTGGTCACGGCGCTGGGCGATCCGCGCCTGGGGCGCGGCAAGGCGGGGCGCAGCCTGGTGCTGCTGATCGATGCCTCGGCTTCGATGCAGGCGGTGCTGCCGGCGAGCGCCGGAGCGCCGGCGCAGACGCGGCTCGAGCGCGCCAAGCAGCAGGCGCGGGCGCTGGTCGCCGGGCTGTCCGGAGACGACCTCGCGGTGGTGGTGGCGCTCGACGGACAGCCGGCGCCGCAGGGCGGCCTGTCGTATGACGAGCGGGAGCTGGTCGCCCAGATCGAGGCGGTGACCGCGCGCGACACCCCGGCCGATCTGCCGGCGGCGCTCATGCTCGCCGAGGCGCTGCTCGCCGGGCGGGAAAATCCGACCGTCATCCTGTTCTCCGATGGCGGCTTCGCCGACAGCGCGCTCACCAGCGTGCCGCCCGGGCTGCGGGTGCGCTTCCAGCCGCTCGCCCCGGCAGTGGCGGCGGAAGGCGCCGCCGGCAACGCCGCGATCACCGCCTTCTCGGTGCGCCGCTACCGCCGCAACCGCCTGAGCTATGAGGTGCTGATCAGCCTCGGCTGGTTCCCCGCCGGTCCGCGCAGCGAGCGCCAGAAGGTCGTCCTGGAGCTCGTCCAGGAGGGCGAGATCGTCGACGTCCAGGAGCTGGAGCTCGCCCCCGGAGTGCAGGAGGAGCGGCTCTACCCCAACCTGTCGGGCGCCGGGGTGCGGCTGGAGGCGCGGCTGCGGCTCAACGGCGGCACCGCGGATCTGCTGCCGCTCGACGACCGCGCCTATGCGGTGCTGCCCGAGCGCAAGCGCCAGCGGGTGCTCATCGTCACCCGCGGCAACCTGTTCCTCGAGGGCGCGCTGCTGGCCGCCGGGGCGGGCGAGGAGAACCACCTGGTCATCGACAAGGTCACCCCGGCCGCCTACGACGCCGAGCGCGCGGCGCGCTACGACGTGGTGGTCTTTGACGCCTTCACCCCCAGCCTCGCTCCCGATGCGCACGCGCTGTACCTGGACCCGCAGCGCGACGGCCCCTTCGAGATCGACGCCGATCTCAAGCGGCCGCTGATCACCGATGTCGAGGGCGGCCACCCGGTGCTGCGCTGGGTCTCGCTCGGCGATGTCAACATGACGCGCAGCTCGGCGTTCAAGCTGGCGCCCGGGGATCGGGCGCTGGCGGCGATGCTCAAGCAGCCGCTGATCGTCGCCCGCGAGCAGGTCGGGCGCAGCGGCCTTTCCCGCCGCAGCGTGGCCGTCGGCTTCGACCTGCGGCAGAGCGATCTGCCGCTGCGCGTCGCCTTTCCGGTGCTGCTGATGAACTCGATGGACTGGTTTGCCGGCGATGTCGACGACGATCTGGGCAGCTACCGCACCGGCCGGACCTGGCGGGTGCCGCTGGCGGCGGCGCGCGGCAAGGGCGGCCGCGGCGTCGCGAGCGAGCTCCAGCGGCTCAGCCAGGCCGACCTCACGCTGCCCGGCGGCGAGGTGGTGGCGGTGCCGGTGCACGAAGGGCACGCCCTGTATTACGGGCAGCGGGTCGGCTTCTACACCCTGCGCCCCGCGGGCCTGGCGGCGCCGCTCCTGTGGGCCGCCAACCTCGCCGATGTCACCGAGTCGACCGCGGCGCTGCGCGCGACCCTGCAGCTGGGCGGCGCGACCCTGAGCCCCCCCGACGCCAGCCAGCGGGCGCTCCGGCGCGAGCTGTGGCCGTACCTGCTCTTATTGGCGCTGGCGATCCTGACCCTTGAGTGGTGGAGCTACCACCGCCGGTGGACAGTATGACGCTCGCGCTGCTGCAGGGGCGGCCGGACTTTCCGCTGCTCGCCGGCGGGGCGCTCGGCTATGCGGTGCTGAGCGCGGCGCTGCTGGCGCTTGCCTACCGGCGCGGCGGCCGGCGCTTGCTGATCGCCACCGCCGCTGCCGCGGTCGCCTCCGCGGTGCTCTTTGGCGTCGGCTACGTCCTGCTGGGCGCGGGGGCCTGGCAGCCGCGGGCGCTGCACGCCGGGGACGCGGCGCTCGGACCGGCGCTGCGGGCGGCGCTCGGGCGCAGCCTCAGCTTGCGGCTGGGCGGGCAGGTGCTGGTGCTGGCGCAGCCGCAGGCGCTGCTCCTGTTTTCGCTCTTGCCGTGGCTGTGGCCGGCGCTGCTGGTGACGCTGACCGACATGTCACGGCTGCAGCTCGGGCTGCAGCTCGGGCTGCGCAGCCTGCTCGCCACGGCGCTGGTGCTGGCCCTGGGGCGGCCGGCGCTGCTCGGCGAGCGGGCCAAGGTCTCGGCGGTGGCCCTGGTCGACGTCTCGGACTCGATGTCCGACCCGCAGCTCGCGGCGGCCGGCCAGGCGGTGGCAGAGCTGCGCCGGCTGGCGGCGCAGCGCGGGGACGAGCTGCACCTGGTCGCCTTCGGCGGACGGCCGCGGGTGCTGCCGCTGCCGCCCCCCGATCAGCCGCTGCCGCCGCTGCGCGCTGCCAACCAGCGGGCCGGGGGCGGGCAGCAGCCGGGCCCGCGCGCCGCCCCCACCGACCCGAGCGATCCGAGCGATCCGAGCGATCCGAGCGCCACCAACCTGCAGGCGGCGCTGCAGCTGAGCTACGGCCTGCACTCGCCCGACACCCTCCCGCGGGTGCTGCTGTTTTCCGACGGCAACCAGACTGAGGGGGACGTGCTCGCCGAGGCGCAGGCGGCGCGAGCGCGCGGGGTGCGGGTCGGCTACTTCCCGCTCGCCGCCGAGCCGCAGCCCGAGGTGCTGGTGCGCGAGCTGCGGCTCAGCGGCGGCCCCGATGCCGACACCCAGCTCAAGGTCGGGGCGCCGTTTACCCTCGAGGCCGAGATCTACGCAAGCCCCGCCCAGCGGGCCCGCGTCACCCTGTACCAGAACGATGTTGAAAACCCCGGCGACGGCCACCGCGATCTGGAGCTTGTCCCCGGACGCAACCTGGTCCGCTTCCGCAGCGAGCCGCAGAGCCCCGGCTACGTCAACTACCGGGTCAAGGTGAGCGCCATCCCGCCCGCCGAGGACCCCAAGGCCGCGCCGCTGCGCGATCTGTTTGCCGGCAACAACCAGGCCCTCTTGTCGCTGGCGGTCAAGGGCCGGCCGCGGGTGCTGTACATCGAAGGCGATCCGCCCTCACGCGGCTACCTCGAGCAGGCGCTGACCCACGAGAACATCGACGTCGAGGCGCGCAACCCCTACGGCCTGCCGCGCAGCGTCAAGGAGCTCATCCCCTACGATCTGGTGCTCTTGTCGGACACCTCGGCGACGCTCATCGGCCAGGCGCAGATGCTGGCGATCGAGAGCTACGTGCGCGACTACGGCGGCGGCTTCATCATGACCGGCGGCGAGAACAGCTTCGGCTCGGGCGGCTACCAGGGCACCCAGCTGGAGAAGCTGCTGCCGGTGCGCTTCGATCAGGAAAAAAAGCGCGATCAGCCCTCGCTCGGGCTGGTCCTGTGCATCGATCGCTCGGGCTCGATGAGCGGGCCGAAGCTAGAGCTCGCCAAGGACGCCGCCCGCGCCACCGCCGAGCTCCTGGCGGCCGACGACCTCATCGGCGTGGTGGCGTTCGACAGCCAGGCGACACCGCTGGTGCGGCTGCAGCGGGCGCAGAACCGGGTGCGCATCAGCTCGGACATCTCGCGCCTGGTGGCCGGCGGCGGGACGCAGCTTCTGCCGCCGCTGCAGGAGGCGTATCAGCAGCTTGTCTCGGCGCCCGCCAAGATCAAGCACGTCATCCTTCTCACCGACGGCCAGGCCGAGTATCAGGGGATCATCGATCTGGTCGATCAGATGGTCGCCAGCAAGATCACGGTCTCCACGGTCGGCGTCGGCTCGGGCGCCGATCAGACGCTGCTCACGGCGATCGCCGAGCACGGCAACGGCCGCTTCTACTACACCCAGGATGCCAGCTCGATCCCCAAGATCTTCACCAAGGAGACCACCCAGGTCGCGCGCTCGGCGCTGGTTGAGGAGCGGGTGCGGCCGCAGGTGCAGAAGTACGTCGAGCTGCTCGACGGCGTCGGCATCGAAGGGGCGCCGCCGCTGCGCGGCTATGTCGCCACCAAGCCCAAGCCCCTGGCCGAGGTGATCCTGGTCTCGCCGCAGGGCGAGCCGCTGCTGGCCCGCTGGCGGCAGGGGCTGGGGCAGGCGGTGGCGTTTACCAGCGACGTCAAGAACCGCTGGGCGGTCGACTGGCTGCGCTGGCCGGGCTACGCCAAGTTCTGGGCGCAGCTGGTGCGCTCGACGATGCGCCACGACGCGCGGGCGCGCGGGCAGGGCTACGAGCTGCAGGCGATCTCGACGCCGCCCTACGTCAAGGTGCGGGTCGATGCGGTGGCCGGAGACGATCGCTTCGTCTCCGGCCTCGACACCCAGCTGGAGGTCATCGCCCCGACCGCCGGGCTGCCGGGGCTGCCGGGGGGCAAGGGCGAGGTCGTGCTGCGGGCGCCGATGCAGGTCACCGCCCCCGGGCGCTACGAGGCCGAGCTGCGCCTGCCGCGCACCGGCGCGTTCCTTTTGCGCGCCATCCACCGCAGCAAGACCGCCCAGCCGGGCGCGCTGGGCCCGGTGGTCGCCGAGTCGTGGGGCACCCTGGCGCTGTCCTACCCGCGCGAGTACCTGGCGCTGCCGCCCGACCTCGAGCTGCTGGGGCGGGTGGCGGCGGTGAGCCAGGGGGCGCGGTACACGAGCGCGGCGGCGGCGCTCGACCCCGGCGAAGAAAAGATCCGCTACCTGCGCGCCTTGTGGCCGTGGCTGTGCGGGGCGGCGATTGGGCTTCTGCTGCTCGATGTGCTGCTGCGCCGGGTGCGCATGTTCGGCTACCGGCCGCTGTCGCTATAAAGTCGGGCGGGTCGGAAGCTGCGCGCCTGTCGGCGCGCCTGTCGGCTGCGGTGGCGGGAGGCAGATTTGCCGATCACGATGTGGACATAGAGCACACATGATGCTACCTATACACAGCATGTACGCAGGTGTAATCAGGTGCCGCCTTCCGGGCAAAATGGGCGCGCCAGGCCAGCTAAAGCGCAGGATGTGCAGCGGCTTGATTGATCGTCTCGCCCACCCCGCGTACAGTCGGTGGAAATAGAGTGCTCGATGGCCAACTTGACGCTGCATGAAAAGCCGCCTGCTGCGCCGGCGCACCCGGTGCTGCCGCTCGTCGGTCGCACCGCCGTGGTCACGGGGGCCGGGCGCGGCCTGGGACGGGCGGCGGCGCTGGCCCTGGCCGCTGCCGGGGCGCGGCTGGCGCTGCTCGGTCGAACCGCGGCAACGCTGCAGGCGGTGGCCGGCGAGATCACCGCTGCCGGCGGCACCGCCGAGGTGATCGCGACCGATGTGACCGACGAGGCGCAGGTCGAGCGCGCGGCGGCCCTGGTGGCCGAGCGGCTCGGCGGCGCCGACATCCTCATCAATAATGCCGGCGAGGCCCCGGTGGGACCGCTGCTGGAGACGCGGGCGGCCGAGATCGAGCAGCTGCTGCGGCTCAATGTGGTGGGGGCCATGACCTGCGCCCGACTCTTTGGGGCGAGCATGGTGTCCAGGCGCTGCGGTCGGGTGATCAACATCGCCTCGGTCGTCGGCCTCAGCGGCGAGAGCAACACCTGCCTCTACGCCGCCAGCAAGGGGGCCCTCATCGCCTTCTCGCGCACCCTGGCGGTGGAGTGGGCGCGCTACGGGATCACCGTGAACGCGGTCGCCCCGGGTTATTTTCGGACCGATCTGAACGCCGCGGCGCTCGACGATCCCCAGGTGGGAGAGCGGCTGCTCAAGAAGATTCCGCTACGGCGTGTCGGACAGCCTGCCGAACTCGGGCCACTTTTAGTATACTTGTCGTCGGATGCATCAGCTTTTATGACCGGTTCGGTGCTGGTCATCGACGGCGGACAGGTGGCACGCTAGTGGCAAATCTGCTGGTCATGATGGAGTTTTTTCGCGGCGAGCTGCTCCCCGCCTCTTTGGAGGCGCTGGGACAGGCGCGGCGTCTGGGCACTGCCTTCGGGCTGTCCGTGTACGCGCTGGTCCCGCTGCCGTCCGAGCCGGACAGCGGCGACGAGGACCTGACGGCGCGCTGCGGTCGCTACGGGGCCGACAAGGTCGTGATGCTCACCGGCGAGGGGCTGCAGAGCGAGGGCGAGATGCGCTTTGCCTGCTACTCGGGGGCGCTGCTGGCTGCCTGCGCGCAGCTGCCGCCGCGGCTGTTCCTGCTCGGTGACACGCCGGCGGCGCGCGACATCGCGCCGCGGCTGGCGTCGCGGCTCGGGGCGGCCTATCTGCCGCGCGGGGCGGCGCTGGAGATCGACGGCCAGCTCGTGCTCTGCGATGAGACGGGCGAGCATGTGACGGTGGATGCCGAGATGCTCGGCACCGAAGGCATGCCGCCGCCAGCGCCGCCGCCGGTGCTGATGACGGTGCCGCCCGGGCGGTTCCAGCTCGCCAGCGGCGCCCAGGACGCCGAGATGCTGATCATCGCTGCCGCCGACAGTGTCCAGACCTCGGACGCGACGCCGGTGGCGGCGGCGGGCTTTACCGAAGACGGGGTCGAGGTCCTGCCGCTGTCCTACCGCTTGACCGGTCCGGGGCTCGCCGACGAGGAGGCGGACATGGTGGCTCCGGCGCTGTGGCGGCTGCACGCCAACGCCGATGGCCAGCTGGAGAGCCCCGACGCCGCGCAGTTCCACATCACGCTGGAGACCGAGGCCCACAAGGCGAGCTCTGGCGACTACGCGCTCTTGGTCGGCGAAAAGGATGTTGCGACCACCCGCGCCGCGCTGCTCTCCCAGCTCGCGCAGCCGGCGCCGCCCAAGCCGGCCATCAAGTGGTCTTCGCGCAGCGGCTTCGACGATCTGTCGCACCTGACGCCGACCGGCGAGCTGGACGGCTGGGACACCGGCGATCTGGCCCCCACCGGCGATACCGACACCACGCGTGAGGTTGCCGCGGTGGCTCCGGCGCCGCACCCAGTGGACGAGCCGCTGCTGCCGCGGTCGGCGGCTCCGACGGCGGCCGCCGCGGTCCGCAGCCCCGTGGCGGCACCGATCGATGCAGCGATGTGGGAGGGCTTTGCCACGCCGCCGGCGCGCCGCGGCAGCGAAGAGCTGCGCTCCGAGGGGGCGCCGGGCTTCGAGCTGGAGACGGCCGACACCGCCCCGGTGGCGATCGTGGCGCCTTCCAGCCAGTCCAGCTCCCGGCGCAGCGTCGAGTCGCCGCCGCGCCCCGAGCCGAGCTCCCGTCGTACCCCGCCGAGCGCCCAGAGCCCGGTGCGCGAGCGCGCGGAGTCGCCCCCCCAAGGCAGCGCCCCCGACGCTGCGCGCCCCAGCAAGGACCCGTCGAGCGACCCCGGGGCCAGCCCGCCTGCCGCGAAGTCGCACGGCTTTACGGAGGACTCATGAAGGTGGTGGCTATGCTCGGCGCTGCCGACTCGGCGGTCCTGCGCGTGGCGCGGCGCCTTGGCGAGGTGACCGCGCTCGCGGTGAGCGCAGATCGCAAGGCGCTCGACGCGGTGGCGGCGGTGCAGCGGGTGCGCTTGTGGGATGAGGCGCTCGCCCGGCTCCCGGCCATCGGCGCCGACCGGGAAGCAGTGCTGGCGACGGTGCTGGCGGCTGCGGCGCGGCGGCTCGATGGCCAGCTGTTCGTGATCGCCGAGACGCCGATCGGTTACCTCGGCTCGGCGGTGGCGGAGCAGCTGAACCTGGCCCACCTGTCGCATGTGGTCGATGCCGCCCTGCTCGATGAGGACAAGGAGGGCCCGCAGCTGGTGGTGACGCGGCGCTGCCTGCACGGGCTGCAGCGCCTGCGCGGCCCGGCCTCGGCGGTGCTGTGTGTCCTGCCGGCGCGCGGCCGGACCGCCGACGCCGCGTCGCCCGCGACCTCGGAGCAGACTGCGCCGGCCGCGGCGGAGGTGACCTGGAGCCTCGCCGACGTCGGCCTCTCGGCGGCCGAGCTGCCGCGACCGCTGCTGCGGCCGCTCTTGCCAGCGCAGCGGACAAGCTTTGCGCCGCGCCGCTTTGACTCTGTGGAGTCCCTGGTGGCGCGCCTGCGCCAGGACGGGCTTGGGTAGAAGCGATGGCGCGCGCCAGACGGCATGAGCTGGACGTCGGGTCGGCAGCCGGAGCGCTCGCCAAGAGCGCCGGCCGGGGCGACAAGCCGACGCGCAGCCTGCACACAAGCCGCGCCGCCACAGATTTAGCGCAGCTCTTGCGGGCCCACGCTTTCGCCGTCGGTGAGCTCGGTCCCGCCGGGCAGCGCGTGCGCGCCAACCTGCAGGCCGGTCGCGGCGAGCTGCGCGAGGACGCCGCGGTGTGGCTCGGGCTGGGACCGCCGCCGGCGGATAGCCTGGCCATCGGCCTGGGCGAGTACGCCGGCGTGCTCGGCCCGTACAGCTTTGGCTTCCTCAACAACGTCGATGGGATCGCGCCGCTGGCGGTGCCGGTCGCCGAGCGGCCGCGGCGCGGCAGCGTGGCGCTGGTCGTCCCTCGCCGCGACGCCCTGCCCGAGGTCCTGCCGCTGCTCTGCGGCCATGACCTGGGGGTGTCCTGGCTGATCTCGGTGGGCGACGCCGATCCCGCCGAGGTGGTGCGGTTTCTCACCATCGATCCGGCGACCACCGGCGTGCTCCTGGCGCTCGGGCGGGGGGTGCGAGCGCCGACCCTGCACGGGGTGCTCGGGCAGAAGCCGGTGGTGGTGCTGGAGCCGCCCGGGCTGCCGCTGGCCGGCCGCGACCCGGCCCTGCACCGCGCCGTGGCCCGCCGCGCCGGCGTCCCGGTGCTGCAAGATCTGGAAGAGTGGCTGGCCCACGGGATCCTGCTGGAGGCCGGGGCGGCGCCGCTCGGTCCGCCGGCAGCGCGCGAGTCGGGGCGCCGCGGCGCGGCTCCGGCGCGCGCCCGCGCCGCGCTCGTCGTCGTCGGTGCGGGCGCCGATCTGGTGAGCAGCGAGGCGCAGCGCGCCGGGCTGCCGGCCCCGCTGAAGCTTGACCTCGACGATCCCCAGGCGGCCGCCGCGGCGCTGCACAAGACGGCGCAGCGCGCCGAGGTCGTGGTCCTGTGCGGCCCGAGCTCTGACACCGCCGAGCTGAAGCCGCCGCCGCCGACCCTGCGCGTCGACCCCGCCCAGCCCGAGCGGCTGCGGGCGCTGCTCCGCGCGGTGGCCCTGCCGGCGCCCCGGCCCGACGACAGCCAGCCGGTGCCGGCGACCGGCGATGCGGCCCGGGTGCAGGCCGTGCTGACCGATCTGCCCCCACCTTTATACCTCAGCGGGGCGGTGGTCTCGGATGAGCCGCTCGGCGATCACGACTGCAAGCGGCTGCTGCACGCCTATGGCGCCGCGGTCACCCGGCAGGCGCCGGTGAACACCTCGACCGCGGCGCTGCGCGTGCTTACCAAGCTGGGGCTGCCGGTGCTGCTGCTGCCGCCGCCGCCGCCCGCCGGCGATGGCCTGGCAGCGGCGCTCGCCGAGGAGCGGGCCGCCACCCTGTGCACGACACAGGCCGAGGTCAAGCGGCACGCGACGCTGCTGCTCGCCAAGCACCCCTACATCCTCTTGCGCGAGGTGATCCCCGCCGGTCCGCGGCTGCGGGCGGTGGTCAGTCCCGAGCGCGGCCTTGGCCCGGTGCTGCGTCTTGCGCGCGTGCGCCCGGGGTCGGCCGAGCCCGACTGGCAAGCGGCGCTCGTGCCGCTGTTGCGCGGTGAGGCCCGCGAGCTCGCTGGCTTTTTTGGTCCCCCCGGCGACGGCGCTCCCCAGGGCGAGTCGGCGCGAACGGCGCAGCAGCTCGGGCAGCTGCTCGGGCAGCTGTCGGCGTGCGCGACTGCTCACGACCTGCGGCTCGATCTGCTCATCGCCGTCGAACCCGAGCCGGTGGTCGTGCACGCCACCGGCGAGCTCAAACGCGCCGCGCCGGCGCGCTAGCCGGCGGACCAGGTCGTCGCCAGGCTACTTGAGCGGCTCGGGCCGCTTCGGGTTTAGCCACTTGCCGTCCCAGAGCTTGTGCAGGTGCTCGAGCAGCGCCTCCCACTGCGCCCGCGTGCGGGTGGTGGGAAACGGCTCGGGGCGGATGAGCTCAGGGCTACTGTACATGATGGTCACGCCGCCGGTCTTCTCGATGCGCGCCAGGTGGAACGACTTGAAGCAGTGGTGGGTGCTGGGATCGACGCGAATCAGGCCACCCGGACCCTCGAAGCTCTGGCCCGCCAGCGCGTTGCGGATCCGCTCGACATCGGCGACCCCCGCCGCGGTGACCGCCTGCGCCCACAGGTGGACGCTGTTATACGCCGCCTCCACCGCCGCCCCGACGGTGCGATACGAGCCGTACTGCTGCCGGAAGCGCTGCACGAACGCCAGGTTGGCGGGGCTCTGGATGCTCTGGAAGTAGCTGCCCGCCAGGTAGTCGCCCACCATGTCGACGCCGGCCAGCTGCGACAGCTCGGACTCGCCGAAGCTGAACGAGACGGTGGGGATGTGGCTCGGGGTGATGCCGGCGGCGCGCAGCTCGGTGAAGAAGTCGAGGTTGCTGTCACCGATGAGGAAGTTGAAGATGACGTCGGGCTTGGCGGCGTGGATCTTCTTGATCGTCGACTTGAACGAGTCCTCGCCGAACAGCGCGTAGTGGTAGTCGACGATCTTGGCCTTCTGGGTTACAAGCTCGTCTTCGGCCAGCTCGATCGAGATGTGCGAGAACAGCCCGTCGGTGCCGATGCAGCAGATGCGCAGCGCGCCCTTCTCGCTCACCCAGTGGCGCAGCGCCGGCAGCACCAGCTGGTTGGGGGTGCTGCCGCAGTAGATGACGTGCCGCGAGTCCTCCAGCCCCTCGTCCCACACCGGGAACATGAGCAGGCTGTTGTAGTCCTCGATGACCTGACGCAGCGTCCGCCGGTTGCTCGGCGACCAGCCGCCAAAGACGGTGAGCACCCGGTGCATGGCGAGCAGCCGCTCGACCTCGGGGGCGATGGTGTCGTTGTCGGACTTGGCGTCGATGACCGTCACCTCGACCGGGCGCCCGAGCACGCCGCCGCGATCGTTTATCTCCTTGAAGGCGAGCAGCGTCGCGTCAATGACCGGGCGGGCGCTGATCGACAGCGTCCCGGAGACCGAGTTGATGACGCCCACATGCAGCGACTCGCCCGCCTTGACCACCGCCGGTGGGCCGGCGTCGGGGGCGCCTTCGGGCAGGCGCCGGCGTGGGTGCTGGCCGCGCTGCTGCCACCACAGCGCGCCGGCCGCCGCGCCCATGAGCCCGATGCCGCCGAGCAGCGCCGCCCGCCGCCCCGAGCCGCCCTGGCTGGAGCCGGCGCTGCGCGACTGCGGCTCCAGCGGCCGCGGCGGCGAGTCAGCCTCGTTGCCCGCCGGCTTGGCGCTGCCTTCCCCGCGCAGCTTGGCGGCGCCGCGCACCCGGCTGCGCTGCAGCGGCGAAGCGGGCGTCGAGGTCAGCAGGAACTCGAACAGCGGCTTCTGCACCCCCTCGATCACCGCCGACAGCGCCAGCCGCAGCTCGGCCGCCGTCTGGTAGCGCGCATCGGGCCGCTTGCTCATCGCCCGCTCGACGATATGCACCACCGCCTCGGGCACATCGGGGGCGAGCAGCCGCGGGTCGGGTACCTTGGCCTTGCAGTGCTGCAGCATGATGTGCGGCACGCTGCCGGTTGGGTAGGGGGCGCTGCCGGTGAGCAGGGCGTAATAGGTGCTGCCCAGCGAGTACACGTCGCTGCGCGCATCCAGCGGCTGGGCGCTGCACTGCTCCGGGCTCATGTAAAGCGGGGTGCCGACGACCACGCCCGACTGGGTCAGGCCGACGCCTTCGACGTGCAGCTCCTTGACCAGGCCGAAGTCGGCCAGCTTGGCGGTGCCGGCCGGCGAGCACAGGATGTTGTCGGGCTTGATGTCGCGGTGGATGAGCCCCGCCTGGTGCGCCGCCTCCAGGGCCTGGCAGCACTGGATGATGATCGTCGTCGCCTCGACCCAGTGCATGCGGCCGCGGCGCTTGATGAAGCCGCCGGCGCTGCCGGGGCTGAGCAGCTCCATGGCGATGTAGTAGGTGTCGTTTTCGTAGCCGATGTCGAAGATGGCGATGATGTTGGGGTGGTTCAGGCGCCCGGCGACCTGGGCCTCGTTGATGAAGCGCTCGACGGCGGTGGTCTGCTGCTTGCGCGCCTCGGGGAGGAACTTGATCGCCACCTGGCGGCTGAGCAGGGTGTCCTCGGCCTCGTACACCGTGGCCATGCCGCCAAAGCCGATAAGGCGCGTGATCTGGTACTTGCCGTACTTCTGGCCGATGCGCGGATCCGGGCCCGCCGCCCCCGCCTTGGCCGCCGGCCGCGCCGCGGCATCGCGCGAATCCGAGGTCTCGCTGTCCCCCGGCCGGGCTCCCGGCTCGCCCGGGGCTCCTGGCCCTTCAATCGACGCTGTCTCCGCGTCGCTCTCGCCTGCCGCCGAGCTGCCCTCCGCGTATTTTCCGCGATCGTTGAGATCGCCAGGCTTTGGCGCGGCTGTCTTTGTCACCGTTCCATGATCGGGAACTGTCCGCCCTGGATCAAGTGTTCTTCGAGGCTGCCCGCAATTCGCGCCGCTCGCCGCCGTCCCCCGAGACAAAAGCGCACCTCGGCCTAAAGCTGCGGGCGCGAACCCGGCGTCAGTCCGGCTGCCCGAGCGCGGTCAGGCGGGCGCGCGCGGCCGCCAGGCGCTGGTGCAGCCGCGGCGCCTGCGCGGGCGAAAAGGCGGCGCCGAGCCGCGCCTCGGCGCTCTCCAGCGCCACCAGCAGCTCCGCCGCCGCCGCTCGCTGCGCCGCTTGGTCGACGCTGCCGACCTTGCCGAGCCACACCGGCCCGGTGACCGCGAAGGGGTAGCTGTCCATGCCCGGCCACTGCATGCCCTCGCCCACCGCGCGCGCCACCACCTGGCCGCCGGCGGGCAGGCGCAGCCGCCCGGTCAGCCGCGTCCGCCCGGGGCCGGCCAGCACCGGCGCGTCGGCGGCGGAGCGGAAGGCGACTGCGCCGTTGACCAGCACCTCGACGCGAGCTAGCGGCATCGCCGCCGCCACGGTGAGCGCGAAGTCCACCTCGCGACCGGCGGCCGCGGCCGGCACCGGGTCGGGCAGGACCTCGCCGGGCCGCTTGCCCGCCACCTCGAGCTCGAGGAACGGCCCGGTGGTGACGAAGCTGCGCCCGGCGCGCACCGCCGAAAGGTAGCTGCGCAGCGACAGCGGGCCCGGGTGGCGGACGTAGATGCGGGCAGTTCCCACCGCCATGTTGCGGTGCACGTTGACCATCGCATCGGTGCCGGCCGACAGCGCCACCGGCAGACCCAGGTTGAGCAGGCGGTGCCACACCGCGCTCGTGCCGAGCTCGTCGCTCCACAGGCAGGCGACCTCCAGCGCGTCGAGGTCGCCGAGCACCGCGTCGGCGATCAGCATGAGCGGGATCGCCGCGCCGGGGGCAGCCTCGGCGCGGCGCGCGAACGGGTCGCGGCTCGCCACCGGGTGCACGTAGCTGCCCAGGCCGCCGCGCTGCCGGGTGTCCTGCAGGACCTCGGCGTTGGGGCGATCGTCGCCACCGTACACTGGATAGCCGGGGCCCCAGTACCACGGCCAGAACGGCGTCGGCACGCCCACCACCCCGAGATGCCCCAGCAAGTGCGAGCGGACCTCTTGCGAGAGGGCGATGAGCGGCCGGCCGCTGCCGAGCAGCGGGGCCTGAGCGGGCGCCCCGGCGGCGCGCGGCGCCCCGGCGTCCGGCCACAGCCACAGGTCCTGCAGCCGGTTGTGCAGGTTGGCCACCATCGGCGTCGCCACGTCGAGCTCTTCGGCGCGCAGCACCTGCTGCAGCTCGCGCAGGCCCACCGCGTAGGGACCGCCGTAGTTGAGGTGGAAGTGGTGATCGCCGGACACATAGCCGGCGGCGGCGGCGTCCCAGACCGGGCGCAGGGTCAGGGTCAGGGTGCGCTCCTCGCCGGCCTTGAGCGTCGCCTCGGCGCTGACCGCCGGCGCCGTGAGGCCGCGCGCCGCCACCACCCGGACCACCCCGGGCGGCACCGCCAGCTTGAGCAGCCCGTCGGAGTAGACGTAGGTGAGGCCGCTCTGGCTGTCCAGGCGGACGATGCCGGCGGGCGGCAGCAGCGGGTGGCCGTCCGCGCCTTCGATGTGCAGCCGCGAGGCGACCGGCTGCGCGGCGCCGGCGCGCACCGTGCGCAGGATCAGGGTGGCGTGCGGCTCGTTGGCAAAGCGCGGCGGCGCGAGCTCGGTGGGCGGCCGGCCGTCGAGCGGCGCGCGGTAGAGGCGGAAGCGGTGCTCGCTGTCCGCGGCGGCGAACAGGACCGCGTCGCCGCTGAAGGTCGGGCTCAGCGGGCGCAGCGGCTCGCCGCGACCGGCGGGAGGCAGGGTGCCCACCGCCAC
Organism: Polyangia bacterium; assembly: GCA_044222245.1. Taxonomy (GTDB): domain Bacteria; phylum Myxococcota_A; class Polyangia; order Palsa-1104; family JAEUJZ01; genus CALFML01. Next base: position 7,805 of record JBGANQ010000063.1, on the reverse strand, counting down.
CGGAGGTCCGAGCTGCGCTGGCCGGCTCGGTTTGTCCGCGGTCGCCGGCAGCTGCAGGTCGTGGACCCACAGCCGCCAGGAGTCCTTGCTGCCGGCCGGGTCGGGCAGGTTGAGCGCCAGCCGGCGTCCGTCGGCGCTCAGCGCCGGCCGCAGCAGCGAGCCGATCGACTCGCGCAGCAGCACCTGCTGGCTGCCGTCGCTCAGATCGAGCAGCGAGACCGTATCCGCGCCCGCCCGCTGCTTGGTCAAAAAGATGAGGTGCCTGCCATCGGGTAGCGGCAGCGGCCGCAGCTCCAGGCCGCGGTCTTTGGTGAGCCGCTCCTGCCTGCCGGTGCCAAGCTCCAGCCGCCACAGGTCGAGATCCCCCGCCACCGCCGAGCTGTAATAGAGCCAGCGCCCGTCCGCCGAGAAGCTCGGATCAAGGTCGAGCGCCGGGGTGTCCACCGCGATGGTCTCTGCTGGCCCCAGGGCGGCCACCGCGGCCTCGGACCCCGCCCCAGGCGCCGGCGACCGCGCTGGCGAAGGCGGGGTGACCGCAGCCGGGCCGGCCGGCGCAGGCGGGGCTGCCGCGTGGGCGGCCAGGGCGCGGGCGACATCTATGCGCACAAGGTGGGTGTCGGTGCCCGTGTCGCGCACCGCCGCCAGGGTCCGTCCGTCGGGCGCCCAGGCGGGGCGGGAGTCGAGCGCGCGGCCACCGGTCAGCCGCTGCGCCGGTCCCGCCGCCGCCCCGCCGCGGCCAAGGGGAATCAGCCACAGGTGCCCGCTGACCGCCACCGCCAGCGAGAGCCCATCGGGGCTCACCGCCGGATCGGCGAGCCCGGGGTTGAGGATCGGCAGATCATATCCCTCGACATAGATCTGATGGTTGAAGCCGCTGAGCTTCGGGTAGCGGTTGGTAAACTCCGCCCGCGGCGCGGCGGCGGTCCCCATCACCAGCGCCACCACCGTCAGCCGGAGCAGCGTAGGCCTTGATAAGGCGCGCCGCCGCCCGCAGAAAGACAAGAGACCTGGGGTCCGTACCGTCGCATCACGACCCTGTTGATTCATCGCCTGCATCGCCGCGGTTTACCACGCCGCAGGGCCGGCAACGTTGGCGATCCGCGCGCTGGGCAGATGCGCTACATTGAGCACCATGCGGAATCTTGCGCTCTTGGGTCTTCACCGTGCGCAGCCCCGGCGTGCCGGCTGGCTGGTGCTGACGATCGGCCTGTTTATGACAGCCGCCGCGGCCGGAGATTCCGGCGTGACCGCGGGTGCCAAGGCAGTCCCAGCGGCGGCAGCGGTGGCACCAGCGGCAGCGGTGGCACCAGCTGTACCAGCGGCAGCGGCGGCACCAGCGGCACCAGCGGCATCAGCGGCAGCGGCGGTACCAGCGGCACCAGCGGCACCGGCGGCACCGATGGCCTTCGACGCGTCGGCCGCCGCGGTGGTAGAGACGGTGCCGACGCTGCCTCCTTCGCTGCCGCCGCCGCCGTTTTATCCTGGTCCGGCGGCGCCTGCTCCCCCTGCCGTCGCCGGGCCGCCCGCCGCCGGCCCCGGAGCGGCGGCGCCGGCCCCGGTCACCGCCGCGCCGACGCCGAGCAAGCCGCCGGCGCTCCGGCAGCGTGTGCCGCGCGCCGGGGGGATCGCCATCGGCTGGACCTACACGCCGAGCAACAGCCTGCCTCTATCGGACGGCACCAGCGTCTATACCCCGTCGGGCGTCAATCTGGATGCGCGCTTCGGCTGGCAGATCGGCGGCCTCAACGGCGGCTGGCCGTCCTGGGTCGGCTTCATGGCAGGCTTTTTCTACTACGTCGGCGATCAAGGCATAAGCGACAGCCTGGGCATCGACTACGGAATCTTCGTCAAGCACGGCCTGTTCCCCGGCCGGCGGGTGCGCCTGTTTATCAGCTATGGCCTGGGCGCGGCGCAGGTCTGGGTCAAGGGAATCGGCGGCCACGGCATCGGCCATGACACCCGGCTATCGGCGGGCTTTGACATCCGCCTGTCCCCGCACGTCCATCTCAGCGTCGAGTGTGCCTACAAGTTCATCATGCTGCCCTACTTCGCCGTCGGCGACAACGCCGCGCCGGACTACAGCTTCCAGGCCCTGAACCTGCTCGCCGGCCTGTGGTTTGGCAACTGAGCACGGCTAGCCGCGGCGCAGCCACTGGCAGTAGCGGTCGATGCCCACCGCAAGCGGCACCTTGGGCGCGTACCCGAGCTCGGCGCCGGCGCGGGTGAGGTCGGCGCAGGTGAGCGGCACATCGCCAGGCTGCTCGCCGAGCCACTCGATGCTGGCGGTCTTGCCGAGCGACTTTTCGAGCAGGCCGACAAGCTCGAGCAGCGTCGTCACCTGCGACCCGCCCAGGTTGTAGCTGCGGCAGCCGAGCGCCCGGTCGGCGGTGCGCCCGATCGCCGCGATGACCCCGTCGAGGATGTCGTCGATATAGGTGTAGTCGCGCGCGGTCTGGCCGCCGCCGAACAGCGGCACCTTGGCCCCCTCCTCGATGAGGCGGGCGAACTTGGCGATCGCCATCTCCGGCCGCTGGTGCGGGCCGTAGACGGTAAAGAAGCGCAGCGCGCAGATCGTCGCCCCGTGCAGGGCGCTGTGCGTCGAGCAGAGGAGCTCCCCGGCGCGCTTGCTGGCCGCGTACGGCGAGGCCGGGGTGACCGCCGGATCGCTCTCGCGGAACGGCACCTCGGACCGTGCGCCGTACACCGAGCTCGAGGAAGCAAAGACGATCCGCCGCACCCCGTGGCTGGCGCAGGCATCGAGCACCCGCTGGGTGCCCTCGACGTTCACCCGCAGGTAGCGCGCCGCCTGGCGCAGCGACGGGCGCACCCCGGCCAGCGCCGCCAGGTGGACGACCCCGTCCATGCCCGCGACGAGCCGCCCCACAAGCTCGCCATCGCCGATGTCGCCGGCGGTGAAGTGGAAGTTCGGCTCGCTCATCAGCGGCAGCAGCTGGGCGCGGTGCAGCGACGCCGGGTACAGGGTATCGTCGAAGCAGTCGACCCCGTGGAGCTCGACGGCGCCAAGGGGCGTGGTCTGGGTCAGAAGGCGCGCGCACAGCTGCGAGCCGATAAACCCTGCACAGCCGGTGACTAAGAGCTTGAGCATCGGATGGCTACCTCTTGGACGGACGAGGATACAGGCGCGCGGGCGGCCGACCAACCGGGGAAGCGGTGGACCGAAAAAAATTCACCTGCCCTCCCGCCCACAGCGCCGCGCCGCCGGTGGTCAGCCAGCCTGGGCGCAGGCCAGGCACTGCTCGGCCCACGGCACCTGGGTCAGCGCCGCCAGCGCCAGCGGCTCGCCGCAGCCGCCGCACAGACCGTAGGTCCCGGCGCGCGTCGCCTGCAGCTTCTGATCAATGAGCTCGAGGAACCGGCGCAGGCGCTCGGTCGCGCGCTCGCCCGGTCGGGCACCGCCGCCCAGGGCGCCCAGGGCTCGCGGGTCGACCGCCTGGCCGGCCAGCAGCTCGGCGAGGAGGGAGCTTACCTCTGCCCCCTTGTTGAGCAGCTGACGCCGCAGCCCGTGCAGCTGGGACTCACTGAGGTGACAGACGAGCGGCGGGACCATCGCCCAAGTGTACCACGCAGGCAGCGACCGCCGCCGTCGCGCCCGGCGCCTGCCGCCGGCCGCGCCAGCGCAACACCTATCGCACTGGCCAGCGGCGCCTGTGTTACGTTCCGGTCATGCACATCCTGCTTCCGCTCCTGCCGATTCTGGGGCTCCTTTCTCCGATAGTTGGACTCACGCAGCCGGAGGTGGAGGCGGCGCTGCGCGGCCAGGTCCCAGTGCGCATCGAGCCCTTCGCGCGGCCCGACGGCAAGACCGCCGGCCGCGGCATCGGCGCCATCACCATCGATCGTCCGATGGGCGAGGTGTGGACCACGCTCATCCGCTTTGAGGACAAGGCCGAGTACATGCCGCGCATCAAGTCCGCCGAGGTGCTGGAGAAGACCCGCGAGCGGCTGCGCGTGCGCATGGTCGTCGACGCCTCGGTGACTACCGCGCGCTATACAATGATCTACCAGCTCGACGAGCCCGCCCACCGCCTGAGCTGGAAGCTCGATCACTCGGTGCCCGACAACACCATCGCCGAAGCCGACGGCGAGTACCGCGTCTATGAGGTGTCGCCGGGGCGCACCCTGGTCACCTACAACAGCCAGGTCGACACCGGCCGCTCCCTGCCGCGCTTCATCCAGAACTACATCGCCCGCCGCTCCATCCCCGACCTGCTGCGCGCCGTCAAAAAGCGCGTCGAGAGCAGCGGCCTGTGGCGCCGCTAGACGCCTCCGCCGGCGCGCCCGCCACCTGCGCCGTGCTGCCCGCAGACGTGTAATACTGCACCCATGATGCCCCTGTTTCTGCTCGGCGCTTTTTTCATCGTCGTCTTTCTCTTTTCCACCAGCCTCAAGGTCCTGCGCGAGTACGAGCGCGCCATCGTCTTCCGCCTCGGGCGCGCCCGCGACCGGCCGCTCGGCCCGGGCCTTGTGCTCATGCTGCCGTTCGGCGTCGACCGCGCCCAGGTGGTGGACCTGCGCACCAAGGTCATCCAGATCCCGACCCAGGAGGTCATCACCCGCGACAACATCTCGATCGGCGTCGACGCCGTCGTCTATGCCGACGTGTCCTCTCCCACCGACGCCGTGCTGCGGGTCGAGCAGTACATGCCCGCCACCCTGCAGCTGGCCGCCACCACCCTGCGCTCGATCATCGGCAAGATGGAGCTCGATGAGGTGCTCGCCAAGCGCTCCGAGATCAACCTCGAGGTGCAGTCCATCCTCGACGCCCGCGTCGAGCAGTGGGGCATCGACATCACCGCCGTCGAGATCAAGGACATCTCCCTGCCCGCCGAGATGAAGCGCGCCATGGCCCGCCAGGCCGAGGCCGAGCGCGAGCGCCGCGCCAAGGTCATCATGGCCGAGGGCGAGCTGCAGGCCGCCGCCAAGCTCACCGAGGCCGCCCGCCTCATCTCCAGCGAGCCCGCCGCCCTCCAGCTGCGCCTCTACCAGACCATGGTCGAGGTCTCTGCCCAGCCCAACATGACGATAGTCCTGCCGGTGCCCATCGAGCTCCTCGCCGGCGGTCCGAACAGCGGCGCCAACCCCACCCAGGCCGTCGGCCAGCTCGCCGCCACCGCCGCCGTCGCCATCGCCAAAGGGATGAGCGACGGCGACAAGAACGCCCTCCCTGCCGCCGCCCCCGCCAGCAACCTGCTCGGTCAGATCGAAGCCAACTCCAAAGTCCCGCGCTGATTCCGCGCGACCCTAAGCGATCGTCGCCAGCTTCGCGTGCACCGCCGCCCGCGGCCCCCGCCCCGCGGCCCCCGCCTCTCCCGCATCGTAGTCGCTGTAAAACTGCTTCGCCCACCGCCGGTACATCACGATCGGCCCGTCCGCCTCGCTGAGCAGCGGCTGCTGGCGATAGGCCTTGTTCTCCCAGATCGGGAAGTCCTTGACGAAGTCGGTCTCAAACGCCTGGCGGAACATCATGTCGACGTTCTTGGTCATCTCTTCATCGGGCAGCCGCCGCACCTGCACTGCCGCCCGCAGGTGGATGTGCTCTTCATCGATAGGCGTTGGGAAGAACCGCTGCCGCGCCTGCATGCCCGCCATCACCGCCAGCGTCTCGACGTGGATCATGCCCAGCCCGAACACCGACACGTCCAGCCGGACGTCCATCTCCATGCCTGGGAAGCCGATGTACGCCCCGTCCCACTGGATGTTCAGCTCGTGACTGAGCACCGGCCCCTCGCACACCTTGGGCTTGTAGCTGCCCGGTCGCCGCGCCGAGTGCACCGTCGGCAGGTGCGAGGTGTCCACAGTGTTCTCGAGGATCTCCTGGCAGCAGCTGCGCAGCTTCCACTTGAACGTCGCCGGCTCGGTCCACTCCGGAGTGTGCAAGCTCGGGATCTCGTAGCTCGGCGGCGCTCCCTCGGCGTGATGGTAGACGTAGATCGCGCCGTCGACCTCGCGCACCGGCCAGCTGCGCATCGCCGCCCGCGGCGGGATCTTGGCGGCAAACGGAACCTCGACACACTGGCCGCCGTCCCCGGCGAACTGCCAGCCGTGAAACGGACAGCGCAGGTTGTTTCCCTGCACCACCCCGCCGCAGCCCAGGTGCGCTCCCAGGTGCGGGCAGTAGGCGTCGAACACCCGCGCCACGCCGTCCTCGGTCCGGAACAGGACCAGCTCCTGCCCGAAGTAGTGCAGCGGCATCACCCCGCCCGGTCCGAGCTCCTGCGAGAAAGCGACGACGAACCAGCTGTTGGGATACGGGTGAAAGGGAAAGCGCTTGGACATGGCCTCTTCCTCCGCGAGCGTTTCTTCCTGCCAGTGGGTGGTTCAAATTGACAAGTGTCACTGACGTATGTTAGTCGCTGACGTATGTCAATCTATTCCTGCCTCGCCGATGCTGCCCGGCTCGGAGCGCTGAGCCAGGGAGAAAACCTCGCCGCCGCCGCCGCCCCCGGCGACTGGAAGTTCGATGTCCCCACCGCCGTTGGCTTCGTCGTCGGCTCGGTGGTCACCGGACTCGGGCTGTATCTTCTGGTGTCGATCTACTTCCAGCTCCGCTACTACCGCGCCCGGCGCGCCGAGAGCCAAAAGTGGAAGTGTCAGCCGCAGCGGTTCCCGACCCCGCGCATGTGGACAATCGACCTGTGGCTGGGCATCGCCAACATCACCGGCGCCTCGGTGCTGTCGGGGTTTCTCGCCTACTGGATCTACGCCAGCGGCCACAGTCGGATGTACATCTCGCCGCGCGGCCACAGCCTGCTCTCGGTGATCGGCGGCACGATCCTGTACTTCCTCATCACCGACGTGGTCATCTACTGGGCGCACCGGCTGTATCACCGCCCGCTGCCGTTCCGCCTCATCCACCGCTTTCACCACCGCAACACGGTGCCCACTGCGTTTACCGCCTTCTCGCTGCACCCGGTGGAGTTTCTGACCTACCAGTCGATCATGCTGGTGCCGCTCATCTTCCTGCCGCTCAACGCGATCGGCGTCATCATCGTCCTTCTGTCTTCGCACATCGAGTCGCTCATCCAGCACTCCGGAGTGCGCATCTTCCCGTGGATTCCGTGGATGCCGTCGACCTTCTTCCATGACGACCACCACCGCTACTTCCACGTAAACTACGGCCAGCACCTGACGCTGTGGGATCGCCTGTACGGGACGCTGCGCCGGCACGGGCGGCGCTACGGGGTCGAGGTGTTCGGCGGCCAGGGCGCGCCGCTGTCCGAGTCGGCCAAGGAGCCGGTGCGCTTTGTCGACTACAGTCGCCGCTCTGCCCTGGCTCTGCAGCCCGACACCGCAATCGGCTCCCTGCGCGGCGCCGCCAAGTCGCTCGGGACTTCCGACTCAGCGGCGGGCTGAGCGCGACCGCGGCGCCGGCTTGGCCTTGGCCTTGGTCTTGATGCTGGGAGCGGGCTGGGGCCCAAGCTCGGGGCTGCGCCGGGCGCCGGGAACGCCGCTGGCTCCGACCTGCACGCCGCCGAAGAACAAGATGTTGGTGGACTGCAGGACCACCTTGAGCGGCGTCTGCTGATGTCCGTACCACGCCAGCAGGCCGGCCAGGGTGTTGCCCAGGTACAGATCGCTGAGGATCGCCGGTGGGAGCAGCGTACTCAGCTCGGAGCGCTGCGCTGCGGTGGCGAAGCGCTCGGCCAGGGTCTGGCGCAGCCTTCCCGACTCGGCATCGGTGAGCGCGGAGGCAGCAAAGCGCAGACCGACCGCGGCGACGTCTGGTAGCAGGCGCGGGTCGGGCTGCCAGATCGCGGCGAGCGCGGTGGCCACGGTGTCCAGGA
>JBGANQ010000165.1:0-8693 GCA_044222245.1 Polyangia bacterium | reverse complement strand
GACTGGATCGTCCTTATAGTGCATAAGGTCCCCAGCGACGGCTCCAGCGGTAGCGCCGCGTGCTGCCAGGCAGTGGGAAGGGCGACGGAATGATATATTGCGAGCCGCGACGCAGGCACCATGGCGAACAGCGAACCCCATTCTGATCCCTCCTCAGTGGCCTCAGTGGCCTCAGTGGCCTCAGTGGCCTCAGTGGCCTCAGTGGCCCCGGTGGCCCCGGTGGCCCCGGTGGCCCCGTCCACGACGACGGGACCGACGACGGCGGCCGGCGCGCCGGCGCGCGGCGCGGCGCGCGGGCTGTTCATCGGGCTGGCGGCGATGGGCGTGCTCACGGTGGCCAAGCTGGCGCTGCTCAGCGGGCTTGGCGAGTCGGCGCCGTTCCTGCTCTACTTCTGGCCGGTCCTGCTGGCGGCGTGGTACGGCGGAGTGCGGGCTGGAGTGGCCACGACCTTCGCGGCGGCGCTGCTCGGGGCCTACCTGTCGATGCCGCTGCCGCCGGCGGCGGCGGGCAGCGTGCTGGGACCTAGGGCGCTGGCGCAGGTGGCGCTGTTCGGCGGCGAAGGAGTAGTCCTCACCCTGGTCATCGCCCGCATCCTGGCCGAGCGGCGGCGCGCGGCTGGGGCGGCGGCCGAGGCCCGGCTGGCGCTGGACAAGCTGAACGTGGTCCTGTCCGGGGTCGACGAAGGCATTACGGTCCAGGACGGCAGCGGTCGCCTGGTCTATGCCAACGAGCTGGCCGCCCGGCTGAGCGGCTTCGCCTCGCCCGATGAGCTCCTGCGGGCGGCGCCGGACAGCCTGGCCGAGCGCATCCAGCTCCTAGGTGAGGACGAGCGTCCGATCTCGCGTGCCGCGCTGCCGGGGCGGGTGCTCTTTGGCGGCGGCACCCCGCAGGAAAAGCTCGTCTGCTGGCGCGATCCCGAAGGAGGTGAGCAGCGCTGGGCGGTGCTGCGCGCCAACGCGGTGCGGGACGAAGACGGCCGGATTCTATTTGCCGTCAACCTCATCCGCGAGGTGACCGAGAAGCGCCGCCAGGAGCAGACGATCCGCCTCCACCAGGAGTGGTTCTCGACGGCGATGCACACCCTGGGCGATGCCGTGATCACGGCGACGCGCGATGGGCAGATCATGTTCATGAACCCGGCCGCCGGCGAGCTGACCGGCTGGCCGCCGGCGCAAGCGATCGGCCAGCCGCTGATGCAGATCTATACACTGGTGGACGAGTCCAGCGGCCAGGCGCTGGAGAGTCCGCTCGCGCGCGTGCTGCGCGAAGGCGGAAGCCGCGGGCTGGCCCCCCCTACCCTGCTCGTGCGGCGGGACAGGAGCGCGGTGGCGATCGATCACAGCATCGCGCCCATCCGCAGCGAAAGCGGCGAGCTGGCCGGCGTCGTGCTGGTATTCCGCGACGTCTCGGTCAAGCGACGCGAGGCGCAGCGGCAGAGCTTCCTGGTGCGGGCGACCCAGGAGCTGAGCTCCTCGCTCGACTACCAGACCACGCTGGCCACCGTGGCGCGGCTGGCGGTGCCGGCGATCGCCGACTGGTGCGCCGTCGACATGCTGGAAGGGGGCGAGATCCGCCGCCTGGCGGTGGCCCACGTCGATCCGGAAAAAATCCAGCTGGTCGCAGAGATCGAGCGGCGCTACCCCACCGATAAAAACGCCACCAGCGGCGTTCCTAATGCCCTGCGCACCGGCCAGCCCGAGATGGTCGCCGACATCCCGCCTTCCATGATCGATGCCGCGGCGCGCGATGCGGAGCACCTGCGGCTCATCCGGCTGCTGGCGCTGCGCTCGTATATCGCGGTGCCGATCAAGCACGGCGGCAAGATCATCGGCGCCATCACGTTCGCGATGGCAGAGTCGCAGCGCGTCTACGAGCCCGAGGATCTCGCGCTCGCCACCGCCCTGGCCGATCGCGCGGCGGTGGCAGTCGAAAACGCCCGCCTGTTTACCGCCGTTGAGGAGGCCCGCGCCCAGACCGCCGCGCAGCGCGACCGCCTATATGACCTGGTCATGGCGTCGCCGATGGCGATCGCGCTTCTGCGCGGCCCCGAGCTTACCTACGAGCTGGTAAACGAGCCGTTTGAGAAGATCTTCGGCGGCCGCAAGCTGCAGGGTCGCAAGGTCGCCGACCTCGATCCAACGGGCAAGCACTCCCAGGTGCTGTGGCGGGTCCGCGACACCGGGGTCCCATTTACCGCCACCGACCGCGAGCTGCAGCTCGACCGGGACGGCAGCGGTCAGCTCAGCACCTGCTACTTTACCTACGCCATCGTGCCGATGCGCGACGACAGCGGCCAGGTCGATGGGGTCATGTCCTTCACGCTCGAGGTGACCGAGCAGGTCATGGCGCGGCGCAAGGTCGAGGAGGCGCGGCTGCAGGCCGAGCTGGCCAACCGCTCCAAGGATGAGTTCCTGGCGATGCTCGGCCACGAGCTGCGCAACCCGCTGGCGCCGATCCTGACCACCTTGCAGCTCATGCAGCTGCAGGGCGGCACCGCGTTTTTACGCGAGCGCAACATCATCGAGCGCCAGGTCAAGCACGTCGTCCGGCTGGTCGACGATCTGCTGGACATCTCGCGCATCACCGGCGGCAAGGTCGAGCTGGCGCTGGAGCCGCTCGGGGTGGCCGAGCTCGTCGCCACCGCCATCGAGATGGCGAGCCCCCTGCTCGAGCGGCGCCAGCACCACCTGCAGGTCGCGGTGGCGCCGGGTCTGCGGGTGCAGGGGGATCCGGTGCGCCTGGCGCAGGTGCTGGCCAACGTCCTCAACAACGCCGCCAAGTACACCCAGGACGGCGGCCACATCGAGATCCGCGGCGAGCGCGACGGGGACGCGGTGGTGCTCACAGTGCGCGACGATGGCATGGGCATCGCCCGCGAGATGCTGCCGCGGGTCTTCGATCTGTTCGCGCAGGAGACCCAGGCGCTCGATCGCTCGCAGGGCGGGCTCGGGCTCGGGCTGGCGATCGTGCGCAGCCTGGTGTCGCTGCACGGCGGCACCGTCTCGGCGCACAGCGAGGGCCTGGGCAAGGGAAGCCTGTTTACCATCCGCCTGCCGGCCCTCACCGAGGCGCCGCAGACAAGCGCCCGCTCACCGCGGCTTATGCCGGGGGCGGCGACCGAGGACGCCCTGCTGGTGCTGGTCGTCGATGACAACGCCGATGCCCTGGAGCTCTTGGCCGAGACGCTCGAGGTCGTCGGCTACCGCACCCTGCGCGCCACCGATGGGCCGGCGGCGCTGGCGCTTGTCGCCAAAGCGCGGCCGGCGCTCGCGCTGCTCGACATCGGTCTGCCGGCCATGGACGGCTACGAGCTGGCGCGGCGGCTCCACGCCACCCCCGGGCTGGAGCAGCTCAAGCTCATCGCCGTCACCGGCTACGGCCAGCCCTCGGATCGCGAGCGCTCGGCCGCCGCCGGCTTTGCCGAGCACCTGGTCAAGCCGGTCTCGCTCCCCACCGTGCAGGCGGCCATCGAGCGACTACGGCCGCGCGCCACCGCCTGAGGCCCGCGTCGCGGCGCCTCTAGGCTCCAGCCGCTCCAGCAGCATCGCCAGCAGGGCCCAGGTGAGCTTCTTGCGATCGAGCTTGCTGGGAATGACCGGCGCCGGCTCGTTCATCGCTGGCTCGGCGTGATCGATGTAGGCCAGGGCAACATACTCGGTGCCCGGGAGCAGGGCGTTCTTGCGCGGGATGAGGCCGTCGTTCTTCAGGCCCTGCGCCTCCATGCGATCCCGCGTCGCGACGAGCAGCGTATCGGGGTGCAGCAGCTGCGGCTCGCGCGGCCGCGGCTTCCAGCTGAGGAAGCTGAGGATCGGCACCGCGCGCACGAGCTGGCGGATCTGCTTTTCATGGGTCGCCATAAACTGCTGACACGCCTGGCTGGTCGAGTCGCGCAGCGAGTCCAGTGAGCCGCCGCCGGCCCCTTCGAGCAGCACCTGCCCGACCTTCTGCACCACCGGCCGCTGCATCGCCTCATCGGCCACCGGCGAGCCGAAAAAACCGCTCTGCAGCGAGATCCACCCGGCGACGCCGCCGAGCGCCCGCCGCTTCTGCAGCAGCAGCAGCGCCGCCAGGGTGTCGTTGCCCCCCTTGCTGTGCGAGATCAGGATGACCTTGCGGCCGCCGGCCCGGGCCTGCTGGACCGCCCGGGCGATCCGCTCGCCATTTGTTGCCACCGACGCGATGGTGTCAAATTCCTCTTTCTCCAGCAGCTCCTGGGGATCGGTAAACCCAAGGTCCTGCAGCGCCTCCTTCTGGGCGCTGAGGTAGTCAAGGAAGCCGTCCTGCTTGAAGGTGTCTTTGGCCACCTCGCTAAGCTGCATGTAAAGGCGGGTCAGGAAGCCGGGGACGAGGATGACGCGGTACTTGTGCGAAAGCGGCTGCCGGCGGCCCGCGAACAGCGCGGGGGCGGCGCGGGCATACTTTTCGTGATACGCCGCCGTGACGTTTCGGCCCGTGATGGCGCCGCGAAAGTCAGCGTCGGCGTCGGCATCAGTCTCCGCGGGCGGCGCGGGCGCCGGGGCGGCAGCGGCGGGAATAACCCCGGCGTCAACGACCGCGGGAGCGGCGCCGACCCGCGAGGCGAGCGCCGGGCTTACGCGAGCGGCCGCATCCGCGCCACCGTCCGCAAGTCGGCGTGACCCCGACTCGCAGGCGAGCAGGCCGACCATCCCCAGGCCGAGCCACCGCGAGCGGCCGCGGCCCCGCATCCGCCTAGCGCGCTCCCGCCGCGCGCGGGGTCGTCCCACCCGCGGCCGGCCGCCCGAGCTCGGCGAGCACGCGCTCGCAGACCTGGGTCACGGCGCTGCTCATCGCGTCCCCCAGCGCCGCTGCGATCGCCGCCGGCTCCTTGTCGCGGCCGGCCGCGGCGATCGGCCGCTCGACGCTCAGCGTCTGCTCGACCCGCACCACGCGCTCGTCGCGGATGATGAAGGTGAGGCGGACCAGCGCCGCGTGCCGGGGGCCGCGCAGCTCCTCGAAGCTTACCAGCTCGACGTCGAGCACCGGCGCCGCGCCGGAGACGACGCTGCGCAGCCGCTCCTGCTCGAACAGGACCTGCGACAAGGCGCGCCGCAGGTACGAGTCAGGCTTCTCGGTCCACAATAGATCGTCGTAGAAGCCAAGCTCGTGGTCCGAGCTGCGGTAGACAATCTTTTCCCGCAGGTGGGAGCTGGCGGAGATCCGCCCCAGCCGCAGCTCGGCCCCCGCCCGCGGCGCCTCGGCCTTGGGCTGCAGCGGCGGCAGCTCGGGGCTAAAGTAGCGCGGGATGGTCGGCACCGCCTTGTTAGTCAGGGCGCAGCCAGAAAGCAGCAGCAGCGCCAGCAGCGGCAGCGCGGGCCGCGAGCCCCGCTTGAAGTTCAGCATGGAAGACGAGCGGCTCATGGTTGCTTCCTCTTGGCGCGACCCTTGAGGAGCATGTCGGGATCGCGATCGATTGAATCGGCAAGCCGGCGGACCGACTCCGCGGCTCCCTGCACCTCGCGCAGCGTCTCCTCCAGCGCCGGGCCGACGTGACTGGCGTTGGCGGCGGTGGTCCCGACCGCGTCCGCGGTGCGCTGCAGGCTGCGCACAAGACCCTTGTCATTGCTCACCTGATCGACAAGGTGGTTAATCTTGAGCACCGTCACATTCAGGTTGGCCATCACAGTCTGCGCCTCTCCGGTGAGCTTGCCGGCGTCCACCTGGGCGAGCAGCTTGTGCCCATCGGACAAGAGCACATCGACGCTCGCCAGGGTCGACAGCACCGCCGGCAGCAGCTTCTGGATCTGCCCGGCGACCTCGGGCAGGTGCTCCAGCGCGTGGATGAGCGAGTCCTCCAGGTTCTTGATCAGCGAAGGAGTGGCCGGAATGTAGTTCTCCGGCGTCGGAAACGGCAAGATCGGCGGCGGATACAGCTGCGGGCTGAAGTAGTCGATGAGCAGGAACTTGACCCCGGTGATGCCGGCCGTATCAAGCTGAATCCGCAGATCCGCGGGGACCACCATCCGGGTGTGCCGCCCGAGGCGCTTGGGGTCCGACAGCCCCAGGCCGTGCAGATCCTTGATGTCAAGCTCGTACGCGACCTCGACATGGCGGTGATCGGGGGCGACGCGAATCGTCGACACGTTGCCGATCGTCACGCCGCGAAACTTGACCGGCGAGCCGACCTCCAGCCCCTGCACTGACTCATCAAAGAACGTCTTGTAGGTGACCGTGTCTTTTTTCAGACTGCGGGCGCCCAGGAACACCACCGTGGCCGCCGCCAGACAAAACCCGACGACGACAAACAGGCCAATCTTCCAGTGGTTGGCGGGGGTACTCATGACACGGACTCCTTGGGAACACCAGGGGCAGGCAGGTACTCGGTGGGGTTGGTCGGACTCCGCTTGAGGAAGCGGCTCACGCGCGGATCGGTCGAGGTGTCGCGCAGCTCGGCCGGGTTGCCGCGGGCGATGATGCTCGTGCTGTCGGCATCAAGGAGGATGCAGTTTTTCACGATCGTATAGATGCTCGCCAGCTCGTGCGAGACCAGGACCACGGTGAGTCCCAGACCCTTGTTCAGGGTCAGGATCAGCTCATCGAGCTCGACCGAGCTGATTGGGTCCAGGCCGGCCGAGGGCTCATCGAGAAAGATCAGCTCGGGCTCCAGCGCCATGGCGCGAGCAATGGCGGCGCGCTTCTTCATGCCGCCGGACAGCTCGGCCGGCAGCTTGTTCTCGGCGTCCTGCAGCCCGACCAGGCGCAGCTTGGAGCGGGCGATGGCGAGGATGGCGTCGGGCGGCAGGTTGGTCCACTCCTGCAGCGGCAGCGCGACGTTCTCGCCGACCGTCATCGAGCCGAGCAGCGCGCCGGACTGAAACATGACCCCGAACGGCGGCCGGCTTACCTCAAGGTGCGATTCCTTGATGCCGTCAATCTGGATCGTCCCGGTGACCGGACGCTCAAGGCCAATCAGATACCGCAGGAGGGTCGACTTGCCGCAGCCGCTGCCGCCGAGGATGGCGAAGATGTCGCCGCGCTCGACTTCAAAGCTGGCGTTCTGCAAGAGGATGCGGTCACCCCATCCCATGGTCAGGTCCGTCACCTGAATCAGCGGTGTTTTCGTCATAGGTTAAATGCGTAGAAAAAGAGGGTAAAGACTGCGTCCACCAGGATCAGCGCAAACAGGGTCGCCACCACCGCCGAGGTCGTACGCCGCCCGACTCCCTCGGCGCCGCCGGAGGTCGCCAGGCCCTGCTGGCAGGCGATAAGGGCGATGACCAGGGCGAAGACCACGCTCTTGATAAGACCCGAGAAGATGTCCCACATGGTGAGCGCCTTCTGGGTCTCATTGAAGTAGCCAGTGAAGGTCAGATCCAGGCTGGCGATGCCGACAAACAGTCCCCCCACCATTCCTACCAGGTCGGCGATGAGGGTCAGGAGCGGGGCCACTATCATCAGCGCCAGGGCGCGCGGCAGGACCAGGAACCGCATCGGACCAAAGCCCATGGTGCGCAGCGCGTCGATCTCTTCCGAGACCGTCATCGTCCCAAGCTCGGCGGCGAAGGCGGCGCCCGAGCGCCCGCAGATGATGATCGCCGTCATCAGCGGTCCAAGCTCGCGGGCGATGGAGAGGCCCACCAGATCGGCGACAAATATATTGGCGCCGAACTGCTTGAGCTGCACCGCACCTTGAAAGGCCATGACGAAGCCGACCAGGAAGTTGATGAGGATGACGATCGGAACCGCGTCGGCGCCAGTGCGCTCCATGGTCGGCAGCAGCTCGCGCCAGTTGGCGGTGTACGGCCGCCGCAAGACGCGCAGGCCCGAGATCAGCATGAGGCCGAAGAAGGCCAGGACCAGCCGGATCTCTTTGAAGAACTCGACGGTCGCGTTGCCAATCTGGGCGAGGGTGCCGATCGGCCGCCGCCGCTTGCGCGGCCCGACAGCGACGTCCCCGCGGTAAAGATGGATGATCTCCTGCACGCCGGGCGAGGCGCCGAGAAACTCGGCCGGAGCCCCGCGCCGATGCAGGTCGGCGCGCAGCTGGACCAGGAGCGCCATCGCTCCGCCGTCCACGACCTCGACCTCGGACATCTCGAAGTTCAAGGTCTGCCCGCGCGCGATCGGCCGGACGTGGTCGCTCAGCTCGGTCCACAGCGCCGCGGCATCGGCCAGCGTGAGCCGCCCCTTGAGGCGGAGCAAGAGCTCTTCCGGACCCACCTGGACGAGCTCCATCTGATAGGCGCGGGCGGTCAAAGGTCCGCTCCCAAGCTCGCCTGCAGGCATGCCAGGGACTGGACCGACCACTCCGATCCATAAGTCTTGACCGCGGACTGGGGCCGGTCGCCGGCCGTCTCCCAAGCTGGCCCCCAGGGCCGCGCTACCCGTGGTAGCTCCGACGGGCTCCTGGCAGGGGCAAGGCTAAGCTGGGCCGTAGATAACATCGTCATATTATCTCACATGTGTTCTCATCGGCAAGGCGAACCTACTGTGCTAGAGTTTTTGCAGCAGGGCAGCGCGCACTAGAGCGGAGGTGAGAGCGGAGCCAGAGGCGGGAGTCAGGCGAGCAACGGAATGATTCGCAGCCTTTAGCCGACTGGATCGTCCTTATAGTGCATAAGGTCCCCAGCGACGGCTCCAGCGGTAGCGCCGCGTGCTGCCAGGCAGTGGGAAGGGCGACGGAATGATATATTGCGAGCCGCGACGCAGGCACCATGGCGAACAGCGAACCCCA
>JBGANQ010000062.1:0-54310 GCA_044222245.1 Polyangia bacterium | reverse complement strand
CGCCGTGCCGGCCTGCGGCACCTGCTTGCGCAGCTCGGCCAGCTTGGCGCGCACCTCGCTGACGTCGGCGTCAGAGGGATTTGAGGCCAGATAGCCCTCCAGGTAGCGCACCGCGTCCGCCGTCAGGTTGAGCTTCTCCGCCGTCTTGCCGAGGTTGAACAGCAGCTGCGGATACTTGGTCAGCTGATAGGCGGCCTCGAACTCGGCGCGGGCGGCGGTGTAGTTGCCGCGCTGGAAGAAGTCGACCCCGCTCTCGAAGTGGCGCTTGGCGGCGTCCACTTCCTCTGGCGACGGCTGCGGCGTCTGGGTCCCGGCGGGCGGCGCATCCGGCTTGACCGGCTCGACGGGCGCGGTCGGCGGGGAAGGTGAGTCGGTGGCCGGCGGCGTCTGGGCCCGGGCTGCCGGGATGACGCCCAGGCCAGCCGTCATGCCGGGCCCGCCGACCGTAGACAGCAGCAGCGAGGTGGTCAAGATCGTCGCAGTTCGCCGTAGTCGCCTGCTGACTGCGGGGGCCGCCTGAGACACAGCTCCCGCCCGAGGCTCTCGGTACGCATCGGAAAATAGCTTCACAGCGTCAGTATACCACTATTCAGCGATTTTTTCGGGGGCGGTTCATCAACAAATGACAAGGTAATCCGGCAGAAGGGTTACAGATTCGTGGCCGGGCCCGACTCCCGGGTGGGCATGGAAAGGGCCAGGGTCCTGTCGGGCGCCGACCCTGCGTGCGTATTCGCGCGTCCGCGCGGGTTGCTTCGGGCGGCGCGGAGCGAGCGCGCTTTGACCGCTGGAGCACCAGGGGCAGCTGCAGCCGCTCTTGAGCGTCCTTAGGGTACCGACTACTCCGTCGGTGGAGCAGCAGCTCCTAGGCCCCTTCAGGCTGGCCTTGGCGGGTGACTTTGGGGGTCGAGAGGCAGGGCCGGTGAGGGTGCGTCTGCGCACGATTTTCCCGAGGCTGAGCCGCTTTTTGGCGTGCGCAAAAGCACGGTCGTTTTGCTGCCTTTCCCGTCGCTGAGGGTGATATTTTTGGCGCAAAGGATCAAGCTCATGAGCAACCATATTCCGTCGGATACAAGCGAAGGCAGCGGCGCTCAGGCCAGGGTCGGCGCGCGCGCTGCGGATGTCATCATTGTCGGTGCCGGGGTCACCGGCTGCGCCATGGCGGCGGCGCTCGCCGACGGGCAGCGGCAAATCCTCGTGCTCGAGGCCCGCAAGGGCCACAAGCCGCGTTTCGCGGGCGAGCTCATTCACCCGACCGGGGCCCAGGTGCTCGATGATCTCGGGTTCCTGCCGACGCTGCGTCAGCTCGGCGGGGTGGACGTGGACGGCTTCGCGGTCGTCCGCCAGGCCAGCCGCCCGCCGACGCGGCTCCCCTACCGCGAGATCCCCAACGCCCGCAGCACCGGCTTTGCCATGGAGCACCGCGAGCTCGCCGAGGGCATGCGGCGCGTGGTGCAGGGGCTGCCGGGGGTGCAGGTGCGCTTTGGCCATAAGGTGGAAGAGGTGCTGCGCGCCGCCGATGGCCGCGCCTGCGGCGTGCGCACCAGCGAGGGCCCGCTGCACGCCCCGCTCATCCTCGGCTGCGACGGGCGGCACTCCAAGATTCGGCCGCTGCTCGGGCTGGCCGAGCGGGCGCGCCTGGTCTCGTTCAGCGTGGCGATGCGGCTGCCCGAGGCGGCGCCGCTGCTGCCGCTGCCCACCTACGGGCACATCTTCCTTGGCGCCTGGGGCCCGATGCTGGTCTATCCGATCGGCGGCGAGCCGGCGGCCCACGGCGGAGCGCCGCGCGCCGACGCCCGCGGCTGTTTCGATGTCACCGCGGAGCTGAGCGGCGGACCCAAAGGGGCGGCCGAGCTTATCGCCCGCGAGTACGCCCCGCACCTGCCGCCCAGGCTGGCGCAGACCCTTTTGCAGTCCCTGGAGCGCGAGCCGCCGCAGATCGCCGCCAATGAGGCGATCCGCACCGATCGCGCGGTCTACCCGGGCGCGGCGATCATCGGCGACGCCGGCGGCTGCTCCCACCCGCTCACCGCCACCGGCATGACGGTGGGCTTCACCGATGCGCAGCGGCTGGGGCGACTGCTCGCTACGGCGGGCCGGTTCGACGACCGGCAGAAGGTCGACGCGGCCCTCAAGCGCTACGAAATCGAGCGCTACCGCTTCGTGCGGGCGCGCGAGCTGCTCGCTGACGCGCTTTACGAGGTCTTCCGGGCTGCCGAGCCGGGCACGCGCGCCATCCGCGAGGGGATCTTCCGCTACTGGGAGGGCAGCACCACGGCGCGCGCCCGCTCGATGGCGCTACTCTCGGGAGCCGAGTCGCGGCCGACGGTCTTTCTCAAGGAGTACCTGACGGTCGTCGGCGCCTCGACCTCGGCGGTGCTGCGCGGCCACACCGGACCGGTGGCCGAGCGCGCCGCCACCGCGCGCGAGCGCGCCGAGTCCTTTGTCGGCCTTGGCCGCAAGGGGCTAGAGAAGCTGGCGCTGGTGGCGCGCGACCTCCGCCAGGAGCTGCACCGCGCCACAGCCGCCTGAGACCGGCACCGCCGACAGCCTCCCCTGGTCTCAGGTCCTGGTCCCGCCGCAGTCGCCGCCGGGCGGTGACCAGGTCCTGGTCGCAGTCGCCGGCGGGCGGAGGCTCCGGCCGCCCGACGGCGCTTCTACTAATAGCTGGGATTTGTAGCTGGGTGCGCCGCGCGGGCGCTGGTCTGCGCCCGCCTGCGGCTACTTGTTCTTGATGACGGTGATGCGGCCGCCGACCGAGCGGGCGAGCACCGTGCGGTCGTACATGCTCTCGCCCTGCAGCGGCGGGACGACGTAGGTGCCGACGTTGGTCGCCTTGATGCTGTAGACAAACTCCTGCACGTCCGAGCCGACGCTGCCGTAGAGCACGACGCGGTCTTCGCGGACGTCCCCGTACTCCGGACTCCAGGTCGAGCCCTCCTGCGTGATCGGCAGCTGCGCCGGCGGCGCGACGGTCTTTTCCCGCTTGCCGCCGCCCTCTCCATCGCTGTCCCCGTCGCCGCCGCCCTCATCGCCGCCGCCCTCATCGTCGCCCGAGACCTCCTTGTCCTCGGCCTCGTCCTCTTCATCGTCCTCGTCACCGCTGTCGCTGCCCGCCTTGGGCTGGATGACGACCTCAAAGCCGCCGGGCAGCAGATCGACAAGGGCCAGGTTGTACAGGGTGACATTTGGCTGCTTGCTGCGCAGCTTGATGTGGACCTGGACCTCCTCGCCGAGCGCCACGCTGGTCACCGGCTTGCCATCGGCGCCGACGATCTCGCGGAAGACCTCCAGGCGGCTCGACTCGGGCTTGTCGGGCACCGTGGTGTCAAAGCCCGACTGCGTGACCTGATAGAAGGTGCGCAGCGGGCTCTGGCTGGACAGGAGGAGCTTCTTGGCGTCGGGCGTATACAGCACCAGCGGCAGGATGCCGGCCGGCACGGCGAGCGGCCGCTGCTGCCCGCTCTGCAGGATCTCGGCCACGCCGAGCTGACCCGGCTCGATGGTGGCGCTGGCCAGCTGGGCGTAGGCGTCCAGGGCCAGGATGGTGTAGGCCGACGACAGGGTGTTGTAGCGGCTCTGCGCGATCGGCTCGACCAGGGCGGTCAGCGACTCGGCGGGCAGATCCTTGACTCGGTCGGGGAAGTGGCGCGCCAAAAGGTACAGCAGCTGCGCGTCGCGGATGAGCGGGTCGTAGTAGTTCTGGTAGTCGCTGTCGGCGTCCTTGAGCTGGCCGAGCTTGGCCTCGGCGATGATCCGGCCGGCCGGCCGCTCTTGCTTGAGCAGCTTGAACGTCGCCGCCAGGTAGATGCCGGCGAGGTCCTTCTGCCAGCCCTTGTAGGCGTGCTCCAGGGTCTTTTGCACCGAGCCTGCATACTGGCTGGTGACCACGCCGCTGCGAGTGAGCACGTACACCGCGTAGGCGCGCAGCCGCTCATCGGGCAGCGAGTCGGTCTCGCGGCTGGCGAGCTGGCCCAGGTACTCCAGGCCCTTTTTCCATACCTCCGGCGGCACCGCGAGGCCGCGCTCGCGGGCCTCGACCAAGAAGTGCATGGCGTAGACGCTGGCGAAGTCGCTCGGCGGGTTGGGGTTCTGCCACAGGCCAAAGCCGCCTTCGTCGCTCTGGCGCGAGCGCAGGGTCGCCAGCACGCTGGCGAAGCTCTTGTCGGCGGCCTCGCCGACGTAGCCAAACTCGGGCCGGGTCCTTAAGACCACCGCGGGGAAGCCCTGGCTGACCTGCTGCTCGGTGCAGCCGTGGGGGAACTTCTCCAGGTAGCGGACCAGGCCGTGCGAAAGGCCCAGCGGCAGCGGTGACAGGCTCGCCGACAGCTGGCGATAGTCGGCGTACAGGACGCGCGGCACCGCCACCACCTGCTTGCCGCCGCCGGCCGCGAGCTGCCCGAGCTGCGTCGTGGTGAGCAGCGGCGCCGCCGGCCGGATGCTCAGATCGGTGGTGTACTTGCCGCTCTTGTTGCCGAGCGAGGCGACAAAGGTCAGGCTCCCCGAGCCGAGCGTCGAGGTCGCCTTCAGGGTGAAGCGGGTGACGGTCTCGCGCAGCTCGCCGATCGGCAGGCTCACCTTGGCGGCGCCGATGACTTCCAGGTGCTTGGAGACCTTGAGCTCGAGGTTGACGTTAGGATTTTTGCCCGAGCCGACGACGTTGTTGGCGACGCCGACGCTGACCTCGAACTGATCGCCGGGGGCGGCGAACGTCGGCACGTTGGGACTTAGGACGAAGTCGCCGCGCACCTGGGTCTTTTTGTGCAGCACGCCCACCGCGTCGGCCGCCACCGCCACCGCCATCACCCGCAGGGTGCCGTTGAACGAGTCGGGAACGTCGTAGACGACCTCGCGCTCGCGCGGGCCGGCGTCGATGATTCCCGACCAGTAGGCGACGGGCTTGTCGCGCCGGCGCTTGAAGGGGTTGAGGTTTTTGACCCCGCCGCCCTCGCTGTCGCCGCCCGGAGCGGCCGACATCAGCCGCGTGAACTCGGGCAGCACCAGGTCGAGGATCTGGGCGGTCTTGACCTCCAGCGCCCGCTTTTGGAAAAAGTAGGCCAAGGGGTCCGGGGTCTTGTACTTGGCGACCTGCAGGATCCCCTCGTCGACGGCGAAAAGGACAATCTTGGTCGGCCGGTCGGTGCTGTAGCGCAGCTTGAGCGGCTCGCCCGGCTTGACCAGCTCGGGGGTGTTCACGGTGATCTTGGCGGTGCGGCGCGCCCGGCTGAGCGAGAACGGCGCGACGCCGTAGCTCAGCGGGCTCATAAACACATCGCCCGAGCTGAGGCCGCGGATAAACGACACCGAGACGTAGCCGTTGCCCTCCATGTCGGGCGGCACCTGGATGGTCTGGATGGTCGAGGTGGTGGTGGCGCGGAACCACTTGTAGGAGAGGACCTTGTCGCGCTCGATGGTGATGAGGCCCGAGCCGGTGTAGGGGGCCTTGATCTGCAGCTCCAGCTCGTCGCCGGGGCCGACGTCGGCGGACTTGAGCTGCAGGTGCAGCTCGGCGTTTTTCTCCAGCGAGCGGCTGAGGTTGCCCTCACCGGCGACGGTGAACTCGATGCGGCTGAGCTCCTGATCCTTGTCGTTGCGCAGGAGCAGCACGAAGTCGCCGGCCTTGTCGCTCGGCAGCTCGTAGCGCAGGCCCGACTCGGGAATGCTGATGTGCTTGTCGGTGAGCGGCACTTCCTTTTTGATCGACTCGTACTTGTAGGTGCCGTTGTACTGCTTGGTCAGCACCGACAGGTAGCGGCGCTCCAGCAGCTGCGCGCGGATGCCGCTCTGGGCGACGCGGCTGGCGCTCGGCCCGATGGCGACCAGGTCCACCGCGCGCTTCTGGCCCTTGCTGACGTAGGACAGATCGCCGTCGGTCTTGTAGCCGACCAGGTACTGCAGCGGCGAGACTGTGACCGCCGCCTCGGCCGCCACCGAGCGACCGCCCTCGGCCTCGAAGCCCTGGGCCAGGAACCGCAGCCTATAGGTCGCGGCGGCAAAGCGGCTCAGGTTCAGATCGAACTCCGCCTCGCCTTTGTCATCGGTCTCGCCATCGGCCAGGCTGTCGGTGATCGCCTCTTTGGCGCGCAGCGGGTCGGAGAACTGATAGTCGGCAAACCGGCTGAAGGTCGGCAGGGTCGGCGACAGCTGGATGCTCGCCTTGACCCGGCGCGCGGTGGCGGGGGTGCCAAACAGGTTCAGCAGGGTGATGTGCGCCTTGAGCGACTCGGGCGTCACCCAGCCCTCCAGGGTGTCGGCCTTCTGGCTCGGCTTGTCGCTGGCCAGGCGCGCGGTCATCTTCAGGCGGTCGGGCAGAAACTCCTGCACCCGCACCGACGTCGAGCCGAGCAAGCTCCCGGTGCGGTCGTCCTTTACCACATGGACGTTGATGTTCCAGGTGCCGGTGGGCGAGCTGTCGGCGGTGAGGTAGCGGATCTCTTCGAAGCCGGCCTCGGTGAGCTTGATCTTGTCGCGCTTGACGGTCATGCCGCGCGCGTCTTCCACCGTGATCTCCAGCGGGACGCCGGCGAGGCGACTGCGCCAGTCGCGCGACTTGACGATGAGGCCGACGCGGATCTCATCGCCGGGGCGGTAGATGCCGCGGTCGGAGAACATATACGCGGTCAGTCCCTGCGGCTGCTCGCTGTTGGTCACGCCGTCGATCGGGAAGCGCGAGAAGTCCAGGTACCGATCCGAGCGCCCGAACGGCATAAACGACAGATCCGCGCCCTTGCGCACCAGGTACATGAGCGGGGTCTGCTCGCGGGTGTAGCCGGTGAGCTTGGGAAACGCCGCGTGCCCTTCGCCGTCGGTCGCCTGGGTCAGCACCGGCACTCCGTTTTTGCCGATGAGCTCGACCTTGGCCCCGCGCACCGGCGCTCCGTCGTCGAGCGACTGGACAAAGACCTCGTGCGTGCCGTCGGCGTTGTCCTTGACCAGCATGCCGAGGTCGGTGAGCAGCACCAGGCGGTTGTCGGTCTTGCCGGTGTTGATCTTGCGCGCGGTGTCCCAGCTCTCGACCTTGACGAAGAACAGGCCCTTGCGGTCCTCGCCCTTGCCCTCCAGGTACTTGCCGAGGTCCACCGCCGCGTACTGCGCCTTGCCATGGCCCTGCAGCGGAATGTCGATGACCTCGGACAGGATCTCCGAGATGTTCTCGGCGCTGAAGCGGTAGTTGTAAAACTCTGGGTTCTGGAAGCTGCCGTTGTTCTGGCCGACCAGGTGGTGCAGCTGACCCGGCAGCACGCGATCGACCTCGACCCGCACCGACTCGACATCGCGAGCGTACAGCGACAGCTTCTTTTCGCCGGTCAGGCTCAGCAGCGCGCCGTTTTGCATGATCTTGAGCTCTTTGGGAAACTCCGGCACCCGCAGCGCGTAGTGGGCTTCCTCGCCGAGCAGGTAGCCGCCAAAGCTGCGCATCCCCTTGGCGATGCGCACGTAGACGTAGCGGCCGACCTCGGCCTGGTAGCGGAAGCTGTGCACCGTCGCGTAGTCGCGCTCGTTGGCGATCTGCTCGAGCTTGAGCGGCTGGGAAGCGCGCAGCACCTCGGGGCTGATCTCGTACACCCCCCAGGCGTGCGGCTCGCTCGACCTGGTCTTTTCCCCCGGCGGCTGCACCGGCAGCACGTACGCGGTCACCGCCTTGCGCATCTCGGCTTCCTGCACGCCGGTGTTGGTCTCCAGGATGAGGACCTGCTCGGGCTCATACTGGGCGTTGTTTACCAGCGTCAGGTTGGCCTCGCGCACGCGCAAAAAGTCGTACAGGCCGGGGATGTTGACGTTCTCGACGACCTCCTTGGTCGTCGGCTTGCCGCCGTGCGCTGCCTTCACCCCGGCGCCGACGCGGATGAGCATGGTGGCGTCGTGATCGGGGATGCGCACCGGGTCGGAGTGGACAAACGCGCTTCCGTGCAGCTTGTCGTAGGTGACCTGGAAGCGGTAGGGCTGGCTCTGCTTCTGGCCCTCCTTCTTGCTGATAAGCTCCATGCTCAGGTGCCGCTCGAACTCGGCCGGCTCGATGGCGTGCGAGAAGCTGACGGTCGAGACGACCTTCTTGTGGTTCTGGTCTTGCGGGTCCTGGTAGAACTCGGTGCTGCTCATGCTGATGGTGAGCGGGGCGCTCTGGAACTTCAGCTCGTACTCGTGCAGGCGCACCCCTTCGGTGAGCAGGCCCTTGCGGTCGAGCGTCACGACGAAGCTTTCGCCGATCGGCCAGTCTTCCTTGGGGGTGAAGGTCAGCACGCGGTCGCTGTCCCACTTCCAGCTGCCGGGCACCGCCGGATCGAGCTCGATGCCCGCGGTCACCGGCTTTTTCACCTTATCGATGGGGGCCGCCGAGCCGCCAAAGATGATGCGCAGGGTGTCCGGCTTGGCATTGTCCTCCAGCTTGGTCGGCTCGGGCGCGTCCAGGCGCACCGACATCTCGACCGGCTTGGGCCGGCCCTGGTACCACTTGTAGCCGCGCAGCGCTGAAAAGCCTACGGCCGCCACAAGCCCAAGGACGATGGCGACCCGCCCGGGGTTTCGCCGCAGCGCGCCAAGGAAGCTCCGCAGGTTGCCCAGCAGGTAGCGCAGCCACGATGGAGCCGACCAGCGGAAGTCGCCGAACAGGGCAGCAAGCACCCGACCCAGAAAGCCAGATACCGACCGGATGGATTGAAACAGGCTCACGCTGCCTCCCTTTTGCTAGGGTTTCAGCATAAACCAAAGTCCGGCCAATCGGGTTAGCTCGGGCTGGCTCGGGCTAGTTCGGGGTGGTCTGGGAGGCTTTCGCGGCGCGCGCGCGGCCCGCCTTGCGCGCTTCCGGGGCGCGCAGCACCAGCAGCGAGACGCGGCACTTGCGGATGAAGTACTCCTGGTTGAGACCAAACTGCCGCTGCTCCAGGCCCCAGTCGGCGCCCAGGCCAATCAGCACCAGATCGTACGGGGTCGGCTGGTCGCTGGCGGCTTCGACCAGGGCGGCCTCGGCGGGGTCGGTGTGCTCGACCACCTTGACCGCCACCTCGCCGCCGGGGCTGCCGGGCTCGTGGAAGAGCTCGGTCATCTCGCGGCTCAGGCCCTGCACCGCGCTGCTCGGCAGCTCGCCGGGCTTGACCACGTGCAGCACGGTGATCGAGATGCCCGACTGGGTCGCCATCCGCTGCGCCAGGCGCAGCGCCGCCCGGTCATGCTCGGTCCCGTGGAACGGCACGAGCACCCGCCGGATCGTCTGCAGGCCGCGATCGACGACGACGCCGACCGTGGTCGTCGCCTCGCTCAGCACCTGGCTGACCGTGCCGCCCAGGGCCGCCCGGTTGAACAGCGGCCGGTGCCAGCCGAGCAGCACCAGATCCGCCCCCTTGACCTCGGCGACGTTGCAGATGTCGCGCGCCGGCTGCGCCGAGACAAACGAGATCGGCCGCACCTGCAGCTTCTGCCCCTCGGCCTGCTCCACCAGCGGCTCCAGGCCGGAGTCGGACTGCCGCGGGCCCGGGCCCGCATCCAGGTAGAACGAAGGTCGATCGGTGGGCCGCTGCAGCTTGAGGGCGTACAGGCGGCTGTGCTCCAGCGAGCGGCGCACCAGCGTCTCGGACACCTTGAGCATGCCCGGGCCGGCCCCGGTGTACGACACGCACACCAGCACGCAGAAGCGATCGGCCGGCGCCCCCAGGGGCTCGGCCTGCTCGCCCAGGCTCGGCAGCAGCTGCTGCTCGGGACGGTAGAACAGCTGGAGCAGCGGCGTGGTAACCAGCGTCGTCGCCAGCGCCATCAGCACCAGCATGGTAAACAGCGTCGGCGAGATCACCCCCAGGTCGAGGCCGATGTTAAGGACGATGAGCTCCATGAGGCCCCGCGCGTTCATCAGCACGCCGATGGTCGCCGACTCCCGCCAGCTCAGGCGGCACAGGCGGGCGGCGATCAGGCTGCCGCCGAACTTGCCGGCGCACGCCACCGCGATGATGACCCCGCACAGGACCCAGGCCTGCTGCGAGTCGAGCAGCCCGATCTGCGTGCGCAGGCCGCTGTAGGCAAAGAACATCGGCAGAAGGAACACGACCACGAAGTCTTCCAGCTTGTCGGTCAGCAGCGTCGCAAAGCCGCCCTCGCGGGGGATGATGACGCCCAGCACGAAGGCGCCGAACAGGGCGTGGATGCCGATGACCTCGGTCGCCCAGCTCGAGCCGAGCAGCAGCAGGAAGGTGCCGGCGACCACGTCCTGGGTCAGCCCCTCGCGGCTGCTGGCGAGCGCGCCGAACCGCCGCATGAACGGCCGCACGGCGACAAACATGAGGGCTATATAAAGAGCGGTCAGCCCCACCGTCTGCAGCGCGCGATTGAGCCCGCGCGCCGTCACCGTCGAGACGACAAAAGCGAGCAGGCACCACGCGGTCACATCGCCGATGGCGGCGCTGGTGATGGCGATCGCTCCGACCTTGGTCTGCATCATGCGCCGCTCGGACAGGATGCGCGCCAGCACCGGGAAGGCGGTGATGCACATCGAGGTCCCCATGAACATCATGAACGACCCGAGCGGCACCCCGGCCTCTCGCAGGGTCGCCCGCAGCACGAAGGCGAGCAGCGCCCCCATGGCAAACGGCACGACGATGCCCGCCTGGCTGATGAGCAGCGCCGCCCGACCGCGACCACGCAGCACCTTGGGATCGAGCTCCAGCCCGATGAGGAACATGAACAGCACCAGCCCCACCTGACTGAACATCTGCAGCAGCCCGAGCGACTCTTTGGGAAACACCGCCGCCTTGGCGGCCGGCCACAGCCAGCCAAGCAGTGACGGACCGAGCATGATGCCGGCGGCGACCTCGGCGATCACCATCGGCTGGCCGCCAAGGCGCGCCAAAAGGCCCAGGCCGCGCGCGACCCCGATGATGAGCACCGCCTGTACGATGAACAGGGCGAGCGGGCTGTGCGCCAGTAGTTCAACCATCCTGGTCCTCCAAGCGTTCGACTGGCGATCGGTGTGACCCGAAGGCCTGGGCCAAGTTCCCGATCTGATCGGGATGGGGGGTCACTCTATACAAGAGTAGCCGATGTGGGTCGCGCTGCTCGGCGCTTGCTTACTTGCTGGCGGCGGCTTCCGCCCGGCGCGCCGGCCGCGCCCTGCGTTGCCTCTTGACAAGCAGGGGAGGGAGCGGACAAGGTCAGGCCGAAATGTCGATTGATTACCCTGTTGCGGTCTGGTTGCCGCCTGAGGCTTCGCGTCTTCTGGCTGCGTACCGGTCCGGCGCGCGCGCTCGGCTGGCTGCGCCCGGACGAGCGGTGCGGCGCGGGCTGCGGGTCGTGGGGGCGCTGACCGCCGCCGCGCTGGCCGGGCTCGGCTGCCTGCCCACCCCCGACATTCATGTGCCAGACTTTGCGCCGGTGCCCACCGCCGACGCCGGCAGCGGGGGCGATCTGCAGCCCGACGCCGCCCGCGGCGATCTCGGCTCGGTCGCTGGCTGGACCTTGGACGCGCAGACCGGCGCCAAGGACACCCTGCGCGCCGCCTGGGCGGCGGATCAGGGGCTGGGCGAGGTCTACGTGGTCGGCCACAACGGGCTCATCCTGCACCGCAGCGGCGGCACCTGGCAGAAGGAACAGGCCCAGAGCGCCGGCAAGCCGATCACCACCAACCTGTACGCGGTCGCCGCCGCGGCGCCCGACGTCGTCTATGCCGCCGGCGATGCGGGCGTGATCCTGCGCCGCACGGGCGGCACCTGGACCCAGGAAGGCCAGGAGCTCATGACCACGGCGGCGCTGTTTGGCCTGGCCGTGCTGCCGACCAAGGAAGTCGTGGTGGTCGGGGACGGCGGGCTCATCGCTCTGCGCCAGACCAGCGGCGTGTATGTCGCCGAGGACACCACCGCGCTCGGCGCGGCCAGCCTGCGGGCAGTGGGCGGCGCGACCCTGGATGGGCTGTATGCGGTGGGGCTGGGCGCGGTGATCGCCCAGCGCGCCGCCGGCAAGTGGCAGCTCGATCCGCTGCCGATCGACAGCGCCGACCGCGGCAACTACTATGCGGTCGCCCCCGGACCCGACGGCGTCTTTGTCGCCGGTGAGTACGCCCGGGTGCTGCGCCGCGATGTCGCCAAGTGGGCGGCAGAGGCGACCTTGGCGCCGATGCCGCCGACGGTCCTTCACTTCTTTGGGCTGTATGCGGCGCCCGGCGAGCTGCTCGCCGTGGGCAGCAGCGGCACGATCCAGCGCCGCGACAGCGCCACCAAGACCTGGACGCTCGACCCGAGCGGCGTGACCGCCGGCCTGTACGGCATCGCCGGCGCCGGCACTCGCACGGCGCTGACCGTGGGAGAGCAGGGCACGCTGCTGCGGCGAAACTAAGCAATGAGGGGGGAGTGCGTGAAGTTTCCGGTCATCGCCATCGACGGTCCGGCCGGGGCCGGCAAGTCGACCGTGGCGCGGCAGCTGGCCCGCCGGCTGGGCTTCTTCCTTCTTGATACCGGCGCGATCTACCGCTGCCTCGCCCTGCACGCGCAGGAGCGCGGCGTCAGCTGGGACGCCGGGCCCGAGCTGGCGGCGCTGGCGGTGGTGCTGCCGATCCGCTTTAGCAGCGGCGGGGCGAACGACGAGGATCAGGTCTTTCTTGGCGACAAGGTGGTCACCGGGGCGATCCGCACCCCAGAGATCTCGCGCGGCGCCTCGCAGGTCTCGGCCCATCCCGAGGTGCGCAGCGCGCTCCTGCAGCTGCAGCGGCAGCTCGCCGCCACCGGGCCGTGCGTGGTCGAAGGGCGCGACATCGGCACCGTGGTGCTGTTCGCGGCTGCTGATCAAGCTGTTCCTCACCGCCCGGCCGACGTCCGCGCCCAGCGGCGCTTCGAAGAGCTGAGCGCTCGCGGCGTCGCCGCCGATCGCAGCGCCACCCTGCGCGAGCAGGCCGAGCGCGATCACCGCGACGCCACCCGCGCCACCGCGCCGCTGCGCCAGGCCGACGACGCGCTGCTGGTCGACACGAGCGCGCTCGGGCTTGAGCAAGTCCTCGATCAGATAGAAGCCCTGTGCCGTGATCGCCTCGCCGCTTGGGCGAGCTCGCAGTAACCCGGCTCGCCATCAATTACCTTCATTTACCCACCATGAAGCTCAGGCACCAGGCTCAAGCGCCGCGCTCGGCCGCTGAGTACCTATTCTCTCCACCGGGGTGCTTTTTCTGCAGAAATCGCAGATTTATTCATGGAAAATCTCTTGACGGGTTATCATGGGAAAGCATAAGTTGCGCTCCTACGTCAGTGCAGCCCTGTCAGCCCTCTCCATCCTCACTCGGTAATAAGATTCCGGGACCCATTTTTCCCCGTCGGAACTCCCCGATGGGCGGCATCGTTACGGGTGCCAAACCGCCTGCCTTGACGGAATCTGCAAAAAGGCTGCGTTGAAGTAGAGAATCCGCCTCGACAGATAGTCGAACGCGGAATGAAGGGAGAAACAAAAACAGCATGACCGAACTTCAGGGAATACCCTCACGCCCCCGCCAGGATGAAGACTTCGCCGCTTTGTTCGAGGAGAGCCTCAAGCGGGAAGACATCAAAGAAGGTGAAATCGTCCGCGGCCGAGTGATCCAGATAACCAAGGATCACGTGGTCGTCGACATCGGCTACAAGTCCGAGGGTCAGGTTGCCATAGCCGAGTTCACCGCACCCGACGGTCAAGTGACTATCAAAGAGGGAGATCCCATCGAGGTCTACCTGGAGAGCCGCGAGAACGAGAACGGTCTCTGCGTCCTCTCCAAAGAGAAAGCCGACCGGCTCAAAGTCTGGGATGAGATCTCCGCCGCCTGCGAGCGGGATGAGCTCATCGAAGGCACCATCGCCCAGCGCGTCAAGGGCGGCCTCGCCGTCGGGATCAAGGGCGGTGTCAAGGCCTTCCTCCCCGGCTCGCAGGTCGACCTGCGGCCGGTGCGCAACCTGGATGCCTTCATCGGCAAGCAGTACAAGTTCAAGGTCATCAAGTTCAATAAGAAGCGCGGCAACATCGTCCTGTCGCGCCGCGTGCTGCTTGAGAAGGAGCGGGCCGAGCTCAAAGAGCAGACGCTCGAGAAGCTCACCGAAGGCCAGACGGTCGAGGGCATCGTCAAGAACCTCACCGAGTACGGCGCCTTCATCGACCTCGGCGGCATCGATGGCCTCTTGCACATCACCGACATGAGCTGGGGCCGGGTCAACCACCCCTCGGAGCTCTTCCAGGTCGGCGACCACGTGCGGGTCAAGGTCCTCAAGTTCAACTCCGAGACCGAGCGGGTGAGCCTGGGCCTGAAGCAGATCACCGAAGATCCCTGGATGCACGCTGCCGATCGCTACACCCCCGGCACCGTCGTCAAGGGCAAGGTGGTCTCGCTCAAGGACTACGGCGCCTTCATCGAGCTGGAAGAGGGCATCGAGGGCCTGGTGCACATCAGCGAGATGTCGTGGACGCGCCGGGTCAAGCACCCGAGCAAGGTGGTCGCGGTGGGCGACACGGTCGAGGCCGTGGTGCTCGACATCGACGCCAAGAACAACCGGATCTCGCTCGGCATGAAGCAGCTGGAGCCGAATCCTTACGAGAAGCTGACCACGACCTACCCGCCGGGCACCCACGTCAAGGGCCGCGTGCGCAACATCGCCGACTTCGGAATCTTCGTCGAGATCGAAGAGGGAATCGACGGCCTGGTGCACATCTCGGACATGAGCTGGACCCAGCGCATCAAGCACCCCTCGGAGATGTTCACCAAGGGCGACGAGGTCGAGGCGTCGGTGCTCAACATCGACACCACCGACGGCGACAAGCCGAAGATCTCGCTCGGCATCAAGCAGCTCATCCCCGACCCGTGGGATCGCATTCCGTTCGACTACCCGGTGGGCAAGATTGTCGCCGCCAAGGTCCAGAAGGTGCTCGACTTCGGCGCCTTCGTCGAGCTGGAGAAGGGCGTCGAGGGCCTGGTCCACGTCTCGGAGATCTCGGAAGAGCGCGTCGAGGATCCGCGCGGCGTGCTCAAGCCGGGCCAGGAGATCAACGTCGAGATCATCTCGCTCGATCCCAACGAGCGCAAGATCGGTCTGTCGGTCAAGGCGGCCCAGCGGGCGGCTGAGATCTCGATGGCGCAGGGCTTCAACTCCTCGGGCGACCTGGGAGCCAAGCTCGGCGATCTCTTCAAGAAGGCCGGCACCAGCAAGAAGAGTCGCCGCAAGGCTGAAGAGGACGAGTTCGAGGGCGAGTAGCCCCCAGCGTCCGTAGCCCCAAGTCGGCGTCGGCCCGGTGAGTACCCCTAGCGGGCGCTCATCGGGCTTGTTCATTTCTGGCGTACAGCTATCTCGGGAGGCGCGTTGATGGATCGCATGTGGGCGCCCTGGCGCATGACCTACATCCTCAGTGCAGCGGGCGAGCAGGGACCGCAGGAGTGCATCTTCTGCCGCTTCCCGGCGCAGGGACCTGCGCATTACGCGGAGAACCTGGTCCTGTGCTGCACGCCGCACGCCTTCGTCGTCATGAACCGCTTCCCCTACAACTCCGGGCACATCATGGTGGTGCCGCGGGCGCACGGCGGGGACCTGATGGCGCTGTCCGCGGCCGACTACGCGGCCACCTGCGAGCTATTGCGCCAGTCGCTGCACATCCTCACCAGCGAGCTGCGCGCGCACGGCGCCAACGTCGGCCTGAATCAGGGACGGGTGGCCGGCGCCGGGATCGATCAGCACGCCCACTTCCACATCGTGCCGCGCTGGAACGGCGACAACAACTTCATGCCAGTGGTCTCCGAGGTCCGGGTGATCAGCGAGCACCTGACCGCCACCTACGAGAAGCTGCGACCAGCCTTTGCCCACCTGCAGCAGCCCGACGCCGGAGCTTGAGCATGCGCCTGCGCACCACCCGCCTGCACCCCGCCGACTACCATGAGATGCCCTGGCGCAACGGCGGCGGCTCGACCACCGAGGTCGCGATCGAGCCGGCCGGCGCCACCCTGCAGTCGAGCGAGCCGTTCCTGTGGCGCCTGAGCATGGCGCGGGTGGAGCAGGACGGCCCCTTTTCGCCCTTTGCCGGCTACGACCGCACGCTGGTGCTGCTATCCGGCGCCGGCGCGCACCTGGACTTCGGCCCCGCCGCGGCGCCGGCGACCCTGGCGGCCCCCCTGGCCACCGTCGCCTTCGCCGGCGAGTGGGCCACCACCTGTCGGCTGCTGGCGGGCCCCGTGCACGACTTCAACGTGATGGTGGATCGAAAGCGCGGCACGGCGCAGGTAGAGGCGCTGACCCTGCCCGCAGGCAGCCACGCATCGGTGCTGCTGCGCGGTCACACCGGCCTGCTGTTCGTCGTCCACGGCGCGATCACGGCGCAGCTCGGTGACGCCCCGCCCGGCAAGCCGGTGGCCACGCTAGAGACAGAGCGTTTCGATCGCAACGTGAAGGGCCCGCCGACCGCCGTTACGCTGCACGCCCCCGACGGCCCAGCTCAGCTTGTATGGATCGATATCGAGCTAAAGGCGCCCCGCGGCTGAGCGGCTGCTAAGGCGCCCCCGCCTTGCTCCACGGCAAAAGACCCACCGTATCAAGAGCGAGCACGTACTCCCCGATGAGGCGCCCCTGCGCGGCCAGCTCGCTCGGGGTCGACAGCGCGGTCAGAATCCCCCGCGCCCGCGTCCGGTACAGCGCCCGCTGCGGCTCGCCGACCCCGGGCGCCGCGGCCAGCTCACCGAGGAAGCGGGCGGCCAGCGTGTTCTGCCAGAACGAGTGCTCGCGCCGGGCAAACACGCCGCTGGCCGCCGGGTCCACCGTGCCCACCCACAGCAGCCCCGCCTTGGCGTCGTAGAAGTGGGTCCACATCGCCGCCGCGATCTTCTCG
Source organism: Polyangia bacterium (assembly GCA_044222245.1). Taxonomy (GTDB): domain Bacteria; phylum Myxococcota_A; class Polyangia; order Palsa-1104; family JAEUJZ01; genus CALFML01. The sequence goes on along the minus strand of JBGANQ010000062.1, from coordinate 37,519 downwards.
GCCAGCTGGCGATATGCCGGCTTGCCGGTGACCGTCGCCAGCACCGTGAAGGCCCGCCCGAGCGCCGCGGCATCGGAGAGAAACCGCAGCGTCGAGGTGACCACCGCCTCGCGGCGCACCGTGCCGTCGGGCTCGACATGCGTGCGGGTCAGCTGCTCGGCCGCGTGCTGGGCCGCCTGCAGCAGCTCCTGGGCCTGCGGGTCGGGGCCAAGCTTGGCGGCCAGCGTGGCGATGGCGGCAATCGCCAGCCCGTTCTCGTAGGAGTAGACGTGATCGTCGATGCGCGGAATGCCGAGCTCACGGCGGTGCGCGTCGTCCAGCTCGTAGTAGATGTGGCCGTCGACAAACCGCGCGCCCTTTTCGTGGCCGCCCAGGTCGGCGTCCTGGCTGACCAGGTACAGTCCGTCGCGGTTGCGCAGAAACGAGTGCAGGTATTTGACGATGTGCTCGGCGTCCACCCGATCTTGCGGCGTGCCCAACCCTGGGGTCGCCAGCGCGCGAGCGTAGGCGTGCAGCGCCTCGGTCTGAATCGGCAGCCGCTTCTCAAAGTGGGGCTTGGTCCACACCCCGCCCACCGAGTACTGGTACATGCCGCCCCACACCGGATCAATCAGCGCGCGCTGCTTGTCCAGCGACTGGCGGGCCCGCTGCCGCGCCGCGCTGTCGCCGTGCACGGCGCGCAGCACCTCGACCTCGATGTTCTGGCCGATGGGCAGCTTCTGGCCGCGCCCCCAGCCGCCTTCGTTGCCATCGTAGAACAGATCCAGATCGCGGATGAGGCGCACCCCCACCCAGCCGAGCAGGGCGGCCGGGGCCGGCGTCTCGACCAGGGCCGGGCGCTCGCGCGGTCCCTGCGGTCCCTGGGCGCTCTGGGTCCGCGCCTCCTCCAGGATTCCCTTTAGCACCTTGGCCGTCATGTAGCCGCGGAACTTGCCGAGCTCCTCCCCCCGCGGGCTGAACACCACCGTCGCCGGCCAGCCCCACTCTTCGTAGCGCGCGGCGACGTCGGGTCGGGCGTCGACATCCACCCGCACCGCCACCACCTGGTCGCGAATCAGCGCCCCAAGCTCCGGGTCGGTATAGGTCGTGTCGTCCATGACGTGGCACCAGTGGCACCAGGTGGCGACGCAGTCGAGCAGCACGAGCTTGCCCGCGGCGCGCGCCTTGTCGAGCGCCGCCTGGCTGAAGTCCTCCCAGGCGAAGCTGGCGGTGCGCTTCTGCGCCCGCGCGCTGGCGATGTCTTCGTCGATCGGAGTGCCTGGAGGGACGGCGGCGGCGGCCTTGTCCGGCTCCGGGGTCTTTTGCACCTGCGGTCCGGCGCAGGCGCTGGTGAGGGCGAGCCAGAGTCCGAGCGCCCGGCCTGTTGCAAGAGAGCCTGGTTTCATGGGCTGAGCGTACCACGGGGTCCGGGGCTTGCGCCGGAGCGACGCCGGCTCACTCGGTAGCGGGCTCGGTTGGCCAGGCGTGCCGGGGGTAGCGGCGGGCGAGCTCCTTGCGGATCGCCGGGTAGTGGCGGACCCAGAAGCCGGGCAGATCGGTGGTCACCTGCACGGCGCGCTGGTTGGGCGCCAGAAGGTGCAGCACCAGCGGCACCCGTCCGGCGGCCACCGTTGGTCCCTGAGCCAGGCCGAAGAAGTCCTGCAGCCGCGACTCGACCCAGGGCGGCTGACCGGCGGGGTAGTGGATGCGCACCCGGCGACCGCGCGGCAGCGTCAGGTGATCCGGGGCGAGGCGGGCGACCAGCTGCGCCACCGGGGCAGCTGGCGGCGTGCCCTGGCTGCGCAGGAGGCGGTCGAGCTGCGCGGCGACCGCGGCAATCAGTGACTCGGAGCGCAGCTCGGCGAAGCTCGCCCGCCCGCCGCACAGGGCGCGCAGCACGGCGTCGAGCTCGGTCGTGGTGGGCGGGCGCAGGCCGACCTCCGGGCAGTGCTCGGCGAGAAACGCCAGCTTGGCCGCCCACTGCGCATACGCCTCGCCATCGCTGAAGACCTGGAGCCCGGCGGCCTTGACCTTGGCGACCAGGAGCTCGCCCTGCGCCGCATCGGCGCCATCGCCCACCGCCCGCGACTCGGTGAGCACCAGCTGCTCGTACTGCAGGCGGCGCACCACCTCGACCCGCTCGGCGTCGGGGTTCCACAGCACCTCGGAGGTCTCCTTCAGGCTGTCGCCGGGCAGCTCGATCAGCCAGTCGGCCTCGATGGCGCTGGCAGTGCGGACCAGCACCCGCCCGCTGTCGCGTCCGCCGCGACCGCCGGCCGCCGTGCGATCTTCGACATCGATGAGGACCGCGAGCTCTACTTCATGGGCGACACTGCTCGCGGCCAGCACGGCGCTGCCGCCGCTCGCCAGGATAAACTCCGGCGCCTCCCCGGGCGGTCGCGGTCGCCGCCGCGCCACTCGATCCGGATAGGCGGCCAGCAGAGCCCGCTGCAGCGCCTGCTCGCGCGCGGCCCCGTCTCGCAGGCGCGGCCCCCGGTCTCCGCCGCCGAGCCGCGCGAGCTGCCGCCGCGCCCGCTCGACCCGGGCCACCGCGTCCGGATCAAGGCCCTCGCGCACGAGGGCCGCGCGCGACAGCCGCCCCGCCTGCGCCAGCTCCAGCAGCTCCAGCAGGTGCACCACGTCCGAAGGCGCCGCGACCTCAGCCTGGGCGCGGCCGCCGGTCAGGCTGCGCTGCGTGAGGCGAATGTCGCGCTCGGACAAGAGCGCCGCGGCGGCCGCTGCCGCATCCCCCACCCCATACTCCTGGCCGGCGCTGAGCAGGCGGCCCAGGCGCGGGTGCACCGGCAGCCGCGCGAGCCGCTTGCCCTGCTCGGTGATCCCGGAGCCGGCGAGCGCCCCGAGCCGCGTGAGCAGCTGCTCCGCCGCCTCCAGCGACGCCGGCAGCGGCGGATCCAGGAACTGCAGGGTCGGCAGCGCCAGCCCGGCGGCGTGCAGGGTGAGCAGCAGCTCGGCGAGGTCCAGGCGACGGATCTCGGGCAGCTCGAACTCCGGGCGCAGGTCGTGATCGTGGCGGGTGTACAGCCGGATGCACCGCCCGGGTCGGGTTCGCCCGGCCCGCCCGGCGCGCTGGGCCGCCGCGGCGCGACAGATCGGCTGCACGCGCAGGGTCGGCAGCCCCGACCAGTGGGCGTGCCCGGCGACGCGGCTCAGGCCGCTGTCGATGACGGCGGTGACGCCATCGATGGTGACCGAGGTCTCGGCGACGTTGGTGGAGAGGATGACCTTGCGGCGCTCGCCGGGGCCGCGCGGCGCGACGGCGCGGCGCTGCTCGACAAGCGGCAGATCGCCGTGCAGCGGCAGGACGTTGAGCGATAGCTGGGTCGCAAGCTCCGCCAGATCTTCCTGGCAGCGACGGATCTCGGCCCCACCGGGCAGGAACAAAAGGACATCGCCGCCCGCCGCTTCGGGGTCGCTCGCCTCGCCGCGCAACAGCTCGCGCAGGGCCTGGCGGACCTGCTTGCCCAGCGGTTCAGTGCTCGGCTGCGGCAGGTAGTGGATGCTGACCTCGTGGCTGCGCCCCTGGCTGCGGACAGTCGGGCAGTCGCCCAGAAACGCCGCGATCTGGCTGGTCGCCAGGGTCGCCGACATGACGACGATCCGCAGCTCGGGACGGGCCCCCTGCTGCAGGCGGCGCAGCAGCGCCAGCGCCAGATCCGCCTGCAGGTGACGCTCGTGAAACTCATCGAGCACCACCGCCCGCACCCCGCGCAGCAGCGGATCGGCGAGCAGCTGCCGCAAAAGGACCCCTTCTGTGACATAGCGCAGGCGGGTCTTGTCGCTGCACACGCTGTCAAAGCGCATCTGCACGCCCACCGTCGCGCCGAGCGGCTCGCCGCGCTCCTCTGCCACTCGCGCCGCCGACAGGTGGGCGGCAAGGCGCCGCGGCTCCAGCACCACGACCTCGCCGTCGGGCCACAGGTCTAAAAGGCGCGGCGGGACGCGGGTGGTCTTGCCCGCCCCCGGCGCCGCCTCGATGACCAGACAGCTGTGGGCGCGCACGCCTTCGGCAATCTCGGCAAGCAGCGCGTCAATGGGCAGCGTGGGGAGCAAGTGGGGTGCTGGCATGGCAACAGACCGCGAGCGACCAATCGAGCGGCCGGCGCGGCCGGCATCATAGTCAAACCCAGGCGCTCCCGCGATGACCATCCCACCTCATGCCACCCGGTCCGCGCGGCCGCGGCAGAAAAAGCCGCTCTGGGCCCGACCGCAGGCCCGCGCTGGGGGTGCGCCCGCCGCGGGAGGACTTATGTAATGCTTGGTGTGATATTGAACTCGCCGCCTGGCCGCACAGCGGATGACCTACGAGTCGCTTCAGCGAAAAAGTAGAGGTCATGATATTGTTTTTCCATCATCTCTATAAGACTGCGCCAGAGCTGGCACCCCCCACTAGCACCGGGCCCAGCTGGACGGACACGCCAGGAGCGTACGCCAGGAGGTGCGGTGGGGGCGGGTCTTGCAGATGCGCCAGGTTCAGTGAGTGGGTCGAGCTAACTAGCGGGAGCAACGATGTCGGTGCCTGAGAATCCCAGACAGACCAAGAACCCGATCACGCTGAAGATCAAGTTCAAGAGTAGCAGCCTCGAGCAGTTCATCGAGCGCTACTCGGTTGATGTCAGCAAGAGCGGGATCTTCATCCGCACCAAGGAGCCTCTGGCGGTCGGCACCCAGCTGCGCTTTGAGTTTCAGCTCCAGGATGGCAACGCCCTGCTAAGCGGTGAGGGGACGGTGGTCTGGAATCGGGCCTTCGATCCAGCGCGCAGCAGCGTGGCGCCGGGCATGGGGGTCCGCTTCGATAAGCTGTCGGCCGACAGCCAGAAGGTCCTCGACCGCATCCTCAGCGAAAAGGCGCGGCGCCCGGACAGCAACCTGGAGTCCCGCTTCGACGCCGGCGTGCGCGCCCTGCGCGAGGGGGCGGCCGCCGAGGCCAATCCCGCCAGCCAGGCGACGCCCAAGGGGGACAACAGCAGCTTCGGGGATGAGCCGACCCGCGCCATGCCGGCCGATCAGGTGACCAAGCTCGCCGCCGCCGCCATGCAAGAAGACGAGATGCCGACCAAGCACGGCATCCCCCCGGACCTCACCGATGAGGTCCGCCGCGCCGTCGGCGCCGCCGCCGAGAGCGTCAAGCAGATGACGCCCATGGCGCCCATGACCGCACCCCCTGCCGCAGGGGCGCCCAACGCCAACCTGGGCCGGACGCTGCTCGGTCAGGGCTTCATGATGGCGCCGCGCGCCGGCGGGGCTGCGGGCAGCAAGGACGCGCCGAGCGCGCCCGGTGGGAGTCCGCGTGACGCGCCGTCGGTCGAGATCCGCCGCGATCCGTCGCAGCAGCTCCCCGCCTCGGCAGTGGCCAGCGCCGTCGCCGACTCCGCCAAGACGCCCACCGCCTCGGCCGATGAGCAGCGCGCCCGCATCGCCGACAGCAACCGCACCCCGTCGGGCCCGAGCAAGGCCGCGGCGCCGCCCGCTGAGCCGGTCGCTGCCCCGGCCGAGCCCCGGCCGCCCGAGCCCATGGCTCGGCCACCCGAGCCCATGGCCAAGCCGCCCGAGCCCATGAGTCGGCCGCCCGAGCCCATGGCCAAGCCGCCCGAGCGGCCCATGACCCCGCCTGCGGACGAGCGGCCTCTGGTCGCCGCGCCGGTGATGCCGGGCCCGATGGAGACGGGTCCGACGTACTCCACCAAGCGGTCGGGCTCATCGGTCGGGCTCATCGTCGGGATCGTCGTCCTTATCGCCATCCTGGCGGCGCTGGCGTTCGTGTTTGTGAACAACAGCCGCTCGGATCGCCGCAAGGCGCTCGGCAGCGGGGCCGGGGCCGGCGACACCACTACCGGCAGGAGCGCCGCCAGCGACCCGGCGACCGGCAGCGGCACCGGCAAGCCGGCGGGCATGCCCGAGCCGGCCAAGACCCCCGAGCCCGCCAACGTCCCGGTCAAGCCCGCCGAGCCCGCCGATGGCGTCGAGATCACCACCGACCCCCCCGGCGTGCGCGTCGATTTCGCCGGCAAGCAGTACGGGCCGACGCCCACCCGCGTGCCCGGCCTCGCCGTCGGCAGCCAGATCTTGCTCAGCCAGCGCGGCTATCAGGAGGCGATGATCCGCCTGCGCAACCAGCCCGAGGAGGGCAAGCCGCTGTTCTTCAAGCTGACGGCGATCGAGCGCGTGATCGAGGTCAACTCCACCCCCAAGGGCGGCGACGTGCTGCTCGATGGCAAGCGGGTGGGCAAGACGCCGATGGTGCTCAAGAAGCTGGACACCGCCAAGGTCCACCAGATCGAGGTGCGCCGCGCCGGCTACGCTCCGTGGACCCACAATGTCTCGGACACCGAGTCGTTCGTGGGGAAGAACCGCCGCGAGGTCCTGACCCGCAACGCGGCGCTGCAGCCGAGCGAGGATGGCAACAAGAAGGGCCCGCACCCGGTCAAGCACGACGGCGCCACCGCTCCCAGCACGACCTCCGCCCCCCCCGCTGATGCCGCCAAGCCGGCCGAAGCCGCCCCGGCCGCCGCCCCCGAGCCGGCCAAAGACAGCCCGCCGGCGCAGTAGCAGACCCCGCTCCGCAGATCCCCTTCTACGTGTAATCGCCGCCGCCCGTGCGCCCGCGGACCGAGCGAAATCGGCCGTGTAGTAGTCGCGCTGTCGTACGCCCGCGGACCGAGCGAAATCGGCCGAGCAGCAGTCGCGCGGTCGTGCGCCCGCGGACCGAGCGAAATCGGGTCGCGCAGTAGTCGCGCCGCCATGCGCAGTGCTAGACTCCGTCGCGGTGCGTACCCACTGGCCCATCGCGTCGTTTTGCCTGCTCGCGGCGTCGCTTGCCGCCTGCCGTTCCTCCAGCTCGCCGCCCAAGGCGGCAGCCCCAACCCCGCCGCCCGCCGCGCCCGCGCCGCCGCCGCCGCCGCCGCGCCCCGCGTTTCAGCGCAGCGCGATCCCGCGCATCGATATGCACACCCACATCACGCTCGGAGCCGCGACCCGGGCAGCGCGCCTGCTAGAGAGCTACGGCATCGTCTACGCCATCAACCTGTCCGGCCCGCCGCCCGACCACGGACTGGATGACTACCTGGCCGACACCGAGGTCGCCTACCGCCGCTTGAGCGTCTTTACCACCCTGACCTGGGACCTGTGCGAGAAGCCCGGCTGCGGCAAGCCCCTGGCCGCCGAGCTGGTCAAGGCCAAGGCCCTGGGCGCGCGCGGCCTGAAGATCACCAAGGGCCTCGGCCTGGCCTACGAGGGACCCGACGGCAAGCTGCTGCGCGTCGACGATCCCGCCCTCGATCCGATCTTCGAAAAGGCGGGCGAGCTCGGTCTGCCCATCGCCATCCACGTCGGCGACCCCCAGGCCTTCTGGCAGGAGCCCGGCCCCGCCAACGAGCGCCACGAAGAGCTCGACGCCCACCCCGAGTGGAGCTTCTACGCCGACTACAAAAAGGGCCGGATCCCCGCCTGGCGCGAGCTGTACGAGGCCTTCCTGCGCCGCGTCGGCCGCCACCCCAAGACCACCTTCATCGGGGTCCATTTCGGCAACGCCCCCGAGGAGCCGGACCTGGTCGCGCAGGCGCTCGACCGCTACCCCAACCTCATGATTGATACCGCCGCCCGCATCCCCGCCATCGGCCGCACCGACGCCACCCACTCGGCCGCCCGGCTGCGCGAGTTCTTCCTCAAGTACCAGGACCGCATCTTGTTCGGCACCGACACCGGCATCGGCCGCAGTGCCCAGGCGCTGATGTTCGGCTCGACCGGCCTGACCGCGCCGACCAAGGCCGATGCCGACCTCTTCTTCGAGTCGACCTGGCGCTACTTCGAGACCGCGGACACCGACATCCCCAGCCCGACCCCCATCCAGGGCCGCTGGACGATCTCCGGCATCAACCTCCCCCGCCTGTGCTCGAAAAAGATCTACTACAAAAACGCCCAGCGCATCCTAGGCATCACTCTGCCCGCCACACCCGTCCCGCGCCAAGAGTCCGGCAGCATGCCCCAGCTCCAAGATCTGTAGCCATCCCATCCGCCCCCCAGGCGTGGGCCGACCGGAGATCCTTTTTTGTCAGCGCCAGCTGGCAAAAAAGGATCGCAGGGAAGGGGGACCCGCGCCGGCGCAGCCCGACCAGCCAACCCGAACAACTCGGCCAACCGGCCCGTCCGAGCAGTCCGACCAGCCCGCGCCGAGCTACTTGATTGCCGCCGTCACGTAATACTCGACGTTCGAGCACGCCCACCACTTGCCCTTGTCCTGCCGGTACTGCAGCGTCGCCCGCTGCGCCGTCGACTCCGCCTTCTGCAGCTCGGCAATCAGCGGATCCCGATCCGACTGCACGTCCAGGTTGAACTCCCAGATCTCCGGCAGCGCGCCGATGACGTTGGCGTTGGTGATGACCAGCTCGCCCACCCAGTAGCGGCACAGCGGCGAGCCCTTTTTGGAAATCTTGCGCACGATCCCCGAGCGCGTCCCCGTCGACACGCCGTGGTACCACCAGGCCCGGATGAGCTGCCAGCCGAGCAGCAGCACGACCACGCCAAGGCCCGCCAGAATGACCTTCCACTTGGTTGAACTCGGAGCGAGACGTTTGAACATGAGGTTATGCTAGTACAAGCTCCGCCCGGGCACCGTTAAAACCGCGCCGCCCGGACGCGACAGCAGCGCAAAACCCAAGGAGCCCAGCCCCCATGAGCAACCCAGTCACCAACCCCTCGGGACTCAAGTACATCGACGAGGTCGTCGGCACCGGCGCCAGCCCCAAGCAGGGCAAGAGCGTCACCGTCCACTACACCGGCCGACTCACCGACGGCAAGAAGTTTGACAGCTCGGTCGACCGCAACAAGCCCTTCTCGTTCACCATCGGCGTCGGCCAGGTCATCAAAGGCTGGGACGAGGGAGTGCTGAGCATGAAGGTCGGCGGCAAGCGCAAGCTCATCATCCCCGCCAGCCTCGGCTACGGCGCCCGCGGGGCCGGCGGCGTCATCCCCCCCAACGCCGAGCTGCACTTCGACGTCGAGCTGATCAGCGTCGAGTCGTAGCGCGCCCCCGGCAGCGCCTACAGGGGCTCGGTCACCGCGCGGACAAAGCGGCTGACCTGCCCCGCGATCGGACTTAGCGGCAGCGCCAGCTGCGAGACCACGCCGAAGTGGTTGCCGGTCGGGGTGACCACGTACTGCACCGGCACTCCGCTGGCCGCCAGCGCCACCTGAAAGCGCTTGGACTGGTCGACATCCACCAGCTCGTCTTGCAGCGAGTGGATGATGAGCCAGGGCTTCTGCACGCCGTGCGCCAGGTACTGCGGCGAGGCCCGCCGCCACGCCGGGCCCGGCTCACCGAAGGCAGCGACCAGGAAATCCTCGCGGTAGCTCGGGAAGCGCGTGGCGAGCTCCTGCAGGTCGTAGATGCCCTCTAGCCCGATGAAGCCGCACAGCGCCTCGGGCTTCTCGCCCGCCGCCTTGAGGAACTCGGGCGCGAAGGCGAGCATCGCCGCCAGGTACGCGCCCGCCGAGTGACCGCCGACGACGATGCGATCGCGGGCGATGCCGTGCTCGGCAGCGTGCTGGCGCAGCCAGGCCACCGCCTGGGCGGCATCCTGCACCTGCGCCGGGTGAGCCGGCCCGCCGCTGCCGGCGAGGCGGTAGTTGGGAATCGCGACCGCGAACCCCTGGGTCGCCAGCGACAGCCCGAGCAGCCCATACTGGTCCTTGTCGCCGCTTATCCAGGCGCCGCCGTGAAAGAACAAAAGCAGCGGCACCCCCTTGGCCGGCGCTGCCCCTTCAGGCCGCGCCGCCGTCGCCGCCTGCGCCACCTTGGGCGACGGCAGCGCCGGCAGGTATAGGTCCAGGGTCTGCGCTCCCCCGCGCGAGCCGCTGACATAGCGCAGCTCGCTCAGCTTGCGAATCCCCCCGGCGGTCAGCTGACCCTTCACCTGCGCCTGCGCGGCTGGCGACGACCGCAGGCCCAGCGCCGCCGCCGCGGCGAGCGCCTGCAGCACCGCCCGCCGTGTCGAAGAGCTCATCCTCCTACTTTACCCCGCCGGCCGCGCGCCGACGCCCCCGGCCGGCCAACGAGCTGATAGGATTCGCCTATTGCCAGCGCGGCCAGACCCCGCGCCACCCTCGATTGACCCAGGAGCCGCATGCAATACACGACCTTCGATCTGGCCATCGCGGAGCACATCGCCTTTGTCACCCTCAACCGACCCGAGCAGCGCAACACCATGACGCTGCGCTTCTGGCCGGAGCTGCGCCAGGTGTTCACCGAGCTCAATGACCACCCCGAGGTGCGCGCTGTGGTCCTCGCCTCGACCGGCAAGCACTTCACCGCCGGCCTCGATCTGCGCGACTTCGCGGTGCTCGGGGCCGAGCTCATGGGCGGCGACCGCGGGCGGAGCAGCGAGCGGTTCCGGCGGCTCTGCCTGACCATGCAGGAGTCCTTTACCGCCATCGAGCGCTGCCGGGTCCCGGTGCTGAGCGCCATCCAGGGCGCCTGCATCGGCGGCGGCGTCGACCTGATCAGCGCCTGCGACATGCGCTACTGCACAAGCGACGCCTTCTTCTGCATCCACGAGATCAACATCGGCATGACCGCCGACGTCGGCACCCTGCAGCGGCTGCCGCACCTGATTCCCCAGGGCATGATGCGCGAGCTTGCCTACACTGGCCGCCGCCTGCTCGCCGGGCGCGCCCTGGAGCTTGGCCTGGTCAACGCGGTCTACCCGAGCCACGAGGTGATGCTCGCCGAGGTCACCGCGGTGGCGCGCGAGATCGCGCAGCGCTCGCCGCTGGCCATCCTCGGCACCAAGGAGATGCTCAACTACACCCGCGATCACTCGGTGGCCGACTCGCTGAACTACGTAGCGACCTGGAACGCCGGGATGTTTTTTACAAGCGATGTGGCAGAGCAGATGACCGCCAACGCCGAGAAGCGCCCGGCGCAGTTTGCCGAGCTGCTGCCGCCGCGCAAGCTCGAGGACTGAGGCTGCGGCCTACAGCGCCAGCAGCATGGCCTTGCCGATGGCGCGGAAGGCGGCGAGGGCCCCGGCCTGCGGGGCCACGCGCGCGACCGGGGCCTGGCCGCCGCTGCCGATCCAGCTCTGGGCAAGCGCTTCCTCGCCAAACACGACGACCGGCCGGCTCCGCTGCAGGTGCCTGACCAGGACCGGTAGCAGAGAGGATCCGGCTGGCGTATCGGTGGGGGTCGCCGCCCTCGGCTGCACCAGCAGGGCCCCCCGGGCAAAGGGGGCCTCGGCCTCCAGCAGGGGGAGCAGCTGCGGGTCTTGTTCAAAGCCGTACAGATGCAGAAACGTCGCATAGCCGCGGATGACGCCGAGGGCGACCGTCGCCCACGCCACTCCTTGCGCGAGCGACGCCGGCTCGCGCTCGCGGGCTGGCTCGGTGCTCGGCGCGGCAGCGCGCACCGCGGCGATGAAATCGCGCGCTCCAGCCCCGACTACCAGCGTCGGGAACGACAGCCGCTGCTGGTCAAGATCGACCACCAGCAGGCTCCGCGGCAGCTGCATGACCGGGGCCGACTCGCAGCGCAAGATCCCCGGCGAGCTACCAACGCCCGGCGAGCCGCCAACGCCCGGCGAGCCGCCAACGCCTGGCGAGCTGCCAACCCCCGGTGGTGAGCTGCCAACCCCTGGTGAGCTGCCAACCCCCGGTGAGCTGGGGCGCAGCCGCCCGCTCAGGCGCCGGTAGGCTTGCAGCCGCGCCATAAGCCGCGCCTTCTGAAAGGTCCCCGGCGGCTCCTTGAGCAGCGCCCCGCGCCCGAGCGGCGAGACAAAGCACCGGTCGGGCACCACGTCAAAGTCACGGGCGCTTGGGGGCAGGAACTGCAGCACCTCCTCCAGGGCGGCGACCGCGTAGGCCACGGCCGCCTGCGCCTGGGCCGCTGGGAGCTCGCTGGTCACGGCGCGCGCGGCGCGGTTGGCCAGCACCAGCCACTGGCCCGGGTCGAGCAGCGTCGAGACCGTCCCCGGCCGCCCGAACACCACCTTGCCCGGCTCGATCGGCCGCGGCAGCTCATCCTCGGCGAACACAAACTGGCGGGCGGCGCCGCAGCGCGCGCACGCCCCGGCGTACTGCCGGATCCGCTTGTCACCCTCGCTGCGCAGCGTCGTCGTCCGGGCGCCGAACTCGGTCTCGCCGCAGCTGCACGGAGCCAGGCGAAGGTAAGCCAGCGACTCTTCGCCAGAGCGACTGGACAGTGGTGCGACCATCAAATATGACAGTAGCTAAACGGCGGATTAACAGCTAGAGCCGCGCAAAAAAAGTTCTCCGACGGCGGTGCCACCGCGCGGGCCGTCGTCCGGCCGCTGGCCCGCGGCCACAAACGCCCCTTTCGGCCCCGTTGCCGATCGTCGTAAGATAACTGCACGATGAGAGTTCTTCGCGCAGCCCTCGGGGCTGCCCCGGGGGCGGTCCGCTTGCGCTGCCTTGCCGCCTGCCTGGGAGTGCTGCTGCTGACCGCTGGCTGCAGCCGCCCGCAGAGCGCGCACACGGCGACCGCGCCGCCGCCTCCGGTGAACAGCCGCACCGTGGTCTTTGTCCACGGCATGTACATGACCCCCTTGTGCTGGCAGGCGTGGGAGGGCTACTTCCGCGAGCGCGGCTACAAGACGCTCGCTCCGGCGTGGCCGCTGCACGATGCGCCGATCGCCGCCCAGCGCCAGGGGCACCCGAGCCAGCAGCTCGGCGCGCTGACCCTGGACCAGATCCTCGCTTCCTATCGCAGCCTGCTCGGCGGACTGCCGGAAAAGCCCATCCTCATCGGCCACTCGATGGGAGGGCTCGTGGTCCAGCTGCTTCTGGCAGAAGGGCTGGGGGTGGCGGGAGTGGCCATCGACTCGGCGCCGCCCAAGGGCCTGTTGTCGTTCAATTGGTCCTTTGTGAAATCCAACTGGCCGGTGCTCACCCCGAGCGCCGACCTGGGAACACCGATCGAGCTTACCTTTTCGCAGTTCCAGTACGCCTTCGCCAACGGCTTAAGTGAAGCCGAGCAGGGCGCCGCGTTCGCCAAGTACGTCGTTCCCGAGTCGCGCCGCGTCGGCAAGGGACCCACGACCGACGTCGCCAAGATTGATTATGGGAAGCCGCGGCCGCCGCTGCTGCTGGTCGCCGGGGAAAACGATCACATCATTCCGGCGAGCCTGAACTACAGCAACTATCGCCTCTACGCCGACACGCCGGCGGTGACCGCCTATCGCGAGTTCGCCGGGCGCAGCCACTGGATCATCGCCGACTCCGGCTGGCAGGAGGTCGCCGCCTACATCGTCGACTGGCTGCACGGCAGCGCGCCGCCGTAGGCGCCTTCCCCGCGCCGCTGGCCGCGGGCTCCCTCACTCCCACTCAATGGTGCCGGGGGGCTTGGAGGTCAGATCGAAGACCACCCGGTTGACCCCGCGCACTTCGTTGACCAGGCGGGCGGCGATCGCCTTCAGGTCGGCAAAAGGGAACTCGGTGACCTCCGCCGTCATCGCGTCCACCGACGAGACCGCGCGCAGCGCCACTGCGTACTCGTAGCTCCGCGAGTCCCCCATGACGCCTACCGTGCGCACCGGCAGCAGCACCACGAACGCCTGCCAGGTCTGGTGGTACAGGTGCCGCCGGTGCATCTCCTCATAGAAGATGGCGTCGCAGCGGCGCAAAAGCTCGATGCGCTCGCGCGATAGCTCGCCGAGGCAGCGGATCGCCAGCCCGGGTCCGGGGAAGGGGTGCTGGTGCAGGATCTCGTGGTCGATGCCGAGCAGCGCGCCGAGCTCGCGCACCTCGTCCTTGAAGAACGGCCGCAGCGGCTCGACCAGCTTGATGCCGGTGCCGGCGGGGAAGCCGCCGACGTTGTGGTGGCTCTTGATGCTGTGCGCCGGACCGAGGTGGTTCTGCGCCGACTCGATCACATCGGAGTAGATGGTCCCCTGCGCCAGGTGGGTAAAGTGGGCGTGGCCGACATGCTCGGTGAAGGTCTGCACGAACAGCCGGCCGATCGTCTTGCGCTTGGTCTCGGGGTCGGCGACCCCCTGCAGCTCGGCCCAGAAGCGCTCGCGCGCATCGACCACCTCCAGCGAGATGGCGGGAAAGGAAGCGAACACCCGCCGCAGGTTCGGCAGATCATACGAGCGCAGGAAGCCATGATCGACAAACAGCGCCCGCACCCGCGACACCCGCGAGATAAGCGCCGCCATCACCGTCGAGTCAACGCCCCCCGAGACCGCGCACACGACCTCGGGCACGCCGTGCAGCTCCGCTTGCAGGCGCTTTTGCACCTCGGCAAGCTCCTGCCGCAGGTTCCAGTCCGGGGTCTGCTTGCAGATGTCGCGGGCGAAGGCCTCCAGGATGATCTTGCCCTCGGGGGTGTGGTAGACCTCGGGGTGAAACTGCAGGCCCCACAGCTGCCGCTGCGGCAGGCTGAAGCCCGCCGGCTTGCCCGCCGAGGACAGCAGCAGCACCGCCCCCGGTGGCAGCTCGACCACCGAGTCGCCGTGGCTCATCCACGCCTGGGTGCGCGGCGATAGGCGGGCGGTGAGCGGGTCGGTGCGCCCGGCCGCCGTCTTCTCGATCTGCGCCGCGCCGTACTCGCGGTGGGTGGACGCCTCGACGCGCCCGCCGAGCTGGCTGGCGATGTACTGGTAGCCGAAGCACAGTCCTAAAAGCGGCACCCCGCAGCTGAGCAGCGCCGGATCCGGATCTACGTGGCTGCCCACGCTGGCCGGCGACCCCGACAGGATGATGCCGCTCGGCCGACGCGCCAGGACCTCGGCGGCGCGCAGCTGGCCGCTGAGCACCTCCGTCGAGAACCCCTGACCGCGGAGCCGGCGGGCGATGAGCTGGGTGTACTGCGAGCCGAAGTCCAGGATGCAGAGCATCGGCCTAGGTCCCCTCGATCCCCGAGTAGTTGGGCGACTCGGCGGTGATGGTCACATCGTGGACGTGGCTCTCGCGCAGGCCGAAGGAGGTGACGCGGCGGAAGCGCGCCTTGTGCTGCAGCTCGCCGAGGTCGGCGGCGCCCAGATACCCCATGCCGGCGCGCAGGCCGCCGAGCAGCTGCTCGATGACGCGGCCGATCGGCCCGCGGTAGGGGACGCGCGCCTCGACGCCCTCGGGCACCAGCTTGGACGGCTCCTCGACGCCCTGCTGACCGTAGCGGTCCTTGCTGCCCTTTTTCATCGCTGCCAGCGACCCCATGCCGCGGTAGCACTTGTAGCTGCGCCCCTGGTAAAGGACGATCTCGCCCGGGCTCTCGTCCGTGCCGGCGAACAGGCCGCCGACCATGACGGCGTGCGCGCCGGCCGCCAGGGCCTTGGTGATGTCGCCGGAGTAGCGGATGCCGCCATCGGCGATGATCGCCACCTCGGGGTGATTGCGGCGCAGCGCCGTCGCCACCTCGAGCACCGCGCTGAACTGCGCCGCCCCGACCCCCGAGACGATGCGCGTGGTGCAGATCGAGCCCGGCCCCATGCCCACCTTGACCAGGTTGGCCCCGGCCTGCACCAGGGCCAGGGCGCCCTCGGCGGTGGCGATGTTGCCGCCCATGAGCTCAAGGTGCGGATAGCGCTTGCGCAGCGCCGCCACGGTGCGCAGCACCCCCTCGCTGTGGCCGTGCGCCGAGTCGACGACCAGGCAGTCCACGCCCGCCTCGACCTGCGCCGCCGCCCGCTGTAGCCCCTCCTCGCCGACCCCCACCGCCGCGGCGACCGCCAGGCTGCCGGCGGCATCGCGCAGTGCGTCCGGGTGGCTGACCGCCTGCCGCCAGTCGCGTGAGGTGATAAGGCCGCCGAGCCGTCCCTCGCTGTCGATGAGCGGCAGCTTCTCCAGCTTGTAGCGGCGGAAGAACTCCTCGGCCTGGCCGCGGGTGGCGCCGATCGGCAGGCTGCGCGGCGGCCAGCTCATGATGTCCGAGACCCGGGTCGCTGGATCTGTGGTGTAGCGGATGTCGCGGCCGGTGCACATGCCGACCAGGACGCCGCGCTCGTCGACTACCGGGAAGCCGGTGACCCCCGATTCCTCGATGAGCTGCTGGACCTCGCCGACGGTCTGGGTGGCCTTGACGGTCAGCGGCGAGTGGATCACCGCGTGCTGGAACTTCTTGACCCGCCGCACCATGCGCGCCTGCTCTTCGGCGGAGCAGTTCTTGTGCAGGACCCCCAGGCCCCCCATCAGCGCCATGGCGATCGCCGTCTGCGACTCGGTGACCGTGTCCATGGCCGCCGACAGGATGGGCATCGCCAGCTGCAGCCCGCCAAGCCGGGTGCCGACCTTGCACTGGGTGGGCAAGACGCTGGAGTGGCCGGGAAGGAGCAGCACGTCGTCAAACGACAGCGACAGCTCCAGCTCCAGCGGCGCGACCGGCGCAGCGGGCGGCGGGGAAGGAGTCAACGAGGAGGACTTGGGACCCGCAGGGGTTGTCATTTGCGCGGGGGTATAGAAAATTTCCCGCCCGCAAGCAACAGGACGCCGCCCGCGCCGCGCGCCCAGCAACGGAGAATCTGAATTAAAATAGGAAGCCGATGGCCACCACGGCCAGCAGGCCGAGCACCGCGCACACGAGCAGCACCCGGCCCGCCGAGCCGAGCGGCGTCGGGGTGGCCAGCCAGGCGCGCAGCCCACGCGGCGCCTCAGACGGCGGCCGGTAGCTGGCAAAGGAGCCGAGCGGCAGCGTCTCGGCGGCGCCGGCGGGCAGGGTCGCCGCCCGCGGGCGACCCGACAACACCGTCGCCGCCGTTGCCGGGGCCTTGCCGGGCGAGCTCTTGGGATCGGACCGGCCGGCGGCCTCCTTCAGCTCTTCGGCGGTGAAGGCCGACAGGTTCAGAGTCGGCATCTGCGCCGCGCTGCCGAGGATGAGGGTGCTCTGGGCGGGCAGGGGCAGCTGGTTGGTCGGCTCGTGGTCGGGGCGCGCCTCCGCCCCGGCGGTCACTTCCTCGGCCAGCAGGTCGAGCGCCGGCTCGCCCGGCGCCTCGTTCCCGGCCTCGCTCACCGCGGGCGGCGGCACCTGACCGGTAATCTGCTCGGCCAGAGCCGACGGGATCGGCGGCGGCGCCAGCTCGGGACGCTCGGGGGCGAGTGCGGCGCGGGCGGCCTCGGGAGGGCCGGCGGTGCTGCGCTCGGTGGCGGTGGTGGGCACGAGCCCAGGCAGCCGCTCGACCCGCACCGTGGTCTGCGGCAGCCCCTTGCCGGCCGGGCGGGCCGTGGGCGCGGGCGGACGCAGCGACTCCAGTCCGACCTGCTCGGTGTCCTCTTGATCCTCGTCGGCATCCAGCGGCTGCAGCTCGTCGCCGCTCGGCGGCCGGCGGGCGACCGCGCCGCTGGTGGCCAGGCTCAGCGGACCGGGCAGCGGCGCCGCAATCGCCCCGCTTGGCCGGACGAGCTGCCCATCCGAGAGGCTGCGCAGCCGCTCCAGCAGCACCCGCGCATCGGCCGGCCGCTGCGCCGGCTCGGGAGCCAGCACTGCCGCCAGCAGCTGCCGCAGCTCGGGCGAGACGGTGTGGGCGATGGCCAGCCGCTCCAGCGCCTCCAGCGGGGCCTGGGGGTTGGCGGCCAGGCTGCGCAGCCCGGTGAGCATCTCGAGCAGGATGACCCCGAGCGAGTACACATCCGACCGCGCCGTCGCCTCGCCGTGCATCCACTGCTCGGGGGCGACATAGCCCGGCGTGCCGATGCGGACAGTGCCGCGGGTGGGCTTCTCGCTCCTAATCTGGGCGATGCCGAAGTCGAGGATCTTCAGCTGCTCCAGGTGGCCGTCGTCCTGCTCGCGGCGGGCGAGGAACAGGTTGTCGGGCTTGAGGTCGCGGTGGATGACGTGCTTTTTGTGCGCCGCCGCCACCCCGCGCACCGCCTGCACCCACAGCTCCAGCGCCTGCCGCAGCGGCAGCCGGCCCTGGGTCGCCAGGTACGAGCGCAGCGACTCGCCCTCCAGGTACTCCATGGCGATGTACAGGCGGCCGTCGTCGTGCTGGCCGCGCTCGTAGACGCGCACGACGTTGTCATGATCCAGCCCGCCCACCGCCTTGGCCTCGCGGTCGATGCGCAGCTGGGCATCGTGGGCCGGCTTGAGGAGCTTGAGCGCGACCCGCCGCCCAAGCTGCGTGTCCTCGGCCATATACACCGTGCCCATGGCCCCGGCTCCGACCCGCTGCGACAGGACGTAGCGGCCAGCGATGATGTCTTCGCTGACAATGAGCGCCTTCTGATCCTGCGGGCAGAAGTTATTGGTCGCCGGATAGATATGCCGGCACGCCGGGCAAAGCTTGTATTTGGGCGGTGAGCTGGCTCCAGATCCAGACACGATGGGTACTTTGCAGCATACACTAACCGCGCGCCGCAGCGTTACGCCGGGGCAGCCGCTGCGCGTTTTGGCGCCTTGGGTCGAGCCGTTTTGGGACAGGCCATTTTGGGACGGCGGCCTCCGGGCCCCGGCCGGCTAGGGCAGCTTTTCTGCGACGAGGGTGACGGCGGCGGTCTGTTGATCGAACTGCGCCAGGGTCTCTTCCAGCTGGCGGTAGGCGGTCTCGCGCGCCGGGTCGCTGCCGCCGCGCGCTGCGACATCGGTAAGATAGGCGCGCAGGGTCTGACCGGCCAGCTGGCGCCGCAGCGAGTGGACGGCCGACTGCAGGGCCTGCAGCTCGGCCTGCGCGGCGCGCAGCTGGGTGGCGGCGGTGCTCGTCGGCATCGCCGTCAGGTACTCGCGCTCCAGGGCGGCCAGCGCCTCGGCGCCGCCGGGGGGCGGGGGGACCTTCTGCATGGCCGCGCGCTGGGCGAACAGGCGGCGATGGAGCTCGCCGCGGCGGCCCTCGGCGCGTCGCTGCTCGGTGTGGACCTGCTCGCGCAACAGCGCCAGCTGCAGGCCGTGCTCTTCCTCTTTGGCCTCGGCGGCCCCGACCCGCTGCGCCAGCTCGAGCAGGCTCTGGGGGGCGGACGGCAGGGCGCCGCGCGGCCAGCGCTTGCGCAGCAGCGCCAGCGCCTGCTTGCCCAGCTGGGCGCTCACCCGCTGCAGCTCCGACTCCAGCTGATCCAGCTCGTGCAGCGCCGGGAGCAGCGTCGCGCTGCGCGTCCCCGGTCGATTGTACGGCAGCACATAGGTGGGCGCGCCCTGCAGGCCCTGGCCCTGCTGCGACTCGCTGAGCAGCATCGTCTGCAGCGCCATCAGGCTGCGCAGCGACCGCGCCGGCAGCTGCGGCTGGATCTGCATCAGCCGCTCTACCGTCGCCGCCGCCGTAGGCCGCTCCTCCGGCTCCTTGGCCAGCAGCTGCGCCACCAGCTTGTCCAGCGCCGGCGGCACCCGCGCCTCGGGCAGCGCCCCGGACAGGCGCGGCGGCAGCGTGTGCAGGTGGTCGCGGATGATCTCCATGTCATCGCCGAAAAACGGCGGCCGGCCGGTCAGGATGTGGAACAGCAGCACGCCGAGCGCGTACTGGTCCACTGCCGGCGATAGGTAGTCGGCGCGGCTGAACATCTCGGGCGCCATGTAGGGGAGCGTCCCCGGCGGACCGTCCTTGACCATGGTGAGCGCCGCCTGGTCGAGGATGCGGGCGATGCCGAAGTCGAGCACCTTGACGTAGTTGCTCTCCCCATCGCGGCAGGTGAGCAGGATGTTGGAGGGCTTGATGTCGCGGTGGACCACGCCCCGCTCGTGGGCGTGGGCCAGGGCCTCGGCGACCTGGAGGACCACCTCGACGCCCAGGCTCAGCGGCACCCGGTGATCGGGGGCGCTCTGGGTGTAGGCCGACAGCGTCAGTCCCTCCAGGTACTCCATGACCAGGAACGCCAGGCCCGCTTCGGTGTATCCGTAGTCGTAGATCGTGACGACGTGCGAGTGGCACACCAGCGACGCCGCCCGCGCCTCGCGGTCGAAACGTCCGCGGGTCACTGAGTCCAGGGTCAGCTCGCGGCGCAGCAGCTTGAGCGCGAACGACCGCTCCAGCACCGTGTGCTCGGCGCGATAAACGACTCCCATGCCGCCCTCTCCGAGCACCTCGCGCAGCCGGTAGCGGTCGGAGATGATGGTGCCGAGCAGCGGGTCCTGGGCGCGACGAATCGCCGACTCGCTGGCCTGGGGACTGGCGGCGGCGTCGGCCTGGCCGTCGGCCTGGCCGTCCCGCTCGGTGCACTCGACGAGCGGCGCCGCATCAAAGGCGCAAAACTGCTCCCCTGAAGTGAACTCGGCGTGACAGCTCGGACACAGGCGCCGGGACGGCATCGCTCCAGTCTAGCGTAGACCCGCCCCGCGAGGCGCTCGGACCGCGGACCGCGGGTGCCAATTTCACGCCGCCGAGCGGTCGCGCGCGTGGACCGCTGTGCTCTGGTGTAGGATCCGCCGCGCCATCAAGTGTCCGTTTCGGAGTCTGTATGCCGGCGCGCCCCCGCCCGAGACCCTCGCCGTGCTGACCGCTGCCTCTCCGCTGCGCACCGTCCCGCTGCGCGAGGTGGTGGACCTTGTCACTGGCGCGACGCCGCCGCGCCAGGCCGAGCTCTACGACGGCGCGATTCCGCTGTTCCGGCCCGGCGACCTTGACCGTCCGGGGCCGCTGCGCACGGCGCGCGACACGGTGACCGAGCGCGGTGCCTGCCACGGACGGCTGCTCCCGCCGGGGGCGGTGCTGGTATCGTGCATCGGGCTGCTCGGCAAGGTCGGCCTGCTGGCGGTGCCGGCGCTGAGCAACCAGCAGCTCACCGCGCTCATCCCGCGGCCGGGGCTCGTACCGGAGTATGTCTATTACTGGGCGCAGACGCTGCGGCCGTGGCTGGCGGCGAGCGCCAGCGCGACCACCCTGCCCATCGTCAACCAGCGGCGCCTGGGCAGCGCGCCGTTTCCGCTCGTGCCGCTTGACGAGCAGCTGCGCATCGTCGCCATCCTGACGGCGGCGCAGGCGCGCCATCAGCGCGCCGCGGCAGCGCTGTCGCGGGTGCCCGGGCTCCTGGGCCAGCTGCGGCGGTGCTTGCTGGAGAGCGGCCTGGCGGCAGCGGCGAGCGGGTCAGCGGACCGAGGGCCGCCGCCGCCGATAGTGCAGCTCGGCAGCCTGGCGCAGGTGCAGGTCGGCTACCCATTTCGCAGCGGCTGGTTCGCCTCCAGCGGGGTGCGGCTGCTGCGCGGCGTAAACATCGCCCCCGGGTCGCTGAGCTGGACCCACACCGCGCACCTGCCCGAGAGCATGGCGGCGCGCTACCCGACCTACGCCCTGCGCGCGGGCGACGTCGTGGTCGGGCTCGATCGGCCGCTCATCGCCGGGGGGATGCGCGTCGCCCGGCTGGGACCGGCGGACTTGCCGGCGCTACTGGTCCAGCGCGTCGGGCGGATCCTGCCCCGGGAAGGCGCCGCTGACCGGCTCGATGGCGAGTACCTGCTCCTGAGTCTGCAGAGTGAGGCCGCCGTCCGTCATCTGGAGGCGCGCGCCACCGGCACCCAGCTGCCCCACATCAGTCCGACCGACCTGCAGACCGTGCCGCTGCCGCTGCCGCCGCTGTCGCGTCAGCGGGAGATCGTTGCGCAGACCCGGGTCGCCTGGCAGCGGGTGGCGGCGGCGGCGGCGCAGGCGAGCGCCGCCCGCAGCCGGCTAGAGGCGCTGTGGCGGGAGCTGCTTCGCCGCGCCTTCAGCGGCCAGCTTGGCGATGTCGAGCTGGCCGAGCTGTCGCCGGCCATCGCGGCACCGTCCGCGCTGTCAGGGTCATCGGCGCTGCCCTAGCGCCGCGCGCTGCAGGATGGTCTCGGCCGGGCACCGCGGGGCTGTTGGCTAGCCGGCGACGTGTATCGCCCAGCGGTCAAAGGGGGGATCCTGGTCGTCGAGCTCTTTCAGAAAGCGGGACATGCGCAGGGCGCCCTGGGTGGCGGCGGCGCTCGGGTAGCACAGGTACAGCTCCTGGCGGGCGCGGGTGGCGGCGACGTAGAACAGGCGGCGCTCCTCGGCCTCGGCGGCGGCGGGCTCGCCCTCGTCATCGGGCTCAAGCAGGGCGGCGGCAGAGGGGAAGTGCCCCTCGCACAGCCACAGCACGAACACCGCCCCCCACTCCAGACCCTTGGCCTGGTGCACGGTGGAGAGCACGACCTCGCCGCCGCTGCCAGCGACCTCGGACTCTTCTCCGGTGGTCAGCGCTGAGAGAAAGTCATGCAGCGAGATGCCGGCGGCGTCGGCGCCCAGCGGCAGCGTCGTCTGCATGGGGCGCGCGCGCGCCGCCTGGCGCAGGCCATCGAGGTCGGTCAGCCGCTGCTCGGCGTCCGCGTAGGCCCCGCTGGCGTAGGCGCGATAGTGACGGTCCAGCACCAGGGCGATAAGGCGCGCCGGCAGCTCGCCGGGCAGCTCGCCGCGCCGCCCGCCCACCTCGTCACGCAGCGCGCAGAGCTCGGCCAGCAGTCCCGCGAGGGCGCGCAGCCCGCCGCGGCAGTGTGGCCGGACCTGGGCCAGCACCGTGTGGTCCAGCTGCGGCACCTCGCCGCGCGCTGCCTGCTCGCTCAGCGCGGCCAGCAGGCGCGCCCGCCCGGTGTCCCCGACCCCAGCGACCTGGCGCAGCACCCGGGCCCAGGCCAGCAGATCAGCTGGGTTATTGCACAGCCGCAGGAACGCCAGCACGTCCTTTATGTGGGTCTGCTCGGCGATGCGCGGACCCGAGCGCAGGCGGTAGGGGAGCTTGCAGCGCAACAGCTCGACCTGCAGCTCGCGGGCGTGGCGGTGGTGGCGGTACAGCACGGCGATGTCGTGCGCAGCGCGGCCGGCGGCGAGCAGCTCGGCGATGCGCTGGGCGACGAACGCCGCCTGGACGCGGGCATCGGGGAGCGCGACCAGGGCCGGTCGCCGCGCAAGCTCGGCGAAGGGCAGGGCGGGAGCCGCCGGGGTGAGCTCGGCCTCCCGGGGCAGCGCGGCGGCTAGGCTGCTGACGCTGGGGGCGGCGCGCATGGGCAGGCGCGGCGCGGCCTGGGTGTTGTAGGCGATCGACCGATTGCACAGGGCGATGATGTCGGGGCCCGAGCGGTAGTTGGTCGACAGGTGCAGCTGCTGCGCTCCGGGCCAGCGGTCGGCGAAGGTCAGCAGGCTGCCCAGGTCAGCGCCGCGAAAGCGGTAGATGGACTGCGCGTCGTCGCCCACCGCGGTCAGGTGGCCGTGGCCGCGCGCCAGCTCGTCGCCAAGCAGGCACTGGACCGGGCTCACGTCCTGGTACTCATCGATGAACACATGCTGAAACTGCGCCTGCTGCTCGGCCAGTACATCCGGGCAGTCGCACAGCAGCAGCCGCCACCCGAGCAGCAGATCAT
This sequence comes from Polyangia bacterium, assembly GCA_044222245.1. GTDB lineage: Bacteria > Myxococcota_A > Polyangia > Palsa-1104 > JAEUJZ01 > CALFML01. The sequence goes on along the minus strand of JBGANQ010000062.1, from coordinate 14,301 downwards.
CAAAGTCGCACAGGCCCATGCGCAGCTTGCGCTCGACGTAGCGGTCGCACACCCGTCCGAGCGCGGGGGCGAGCTCGCGCCACTCGGGCGCGTGGCGGGCGATGGCGGCGGCGAGCTGCACCTCGGAGTTTACCGCCAGCGAGAGCAGCGACTGCAGCACGCCGGGCCGCGGCCAGACCCGGCCAGCCGGCGGCGACACTTCCGCCAGGCAGCCGGCGAGCAGATCGCTGCCGTCGCCGCGATCGAGCACGGCGAACCGCTCGGGCAGGCCGATGCGGTGGCCGTGCCGGCGCAGCACGCGCAGCGCCAGGCAGTGAAAGGTCCCCACCCACAGCCCGTCGAGCACCCGCCGGGACTGCGCCTGCAGCCGCGACAGCATCTGCCGCGCCGCCTGGTTGGTAAACGTCATGAGCAGCACCCGCTCGGGTGGCACCCCGGCGCGCAGGAACCTCGCGACTCGCTGCGTGAGCGCTCGCGTCTTGCCGCTGCCCGCCCCGGCCAGCACCAGCAGCGGCCCCGGCGGAGCGCAGACCACCGCCCGCTGCTCGTCGGACAGGCCGAGGAGCTCGGGGTCCGCGGCGCCACTGTCCGCGGGCGGCCGATTGCCCACCACCGCCCCCGCCATTGAGCCAAGCATGCCCGCACCGTATCCGGCAGCGAGCGGTTGTCAACCTGAGCAGTAAACGCGCGCGCCGGCCGTGCTGACGGCAGGACCGCGGGAGGAAAAACGCGGCAGGCGGCCTGTGGGCCGTTGGTTGCGGTCAGCGCCCAGGCACGCGCCGGCGGCGCCGCAGCCACGCGGCGGCAAGGGTCAGAGCGCCGCCGGCGAGCACCAGGGCGCTGCTGGGCGCTGCGCTGGGGACGAGCTGGCAGCCAGAGGCCGCGGCGCCGGTGCCTGGCAGCTGGGGCGGGCTGGGAGGCTCGCGCGGCGGCGAGGGAAACTCTACGGCGCCGACAGTGCAGTTGACGGCGCGGGGCAGGCCGCGCTGGTCGCGGCCGTGCAGTTCCGGGCTCTGGCACTCGGGCGCGGGGGCCCCGGCGAGCTGCTGCGCCAGGGGGGCGCAGGTCTGCGTCGGTCCGCCGTTGTCGAAAAGCTCGGCGACCAGCGGCTCGGTGCCAGGGTCGGACTTGAGGTTGCCCAGGGTCATGCAGCTGCTGCTGCCGGCGCCGTTTTCGCGGATGACGTTGACGCCAGTGAAGGTCGTGTTGACGGCGGAGCCAGCGAAGCGGCTGGTGGCGCTGCAGGCGTCGCCCTGAACCTGCCCGTCCTCGCTCTCGGCCAGGATGCTGTTGGTGATGGTCAGGTTGACAGCGGCGCCGCTGGCGGCGGCGTACAGGGCGCCGCCGTAGCCGCGGGCGGTGGCATCGACCAGGGTCCCGGTGGTCACGCCGCGCACGGCGGTATTATCGACCAGCGTCGCGTGCAGGAGGGTGAGGCTGCTGTTCAAGATGTATAAGGCGCCGCCGCGACCCGAGCCGGGGCTGCCCGAGCCGGGGCCGCTCAGGGTGTTGCCGCCGCGGGCGGTGTTGCGCGTCAAGGTAGAGTTGGTGATCGCGGCGCTGCCGTGAAATATGAACACCGCCCCGCCGGCGCCCATGCCGCCGCCGCCGCCCATGCTGCCGGTGCCGCCGCCGAAGCCCGGCGCTCCGGGACCCCCGGTGACAAGCTTGATGCCGCCGCCGCTGCCGCCGCCATAGCCGCCGTCACCGCCCTGACCGCCGGCGCCGCCGGCCCCGCCACCGCCACCGCCGCCACCGCCGCCACCGCCGGCGCCTTCGTAGCCGCCACCGCCGCCGCCGCCGCCGCCGGCCCCGCCGCCGCCGCCGCCGCCGTACGGACCGCGGGCGCCGCCGCCGCCGCCGCCGTGGGCGCCGCCGCCGCCGCCGTACTGACTGCCGCTGCTGGCGCCATCGCCGCCGCCGCCGGACAGGCCGCCGCCGCCGCCGCCGGCCCCGTTGCTGCCGGCCCCGCCGCCGCCGCCATCGCCGCTGAAGCCGCCGCGGTTGGCCTGGGTGCTGCCTCCCTTGCCGCCGAGCGGCGCCGCGATCTGGGTCGGCTGGCCAAACCCGATGAGGAAGGGACCGCCGGGGCCACCATCGCCGACACCGGTGGTCGCGCCGGCGTTGGCGGCCACCGCGGGCTGGGTGACGCCGCCCCGGCCGGTGGCGGTGGCTCCGGCGGTCAGGTCGCCGGCCTGGGCGCCGCCGCCGGCCGTGGCGTTGAGCAGGCCATCCTGGCCATCCAGGCCGGCGGTGGCCATACCGCCGCCGCCGCCGCCGCTGCCGCTGGCCCCGCTGCCGCCGCTGGCCCCGCTGCCGCCGCCACCGCCGCCGCCGCCGTTGAGCGCCATCGGCTTGAAGCCGCCACCACTGCCGCCCTCGGCGGTGCAGCCGGTGACGGTGACGCCGTCAAGGACGAGCTCACCACCCACCGCCAGGATCGCGCCGCCCGTGCCGGCACCGCCGCCGCCCCCGGCGCCGCTGTCACCCGAGCCATCGCCGCCGGCGCCGCCGCGCGCGTAGCCGCCGGTGAGCGTCAGGTTGCGCAGGGTGAGGCTGCCGCTCGGGACGGGGCTGGGCAGACCGAGCTTGAAGTCGCCCTCGATGGCGAACAGGCGAAACGGCGGCGTCGTGAACTCGCTGCTGCGGGCGATGACGGCGCCGTTTCCTTCCACCGTGACCGGCGTGCGAATCGTCGGCAGGCCGACCGGCCCGAACAGGTAGGCCACCGGCGTCGTCAGGGTATAGACGCAGGGGGCGGGGGCCAGCGCCAGGCGCGTCGGACCGCTGGTCCGGGCGGCAGCGCCCAGCTTCTGCAGCAGATCGGCGGTCGAACAGTCGACCGGCAGCGTCCCGCTGAGATCGCGGTAGGGGTCGGGCACCGGCGGGTCGGTCGAGACCGCATAACAGTAGTGCAGCGTCGAGTGACAGCCGGCCTGCGCCGGGCAGTCGGCCGCGGTGGCGCAGTACCCGGGATCGGGCCGGCTGACAAACCCGAAGTCGCGGCTGCTGCAGCCGACGATGAGCAGAGCGAAGGACGCTAGGACCTTGCGCATGGAGTCTTCCTTTGGCAACCCCGTCGCGCCCCTGGCCGCTAGTGCCTGGCGGCGGGCTCGGCGGGTGAGTACGTAAACGTATCGATCTTCTGCCAGGCGCCGGGCAGCGCGATAAGGGTGATGCCGGTGCCGATGAGCAGCAGGCCCCCGGCGATCGTGCCCGCCCCGAACGCGGTGGGCTGCAGGCGGCTGCCGCACAGCGCCCCCGGGGCCTGAAAGCCCGCATCCAGGCACAGGTTGCCAAGCCGCAGGGCGTCTGCCCCAGTGCCCAGCACCAGCGCCCCGGCCGACAGCGCGGCGCCGCCCAGGACCAGCCGCCAGGTCGGCCGCGGCTTGCGCGTGCGCTCGGTGACGACCTGGACCTCGGGGCGCAGCGCCATGGGCGGCGGCTCGGGCAGGTCGTGCGCCATGCCGACGATGACCTCGGTGGTGCGGCCCTCCGAGACCTCGATCTGCTGGCGCACGCTGTCGTAGCCGGGCTTGTGAATGACCAGCTCGAAGCGGCCGGTGAACGAGGGGCGCTGGTAGGGCGTAAGACCCAGGATGCGGTTGCCCATGTAGACCTGCGCCCCCGACGGATCGGTGCGCACCTGCAGCCCGCCGCGGGTGCGCGCGGCGCTGTCGAGGATGAGCTGGGTCACGTCCTGCTGCAGCTGCCGCAGAAGGAGCCCGGGAGCGACCTCGCGCTCGATGTGGCCGGCCAGATCCCCGGTGGCGCTGTCGAGCAGGCGCAGCGCGATCTTGTGCCCGCCGGGGCTGACGACGACGCGCACCGCGAGCAGGCCATCGACGTCGTTCTTGGTCGCCAGCTGGTCCTGGCACAGCAGGGTGTCCAGGCACTGCTTGAGCTCGGGCGCCTTGCGCAGGGCGAAGTCGCGGCGCAGCACCGATTTCTTTTCGCTCTGGAAGGCGTGCTCGATGGCGTCGTCGACCTGGTGCTCCATCTCGGTGCCGAGGTCGTGGTAGTCGGGCAGGACGATGTAGGCCGGCAAGAGCGTCAGCAGCACCGCCCGCGAGCCGCGGTTGACCCGCAGCTCGGCCAGCCGCCCGACCGGCACCTCGACCTGCGAGTTCAGGGTCTGCTCGGGGAACACGACCGAGATCTGGTGACTCTCGGGCGAGAGCAGCAGCGGCTGCACCAGCGGCAGCGAGCCGACGATGCGGTTGTCCACGCGCAGCAGCGCCCCGGAGTCGCTGAGCACCAGGGCCTTGCCGGCCGGCGGCCGCGGCAGCAAAAGGACGCGCCGGATCTCCTGCTCCATCGCCGGCTCGGAGACGCTGGCGGGGTCGGACTGGTAGCGGCGGAGCAGGTCCTGGGCCGCCAGCAGCTGGCCCTTTTTGAAGGCGAGCACGCCCAGGTGGTAAAGGAGGATGGGGCTGGGCCAGCGCAGGTAGGCCGCCTCGAGGTTCTTCTCCGCCACGGCCAGCTCACCAGCGGCCAGCGCGGCGACACCGGCGCGCAGCAGGGGCTCGGCCGCCGCCGGACCGGTTCCCGCCCGGCGACCGGGACGCGCTGGCTGGGCGCTGCTGGACCCGAGGCCGGCGCCGAGGACGACCAGGAAGCTCAACCAGACCGCCCACCCGCCCGGCCGACCGCGCCGCGCCGGCAGACTCATCGGCAGCCCCCGGCATCGAGGGTCTGGCCGGCGCGCACGGTGACCGTCTCGAAACGCCCGCTGCCGACATCCAGCCGGTGGGTGCCGGGGTCCAGCCAGAACGTGGTCCGCCGGCAGTGGTTGCCGACCACAGTGCCGACCTGGACCTCGCCGACGCGCGAGCCGAGGCGGCGGATGGCGCCGTCGACCTCGGTCTTCAGCTCGACGTGAGCCTTGACGCGGTGGCTGAGCGCCGCGGCGCGTCGGAAGTCGGTCATCGCCCGACCGTACTCCTTCTCAGATTCAAAGAGCACGCCCAGGTGATACGAGGCAATGAAGGCCAGGGTCTGGCAGGGCACCTCGTGCAGGCGGTCGTGCTCGCACAGGGCGCGGGCCCGCTCGAGCTGGCGCTGGGCGGCGCGCAGATCGTCCCGGCGCTTGGCCTGCAGGCCTGCCTGCAGGAACTGCTCGATGGCGGACTCGCGGATCTTGACGGTGGTGGTGGTGCCGTCGGCGATGAGGATTTCCTGGGTGTCGGCCAGCGAGACCACGGTGTGCGGGCCGCTGCGCAGCAGCATCGGCGTCGTCTGACCAGTCTGCCAGCCGCGGCGGTCGACCTGATAGTAGATGCCGCTCGGCGCCTCGATCACCAGCGTTCCTTCGCCGCCCGGCGCCGGCTCGGCCGGTAGCGCGTCGGACTCGCTGTTCTTGTCGGGGGTGGGACGGCCGCCGGTGAGCGACGGTCCGATGTTCGCCGGCAGGGTCGGCTCGATGGGTTCGCCGGGGGCGGCGTAGGCCCGCGCGAGCAGCGCCCGGGCCTGGGTCCACACGGTCAGATCGCGGTCGAGCAGCAGCATGCGCAGGATCGGCGCGCCCGCGGGACCATGGGTGGCCCGCGGCAGGTCTGCTGCGACCTCGGCGGCCTTCTGCCGCACCGACGGGTCGAGGTCACGGGTGGCCTGGTACAAGACGGGCAGGGCGACCTCGGCCGGCAGGCCGCGCACCGCCTCGACTACGCTGCGCCGCTGCTCGCACGACAGCGTGGCGCGCGGCTGCGCCGCAGCGGGCGGCAGCTCTGCCTTCTCGCCGAGTCGGCGCAGCAGACCGTAGGCCAGCGGCGCGTGGGCCCCGCCCTCCTGGAGCTCGGCGCGCAGCACCGGCACCGCCCGGCGGTCGCCGAGCGCCGCCAGCCGCTGCGCCGCCAGCCGCTGCACCCACGGCGAGGAATCGGCCAGCGCCCCCAGGAGCAGCGGCGTGTCGGTGGACAGCTGCGATAGCAAGAGGGCGCGCAGCTCGGGATCGGGGGCGCGGCTCAGGGTGCGCAGGCGGTCGCGCTCGCGGCCGTCGCCCAGGTGGAACAGGGCGCTGGTGGCCAGCAGCTGCTCCATCGGCGTGCCGCGGCTCTGCAGGCGCTGCAGCAGGGTGAACAGCGGCTGCACGCGCGGCGCCCCGCCCCGCTCCTGCAGGCGAGTGGCGACGGAGGTGAGCGACCGCAGGGCATCCAGGCGGACGCCGGCGTCCTCGTCGGCCAGGGCGTGCAGGAGCGCCCACAAGGTCGCCCGCTCGGGCCGCCGACCCAGGGCCTGGGCGGCAGCTCGCCGCAGCGGCACCTCGCGGTCGCCCAGAGTCGACAGCAAGAGCAGCACCGCCTCGGGGGCCGGGATCTCGCCGAGCACGCGCGCCGCCGCTAGCCGGGCCGCTCCAGACGAGGCGTCCAGGGTGCTGCGGGCCCAGCTCAGGCTGTGGGCGGTCAAGGTGGCGCTGTCTGCGGGGGCCAGGCCGATGATCGCCGAGGCCGCCGCCTGGCGAAGCGGCGCGGCGTTATCGGCGGAGAGCAGGGTGCCCAGGGTGCGCGCCTCGTTGGGATCCCCCTGCACCCCGAGCCCGGCGACCGCCAGCTCGCGCTCGACTGGACGCGAGGCGCGGTCGAGTGCGACGCGGCGAAACAGCTCGGCCAGCGATGGCGAGCCGGGGCCGGCGAGCAGGCGGGCGGCGGACAGCTGCAGCGGCCCGCCCTGGGCGAGCAGCGTCTGCAGGTGCTGCTGACCGCTCGGCTCGCCCAGGCTCCACAGCGCCGCGGCGGCGTAGAGCGACTCGGGGCCCGACCGGCTGAGGCGCTCGCGCAGGGTCTGGCGGGCGCTCGGCTCGCCGAGCTGGGCGACGCAGGCCAGCGCCTGGGCGGTCGTCTCGGCGGTCGCAAGCAGGCGCGGCAGCAGGGCGCGCAGCGTCGGCAGCGCCGCCGGCTGACCGATCTCGCACAGGGCCAGGGCGGCGGCCAGGCGCGTCGCGCTGTCGGGATCGCTCAGCGCCTGCTCTAGCGTGTGCTGGCCGGTGGCCGAGCCCAGGCGCAGCAGCGCCGCCGCCGCCGCCACCTTTACCGCGCCGCTCACCGAGCGCTCTAGCAGCGACTGCAGGCGGGCCTCGGCGTCGCGCAGGCCGAGCTGGCCCAGGGCATCGGCGGCCTCGGCTTCCACCGCTGCGTTGGGATCATCCAGGCGCGCCTCCAGCTGCGGGCGCAGCGCCGGATCGCGGGTCTGCCACAGCGCCCGCACGGCGCCGACGCGCAGCTCGGGTCGCTCGGCGTGCAGGCCGTCCTGCAGGATGACTACGGCGCGCTCGCGCAGCTCGGCCAGCTCCTCGCTGACGATGCTGCCGCGCAGGCTGCGCTCGGGCGAGCCGGCCAGCCGCCCGGCCAGCCAGGCCAGCGAGCCCAGGACGAAGGCGGCCAGCGGCAGCACCACCCACAGCGGCACCCGCCGCCCCGCCCCCGGCCGCTCCTGGGTGCTGCTCAAGGCGCGACTCAGGCGGCGCAGCGCCGACTGCGAAGGAGAGGAGCGGTGATCGCCGCGCTCGACCAGCAAGAGCTCGATCTCGCGGTCCAGGGCCTCGGCCACCTCGCGCATCGAGCTGAAGCGATCCGCCGGCCGCTTGGCGAGCAGCCGCACCACCAGGGCGTCGAGCGCCGGCGACACATTGAGGTGCGGGAAGCGCTGGCGCAGCGACGGTGGCGGCTCGTCCAGGTGCTTGCGCAAGAGGCCGCCGATGGTGTCGTCGTCGAAGGGCAGGGTGCTGCTCAGCATCTCGAACAGGATGCAGCCGAGCGAGTACTGGTCGACGCGGAAGTCGACCGCGGCGCCGCGCGCCTGCTCGGGCGACATGTAGCCGGGCGTGCCGAGCAGCGTCCCCGGCAGGGTGTGCGGCGAGCGACGCAGCTCGGCCCCCGAGCCGGTCAGCGGCAGGCCGCCCGCGGGGCTGTCCGGGCGCACCGGGGCCCCGTCGACGGCCTGCTTGGCGATGCCGAAGTCGACGATCTTGACGAAGTCCTTGCTGCCCTCCTTGCCGCTCGGATCGAGCAGGAAGACGTTCTCCGGCTTGAGGTCGCGGTGGATGACGCCCTGGTCGTGGACCGCCGACAGGCCGCGAGCAATCTGCGCCGCCACCTGGCAGGCGCGCAGCGGCTCCAGGCGACCGCGGGTGAGCAGCTGGGCCAGCGTGGTGCCGCGCAGAAGCTCCATGACCAGGTAAGATCGCCCGTCGGCCAGCACCCCGAAGTCGGACAGAAAGACGGTGTTCGGGTGGCTGATCTGCGAGGCGAGCTTGGCCTCTTGCAGGAAGCGCCGCCGGTACTCGGTGTTCTGCGGCGTCAGCAGCAGCTTGACCGCGAACAGCTTGTCGAGCACGACATGGCGGGCCTGGTAGACCACGCCCATGCCGCCGTGGCCCAGCAGGCGCTCGATGCGGTAGCGCTCGCCGATGACCTGGCCGACCAGATCTTCGCTGGAATCGGGCCGCTGGCCGACCTTGACCTGCACCGGGGTGTCGACGCCAACTGGCCGCGATCCCGGGCCCATCGTCGGTAGCACGCCGCCGGGCGAGGTCCCCTGGGCGCAGCTATGGGGCTCGCCCGCACTTCGGCGTTCTCCGCAGCGCGAGCAGCGGGAAGAACCAGCAGCGCGCTCAGGCTGGTCAGACATGGGAAGCCCGCTGCCATTTTATCAGAAGGCACGAGCGCGAACCGAGGCCGCGGCAAGGTAAATGCCGGGACAGGCGCGCGGCGGCTGACAGCTCCGGGCGGCGGCCGGGTGGGAGTTGGCGCTGGATTAGGATGCGGGCGGCGCTGGCGATTAGGGGGAGCCCGGCTCGCCGGTGCCCTCGGAGCTGGGGCTCGCGCTCGCCGCCACCTGCTGCAGCGAGACCGGGGCCTCGAACGAGCGGCTGGCCGGCGTCTCGGCGGCGGGAGCGGCCTCGTCGTCGTCGCGGGCGGCGGCCGGGGCGCGGCTCTTCTGCATGCTCGCCAACAGGCTCAGGCCGGCGCTGGCGCCGTGACCCGGGCGGTCGTCTTTGAGCGCCTTTTCGCGCTCTCTGACGCGGCGCAGGTAGCCGAAGCACTCGCGCAGGCCGTCCTTGAGGGTGCGCAGCGTGCGCAGGCCCTCCAGCTCGACGCCGAGCTGGATCATGGTCCGGGCGATCTCGGGCCGGATGCCGGTGAGCACGCACATCGCCCCGAGCAGCCGCGCCGCGCGGGTCATCTTGAGCACCGAGTTGGCGGTGGTGGTGTCGACGATCTCGACGCCGGTGATGTCGATGATGATGCAGCGCGAGCGGCTCTGCTTGACCCGGTCGAGCAGCTTCTCGGTCATCTCCTGCGCCCGCTGGGTGTCCAGGGTGCCGATGACCGGGAGGAGCAGGATCTCCTCCCAGAGCTCGACGGTGGGGGCGGAGAGCTCGTTGATCGCCAGCTGCTGGCGGGCGATCGTGCTCAGCTGCTCCTGCAGCTCGCGCTTGGACTGCTCCAGCTCGGCGATATAGCGCTCGTTCTGGGCGCGGGCGGCGGAGAGCTCCTGGTTGTAGATGTTGAGCGCCGCCTCTAGGACCGAGAACTCGTCTGCCTGCTCACTGGCCGGGATCTGGATGAGATCCGAGTTGTACTCGCCGATCGACACCATCGACAGCACGTCGATAACGCGCTGGATGCGCTCGAACGGGACCGTGACGGAGGTCTTGTCGGGCATGGTTACCCGCCCACCGGGCACGCCCGTGGCGTTCTCGGTTGGGAATGCACGCAGATCCTGCCTCTTAGCAGCACGATACTATCATGCGGCCAAACCCCCTACCGAGGCAAGGCTTTGCGCAGGGCCGGGGGCTCCGTCGTCGGGCTGGCTGCCCGAACTACAGCGACGCACATAGCGCTCAGGGCAGGATGCGCTTTACCGCCTCCCAGTGGGCGTTCATCTCATCAAGGGTGAGATCTTTCAGGGTCCGCGGCTCGCGCATCTCGCCTTCGACGATCTCGCTTGCGGCCGCCTCCCCGCTCGCCGCGGGGCCGGCCGCAAGGCTAGAGACTCGCTCTTCCATGGCGTTGAAGCGGGCGGAGAAGCGGGCGATGGCCCCGCGCAGGGCGTCCTCGGGCGAGAAGCCCAGCTTGCTCGCCAGGCGGGTCAGGGTAAACAGCACATCCCCGAGCTCGGCCTCAATCGCCGCCTGCGCCGCTGCGTCGCGCGGCGTGTGGGGCGCGGCGGCCAGGGCGGCGTCGAACTCCGCGAGCTCTTCGGCGAGCTTGGCGCGCACCCCGCTTATGTCCGGCCAGTCAAAGCCGACCGTCGCCGCTTTTTCGCCCAGCCGCTGCGCCCGCAGAAGGGCCGGCAGGGAAGCGGGTACACCGTCGAGGGTCTTGCGCTTCTTGCCGGCGCGCTCGTGCTCGGCGGCCTTGAGGGCGGTCCAGTTCTTGAGCACCTCGGCCGAGTCCTTGACCACGGTGTCGGCGAACACATGCGGGTGCCGGCTCTTCATCTTGTGCTCGACGGCGGCGCACACGTCGTCGATGCCGAAGGCGCCCTCGCGGGCGCGCAGGGCGGCCTGAAACACGATCTGAAAAAGGACATCTCCGAGCTCGTCGCGGTGGCCGGCGACGTCGCCGCTGTCGATCGCTTCCAGGGCTTCATAGGCCTCTTCGATCAGGTAGGGGCGCAGGGTAGCCAGCGTCTGCTCGCGATCCCAGGGGCAGCCGTCCTCGGCGAGCAGGCGGTTCATGACCTCGACGAGCGCGGTCAAGCGGGCGCCGGTCTGGGCCAGCGGCGGATCGGGTAGCGCGGCGGGCGGCGGGGTAGGAGGCGGGGCAGGGGTCATGGGCGTATCCGTTCTGCGCGACGGACTCTGCCTGTGCAGGCAGCGGCTCTTGGGACCGGCCAGCGCGCGTGCTCTGTATATCGCCGGTTGCCCGCGGGCTGCAACCCGTAGTCGACTCGCAGCGACGAGCCCGGCGACCAGAGCTTATATAAACAGATATTAAAGCGCGGGCTTGTCGGCGGGGTCGGCAGGGGCCAGGGGCGGCGGCGGCAGCTGATCGCCTGGGACCATGCTCGGTGGCGAGCCCGGCGCCGGGATGGACGGCGCCAGGGGCCCACCCGGGGCCGGGCCGGCCGGCTCGGGATAGCGCAGATCATCGCAGGTCGCGCCGAGGCTGCCGACGGCGTCATTATAGTAATTCACCGCATCCAGGGCGTGGCCGTTGGCGTGGTTCTTCAGCCGATAGGACAGGCCGGCCAGGGTCGCTCCGACGATGCCCAGGCCGACTCCGCCGGCCAGCCACGGCAGCAGGTTGTCGCGGTCGTACAGCCCGTACAGGCCGCCGAGCCCGCCGACGCCCAGGACGGCGCCGAGCACCGACAGGGCGATGGCGCCGCGGCCGCTCTGCTGGGCCTGCTGGGCGTGCCGCGCCGCTTCGGGGACGCAGCGCACATACTCGGGCAGGCCCTTATAAAGGAGGCCGTGGCTCAGCGGCTTCTGACCGGCGACCAGCGCGAAGCGGTTTTCGTAGCGCAGGGTGATCTCACCGCGCGCCACCAGGGTCGGGGTGTAGCTGGTCGTCGCGCAGCCGCTGTGCAGGGGCAGCGCCGCGAGCAGAGCCAGGCAGCAGCCGCCAGCCACCAGCCGGGCGCAGCGACGAGAAAACGAGGTCTGGCTCATCGCAGGGGCTCCGGCTGCGGCAGGGTTCCCGGCGGGAACTCGGGTGGCGGCGGCGCCGCGGTGCAGGGCGACCCATCGGCGCGCGCCAGATCGTTGTAGACATTGGCCAGATCGATGGCGCTGGAGGTCTTCTTGGCTGACTCGGGCATCGACGCCGCCAGGCCCAGCGCGACCGCGGGCAGCACCGAGAGCGTGATGACGACCAGGACGATGATCACGGCGCCGGCTTCCTTGCCGCCGCCAAAGTTGGACGAGCCGCGGCTGCCGCCACCGCCGCGTGCGGTGCCGCCGCTGACGTGAGCGACGCCGCCCGGGCGCACAACATCGCCCAGGCCGATGACGCGTACCGGCGGCGGCAGGTGCGGCGCGCCCAGGCCCGGGACGAACACCGGCAGGTGCGGCAGCCGCGGGGCCAAACCGGGGCGGATGACGACGATGTGCGGGCCGTAGTAGCGCGGGACCCAGAACTCGGCCGGCTGCAGGTTGACGTGGCTGTGGAACAGCGGCGCCGGCGCTGGGTAGAGGATCTGGGAGAGCTCGGTGGTGCACTGGCTGGACAGGTTGCCGACCAGCTCCAGGGTGGGCGTGTCGCCGGGGCCCCAGACGACCCGAGCGCGGCCATCGGCAGGCGCCACGTAGCTCGACTGGTAGCTGCAGCCAGCCGCAGCAAACGCCAGTGCGGTGATCGCCGCGATAACCTGAGCCAGGCGCGCCGGCGCGCGGGTTTGCCGTGAGAGACCGCCCATGCCCAACGGTAGCCATAAGCGGATGAGCTGGTCAATTCGCAGCTGGCAACCGGCCATCGAAGTTACGGTAAATTGCCGATAATGTATATTATGTCAAATTAGCGCGCGAGCTTCCCAGACCGTCTGCACTGGTGCGCCCAGGCGGCCTGACACTGCCCTTTTAGGCCGCGCTGCCGGCGTGCGGCCAGCTAATTGCCCTTACGACCGCTGCCGGCCTGGCATCGCCCCTGCGGCCAGGCTAATTGCCCTTACGACCGCGCTGCTGGATACTCTGAGAGTGTCGCGCCTGCAGCCGCAGTCATTCGTCGCCGCCCCGCCGAGCCGGCTTGGCTGGCGCGCTGGCGCGGGCGTTGCGGCGCTGTGCAGCTGGGCGACCTGGACCGCCTGCTCCGGCTCGACCCCGGCACCGCCGGCAGCTGAGTCGTCCAGCCGGCCGGACCCGCGGCTTTTGCCCGGGGCCGTCAGCCAGCCCCCCAACGGCTCGCTGGCTCCGGTCTATATCGACGCCGATCAAGGCGATACCTACTCGATCTTCGTGCTGCGCACCCTGTCGCTGACCGAGAAATCCACGCGCTGGGCCCATTATTACGACGGCCGCTGGGTGCGCTGGTGCGGCGAGCTGAAGTTCTTCACCCACGACGGGCTGCAGTTCCGCTACTTCAGCTCGTCGGAGTCCTACGACATCGAGCTCCAGGTGCCCGAGCCGCAGAAGACCGCGCTGCGCACCCAGCTGACCATCGGCCGCTTCTATAACTATGTCGGCCGCCTTGGTCACTTCGACGAGAGCTTCCGCATCCTGACCCTCGACCAGGGCACCGTGCTGCGGCCCGACGAGTTCGGCGTCCCCAGCTACCTGCTGGACTCCCCCAACCCGATCTGGCGGATCGGCACCCCACCGCGAGTCGTCGCCCCCTAAGCCGCGCGCAATCGACCCAAGTCACTACCCGAGCCGAGGTCGGCAAGCTAGACTCACGCCGTGGCTCGCCCTGGGGCCGCCTGGACGCGCCTTCGACTGGCGCGGCGAAACAGCATGGCATCCGCGAAAAGACCACTCGATCGATCCTATTCTGGCTCAGGCCACGGGGGCAGCGGCCGTGGCCCGCGCTCTGGGCGGCTGCTCCTGCCCGGTCAGTCGGGCCGGGGGGCGCGCGCCTGGGCGGTCATCCGCAAGCTCCTGTTTCTTGGTACCGTCCTGGGCTTCCTCGCCGTGGCGGGCGCCGCCGCGGTGTTCGTCTACTACACCTCGGACCCGTCGCTGCCGACGATCGACCGGATCAGCGACTACCACCCCAAGATCGTCACCCGCGTGCTGGCCAGCGACGGTCAGCTCATCGGCGAGCTGTACGAAGAGCGCCGCACCGTCATCCCGCGCGAGCGCATCCCGCGCGTGGTGATCAACGCTTTTGTCGACGCCGAAGACGCCGAGTTCTTCCAGCACCGCGGGCTCAACTACATGGGCATGGTGCGCGCCGTCATCCAAAGCTTCCTGCAGGGCCGACACCTGCGCGGGGCCTCGACGATCACCCAGCAGCTGGTAAAGACCTACGTGCTAAAGAGCAGCGAGCGCAGCCTGCGCCGCAAGGTGCAGGAGATGTATCTGGCGCTGCGCCTTGAGCGCAAGCTGCGCGACAAAGAAGAGATCCTGTGGCTGTACCTGAACCAGATCCCGTTCGGGCATGGCCGCTTCGGGGTCGAGGAAGCGGCGCGGTTTTACTTCGGCAAGTCGGTGAGCGACGTAAACGCCGGCGAGGCGGCGGTGCTCGCATCGCTGCCCAAGGGCCCCGAGGAGATCTCGCCGCGCCGCAACCCCGAGCGGGCCAAGAACCGCCAGCGCTACGTCCTGTCGCAGATGGCGCGCTACCACCACATCTCGCAGGAGGAGGCGCAGAAGTTCGCCGAAGAGCCGATTCGCCTGGTCAAGGAGCCGCCGCCGCTGTC
>JBGANQ010000061.1:52649-55701 GCA_044222245.1 Polyangia bacterium | reverse complement strand
GCGGACGAGCTCGTCCAGGTGGACCACCACCTCGGCCTGGTGGCCCTTGGGGATGGTCACGCGGCGGCCGGCGGCATCGAGCACGACATCCTTATTCTCTGCGCGCACCGCCAGGCGCCCCTCCGACAGCTGAGCCGGGGCGGCCGCGGCAGGCAGCGCCAGGGCACCCGGCCCGACGAGGAACCACTCGCTGCCGGGGGCGCTGCGCAGCCGCGCCACGCCGCTGCTCGGCACCCGCAGCTCGCGCACCGTGAGCTCCTCGCCGGCGGGCAGGCCCCAGCCGGTCAGGCGCGGCACCAGCACCGCGGCCACCGCGACCGACGCGGCGGCGGCGGCCACCGTCCACGGCCACCGCGGCGCCGGGGCGCGGGCCACTTCCAGCCGCTCGCGGATGCGCACCAGGGCGGCCGGCGAGAGCTCGGCCGGTCGCGGCAGGCTGCTTAGCAGGGTGGCGGCGCGCTGGGCGATGCTGTCGCCCGGCACCTCGCGGGTCGGAGCCGCTGGCGCGCGGCCTGGTCGTCCATCGGGGGCAGGTCCGGCTGGCGCGCCCGGCGGCTCGCTCAGGCGGCGCTCGATGGGCCCGGCTTCCTTGTTATTAGGCATGGGCAGCCTCATTTCTTCTCGCTCTGCTCTAGCTTCTGCAGGCCGGTGAGGAAGTGCGCCCGCGCCCGGTGCAGCCACACCCAGATGGTGGCCACCTTCTGCTCGAGCATCGTCGCGATCTCCTCGCCGGACAGCTTCTCGATTTCAAATAAGATGAATGCGGTGCGGTACTTCTCGTTCATGCCGTCGAGCACGCGGTACACGGTCTGCGAGGCCTGGCGGCGCTCCAGCTCTTCGACCGGGGTCGGGCCCTTGGCGGCCAGCCGATCGAGCAGGCTGTCGGTGTTGCCCGGCAAGAGCCGCAGCCAGCGCTCTTTGCGCCGCCGGTGACGCACCTGGTTCTGGGTGATGCGGAACAGCCAGGTGGTGATCTTGGCCTCGCCGCGAAAGCCGGGCAGCAGGCGGTGGGCGGTGAGGAACACGTCCTGCACCACGTCCTCGACGTCAATGCACGGCCCGCCCAGGCGCCCGGCCCAGCGCGCCACGGCCCCCGCGTGCTCGCGGTACAGCGCGCTGATATCGCGCGGCTCAGGCATGGGGGCCACAAGCGGGCTGATGGCGGACATTGCTACTTGGGTGAGGGACAGCCGCCGGCTGGACCTTACACGGCCGGCGCGACCGGCGGCTCACCGCCATCGGCCGGCGCTGATTCCGAGCGCGAGCACGGCGTCAAAGCGCGGCAGCGCTCCCGACTCGCTCTGGCCGACCACCAGGAGCTGCTGCGGTCGCAGGTAGCCGGTCGCCGCCACCCCAAGCCAGGGCATCGCCCAGCGCAGCGGCAGCCCGATGCGCATCCCCGCCCCCAGGCCGGCGTCCCAGCCCAGGCTCGCGTAGTCGGCGGCAAAGCCCTCACCGGCCACGTACACCAGCGCTGCGGTCGCGTGCGCGTGCAGATCGACGACGAACCGTCCTGGTCTGACCCGGTAGCGCGGCCCGAGCTCGAGCTGGGCGCGGGTCCACGCGGCGCTGGCGTCGCCGAGCGCCTCGCGCCGCAGGGCGGTCGCGGCCAGCCCCAGGCGCACTCCAAAGGAGCGTCCCGCGGGCGCGGCGTGCAGCACCAGCGCCCCGCCGACTGCGAGCCCGGCGCCTGCTGCCGCTACCGTCAGCGCCAGACCAGCGTCGAGCTGCGGCGGTGGCCGCGGGGGTCGCGGGGGTCGCGGCGGCGGGTCGGGCTTTGGCGGCAGCTGGGGCAGCTGCGACAGCTGCGGCGGCCGCGGCGCGCTGAGCAGCGCGCTGGCGATCACCACCGCCGCCGCCGCCGCCAGATCGGCGCAGGGCGCGGCGCGTTGCAGATCGCGGACCGTGAGCAGCGCTCCATTGTCGCTGCGCACCTCGACCCGCAGCAGCTCGTCCAGGGGCTCAAGGTGCGCCCGCGCCAGCGGCACATCCTGCAGCTGCGGCAGCAGCGGCTGCAGCTGCGCTTCGACGGCCGCCGCAGTCGGGCAGGCTCCCTCTGCGGTCACCCGCAGGGTGGCCAGCAGTCCCAGACCCAGCAGCACACCGCCCATAATGGGGCATCGTTTCAGTCTCGCGCGCGGTTTGTCAACCGCGCCCCCGCGCTGACGCGGGCGGTTTGCATGCAGGCGGAGGTGGTTTTCGCTACTGTGTGCCCCATGCCGACCCTGCTCACCCGCCTGGCCCGGCGCGGCCGGGTCCTGGCCGCCGCGGCCGTCTCGGTTGTCGTCGCCGTCGCCGTCGCCACCGCGGGCTGCAGCCCACGCAACGAGTTCGTCGACGGCGGCATTGAGGATCTCAGCCAGACCCGTCGAGACCTGCAGAGCTGCGAGCCGCTGCCCGGTAACCTCCTTGGCAACCCCGGCTTCGAGCAGCCGAGCCCGAGCGAGCCGGACGGCAACGGCCAGGCATCCAACCGCGGCAACCCGCCGAGCACCATCCCCGGCGGGCCGCTCGGTCCATGGGACGGCTGCTGCAGCCAGGCCACCGGCGGCACCCGCTGGACCGTCACTACCACCATGCCGCGCTGTGGGGCGCGGGCGCTGCGCGTGGTGAGCGACCAGGCCGCTGCCAACGTGCTCAACCAGCGCCTCGACCTGGCCGCCTACACGGGTCGGAGCGTGCGCGCCAGCGCCTGGGTCTTCATCGCCCAGGCCGCCGCCGGCGCCGCGCTGACGCTCGATCTGTTCGACCTGACCCAGAGCCGACCGCTGGCCAGCTCGGCGCCGCTCAACGCTCCCACCGCCGACTGGCACTTCCTGAGCGTCATGGGGCAAGTCCCGACGGGCGGCGCCGTGCAGGTACGCCTCAACAGCTCGGGCACCCTGACCGCAGTGGTCGACGACACCGCCCTGGCGCCGCTGTAGCGATCGGGCGGCCGGCTGCTGCGGCGAGCCGCAGTGGTCGACGACACCGCCCTGGCGCCGCTGTAGCGATCGGGCGGCCGGCTGCTGCGGCGAGCCGCAGTGGTCGACGACACCGCCCTGGCGCCGCT
>JBGANQ010000061.1:0-52626 GCA_044222245.1 Polyangia bacterium | reverse complement strand
CGGCTGCTGCGGCGAGCCGCAGTGGTCGACGACACCGCCCTGGCGCCGCTGTAGCGATCGGGCGGCCGGCTGCTGCGGTGAGCTCCGCGGCTGCGGGCGCCGGGGCCGCCCGGGCCGCTGGCCGGCGCCGGCGCCGGTGCCGGTGAGAAGACCGGTGGTGAGCGCGGCCCGCGGTGCGCGATCCGGTAGCCGCCGCCGCCGGCTTGTGCGACACTGCGCGCCCGATGCGAGTGCTGCCCAGAAGCTGGCTTGTGGTCGGCGCGAGCCTGCTCGGGCTCACGCCGGGGATCTGCGGCGTGCATGAGCCGGCGGCTCCGCCCGGCCCGGCGACGGCGCGCCCCGGCGAGCCCCCGGGGAGCCCGCGCCGACCCGGCGTGCTGCTGGAAGAGCTGGCCTGGCCGGAGGCGGCGACGGTGCTGCGCGCCGACACCGTGGTCGTCATCCCGATCGGCGCCGCCGCCAAGGAGCACGGCCCGCACCTGCTGCTGCGCAACGATTTCCTGCTCGCCGAGCACCTCAAGCAGCGCATCCTCGGGCGCGCCGAGGTGGTGGTGGCACCGACGGTAAACTACCACTACTACCCGGCCTTCGTCGAGTACCCCGGCTCGACCACCCTGCGCCTTGAGACCGCGCGCGATCTGCTCATCGACATCTGCCGCTCGCTCGCTCGCCACGGACCGCGGCGCTTCTACGCCCTGAACACCGGCGTCTCGACCGTGCGCGCCCTGCAGCCGGCGCAAGAGGCGCTGGCCAAGGAAGGCATCCTCCTTCGCTACACCGACCTGCTGGCGGCGCTCGCCCCCACCGAGAAGCAGGTCCTGCAGCAGGAGGGCGGCACCCACGCCGACGAGAGCGAGACCTCGATGATGCTGTACCTGGCCCCCGAGGCGGTCGAGCTGAAGCGGGCGGTCAAGGACTACCACCCCAGGCGCCCCGGGCCGTTTACCCGCTCGCCCGCCGGAGCAGGCACCTACTCGCCCACCGGGACCTGGGGCGATCCGACGCTGGCGACGCGGCAGAAGGGCGAGCGCCTGGTGACCGGCCTGGTCCAGGCGATCCTCGATGACCTGGCGGCGCTGCGGCGGGCCGAGCTGCCGCCGGCGCATGAGTAGGCCGCGCGCCGGCCTCGAGTATGGTCTGAGGCCATGAGACGGACTGCGACCGCCAAGACCGCCGGCCGGGGCGCGGCGGCGGCCCACGGCCTCACCCCCGTCGCCGGCCGCAGTAAAAAAGCGCCGGGCGTGGTGGCCCATGGCCTCACCCCGATCGCCGGCCGCGGCAAAAAAGCGCCGGACGCGGCGGCGGCCCACGGGCTTAGCCCCGTCGCCGGCCGCGGCAAAAAAGCGCCGGGCGTGGCGAAGCCGCCCGCTGTCCCGCCGCCCGCCTCGCCGCCGCTCGCCGCCCTGGTCGCGCGCTACCAGCAGCACTTGGCCGATGAGCGGCGGCTCTCGGGCGAGACGGTGCGCGCCTACCTGACCAACGTGCGCGAGTGGCTGGCCTTCGTCGCCGAGCGCGGCGGCCGCGAGCTGACCGTCGCTGACCTCGATCTGCGGGCGCTGCGCGGCTACCTCGGCAGCCGCCACGCGGTGGACGATGCGGTGACGGTGACCCGCAAGCTGGCGGCGATCCGCAGCTTCTACACCTTCCTGCGCCGCGAGCGGCTCGTCCAAGAGAATGTGGCCAAGCTGATGCGGCCCAAGAAGACGCCGCAGCGCCTGCCGCAGTTTTTTACGCCCGAGCAGATGACCGCGCTGCTGGAGGCCCAGGTGCCGGCAGAGCCCGGCGGGGTCACTGCCCGAGCGGACGACGGCGACGACGATCCCGGCGCGACCGCCGCGGCGGCGCAGGCGGTGCAGCGCCGCGATCACGCGCTGCTCGAGCTTATCTACGGCGCCGGGCTGCGCGTGAGCGAGGCCGTCGGCCTGAACCTCGACCAGGTGCTGGCCGGCCCCGACGGGCTGCTCACCGTGCGAGTGCTCGCCGGCAAGGGCAACAAGGACCGCGTGGTGCCGGCGGGACGGCACGCCGCGGCGGCCCTTACGGCCTACCTGGAGCAGCGGCCGGCGCTCGCCCACCCGCGCAGCGGTGAGCTGTGCCCGCAGGCCCTGTTCGTCTCGGCGCGCGGGCGGCGGCTCGGCACCCGCTGCGTGCGGCGGCTGCTCGATGCCCACGCCGCGGCGGCGCGGCTGCCCAAGACCCACCCGCACGCCCTGCGCCACAGCTTCGCCACCCACCTGCTCGGCTCGGGGGCGGACCTGCGCTCGATCCAGGAGCTGCTCGGCCACGCCAACTTGTCGACGACAGCCCGCTACGCTCACGTGGACTTGCAGTATCTTTGGACGCAGTACGCCCATCACCCCAGAGCCGAGGCGAAACCTGCCGCCGGGTCCGCCGACCGCCTGCCGGCGCCCCCGCCGACCCGGCGGCCGCGGCCTCGCGGGTCACCCCAAGACTGAAGGAATGCAGTCGATGTCCCACCCGAGCTCCCCCAGCGATCGCCTGACCCTGCATGCGACGACCGTGCTGTGCGTGCGCCGCGGCTCCCGCGTCACCCTGTGCGCCGATGGCCAGGTGACCCTGGGCAACACCGTCATGAAGGGCACCGCGCGCAAGCTGCGGCGCATGGCCGAGGGCCACATCCTGGGCGGCTTCGCCGGCGGCGCTGCCGACGGCATGGCCCTGTTCGAGCGCCTGGAGGCCAAGCTCAAAGAGCACAACGGCATCCTCGCCCGCGCCGCCGTCGAGCTCGCCAAAGACTGGCGCACCGACCGCCTGCTGCGGCGGCTGGAGGCGATGCTGGTGGTCGCCGACCGCGAGCGCACCCTGGTCCTTTCGGGCAACGGCGATATCATGGAGCCCGACGGCGGCGCGGTCGCCATCGGCTCGGGGGGGCCCTTCGCGCTGGCCGCAGCGCGGGCGCTGCTCGAGGCGACCACCCTGGAGCCACGCCAGGTCGCCGAGCGGGCGCTGCGCATCGCCGGCGACATCTGCATCTACACCAACGACCAGCTGACGTTCGAGGAGCTAACATGAGCCTGCGTCTGGACCCTCGCGCCCTCACCCCGCGCGCCATCGTCGAAGAGCTGGATCGCTACATCATCGGCCAGAAGGCGGCCAAGCGCGCGGTGGCGATCGCCCTGCGCAACCGCTGGCGCCGGCAGCAGGTGCAGGGCCACCTGCGCGACGAGATCACCCCCAAGAACATCATCATGATCGGCCCCACCGGGGTCGGCAAGACCGAGATCGCCCGGCGCCTGGCGCGCCTGGTCCAGGCCCCCTTCATCAAGGTCGAGGCGAGCAAGTTCACCGAGGTCGGCTACGTCGGCCGCGACGTCGACTCGATGGTCCGCGACCTCATCGAGGTGAGCGTCAAGCTGGTCAAGGACGAGGAGCAGGCCGGGGTGCAGAAGCGAGCGCGCGAGGCCGCCGAGGAGCGGCTGCTCGACATCCTCTTGCCGCCGCCGGTGCGCAACGCCGGCGGCGTCCAGACTCGCGCGCAGGGCTCGCTGCCCGCCGGCGTCCTGGGCCGCGAGCCGCAGCCGCCCGTCGACAGCACCGCCGCCGACGACAAGCCCGGCGAGGCCCACGCCGGCACCCGTGAGAAGCTGCGCGAGCTCCTGCGCGCCGGCAAGCTCGAGTCGCGCGAGGTCGAGCTCGACGTGTCCGAGACCCAGAACCCGGTCGTCGAGGTGTTCAGCAACTCCGGCCTCGATCAGATGGGCTTTGACATGTCGCAGCTGCAGAACCTGTTCGGCGCCGGCCAGCGCAAAAAGAAGCGCAAGGTGCGCATCCCCGAGGCGCTCGAGCTGCTCGCCCAGGAGGAGGCGGCCAAGCTCATCGACATGGACAAGGTCCAGCGCGAGGCGGTGCACCGCGCCGAGCAGTCGGGCATCATCTTCATCGACGAGCTGGACAAGATCGCCGGCCGCGAGAAGGCGCACGGTCCCGACGTCTCGCGCGAGGGCGTCCAGCGCGACCTTTTGCCGATCGTCGAAGGCTCGACCGTCACCACTAAGTACGGCCCGGTCAAGACCGACCATGTCCTGTTCATCGCCGCCGGCGCCTTTCACGTCAGCAAGCCGAGCGACCTCATCCCCGAGCTGCAGGGCCGCTTCCCGATCCGCGTCGAGCTCGAGCCGCTGACCCAGGGCGACCTGGTGCGCATCCTCACCGAGCCCGAGAACTCGCTGTCGCGCCAGTACGAGGCGCTGCTCGCCACCGAGGGCGTGATCATCAAGTGGCACGACGGCGCCATCGCTGAGCTTGCCCGCATCGCCGCCGAGGCCAACAAGATCCTCGAGAACATCGGCGCCCGCCGCCTGCAGACCATCCTGGAGCGCATGCTCGACGAGCTGTCTTTTGAAGCCCCCGAGGTCGGCCGCCACGGCGCCTGGACCGTCGAGATCACCGCCGACTACGTCAAGCAGCGCGTCGGCGACGTCCTGTCCGACCCCGACCTCTCCAAGTACATCCTGTAACTTCGCGCGGTCCGCCGGCCGCGGCTAGCCGCGCATCGCCGCCTCGACGTCGGCCGCCGTCTTGGGGATGGCGTAGGTCAGCACCTCGCACCCGGTCGCCGTCACCAGCACGTCGTCCTCGATGCGGATCCCCCGCACATCGGCGAACTGCGCCACCCGCTCGGGGTGGAAGTCGCCACGCAGCGGCGCGGTGAGCGCCTCGTGGCGCAAGATGTGCGGCACAAAGTAGATCCCCGGCTCGACGGTCACCGCCATCCCCGGCACCAGATCGCGGTCGAGCCGCAGGTACGACAGGCCAAACTGCGGCGAGCGGCTGCGCCCCCGCGCGTAGCCGGCGCGATCCCCCAGGTCCTCCATGTCGTGCACGTCCAGGCCCAGAAGGTGCCCGACGCCGTGCGGGAAGAACAGCGCGTGCGCCCCGCGCTCGACCAGGCCGTCGACCTCGCCGGACAGCAGCCCCTCTTCGATGAGGCCGGCGCACAGCACCCGGCAGGCGGTCAGGTGCACGTCGCGATAGCGCACCCCCGGCCGCACCGCCGCGATCGCCGCCACCTGCGCCGACAGCACGATGTCGTAGATCGCCCGCTGGCTGGCGCTGAAGGTGCCGCTCACCGGCCAGGTGCGGGTGACGTCGCTCGCCCAGCCGCTGTCGCTCTCCGCCCCCACGTCGGCCAGGAGCAGCTCGCCGGCGTGGCAGACGCCCGAGCGGTCGTGGGTGTGCAGGATCTCGCCGTGGGTGGTGACGATGCTCGGGTAGGCAGCGGTGAAATCGGCGGCATGGATCGGCTGCTCCATCGCCGCTCGCACCGCCGCGACCCGCACGCCCGGGCGCGTGGCGCGCATGCCGGCGCGGTGCGCCTCCACGGTGACCGCCACCGCGCGGCGCAGCTCGCGCACCGCCGCTTCATCGTGGCGCAGCCGCTGCTCGATCATCGCGTGGGCCAGCTGCTCGTCGGGCGCCGCCGGCGCGTGCGGCAGCGGCAGGTGGGCGCACGGGCCAAGGCTGGCCAGCCGCGGCGCTAGCTCGGGCAGCGGCCTGACCGCGTCGACCCCGGCGCGCTGCTGCAGCTCGGCAAACGACGGCACCTCGCCGTGCCACAGGGCGTCGTCAGCGGCCGGCGGCGGCACGAACAGCTCGGCCCGCTCGGGCTCGCCCCCGGCGCCCGACACGAGGAGCAGCTGCGCCCCCGACAGCTGCAGGCCCGTAAGGTAAAGAAAGTGGCTGCTGGCGCGAAAGTCATACGTGTTGGCGGCGTAGTTGCGCGGCGGCGCGACCCCGGCCGCGATGACCAGCGGCTGCCCGGGCAGGCGCGCCGCGAGCTGCCGGCGGCGCCTGGCAAGAGCGCCCGCGTCGGCGAAAGGTTGGGAGTCAGAGTCCGCAGTACCGAGGCTAGGTGAGGTCATGAGGCGCTCCGTACGGTGGTCGAATCGGTAAGAAATGGTAGCTGCGCTAGCAGACCCTGCGGTAATCTTTCGAGCCCATGAGTGCTCGTGCCTATCGCCTTCCACCGCATATTCGTCCCGTTTCCTACCATATCGACCTTACAACCGATCCAGGTCGGTCCGATTTTGACGGCGCGGTCGAGATGGTCCTTGCGGTACAGCAGGCCACCTCGACCATCACGCTGCACGCCCGCAACCTGACGATCAGCGAGGCGGTGGTGCTGGTGCCGGGCGGCGGCGAGCTGCGCCCGCAGGTCGACACCCAGCCCGAGCGGCAGACCGCGACCCTGACCCTGCCCACGCCGCTGGCCCCCGGGACGGTGACGGCGCGACTGCGGTTTGCCGGCCAGCTCAGCCCGAGCATGCACGGCCTTTACCTTGGCAGCGACGGAGTGCACCGGGCGATCTGCACCCAGTGCGAGGCCACCGACGCCCGCGCCATCTTCCCCTGCTTCGACGAGCCGGAGTTCAAGGCGAAGCTGCAGTGGACCCTGCGCACCGGGCCTGGGGTGATCGCGCTCGCCAACGGGCCGCTGGTGCAGAAGGA
Source organism: Polyangia bacterium (assembly GCA_044222245.1). Lineage (GTDB taxonomy): Bacteria > Myxococcota_A > Polyangia > Palsa-1104 > JAEUJZ01 > CALFML01. Next base: position 46,158 of record JBGANQ010000061.1, on the reverse strand, counting down.
GGGCGGGACGCGCCAGCAGGTGTTCCACTTCGCGCCGACGCTCCCGGTGTCGAGCTACCTGGCGGCGGTGGTGGTCGGCGACCTGGAGAGCTGCCCCGAGGAGCGGGTCAACGGCGTCCCGCTGCGCGTCTACGTGCCGCGCGGCAAGGTCGCCCAGACCGGCTTCGCGCAGGAGTTTACCAAGAAGCTGCTGCCGTTCTACGAGGAGTACTTCGACTACCCCTATCCCTTTGGCAAGTACGACCAGGTGGCGGTGCCCGGCTTTGACGCCGGGGCGATGGAGAACATCGGCCTGGTCCTTTTCCGCCAGAACCTGCTGCTCATGGACCCGGCGACCGCGTCGTGGCGGCAGGAGAAGCTCATCGCCAAGGTCATCGCCCACGAGTTTGCCCATATGTGGTTTGGCAACCTGGTGACCATGCGGTGGTGGGACGACCTGTGGCTCAACGAGGCGTTCGCCGAGTGGATGGCCCACCGGGCGACCGCCGCGGTGGATCCGAGCTACCAGGTCTGGGCCGACTTCATCGAGGACAAGAGCCGCGTCCTGTTCGACGACGCGCTGCGCAGCACGCACCCGATCTGGACGCCGGTGCAGACCCCGGAAGAGGCGATCGAGATGTTCGACTCGATCACCTATCAGAAGGGCTGCGCGGTGATGCGCCAGCTGGAGAACTTCCTCGGCGAGGCGCCGTTCCGCGACGGGCTGCGGGCGTACATGAAGCAGTTTGCGTACAGTAACGCGCTCGGCGCCGACCTGTGGCGGGCGCTGGAGGTGTCCTCGGGGCAGCCGGTGAGCACCCTCATGCACAGCTGGGTCGCCCAGGCCGGCTATCCGGTGGTCGACCTCACCCTGGGCGAGAGCCAGGACGGCGCCACCCCGCTGCAGCTCGCGCAGCAGCGCTTCTACTCCGAGCCGGGGGTGCCGCGCAGCGACCAGCTGTGGTGCATACCGCTGGTCGTCCGCTACGAAGACGACAGCGGCGTGCGCACCCACCGCTTCATCTGCCAGAGCCAGAGCCACACCGAGCTCCTGCCCTCGCAGGGTCAGGTGCGCTGGTGCTACGCCAACGCCGACGAGGTGGGCTTTTACCGCCAGCGGCCCGACGCGGCGACGCTGCGCCGGCTGCTCACCGCGGGGCTTGGCAAGCTGTCGGCGGTCGAGCAGGTGGGCCTTTTGGAAGATCAGTGGGCGCTGGTGCGCAGCGCGAGCAGCCAGATCGCGCCGTTTCTCGATGTGCTGCGCGCCTACTCGGGCGTGCGCGATCACAACGTCGTCCGGGTGCTCGTCGAGCGGCTGGACACCGTCGACCTGCTGGTCAAGGACGCCGGCGACCGCCTGGCGCGCCAGAAGCTGCGCCAGCTGGTCGCCGACCTGTTCACCCCGCACCTGCAGGAGCTCGGCTACACGCCGCGGCCCGATGAGTCGCAGAGCGATGTCCAGCGGCGCGCCCTGGTCATCGGCGCCCTGGCCGGCATCGCCCGCGTGCCGGCGGTGATCGCCGAGGCCGAGCGGCTGGCCGGGCAGGAGCAGCGCGACCCGCGCGCCATCGATCCGAACCTCGCCGGGGTGCTGGTGACGGTGGCGGCCAAGTTCGGCGACGCCGACCGCTACGAGCGCTGGGTGCAGACCTTCGTCGAGCGCAAGCAGAGCGGAGCGACCCCGCAGGAGGTGGCGCGCTACCTGCACACCCTGTCGGCCTTCCGCCTGCCCGAGCTCACCGACCGCACGCTCGAGCTCATCGCCCAGGGGTCGATCCCGCAGGAGGCGATCTCGTCGGTGCTGGCGCAGCTCTTGTACGGGCGGCACGGGCAGGACAAGGCGTGGAGCTACTTCAAGACCCACTGGCACGAGCTGCGCGAGCGGGTCGGCGACATGGGCCTGTCGCGCGTCGTCGAGGCGGTCGGCCGGCTGCGCGGCACCCACCGCGAGGACATCGTGCGCTTCTTCCAGAGTAACCCTCCGGCCGGCGCCGAGCGGGCGCTGCTGCGCGCCCTGGAGCGGCTGGATCAGGGCGAGCTGTTGCGCCAGCGCGTCACCGCAGAGCTGCTCGGCTACCTGATGGCGCTGTAGGCGATGCGGTCGGGTAAAGTGCTGCTGGCGCTCGGGCTCTTGGGGCTGTCGCCAGCGGTGGCGCAGCCAGTGCCCGGGGCAGGCCAGCCGGCGCTCGGGCTGGCGCAGCGGCCCGCGGTGGTGCAGCCAGTGCCCGGGGCAGGCCAGGCCGCGCTGGTGGCGGCGCAGCAGCCGGTGGTGGCGCAGCTTATCAAGGCGCTGACGGGGGATAAGGAGCTGTACCCGCGGCTCGCCTATCTGTGCGACACCTTCGGGCCGCGGCTGTCGGGCAGCGCCAACCTCGAGCGGGCGCTCGACTGGGTGCTCGCCGAAATGCACAAGGACGGCCTCACGAGCGCGCGCGGCGAGCCGGTCCTGGTGCCGCACTGGGTGCGCGGGACGGAGTCGGCGACGCTGCTGCAGCCGCGCGAGCAGCCGCTGGCCATGCTCGGCCTGGGCGGCAGCGTCGGCACCCCGCCCGAGGGCATCACGGCTGAGGCAGTGGTGGTGCGCAGCTTCGCCGAGCTCGAGGAGCAGCCGGCGCGCGTCCAGGGCAAGATCGTCGTGTTCGCGCCCCCTTATGTCAGCTACGACGAGACCGCCCCCTACCGGCTCTTTGGCGCGGTGCGGGCGGCGGCGCATGGCGCGGTGGCGGTGCTGACCCGCTCGGTCACTCCCTACTCGCTCGGCACCCCCCACACCGGCACCACCCTGTACAAGCTGCGCGACGGCACCGCGGCGCTGCGGCGGATCCCCCACGCGGCGCTGAGCGCCGAAGACGCCGACCGCCTGGCGCGCCTGCAGGAGCGCGGCGAGCGGCTGCGCATCCGCCTGCGCATGGCGGCCAGCGAGCTTGCCGCCGCCCCCTCGCGGAACCTGGTGGCGGAGCTGCGCGGCAGCGAGCGCCCCGACGAGATCGTCGCCTTCGGCGGCCACATCGACTCGTGGGACGTCGGCCAGGGGGCACACGACGACGGCGGCAACTGCATCGCCGCCTGGCACGCGCTGCGGGCGATCCAGCGCCTGGGCCTGGTCCCGCGCCGCACCCTGCGCCTGGTCCTGTGGACCAACGAGGAAAACGGCAGCGCCGGCGCCAAGGCCTACGCCCAGGCCCACGGCGCCGACCGCCATGTGCTGGCGATCGAGGCCGACAGCGGCATCTTCCGCCCCACCGGCTGGACGTTCAGCGGCCCGCCGGTGGTACTCGGCGGCGTTCATGACCTCCTGCCGCTGCTCGCCCCGCTCGGCGCGACCCGCCTTGACACCCCCGGCGGCGGCGCCGACCTGCGCCCGCTGCACGAGCTAGGGGTGCCGGTGATGGGCCTGGCGGTCGCCGGCGAGCGCTACTTCTGGTTCCACCACAGCGCCGCCGACACCGTGGACAAGGTCAGCCCCGAGGACCTCGGCCAGGTCGCCGCGGCGCTGGCGGTGATGGCCTACGCCGCGGCGCAGCTCCTGTAGCGGCGCCCGGTGCGTCGGCCAATAGCAGCGCTGGCCCGACGTCATTCAGGGACTCCGCGTTGCGGACGCGAGGGGCTAAAGATATGGTTCTGCCAGCCCGTTATGCGATGCTTTTACATCGTTAAGATGATGGAGACCGTCTGGAGCTCACCTGCATGAACCCGACTCATCCAAGTAAATCTGACAATCCCTCAGAGCTGGGAATCCTGATTATCTTGCTCCTTTTCATCGGCTTATCTGCATACGTTTTCATCGCTGCAGCCTTCCCTTCGCATGAGGACGAAAAGGCATTTGCGCGCGCTAAGTTCGTACGCGTAGATATTGAAGCAGAGTACGGGATTGACCTGCCCGCCCGGTCAGAATACTCTAAGACAATCCAGGAACCGGAGCAGGTCCAGCGGCTGGTCAGCGCTGCGCAGCGCTCGGGTCTTGGGCATTGGAGTCGAAAGCACTGTCTACTCTCCCGCGATCATGTGCTGCTGACCTTCACCTCCCGCGCGGGCAACAAGTACACAACGTATGCTTATCGCTGTGTCGCCTGCGCCGAGGGCCACCCCTGTGGCAAGGATCGCTCTTATAAAGATGATGATATCGACGACCCGCTGCTGAAGGAGCTCTCGGCGCAGGGATTTTCCTTGGTGCAGGATGATGAGTCGCGACCCTGATAGCTGGATAGCCAGCGCTGGCGGCTAGCCCGGCGGCTGGACGCAGGCGCCGAGCTCGAAGATCAGGTACTCCAGCACCTGCTCCTGCGGCAGCGCGGCGCCGGTGGCGCAGTAGGCGGGGAACTGCACCGCGTGGTTGTCGTGGCCGCGGGTGTGGTAGCTGCTGAACAGCACCCGCCCGCAGGCGCCGGGGCCGGGCGGATAGTCGAACGAGACGCTCACCGGCCGCCGCTTCATCTTCAGGTCGGCGCTGAGCCAGGCCGTCGCCGGATACTTGACCGGGTCCTGGGCCAGCTGCTGGATCAGCACAAACGTCGCCACCGGATCCTCGATGCGCACCTTGCCGCCGGTGATCGGCTTGGGCAGCTTGGTCAGCCACGCCGCCAGGGCGCGGCCGCCCGGGGTGGTCTGGTCGACGTCGGCGTAGAAGACGGTCTCGCTGCCAGTGCGGAAGCCCGAGGTCGCCTCGTGGAAGCCGTGCGGCGTGGTCACGGTGCACGGCTTGTCGTCGTTGAAGCAGATAAACGGGGCAAACTCCGGCGGCTGCTGGACGAAGTCGTACGACCAGTCGGTCACATACAGGCGGCCGCCGCGCGCCACGTACTCGGTGAGGTTCTTTTTGACCCCGGGATCGGCGAGCAGCCCGCGCGACTGCTCGTCGTCCGAGCAGTTGAGGAAGATGAGGTTGTAGGCGAGCATCTTGGGCAGGCTGGTGAGTAGCTCGCTGACCGCGACGCCGCCGGGAGCACCGACGCCGCCGGGCTTCTCGTTTTCATACAGGTGCACGGCGCCGCCGCCGAGCGGACTTGTGAACTCGCTCTTGGCAAGGCCGATGTGGCCCAGCACGCACTCGATCGAGTCCCACTCGCCCACCGCCACCGCCATGCGCGGGATGGTGCCCTCGGTGCGGTCCTTGGGCAGGCGGCCCTGCTCGGGGGTCAGGCCCTGCTTCTCGCACTTGCCGATCGGCAGGTGGACGACCTTGCGCCAGCGCCCCTTCTGGATGACGATCGGCGTCTCGGCGGTCACCGGCACCCGGCGCAGCTCGAAGGTCCCGTCGACGTCGGTCGAGGTGAGGGCAATCGGGCGCTCGCCGAGCGGGCTCTGGCAGACCTCGCACGCCACCTGCGGCGGGAACTCCTCGGGGGCGCCGCCGCTTGGGACGTAGACCAGGGCGTCGCGGATCGGGTCGGTGCCGTTGGGGGCGGTGACCTTGCCGATGACGATGGTCTCGCTGTCAGCGGGGCAGTTGGCGACAAAGCACCCAAGGCCCTGGCAGGGCCGCAGCGCCAGGTCGGCCGCGCTGAGGTCGAGGCTGGCCATCGGCTCGACGCCCGGCTCGGTGGTGCGGGCGGCGCTGCACGACCCCAGGGCGAGCACGGCCCCGAAAAGCGCGAGCCCGGCCAAGACCCCGGGGCGGCTCGGAGTCCGGCCCGCTCCAGTTCCCGATATGGTTCCCAAGATGGTGGGCGAGGCGACGGGGGAGGGCGGCCAGGCTCGGGTGCGCATGCGGCGAACCTACCACAAAAAATTTTCCAAACCGGTGCGCCCGCTGTATGTCCGCCGTACAGCTCGACACCAACCAACCCCTCGAAAATGCACAGGGACCAAGGACCCGGGACAGGTGAAATGAAACAGCCCACGCTTGTGCCTACGCCTGTAAAAGACCGTCGCGGCGGCGGCGACGAAAAAGACCCCAGCCGGCCGGAGAGGCGCAGCGGCGCCGACCGCCGGCAGCACGAGCGCGTGCTCGTCGACTGGTCGGTGGACTATCGCGCCTCTGACACGTTTCTGTTTGCGTACATCTCGGACATCAGCGCGATGGGCATCTTTGTCCGCACGCCCACCCCGGAGCCCGCCGGGACGCGGCTGAACCTGCGCTTCTCGCCGCCGGGCGGCCCGCCGATGGAGGTCGAGGCCCAGGTCATCTGGATCAACCCCCCGCGCGACGACGGCGACACCAGCCGCCAGCCGGGCATGGGCCTGCAGTTCGTCGACCTGACGCCCCTGCAGCGCGAGCAGGTGCTGCGGCTGGTGCGCACGTTCGCCTATCTTCCCGACGAAGAGGGCGCCGCCGACAGCCTCGGCGAAGACGGCGCCGAGGGCGCCAGCGCCTGCTAGCCAGGCCAAAGCGGCGACCGCGCGGTGCGGAAGGGCGCCGCGGCTAGCGGATAATCAGGGCCCCGCGCTCACACCGTCGTGATAAATTTCTGGCAAGTGCGCATGCGAGCCATCCTTTTCGCCTTTGCCCTGCTCATCGCGCTGGCAGCCCCGCGCGCGGCCGCCGCCGGCCCGCCGGCCACCATCGAGCTGCGGCCCAACCAGATCACCATCCAGGCCGAGCGTGAAGAGACCGTCCGGCGGACCCTGCAGCTGCGCATCTCCGACGAGGTCAGCGAGCTGTCCGGGCAGCCCCTGGAGCTTCTGTTCGAGAAGCACTCCCGCGCCATCCCGGTCCACCAGATCAAGGTGTTTCAGACCGGCACGCCCACCACGACGACGCCGCGCACCCTCACCTTCACCCTGGAGATCAGCCTCGCCGGGGTGCCGGCCGGCGAGTACAGCGGCGACCTGCCGTTTACGTTCAAGGGCGGCGAGATCAAGCTGCCGCTGAAGGTCACAGTGCGCCACGGCTGGCCGCTGCCGCTTCTGGTCTTGTGCCTGGGCGTCGGCGCCGGAGTCGGGCTGTCGGCGTATCGCATCCGCGGCCGGCCGCGCGATCAGGTGCTGGTGCGGGTGGGCAACGTGCGCGCCTACCTGCAGCGCGATCGCACGATGTCGGTCGGCATCCTGCCGCAGTACGGGCAGGACGGGGCCGACAAGGCGGTGCCCAACCCCTTCAAGGCGCGCCTGGAGGCGGCGCTCGTCGACGTCGAGATGAGCCTGCAGAGCGAGCGCTGGGACGAGGCGCGCACCAAGATGGATCAGACCGACGCCCTGCTGCGCAAGTGGATCCAGGGACGCCTGGGCTGGATCGAGCAGCTGGCTTACCTGGCGCGCCTGAAGAACCGCATGTACGGCAAGCCCGACAACATCCGCTACGTGCAGGTGGTGCGCGGGGCGATCGACGACCTGGCCGCCAACAGCCCGGCCCAGGACTCGCCCAAGGAGCTGCGCGACGCCGCCCAGCAGCTCACCGACCGCATCGAGGAGTACGAGCGCGCCGAGGGCAAGCTGCTGGCCCTGGAGAAGCTGCAGGTCAGCCTGCCGCTCGCCGACCAGCCGACCTGGGTCGCCCGCACTGCGGAGCTGCAGGTGCGCCTGAACACCATGCGGCCCGACGAGAAGGCAGTGGGCCAGCTGCTCGGCGAGATCGACCACGCGATCCTCGAGCTGTCGACCCGGCTGCAGCAGGTGGTGGCGGCGGCGCCGGATCAGCACAGCATCGAGGCGGTGCGCACCGTGATCGCCGCCAACCCGCCGGCGGTCGAGCCGGTGCCCGAGGCGCACCTGGAGTGGCTGCCGTTCTACCTCGGCGACGCCAAGAACCGCCTGCGCTGGTTCGAGGTGGCGACCTACGCCGCGGCGCTCATCCTGCTCGGCGGCACCGGCTTCAACGAGGTGTACCTGAAAAAGCTCACCTTCGGCGCCGAGCTGTGGTCAGACTACTTCGCGCTGCTCGTCTGGGGCTTCGGCGCCGAGGCGACGCGCGACTCGGTGACCTCGACGCTGCGCGGCTGGGGGACGCCGGTGGACAGCAAGTCGACCGACGCCAAGCCCTACAGCGCCTAAGAGGCGCGGCGGCGCTACAGGAGCTGGCGGACCAGCTCGGCCACTGGGGCCACCGCGACCAGGCGGCCCTCGCCGTCGCCGGCCTTGTCGGGCAGGCGCTGCAGGCGGCTCATCGCCACCGCGGGGTCGTGGGTGTAAAAGAGCCACCCCCCGCGCTGGCACAGCTCGCCGAGCAGCGCCGCCTTCTCGTCAATCAGCTGCTCGGGAAAGCGGTCGTAGCCCATGGTCATGGGCAGGTGGACCCAGGGCGTGCCGGGCACCAGGTCGCCGGCGAAGATGACGGTGCGGTCGGGGCTCGGGCCGACCACCTCGGTGAGCAGCAGCCCGGGCGTGTGGCCGTCGCTGTAGTGGAACTTCAGGCCGGGCAGGCGGGGATCGGCGGTCGCCCCGGCGGGCAGCACCAGCAGGCGGCCGCTCGCCCGCAGGAGGCCGGGCAGCTCGGGGATGAACGAGGCGCGGTCGCGGCGGTGCGGCTGCTCGGCGCGCTGCAGCGCCACCTCGCCGACGACGTAGCGGGCGCGCGGGAATAGGAGCCGCAGCGGCGCCCCCTCTTGATAGGGAGCGAGCAGGCCGCCGGCGTGGTCGAAGTGCAGGTGCGACAAGATGACGTCGGTGATGTCCTCCTCGCCCAGGCCGACGGCGGCCAGCGAGCGGCGCAGCACATGCTCGTCCTCCTGCACGCCGTAGCGGCTCTTGAGGCTGGGCGGGAAGAAGGCGCCGATGCCGGTCTCCAGCAGCACCCGGCGGTCGGCGAACTCGACGAGCAGGGCGCGGCAGGCGAGGGTGATGCGGTTGAGCTCATCGGGCGGGCAGAGCCGCGACCACAGGGCGCGCGGCGCGTTGCCGAACATCGCCCCGCCATCGAGCCGCTGCGAGTTGCCGAGCAGCGAGGTGAGCCGGATGGCGCCGTCCCCAAGTTCGACGCTGCCGACGCCGGCGCCCGCCGCCGCGCTGGCGGGCGAGCTAGCAGAGGAAGATAGAGGCGAGGCTGGCGCAGCGCGGGGCGGTTCCGACGCGGGGGTCATGGGCTTGCTCCTTTGGCGGCCAGGTCGCTGCCTGCCGGCTGCCCCGATGATACCGGACAGCTCGCGCTTGGGGTCGGCCGCCTGGCGGCGCGCGGCGGGGGAGCTGCGCCAGGCCGCCGACGCGGCGGGTCTGCACTCGGCCGGCACCACGGCCGTTGACAGGAGCGGCGACGAACTGCATCATGGCAGAGGACATTGAAAATGACTTTCAATTGCAAATTTTTCCGGCAGCGCTGTCACTCCCTCACCCTGCTGCTCACCTTCGGGGTAGTCGCCGTGCTCGGGCGGGCCGCGCCGGCGCGCGGGCAGGGGGCGGAGCTCGCCCGCAGCACCCAGCAGGTGGCGGCGCTCGTCGACTATGTGGCGGCCGACTACCCGCAGGCAGTGCGCGACGGCCAGATTGTCGAGCAGAGCGAGTACGCCGAGCAGCAGAACCTCATCGGCGAGGCGCGCAAGCTGGCGGTCACCCTCGGCGGCGCGGCGCAGGCGACCCTGGCGGCGCAGCTGGAGGCAGTGGGCGCCGCGGTCGCCGCCAAGGCGCCGGCCGGCGAGGTGCAGCAGCGCTGCCGGGCGGTGCGCCAGACGCTCAAGGACTCCTTCGCGCTGCGCATGGTCCCGGCGGGGCCGGTCTCGGCCGGGCGCGCCGCCGAGCAGTTCAAGATCATCTGCAGCAGCTGCCACGGGCTGACCGGCCGCGGCGATGGACCCGCTGCCGCCGCGCTCAAGCCGCCGCCGGTGTCGTTCCACGACGGCACCCGCATGGGCGAGGTCGCGCCATCGCTGGCCTTCCACACCCTGACCTTCGGCGTGCCGGGCACGCCGATGGCGAGCTTCGACGCGCTGCCCGCCCACGAGCGCTGGAACCTGGCGTTTTACGTCGTCGCCCTGCGCCATGGCGTCCCCGGCGCCGCGGCGCCGCCGCCTGACAGCCCCGCGGTAAGGCGCCTCGCCAGCCCCGAGCTGCTCGCCGAGCGCTCGGACAACGAGCTGCTCGCCGAGCTCGCGGGCGCCGGCCTGTCCACCGCGGCGCAGCAGTCGGCGCTCGACTACCTGCGCGCCAGCGCGCCGTTTGCCGCCGAGGGGGACGGCGGCAAGGAGCGCTTCGCCCAGGCCCGCGCCCTCTTGTCGCAGGTGATCGCCGCCGCCGCCGCCGGCGACGCCGCCGCCGCGCACCGGCTGGCGATCGCCGCCTACCTGGAGGGCATCGAGCCGCACGAGGCCGGGCTGCGCACCCAGATGCCCGAGCTTTTGCCGCGCATCGAGGGCGCGTTCATGGCGCTGCGCCAGCTCACCGAGCCGGGCGCTGCCGGCACCCTCAACCGCCCCGAGCTGGAGCGCCGGGTCCAGGCCGCCACCGCGCTGCTCACCCTCGCCGAGCAGGGCCAGGGCAAGGCGACCAGCCCGGTGGCGGCGTTCGTCGCCGCGCTGATCATCGCCCTGCGCGAGGGGCTGGAGGTTGCGCTGCTCATCGCCGCCCTGCTTGCGTTTTTGCGCAAGAGCGGCCAGGGGCAGCTGGCGCGCATCGTCCACCTCGGCTGGCTGCTCGCCGTGCCGGCCGGCATCGTCACCTTCCTCGCCGTCGGGGCGCTGGTCAGCGGCGCCCAGCGCGAGCTCGCCGAGGCGGTGACGACGCTGCTGGCCGCCGCCATCCTCATCACCATGACCCACTGGATCGTCGGCGCCAAGGAGGCCCGCCACTGGCTCGGCTTCCTCCGCCGCCGCGTCGAGGCCGCCGGCACCGCCAAGACCGGCCAGGCGCTGGCGCTGCTCGGGCTGTCGTTCTTCGCCGCCTACCGCGAGGCGTTCGAGACGGTGCTGTTCTTCCGCGCGCTCATCCTCGACGCCGGCCCGCAGTCGCTGCACCTGGTCGCCGCCGGCGCTGCCACCGGCACCCTGATCATGGTCGCGGTGGTCCTGGTCGTCGGGCGGATCGGCCAGAAGCTCAACCCGCGGCCGGTGATGCTGGTCTCCAGCGCCTTCCTGGCGCTGCTGGCGCTGTCGCTGACCGGGCACGGCATCCACTCGTTTCAGGAGGGCGGCTACCTGCGCCTGTCGCCGCTGCTGCTCGGCGGCGAGCCGCTGAGTGGATTCCCCTCGCTGGGGCTTTACGCCTCGTGGCAGGGAGTCGGCGCCCAGCTGGCGGTGGTGGCGCTGCTCTTGCTGCCGTGGCTGCTACAGCGGCTGCGCCCCGCCCGCCCGGTCGCCGCCTCCCCGTCCCGCGCCTAGCCCGTCCGGCCTCGCCCACCTCGCCAAAGCCCGCCCAAGCTCGCGCCATCCGGGGAAATTCTCGTCGGCGCGGACACCTGAGACCAGCATTGAAACTGGCCCGCGACCTCGGGTACGCTCGGCTCTTATCCTGGACATTGCCTGACGACGGTTTATGACACGCTCTACGACAATGAATCTCAGGCCTGAAACTCACAAAGGAGAGAGTCTCATGGGTAGGTCCGCTCATCGGCAAGCTGATCGTGAAATGGATGCGCAGGTCCTGGGTCGCAGGGGGGAGCAGCTGGGCTTGGCGGGTCGGGGCTCGCGGTCCGGCTTGGGCGGACGGCGCACCACGGTGGCGCTGGTTGCCTGCCTCGCCCTGAGTGCAGGCGTGGGCCTGGGGTCGCTGCCCGGTCTTTCGCCTCAGCCGGCGCACGCCAAGGGCTCGGCGCCGGAGGACATCTTAAAGGGCCAGCTGTTCATCAGCGATTCGTCGTTTCCGACGCGCTGGAGCTCGGTTGGCGAGTTTGTTTCGCGAGTCAAAAAAAACAACAAAACTTCGCTCACTTACGATAAGAAGACCAAGAAGCTGCAGGTCTACTACGCGGCGTTCTTCGCGCAGCCCGTCGACGACTACCAGGTCAACTTTGCGATCTACGACATCACCAACGGCATGCCGAACAAGGTCAAGAAGGGCTCCTGGGAGGCCTTCATGGGCAAAAAGGGCGAGCGGGTGCTGTTCAACTCGGTCGAGCTTGACCAGGAAGACATCGAGATGAACAAGAAGTACATGTTCGCCATCGAGCGCCGCGGATCGATCCTGGCCAAGGGCGAGCTCATCCTGCGCGGCGAGGCCCCGAAGTACTCCGGCAAGGTCGACTTCACCGAGGAAGATACGAAGAAAAAGGAATGAGGCAATGAAACAGAGAGCGCGTGGGGCGAACAGGTCCGCAGCGTCGGCAAGCGGTCGGCACGGGGCGGGGGACGAGATCGCAGCGGCTTCCGCCTCGCAGTCGCCGGTGGTCGACCTCGCAGGTGGGGTCGCCGGTCGCGTCGCAGGGCGAGGGGCGCGGCGGCGGTGGCTAGGAGGCGCGCTCTTTGTTTCGCTGGTCGGGGTCTCGCTGGGCGGGCCCGGGCTCGCCGGGGCCGAAGACACCGCCGAGCCGGCGGCCGGACGGGCGGCGCTGCCGGCCGCGGCCAAGCCGGCGGAGGCCAGGCTCAAGGCGGCGGGCAGTAAGGGCGACAAGGCCAAGGCGGTAGCGGAAGCGGCGTCGGCACCGCTGCCCGGGGCCGAGCTGCCCCTTATCAGCGAGCTGCGTGGCAGCAACGAGACGGTGGCGGCGGCGGCGGCGCGCAAGCTGGCGGCGCTGCAGACGCCGGCGGCTGCCGACGCGCTGCTCGATGCGCTGACGCTCGGGGTGACGCCCAAGGTCGCGGCGGCGGCGCTCGATGCGCTGGCCGCCTACAAGCTCCCGGCCGATGCCACCCCCGCTCGCACCGCCGAGATCCTGCAGATCCTGACCCTGTATGCGCACCACCGCAGCGCCGAGCTGCGCAAGCGCGCCGTGCAGGCACTGGCGGCGCTGAGCGTCGCCCCCGCCGCGGCGCCGGCGACCGCGCCGGGCAAGCCGCCGCAGAAGATTGCCCGCATGACCACCGCTCCGGCCACGCCGACCGTCGCGGCGGTCGCGCCGCAGGTGGTGCCGCTGCTCATCGCGGCGCTGTCCGACAGCAGCGCCGAGGTCCGCGCCGTGGCCGCCGAGGCGCTCGGTGAGCGGCGCGAGCGCAGCGCCGAGCCGGCGCTCATCAAGCTCCTTCTGCGCAAGGACTCGGCGGCCCCGGCGGCGCTTGGCAAGATCGGCGGCGCGGACACCGCGCGGGCGCTCAGCGAGATGATCGGCAACGTCCCCGACAGCTTCATCACCGAGACCCTGGGCCTTCTGCTCTTGCGCGCCGACTTCGGGCCGGACCCGCTGCGGCTGGAGGTGGTAAAGACCCTGGGCAAGCTGCCCGGCAGCCAGCCGATTGACATCCTGAGCGACTACCTGAAGGAGACCGGCAAGGACAAGGCCGACAAGGCCCGCCTGTCGCGCGTCGAGGCGAGCAAAATCATCGAGCAGAGGACGGCCAAATGACGACCCGGAGCGTTTCCCCCGCCACCTTCTCCCCGCGCGTGCGCCGGCGGACGCTGCTGCTCGGCACCGGGACCCTGCTGGCCGTCGGCTGCGCCGAGGCGCCGTTTTCGATCCACACCCAGGACAACGACCTGCAGACGCTCAAGCCGACGCTGGCGCGGCTGCAGCAGGCGCCGCCGGTCCAGGCGCCGATGAACGGCAGCGGCCACGCGATGGTCTACGTGTTCGCCGGTCCCGAGCGGCGCGGTCCCAAGGAGGCGGCGCCGCCGGCCGACGTCGAGCGGACCCTTATCGGCTACGACCTGACCGAGGGCAAGCAGGTCTTCGCGGTGCCGGCCGATGTGCGCTCGCGTTTCGCGGTCGCCCAGGGGGCGATCTTTCACCGCGAGGGCGCCGGCGAGCTCGTGCTGCGCGACGCCCAGAGCGGCGCTCTGCGCGCCCGGGTGGCGCTGGAGCCAGGCGAGACGCTCGCCGGCCTGACCGCCGATCAGAGCCAGGTCTACTACGTCACCCGGGCCAAGGTCGCCGGGCAGAACCACAGCTGGGTCACGGCGCTGTCGCTCGGCGGCCAGCGGCTGTGGCGGCTGCCGGCGCAGGGCTCGGTGGGCGCGCCGGCGGCGAGTGGGGGGCTGTTGGCGCTGCCCTACAGCTACCAGGACGTGGTCGTGCTGGACGCCCGCAGCGGCGCTGAGCTTACCCGCATCCGCCAGAAGGACGAGCAGATCGGCTTTGTCCGGCCCGGCGCCAGCGGCTTCTTCTACGGCGTCGGCAGCGCCGGCGTGGCGCTGCTCGATGAGCGCAGCGTGCGCGGCGAGCGCAAGGAGATCGCCTACCTTGCGCCCAACCTCGGCGAGCGGGTGCGGGTATTCCTGAACTGGGACGGCTACCGCGCCGAGCAGACCGATTTCTCGGCCTTCGACCGCAACCGCCTCTTGTGGGACACCGACAGCGAGGGCGGCAAGCTGCGCTTCCGCGACAGCGAGGCCGTGCTGCACAGCTACCGCTTCTTCTTCGGCGTCAACACCGATACCGGCGCCGTGAAGTGGGCCTACGCGCAGCCGCGGCAGAACCTGATGGCCTCGGAGATGAATGATCAGGCGGTGCTGTACGCGGCGCAGGACGGCGAGCTCGGGGCGCTGGCTCGCCACAGCGGCGCCAAGCTGCTGTCGCAGCGGCTGCAGCTAAAGCCAGGTCAGCAGGTGCTCGGCGCGACCTTCGACGTCCAGGGCTTCGCGCCGCCGGCCACCGCCGCGGCCAAGCCGGCGCCGGTGCTGGACGTGCTGCACGGGATCATCTTCGACCGCGACTCGAGCTTCCTGTCGGTCAAGAGCTTCGCGGTGCAGGCGCTCGGCGGCGTGCCCGGCAAGGAGGCGACGGCCGAGCTTATCCGCGTGGTGACCGCCGAGGGCCTGCCGCACCAGCTGGCGCGCGGCGCTGGCGACGTGCTGGTGCAGCGCAAGGAGCCCGAGGTCGCCGATCTGCTGGTAGCGGCGCTGAACCAGAGCTACGACTTCCTGGAGGATCGCCGGCCGCGTGGCCTGGACACCCTGGCGCGCGCCGCTGGGGCAACCGGCGCGACTGCGGCGGTGCCGGTGCTGGCGCAGCGCCTGGGCGACCCCAGCACGCCGGCCGCGGCGCTCAAGGACATCGTCGCCGCCCTGGTCCAGCTCGGCGGCAGAGAGGCGCTGCCGTCGCTGCGCCAGACGCTGCTCGTGTATCGCGGCGATCCCATGTTCGCCAGCGACGCGGCGGCGCTGCAGCGCGCCGGCGAAGGCCTGCTCAAGCTGGGCGGCGAGAGCGAGCGCCGGCTGCTGCAGTACGTCGCCCTGGAGCCGCACACCCTGCCGGCGCTGGCTGGTCACTTCAACAAGCTCCTGCTCGAGACCGCGCAGCGGCCGCCCGCGCCAAGCAAGCCCGCGGTCAAGAAGCCCTTCTCGATCGACGGCTCGACCCGCCTCTAGAACGCTCTGATCAATTCCAAGAATTTTCGTCGAGGACCCAGCGAACCCGGTCGCCTGGGGATGCGATAATCGCCGCATGCGCGGTCCTCGCCTGGTACCTGCCCTGGCCCTCGGGCTTGTCATCAGCGCGTTTCTGGCGACGACCACCGCCCGTGCGCAGTCGCGGCCGGTGGTCGGGCTCCGGCGCAACCTGCCGTGTCCCGGGTGTGTGCTGCGCCTGCCGGCGGGCCCGCCGGGGCGCCTGCGGCCGCTGGTGGTGGCGCTGCACGGGGACCGCGGCACCCCCGCCCAGCTTGTCGAGCTGCTGCAGGGCGAGGCGGAGCGGCGCGGGCTGGCGGTGCTGGCGCTCGCCTGTCCGCAGCAGCTCGGCTGTGATCGCCAGAGCTTCTGGCAGTGGGGCGGCGCGCCGAGCTTTATCGCCGCGCAGGTGGACGCCCTGCTGGAGGCGCGCGAGCCGTCGGGCGAGCCGAGCTGGGCGATCGATCCGCAGCGGGTCTATCTGCTCGCCTGGTCGGGCGGGGCTTCCTACCTCACCGATGTCATGGCGCAGCTGCCGTCGCGTTTTGCCGCGGTGGCGCTGCTCGGCGGCGGGATGCCCTCGCGCCAGCCGGGGGCGTGCGCCCGCTGCCCGGTCCCGATCTACTACGTGCTCGGCGAGCGCAACCCGCTGGCGGCGCTGGCGCGGTCGGCGCGCGACGCCTTGCAGGCCTGCGGCCACCCGCTGCGCTTTGACGGCCTGCCCACGGCCGACCATGCAGGCGAGTGGGACGCTCTGCGCCGCGGCAAGCTCGCAGAGGTGCTGGCGTTTCTGACCGAGCAGTCCCTGCACTGCAGAGAGTAGCCAGCCGGCGGCCGGCGGCTAGAGCATGATTCAGAACCGTCGCGAGGAGCCCCCGGGCAGCGTGGCGCCCGCCCGCAGCGGCCTCGGGGCCGTGAAGACGGACGACGAGCTGCTCGGGGCCCGCAGCAGGCTCTGAATCATGCGGCTAGCGCATGCCGGTGATCCACCAGGCGAGCGCCGCCAGCACGCCGCCGAGCGCGGTGGCCAGCGCGTTGACCAGGTCGTTGTCCAGGCCGGGAATGCCCGCCGTGCACACGGTCTGCCCGCCGCAGGGGTGGCGCAGCTGCTCGGTCGGGGCGCCGCAGTGCAGGCAGCTGCGCTGCTCTTGCACCGTCGCCCCGAGGATTGAGTCCATCAGACCCCCGGCGATCCCGCCCAGGGTGATGAACAGCGCTCGCAGCACCGTCCCGTGCTCGGGCTCGCCGAGCGAGAGCACGGCGATGAACAGCGCCCCGGCGATCGTCCCGACCAGCCCGGCCGCGGTCACCGCGCCCGAGGTCCCCGGCGGCACCTCCTGCCAGGTCAGCACATGGCGCGGCCGCAGCGGCGACAGGAGCCCGATCTCGGTCGCCCAGGTGTCGGCGGTGGCGGCGGCCAGCGAGGCCAGCGCGCCGACGTAGAACAGGCTGCTATTGCTCGCCGCGTACAGCAGGCAGAACACCGCCGCCGGGCCGCCGTTGGCGAGCACCTGGGTGGCGTCGCGGCAGTCGCCCTTGGCGACGATCCCGGCGGTCAGCTCGCTCTTGTCCGCCTTGCGGTAGCGCGACAGCGCGGTCGAGGTCAGAAAGAACGCGATAAGCCCGAGCCCCGGCACCCCGCCGCCCAGGCCAAAGATGAGGGTCCCGACGACGACCGCCCACGCCGCCCCGGCCGTGGTCAGCGCCCCCCGCTGCTCGGCGCCGTAGGCGATGTAGAGCGAGATGAGAAATCCGATGAGCAGCACGGTCGCGGTCCTCCGGGTCGTAAGCGACCTATAGCGTCTTTTGGAACTCCACCCGCAGGCTCGCCCGCTGCAAGCCCGCCGCGCTCACCGCGGCGGTCGCTGGATCGTCCACCGGCAGGGCATCGATAGCGAGGATGCCATAGCGCGCCGCCAAAAGCGCCACCAGCGGCGCCGCCGCGTGCTCGCCGTTCCCGCCCACCGCCAGGAGCTGCCGTCGCTCGCGATCGGCGACCGCGGCGGCGACGACTCCCGCCGGCGTGTGCAGCACGACCGCGGTCAGCTTGGGCGACAGCCGGCGCAGCACCTCGGTCTGCTGGCCGAACGGCGGCTCGGGGGGCTGCACGGTGGCAAGGAAGGCCAGCGCCTCGGCCAGCGGCACCGCCTGCGCCACGGTCTGGGCGCTCTTCGGATCGTAGGTTCCCGTCTCCAGCTCGGCCGGGACCAGGCCCTGGAGCGGGCCGCTCGGGGCCAGCGTGTAGCGCGCCACCTCGCGCAGCCGGGCAAAGCCCACCGCCTGCAAGATGGGCAGCAGCTGCGCATCAAAGTCCGAGCAGAAGGCGGTCAGCCGCCGCACCCCCGCTGCCGCCGCCGCCGCCACCACCTCTTCGCACAGCGCCCGGCCGGCGCCGCGCTGCTGCGCCAGCGGGTCCACCCCGAGCACATCCAGGTGCCCGAGCTCGCCCACCCGCTCGACCAGGCAGGCCCCGGCAATGCCGCCGCCGAGCAAGAGCGCCCGCGACAGCTTCAGATCCAAGACCCCCAGCGCCGCCCGCTCGCGCAGCTGCGCCGCGGTGTGGACCAGCGGCAGCATGCCCGGGGCGGTGCGGCCGGAGGCGGCGCGGTTGATCGGTCCTAAGACTTCCTTTAGCTCGACGTCTGCGACAGGCCGAAGCTCCATCTCACTTCACCTTGATGATTCCCAGGCGCACTCGGTGATCGGGCTCGTGGGCGCCGGCGGTGACCTTGAGCCGCGCGCCATCGCCGCCCGGCCACAGGCCGGTGAAGATCTGATAATAACCTGCGGCCTGGTTCAAGCGGCTGGTCGGCACGCGGTGCTCGTCGGTGATGTAGTGGCCTTTGGCCCAGTAGCTGGTCGGAAAGCGGCCGTCCATGGGCAGGTGGTCGCCGTTAAACCGCGCGCCCATGCCGTCAAAGTGGAGGAACACCTTGTACGAGCCGGCCAGCGGCGTCAGCACCTTGTAGTAGAGGCGGATGACGATGTCGTCGCCGCGGCTGACCTCGGCGGGCGCGTCGTAGCCGATGAGCTCGATGCGATCGTCGAAGGTGGCGCTCAGCGGGTGGGCGATCGGCGGCGGCGTCTCGGCGATGAAGCGGCGCAGCGGGTTGAGGTCCTTCTCGCCATCGGCGAGCCGGTTGGACAGGAGCAGGAACTGGCTGTTCGAGTCGTCGACGACGTAGTACAGCTGCTTGCGCTCGCGCGCCGTCAGGTCGAGCGCCGCCAGCTCGCCCGAGCCGACGATGACGAACGCCCGCTTGTCGCCCTTGGTGCCGCGGTCGAGGAAGTTCAGCACCTCGTTGAGTGAGGTCAGCTGCTGGCCGTTCTGGCCGTAGATCTTGCTGCCCGACTGCTGCACCCCGTACATGCCCAGCGCGCCGCCGCCGAGCTTCTGATACTTGGTGTAGATGCCGCGGTACGAGACATGGTGCGACACCGCCGGGATGAGCCCGTGGATCGTCACCAGCGTAAGGCCCAGCGCCAGGCCCAGCGCCGCCCCCAGCAGCCACCGCCGCGACCCCGCCAGCCACACCGCCAGCCCGAACACCACGCCGACGCCGACGCCGACCGAGCTGAGCAGCTGACCGACCCACGACAGCGGCGCTGGCCAGCGCAGCGTCTCGGTGAGCTGGCCGCTTAGCAAAAGCTCGGGCGCGAAGAACAGATCTCTGCCGAGGATGATGAGCAGCAGCGCGGCGCACAGCCCGGCGGCGATCTTCTCGGGCGCCGCCGGCGAGCTCGGCTCGCTGAGCAGCCGATCGAGGTACAGCCCGGTGAGCAGCGCCAGCGCGCCGAGCGCCGGAAACGCCGGCTCGACGACCAGCGCTCCGTGCAGGCTGCCGAGCAGGTAGCTCGCGGCAAACCACGCCACCGGCAGCAGCTCGGCATAGGCCGCGCGTCCGTCGGGTTCGCCGGCGGCGGCAGTCGCTCCGTCGGCTCGCTCGTCCGGACCCGCGTCCCCGCGCAAGCTGGAGAACACCGACGCCAGCGCCAGCGGCAGCAGCGCCGACCACGGCAGCAGCTGGAAGCCGAGCGGCTTGAGCAGCGAGTCCACCTGCACCTCGCGGCTCGGCGGCCAGTGGGCCAGCCCTGCCAGCCACGGCGAGTAGCCGCTCTTGAGCTCGGGCAGCGCCGGCAAGAGGCCTGCGCCAAACACCGCCGCGGTCAGCCACAGCCCGCGCCGGCCGCGCGTCAGCACCGCGGCGCCGATGCCGAGCGCCAGCAGCGCAACTCCCAGGGTGCGGCCCAGCTGATTCTCCGCGTGCACCAGCGTCAGCACAAACCGCGTCGGCATGATCAGCGCAAGGCCGAGCAGCCCGCTGGCCACAAGCTGCCCCGCGACCGGCCCCTGGCACAGCGTCAGCGTCAAGGCGACCGCCGAAAGCGGCGCCACCAGCCCGAGCAGCCCGCCGCACGACAACAGCCCAAGCCCCAGGCCCGCCGCCAGCACCACCGCCCCGAGCGCCGCCGACGCCACGAAGCGCTCGCGGCGCGGCCAGCACAGCAGCGTCCCGCCGGTCACCGCCAGGATCTGCGCCAGCACCGGAATCAGCGTCAGGCTCACCTGGCGCGCCGACAGGAAGAACGCCGGCATCGTCAACAGCGCGAAGCCGCCCAGCACCGCCGCCCGCTCGCGCCGCAGCGCCCGCCCGAGCCCGAGCATCGCCAACAGCGTCAGCAGCCCGAGCGCCACCATCGGCGCCCGTCCGCCAAGCTCGGTCACGCCAAAGAGCTTGGTGCCCCACAAAAGCGGCAGCAGCGGCAGCCGCGGCTTGAAGGCGCCCACCGGCTGCCACAGCTGCTGGAGCGGGATCGGCTCGCTGGCGCCCTCCAGCAGGCGGACCTCATACGGGTCCCACAGCCCGAACCCGCCCAGGCGCGGCACCAGCACGACCAGGCCCAGCGCCAGGAGCAAGAGCCCCGCCCAGCGCGGCCGCAGCCAGCCCGGCAGCGGCCGCGGCGCATCGGGCAGCGAGCTGGTCGCCGGTGCAGCCGACGCAGCGAGAGGGTCCGAGGGAGGGTTCAAAGGAGCAGGGTCAGCGTCGCTCATCAATCAAAGGTTCCGTGGCCAAACATCGTCGATATGCGCGGACAATGCAAGCCGTCGCACCGGCTGCTCGCCCGCCCGCCAGGTTACCCTGGCTTGGCCGCCAGCAGGCGTCCCAGCTCGCCGCTTGCCAGCACGGGCGCCGTCACCTGGGCAAACAGCGAGCGCAGCGCCGCGCGCACCGGCGCAAGCGCCCCGCCGGCCTCCAGCAGCTCGCGCAGCGTCCCCGCCCAGCCCTGCTCCAGCAGCGCCGCGCGCAGCTTCTCCAGCAGCGCGATCAGCTCGCCCTCGGCCGACCGCGAGTCCAGCCAGCGCAGCAGCGCCGCCCGCACGAGCTCCGCGAGCGCCAGCGGCTCCAGCTTCTCCAGCTCGCGCGCGACCTCCGCCCCGCGCAGGGTCAGCACGTAGTCGAACAGCGCCAGCTTGAGCGCCAGCTGCTCGCCGGCTCGCTGCGGGTCGGTGAGCGTGCTCACCGCGCGCTGCAAAAGATCATCCACCGCCCCTTCGGCAAACTCCGTCGCCCGGCGCTGCATCTGGCGCTCGAGCTCATCGGTGAGCAGCCCCGTCATCCCCGGCGCGATCGCCTGCGCCGCGGCGCCGCCCTTGCGCACCGCCTCGCTGGCCAGCCGCCCGAGGAGCCCGCCCTTGGGCGCCCCCGCTGCCGGCTCTGCCGTCGCCAGCCGCAGCTTGCGGCCGTAGTCAAGGAGCGTGCCGACCATGAGCTCGCGGGTCAGCCGCCGCAGCGGGGGCGTCGACAAGAGGCCCAGCAAGAGGGCCCGATCCGGGACGTACGGGCGCCGCAGCAGGTCGCGCATGAGCGCTGCCACCGCCGGCGGCAGCGCCGCGCCGAGCTGCGGCTGGGTGTTCAGCCAGCCCAGCGCCTGCGCGAGCCCCGACTGCAGCAGCGCCCGCTGGCGGTCAGGGTCCCCGCGCAGCAGACTGCCCAGCAAGAGCAGCACCAGCGGCCCGTGCCGCTCGGGCAAGAGCAGCCGGTCCAGCCGCTGCGCCAAGAAGGAATCTACCAGCAGCTCGGCGACCTGCGCCGCCAGCTCGCCTTCGCTCTGCAAGTCATCAGTCGCCATGCCCCGCAGAGTACATCAGCCGCGCGTCCGCCGACTTTTGCGTTGCCGCGCGCGCTGACTTTCGGCAGGCTGCGCGCCCGCCGACTTCAAGAGGCTGTGCGCGCCGATTATCGGGAGGTTGCGCGCGCCAATTATCGGGAGGCTGCGCGCGTGCCGACTTTCAGGAGGCTGCGTGCAAAATCGCCAGCATGTCGCGCACCGCCCGATCCAGCCCCACGAACACCGCCCGCGCCACCAGCGCGTGCCCGATGTTGAGCTCCTCCACCCCCGGGATCGCCGCCACCTTGGCGACGTTGTTGTAGTCCAGCCCGTGCCCCGCCGCCACGTGCAAGCCCAGGCTCACTCCCTCTTCGGCGGCCTGCGCCAGGCGCTCCAGCTCGGCGCTCGACAGGCGGTCCCGCTCGACCGCGGTGCCGGGGTGCAGCGTCGCCTCGCAGTACGAGCCGGTGTGCAGCTCGACCCGCGGCACCTTCAGCTGCACCGCCGCCCGCAGCTGCGCCGGGTCCGGCGCGATGAACAGGCTCACCGGGATGCCGGCCTTGGTGAGCTGGCCGATCGCGCTGCGCACCGCCGCCTGCGCCTCGCCGAGCAGCTCCAGCCCGCCCTCGGTGGTCCGCTCCTCGCGCTTCTCG
Source organism: Polyangia bacterium (assembly GCA_044222245.1). Lineage (GTDB taxonomy): Bacteria > Myxococcota_A > Polyangia > Palsa-1104 > JAEUJZ01 > CALFML01. Next base: position 24,139 of record JBGANQ010000061.1, on the reverse strand, counting down.
GGCACCAGCGTCACCACGTCGGGCTTTATCGCCAGCGCTTTTTGGACCATCGCCGGCGTCGCCGCCATCTCCAGGTTCAGCGTGCCGCGCACCGTCTGCCGCAAGAGCTCGACGTCGCGGTCCTGGATGTGGCGGCGATCCTCGCGCAGGTGCACGGTGATGCCGTCGGCCCCCGCCAGCTCGCACAGCGAGGCGGCCCAGACCGGATCCGGGTAGCTGGTGCCGCGCGCCATGCGCACGGTCGCTACGTGATCGATGTTGACGTGTAGAAGAATGCTCATCGCAGGCCTCGGGGTGGGCGGTCGCTCAGTCGTGCGGCAGGCTCATGTCGGTGCCGCCGTCGGGCATCGCGAAGGCGCAGATGCCAAACAGGCACGGCAGCGGAATCCCCAGCACTACCCCGCACTTGTGGCCGCAGGTCTTGCAGTTGTTGGGGTCGTTGAGGAGGTTGGCGCAGATGCCGTCACAGCAAGTCTCGCCGGTGCCGCACATCACGCACTCGCCGTCGCATACCCCGCTCACGCAGGCCTTGCCGGCGGCGCACTTCTTGCCGCAGGTGCCGCAGTTGTTGACGTCGGTCTGCAGATCGGCGCAGCCAGTGCCGCAGCAGGTCTGGCTGCCGCGACAGGCCATGCCGGTGCCGCTGCAGCTGCACTTGCCGGTCTGGCAGGTCTCGCCCATCTTGCACGGCAGACCGCAGCCGCCGCAGTTCTTCACGTCGGCCTGGGTGTCGTGGCAGCCGTCGCCGCAGCAGGTCTCGGCCGAGGCGCACGGGCCCTTGTGGCCGCCGCCGTTGCAGGTGCAGCTGCCGTTCTGGCACAGCTCGCGGGTGCGGCAGACCTTGCCGCACTGGCCGCAGTTCTGGGTGTTGGCGGTGACGTCGACGCAGGGCTCGCCGTTGCAGCACTTGGCGTCGGGGTTTTCGCACTTGGTCGACTCGCAGGTGAACAGGCTCGACAGGTCCTCGCCGCCGCTCATCGCCAGGTCGGGGTTTATCGGCTTGTCGGTCTTGCAGCCGCCCACCCAGCCAAGGGCGCACAGCAGCATGAGCAGACAGGCCCGGCGCCGCGCGCGGCCTCCGGTCACTAGCAACAGAGCCTGCGCAGCGCCCCCGGCGAGCCGCGCAAAGGACCTCGGAAGAACGGTCGTTGACATCACTGGGTGCTCCCTTTTTCGTGCAGTGCTTCACGAGCACATAGCGGACTCCACCGGAGCCGCCCCAAGTTCCCGCTAACTAATGGGCGGAACTTAGTCAGGATGTGGGAGCGCTGTCAACGCCGCATCCTGCGCGGATTTTCGTCGCAGTGGTCGGTTCATCCGATGCTGCGGTGGAGCACGTCGATGAGCAGGTTGCAGGTGGCGTGAAACAGCGTCCCGGCGAGGACCGAGCCGGTCGCCGCTCGCATGAGTCCGAACAAGAGCCCGGGGAAGAACACCGCCAGCGCCGCCGGCTCGAAGGTGACCAGGAAGTGCCCGAGCGCGAACAGCGCCGCGGTGCCCAGCAGCGCCGCCGGCCCCGAGCAGATCTCGCGCAGCCGCCCCTGGACAAAGCCGCGGAAGAAGAACTCCTCGGGCAGGGCGACGACGATGAGCTGCGACACCAGGGTGAGCAGCGGCTGCGGCGGCAGGCGCAGGGTGAGCGGCAGCGGCGGCGGACACCACACCAGCGCCCGCGGCAGGTGCGGGCACAGCTTGCGCATGTACAGGTAGTACCCGCCGGAGAACAGCGGCAGCACCACCACCGCCGTCAGCAGCCACAAAAGCAGCCCGCGACGCAGCGGCGCCAGGCGCAGCCCGTACTGATCCAGATCGAGCCGCCGCCGCCACAGCACCATCGCCGGCACATACAGGAACAGCACCGCCGCCACCACCGCCAGGTTGCGATCGATAAACCCCACCGAGCGCAGCCGGTAAAGTCCCGACACCGCCGCGGTGACGACGACGAAGGCGAGCAGCGCTTCGCCAAGGACGGCGCGCGGCGAGGCGGCGGCCGGCGGGGCAGGGGTCTGGGCAGGCAAGGGGGGGTCTGGCTCCGGCGCTCTGTCGGTCAGCGGCTAGCGGGCGACGTTGGGGCGCCCGTCGAGGATGAGCTGCCGCATGGTGCCGACGATCTGCGGCACCGCCAGCGGCCCGATGGAGTTGGTCTCCTCGTAGTGGTCGCCGGCGGCCTCCATGAAGTAGGGACTCTTGTCGCTCAGCACCCAGTTGTACGGCGGGACGATGTAGCCGACAAAGTCAAAGGTCAGGCCAAACGTCATGCGGTGGGCGGGCGCGCCATCCATGATGTCCTTGAGGTACGGCGGCTTCGGGGCTCGGCTGGGATCGGGCGCGTTGGGCTTGGTGGTGTCGATGAACTTGTACAGGCCCGCGTACTCGCCGCCGTAGCCGCCGATGAACAGCTCGGGCAAAAGCTCGCCGGGGTTTGTGATGATCGCCGCCGGGCCGAGCGTCAGGTAGGCGGTCTTGGTGAGGATGCTGGGGGTGTTGTCCTCGCTGACCGGCTTGCTCGTGTCGTAGCAGCACAAAGACCGCTTGTAGATGCCGACCTGCGAGGCCAGGTGGTAGACCAGGTTGTCGACGCGGGCCGGGAACACCGAGGTGCGGAAGGCAAGGCGCGCCGCCTTGCCCTTGACCGTCACCGCCTGCGGATCGGCGAGCGCGTTGAGGGCGAACTTGCTCACCGACTTGCCGATCGCCATCGCCTTGGGCAGGCCGTTGCTCTTGTAGACGTTGCCCATGTCGTCCATCGCCTCGACCCGCCCGGGCCCGATCTGGCCGCCGAGCGCGCCCGAGACGTACACCACCGGCCCTGACCCCTTGCTCTCCAGCTCGGTGCGCATGAAGTGCACCCAGTCCGATGAGATGAGGTGGTTCTGCGAGCCCTCGCTCTCGGGGTGGTGGGCCCAGTTCACCAGGGTGGTGATCACCTTGGGATTTTTCTCGTCGCTGATGTCGCTAAACTGCAGCGTGTGCAGGGTGTTGTCGATGACCACCGGGTCGCGCGCGTCGCTGACGTAGCGCTTCATGTCCTTGTCGGCGTCCTGCACCGCGATCGCGCTCATCGACACGCGCGCCGGCTTGAGGCCCGCCATCGCCTGCGTCACCGCGCTGGCGATATGGTGGCGCATCTGATCCTGGTAGTAGGGGTTGACGCCGTTGGTGAAGTTATCCGGACCCCAGCCGCCGACCAGATCCGCCGACTCGTGGACGTGGGTGGCGTGGATCATCAGAAGGTCGATGCCCAGCCGCTTGTCGAGGAGCTTTTCGACCTCGGTCGTCTCGTCGGCAAACAGGCCCAGCGAGTCGACCGCGACCAGCACCACGGTGGTCTGGTTCTGCTTGAGCGCCAGCGCCCGCGCCCACACCCCGTCGCCCGGGTTGACCCCGTAGGCGAGCCGCCCGGTGCCGTAGCCGGCCATCCAGTAGGCGTCGAACTTGCCGTTCTTGTTCACGTCGTCGTAGGGCTCGCCGTCGTCCCACAGGCCGTTGCCGTTTTTGTCGGTGAACTTTTCGACCTCGGGCGTGGCGTTGACCACCGCCACCCCGGCGTACAGCACGTCGTCCCCGCTGTCGGCGCAGTCGGGATCGCCGGGGCAGCGCTTTTCGACCTTGAGCGGGATCTCATCGGGCCCAAGCGGCGTCGCCATGTCCGGCCGGCCGGGGTCGGGCGTCGCCAGATCCGGGGTCCCGAGATCCGGCTCGGCCGAGTCGCCATGGCTGCAGGCGCCGACAAGCCCCAGGCCAGCCAGCCCGAGCACGGCCACCGCGACGAGGGGACGGGACAGACGACGGGCTCTGGGGACGGACAGGGGCAAGCGGCGGGCCATCGGCACCTCCTACGGATTTTGGCCTTGGGGTGCGCGGAGCATCGCTCTGGCGCGGCAGCCGGTCAAGCCAGCCGCGCGTGAACCCGGGGGATTTGCTGCGCCGGCCGCTGCGGTCTGCTAGGGTGGGCGCATGTATGACTACATCCTCGTCGGCGGTGGCCTGCAGAACGCGCTCATCGCCTTGCTGCTGCTGGCGCGGCGACCGGGGACGACGATCGCGCTGCTCGAGCGGGAGGAGCGGCTCGGCGGCAACCACACCTGGTCCTTCCACGACAGCGACGTGCCCGAGGCGTGCCGGGCGACCATCGAGCCGCTCATCGAGCACCGCTGGCCCGGCTACCGGGTCGAGTTCAACAACCGCCAGCGCGAGCTGGAGCTCTCGTACGCCACCATCAGCTCCCCGCAGCTGCACGCGCATGTGACGGCGGTGCTCGCGGCGGCGCCCGGGTGCCTGTTGCGCACCGGGGTCGCAGTCGGCGAGGTGACCGAGCACAAGGTCACCCTGGAGGACGGCAGCGAGCTCACCGCCCAGGCGGTGATCGACGCCCGCGGGCCGCTGCTCAGCCACAAGGCGCGGCCGGGCTGTGGGTTTCTCAAGTTCCTCGGGCTCGACGTGCAGCTGGCCGAGCCGGTGGGCGAGTCGCTGCGCCGGCCGATCCTCATGGACGCGGCGGTGCCGCAGCGGGACGGCTTCCGCTTCTTCTATGTGCTGCCGTTCCGCCCCGACTGCCTGCTCATCGAGGATAACTACTACTCGGACAACCGCGACTTCGACGCCCCGGCGCTGCGCAACGAGGTGCTCGCCTACGCCGAGCGGCGCGGCTGGAAGGTGGCCAGCGTGCTGCGCGAGGAGAGCGGCATCCTGCCGCTGCCGTTCCGCGCCGCGCCGCCGCCGCCGCCGACCGGACCGCTGCTCGCCGGCTACCGCGGCGGCTGGTTCCACCCCGCGACCAGCTACTCGTTCCCGGTGGTGCTGCGCCTGGCCGAGCATGTGGCGAGCGTGCCGCCGGCGCAGCTGCTCGGCCCCGGCTTCGCGGCGCTGCTGCACGAGCACCGCCAGCAGGCGGCGTTCTGCCACCGCCTGAACTGGCTCTTATTCCGCGGCTCGCCGGTGGCCGGCCGCTGGCGCATCATGAGCGGCTTTTACACCCACTCCGAAGAGACGCTGCGGCGCTTCTACTCGATGTCGCTCAACGCCCAAGATCGCTCGCGCATCCTGCGCACCGGGGCGCAGGTCTTCGTCTCCTCCTGGCTGCGCGGGGCCTAGCAGGCCGCGGCAACACTACTCCGCGACCCGAGTTCGCGTCCGGCCGTGCTCACAGCCCAGAGGCTGCTCCGCGCGCCCGAACGCGAACTCGGGCCGCTGGCTACGTTTTGCCTCGGCCTGTTAGCCAACGCGGACGTGGAAGCCGTGGCGGCGCTGCGGCGTCGGGTTGTAGTACATCTCGTCGGACTGATCGGGCAGAAACTCCAGGTCCCAGCGCTGCAGGATGAGGTTTGTGAGCAGCCGCATCTCCAGGGTGGCGAAGCGCTTGCCGATGCAGGCGCGGTGGCCGCCGCCAAAGCCGCACAGGGCGTAGGGAGGGGGCCTATTGCCCGACAGGAACCGCTCGGGGCGAAACTCCAGCGGCCGCTCGAACAGCTCGGGCTGGCGGCCGGTGTAGTAGGGGCTGTAGGCGACCTTGCTGCCCTTTTCAATGTCAAAGCCGGCAAACTGCAGGTCGCGCGTGGCGCCGCGCATGCAGAAGATCAGCGACGGGTGCAGGCGCTCGGTCTCCAGCAGACTCGCCTCTAGCAGCGGCTGCTCCTGCATCGCCTGGAAGGTGAGCTCGGACAGGGCGCGGGCCTCGGCGCGGATCCCCTGGTACAGGTCGGGGCGGCGGCCGAGCTCGACCCAGAACGCCAGGTACATGCTCGAGGTGGTGTCAAAGCCGGCAAACAGAAAGGCCAGCACCTCGGCGACCAGCGTCTGGTCGGGCAGCGGCGCGCCGGACTCGTCGCGGCTGTCGAGCAGGCTGCCGAGCATGTTGGCGGGCAGCTCACCGCGGCGGCGATACTGCGCGAGCCGCTCCTCGATATAGGCGGTGAGGCGGTGGCGCGCCTTGAGCCCGCGCGTAAACCGGGTGCCGGGCAGAGGCAGCCGGAACACCGAGTAAAGGCCCAGGCCAATCTCCTCGAACTGCTCGGTGAGCCACGGGATCTCCGGGTCCGCGGCGCCGAACAGCAGGTGCGCGGTGACGTGGAACGACAGCTGCTTGAGCTCGGCCGCCAGATCCATCACCTCGCCCTTGCGCCAGGCGGCAAACCGCCGCTCGGTGAGCGCGGTGATCGCGGCGATGTAGGCGCCGTCCTGCCGCGGGTGAAACGCCGGGATGAGCACGCGGTGGCGCTGCCGGTGCTCCTTGCCGTCGAGCAGGATCAGGTTGTTGCCGCCGAGCATCGGCTCCATGGTGAAGCGGTAGCCCTCGTACCAGGAGAAGTCGTCGCGGTACGGCGGCGCCAGCACCCGCTCGTTGCCGTCGCGGCCCATCAGCCAGACGAGGTCGACCAGGCGGCCGCGATCCGGCATGTGGGTCCGAAAGACCGGCCCGTAGCGCTGCGCATAGTCCATGATCAGCGCCGGCGGATCCTGGAGCAGCCGCAGCGCCGCAGGAATCGCAAATAGTTTGCCGGGACCGGGCGGCTTGTGGCTCATCGCGGCGCAGCTTGGCAAAGATTGCGGCGCGCGGCAACCGGGGCTCGCGCAGCTCGGCTGCAGCTGCCGTCACGACCGCGCGGCCGACTCCTCTTGGCTCAGCCAGCGCTGGGCCGCGGCCTCATCAGAGAAGTGGGCGACATTTGGGATGATGCCAAACATCAGCCGCGCCCCGCGCACGATCAAAAGGAAGATGGTGTGCACCAGGGCCCCCCCATTGATCGTCGCGATCGCGTAGCGGTGTTGCCACTTGCGTCCCCACTCTATGTAGAGGCGCCGCGCCTTGGGCTCGACCAGCCCCATCTCTTTCAGATCGAGCAGCACCCGCAGGAACGGATGGGTGCTCAGGATCTGCTCATAAAGGGCGATGGCTCCTTGGGCATGCTCCTCGGTCATGTGGCCGATGATCCGGAAGCGAAGGAAGTTATTCTGCTGCGTATAAGTGTGCGGACCTAAAGACTGGGGCGAGTCCATAATAAGGAATCCCTTGTGGCCAGCTCCGTCAGCCAACCGTGCGTCGGGCGCGCGGCAGCCCGGGGCCGAGCTCAGCTACCAGATCAGCTACAGAGTCAGCTACAGAGTCAGCTACCGGATTAAGGGAATCCAGGATATCACGGCGCCCGGGCGGGCAGAGCGCGGGCGCGCAGTGCAAGACAAGATCGCTCGGACATTCGGGCAGGAGTAGGGGAAGGGGCAGCAGCGGGGGGCCGCCCTAGGATGCTCGCGCACAGTGGCGATGTGCCGACTACGGAGTCTGGCGCAGCGCGGCAGCGATCTCCGGCCAGCGGGTGCCGTCCAGACTGACCGCGGGGTGCTCGGCACCGCAGCGGGAACAGCGGCGGGGGCTGGCGTTGAAGGCCAGGCAGCTGCGCGTGAAGCCCTCCTGCGGCAGCTCTTGCGCGGTGTCCCAGTCGTTGCGGTATAGCTCGCTCCCGCAGTCGGTACAGTACCAGGCCACTGCCTCCAGCCCGGCGTGCTCGGCCTTGACCCGCACCTGGACGCACTCGGTAGTCGGGAGGATGCGGTGCGGCGTCCCGGCGGGAATGTAGACAAAGTCCCCGGGCTCGACGCCATGCCAGCGCACCTGGGCATCCTTGAACTCCACCTTGCCCGTGCCCGACAGCTGGATAAGGACGCTGTCGTGTTCGAACAGCAGATAAAACGGCTGCGGGCGATCGTTGCGGCTTAGATAAAGCTGGGGATCAATCCCCGGCTGGAGCAGCGGCAGCTCATCGTAGGCGCCGGCCTCGCGCGCCAGCTTGAACAGATGTAGCATCCGCTTGCGCTCGATGGTCAGCAACTGGCATCTCTCCGCTTGCTGGGAGGTGGCGCGACGACCCCGCTACCGCGGCGCCTGCGCGGCGCGGGCGGCGTCGTCCAGGAGCTGCGCCGCCTGGTTGACCACCTCTCCCTGCTCCAGGTAGCGCTCCCAGCCCCAGGGGGCCAGCGGGAACTGCTGGCTCTTGTGGCCGCACTTTGTACAGGTCCGGGCCGCCTCATCTGCATTGTACTTGCGGTGGGCCGCCACCGCCGCCAGCTGCTGGCTGAACGATGGGTAGCGGGCCGGGTCGGCGGGGCGCCCTTCGTACTCGAAACGCATGAGCTCTGCAGCGCACCTCTGGCAGCGAAAGATGATCGCCTCGGGCTGCGGTCGGCCGACCAGCTGCCGCTGAATCACCGCCAGGACGCCGAAGCTGTTCGGATCCCGGGGGTTGCGCAGGAAGGTATTTACGCCGTGGACGCGCGAGCCGACAAAGACCTGGCCGGTCTGCAGCCCGGGCCCGCGGGCCCCGAACACGACCACCACTTCATCGAGCAGGTTGGCGTGCAAGAAGGTTCCCACCTCCTCCTTGCCGGGTCCGCCGTACTGCACTACCACGCCGACCACCACCGCCCCCTCGCCGCAGTAGGGAAACAGCGGGATGAGGGCCCCGACTGCGCTGTGCGCCGCGGCAAAGATATTCCCCTTGAGCGGCAGGCGCTCCCCGCTCGGCGGAGGAACTCGCCGCGCGCCGCGGGGCGCCGCGGGGTCGCTACTTGCCATGGACCAGCTGCGCCAGCAGCTCGTAGGTCGCCTCGAGCTGGAGCTCGTGAATCTCATCGAAGGGAAAGCCGAGCCGCTCGAACTCCTTTTCTACCGCCTCTGCGCTGTCGGCCTCACAAATCTGGACGATGAGACCGCTGGCCAGGTTGACAAAGCAGCGCTCCATCTTGGCGTACTTTGCCTCGACGACGCGCGGGGCGTTGGCCAGGAACTCTTCTTGTCCAAGACCCGGCGCGTGATGAATACAGATGAAGCGAGCCATCTTCCCACATTGTTTCGTAGATGAGGCAGAGCGTCAACCGCTCGCAGCCCGTGGGGCATGTGACGCTGGATGGCGATGCGCTGCGGCTTGGCGACGGCACCGGGCCTGCCGCTTGGGCGGCGGCGTAGCCTGCAGCTGCGCCAAGCTCACGCCGGCGGGCGGCGATAGGCGTCAAGGCCCAGGCGCGTCAGCACGAGCTGCCCAGGGAGGCGCCGCTCGCCAGAGGTCGGTGGGGGTAGGGAGGATGCGGACAGACCCGGCGCGGGGTCCGAGGTGGCGGCCAGCCGAGCGGCAGCGGCCAGGCCGAGCTCTTTGACCACCGACCCGGGCAGCAGGTCGGCCGGGCACATCACCGAGCAGGCCCCGCAGCCGGTGCACCAGAGGGCCGAAAGGTCCGCCGCCCCGGCGGCGGTCGGACTCGGGTCTGCGGCCGCTGCCGGGTTGCCCGCGGGCGGCAAGGACGCGCGGGCGCGCAGCAGGCGGTGCGGGAAGAGCGGGACGCCGGCCTGGCTTACCGGGCAGAAGTCGGTGCAGGCCTGGCACGACAGGCAGGCGTTGCGGGCGCGCAGGTGCCACGCGGCGCCGCGCCGCAGGCGGGCGACCAGCTCGTGCGCGACCGGCAGGATCAAGCACAGGGAGGTCCCGGCGGGCAGCGGCTTGTCGGCCGGCCACAGGACGCCGCCCAGGGCGCCGCCGAGCACCGCCACCCAGGCCGGCACCTGGGCGCCGCCGCAGCGCCGGACCAGCGCTGCCGGCGTCGCGCTGCTAGCAGCGGCGCCGGCCTCGCCGGAGGCCAGGGTCGCGGGGGCGGTTGCAGGGCCGCTGGAGTCGGCGGCGAGCTCGATGACCTGGGGGTGGGCGACCGCGCCGGCCACGGTGCACAGCTGCGGGACCGGGGCCCCGCGCACAAGGGCGCCGATCGCGCAAAGCTGCGCCGCGGTCACTGTATAGGCATGGCCGCTGGCGCCTGCGACGTCCGACTCGGGGGCCGACGGGTAGACCGCCGGGGTGGCGACCACCTCGACCGCGCGCGCGGCGGTCAGCGCCTGCAGCGCGGCCACGGTCGCCGGCTCGCTGGCGCACAGGACCAGCCGGGGCACCCCGCTTATCAGCCCCAGGGCGGCCAGACCGTCGAGCAGCAGCTCGCCATGGCGGCTGACCAGGGCGGCGGCGCTCGCGCCGAGCGGCGGATCGCTGCAGTCGCCGAGGATCGCCTGCAGCCGCCCGGGCCGCGCGTCGATCCAGTGCGGCCAGGTGAGCCCGGCCGCGATCAGCCGCCGGCGCAGCTCGCGGGCGAGCTCGGCGCGGCGCGGTCCGAGCACGGTCGCGGTGTAGTTTGGCAGCTCGCCGCGTGCCGGCAGGGCGGCCGGCGACCGCGGGCCGGCAGAGCCAGCGGGCGACGAAGCAGGCGACGAAGCAGGCGACGAAGCAGGCGAAATAGTGGCTGACATGATCGGAAGTGAGCCGCGCGGCCGCCTAGCTTACCCAAAAGGTGCCCGGCGCGGGGGCAACTTTGGCGCGGCGGCTGGCGGGGCGACAAATGACCGGGCCGGCCCGGCTCCCAAGGCGCCGCCACCCTGAAGCTGACAGGCGGCGAGGGCAGCGACGGTGCCATCCGGACCCTGATCGTGGTAGCATGGGCCCGTGCAGCTCTTCCGACGGGTGGTGCTCGAGAGCTTGCAGATCCACCCGCGCGTCCAGTTTCAGCGCCTTGCCACCCCGGAGCGGGTCGCCTCTTTGGCCGCGGTGCTGCCGGAGTTTCCCGCATTTGCCGGGCGCAAGATCGCCGGCGCGGTGGTGGTGCTCGACTGGGACCACCGGCTGCCCTCGCAGGAGCTGATCCTGCGGCTTCACTTAAGCTACGAGACCCCGGCGTTTCTCGCCATGGAGCAGGCAGTGCGCGAGCGCGCCGCCCGCATCGCCTCGATGGATCGCTTCCCCGAGTTCGACATCCCCGATTTCATCGGCCTGCCCGGCGACGAGATCTACGAGGGCTCGCTCAAGCCGAACCTGGAGATCCAGTCGTGGCGTTTCGCCTCGGCGTGGCGGCGGACGGTGCAGCAGGCCGACTCGGCGCGGGCGATCGCGGCGGTGCTGCGCTCCGAGCAGCTGGCCCAGGCGCGCAGCCAGCACGCCGGCCGGCGGGTCGACGATCTGGAGGTCGTCGGCTGGACCCCGCCGTGCGAGAGCGGCCACGGCCGCTGGACCCTGGACGTCTGGTGGCTGACCGAGATGGCCGGCCAGATCGGCAAGGGCTACTCGTTCCTCGTCGAGCTGCTCGCGCCGCAGAGCGAGCGCGTGGTCGGCCAGCGCCCCTTCACCCTGCGCTTTGGCTGAGGCGCGCGAGCGCGCCGCGGCTACTCGATCTCGCCGCGCTGGCGGCGCAGGGCGGCCTCGTCGAAGCCGGGCTCGATGTAGATGCGGCGCAGGTGGGGGTAGGCGGCGCGCAGCGTCTTTTCCAGCTCGTTGATGCGATCCTCCAGGGCGTCCATGGTGAGGTCGCGGGCGAAGCGGAGCTTGAAGGCGGCCAGGACCTCCTGCGGGGCGATGTGCAGGGTACGCAGGTGGATGACCTGCAGCACGCCGGGGTGGCCGGCGGCCAGCTGCACCAGCTTCTGGTGCTCCTCTTCCGGCACCGCTTCGCCGATGAGCAGGCTCATGCTGTCGCGGCCGAGGTAGAACGCCACCGTGCCGAGCGCGATGCCGACGACGATCGAGGCCAGGGCGTCCCAGACCGGCTGCCCGGTGAGGTACGACAGGGTGACCCCGAGCAGCGCCGCCGCCAGGCCGAACAGCGCCGCCAGATCCTCGAACAGCACGGTCAGCACCGTCGGATCGCGGATGTCGCGCAGCGCCTGGCGGAGGCCGCGTCCCTTCGACAGATGGCGGAACTCGGCCAGCGCAGTGCGCAGCGACCACCCCTCCAGCACCAGCGAGACCGTCAGCACGCCGAGCGCCCAGTAGACATTGCCCTCGTGGACAGGCTCGCCGCGCAGGATGAGCCACAGCTTCTGGCTGCCCTCCCAGATGCTCACCGCCGAGCCGATGAGGAAGATGCTGCCGGCGACGATGAAGGCCCAGAAGTAGGACTCGGTGCCGTAGCCGAACGGGTGCAGCTGATCGGGCGGGCGCGAGCTGCGCTTCATGCCAACCAGCAGGAACGCCTGGTTGGCGGTGTCGGCCAGCGAGTGGACTGCCTCGGCCAGCATCGCCGTCGAGCGGCTGAGCGCGGCGGCGAGGAACTTGAACGCGGCGATGAGCAGATTGATCACCAGCGCGACGATGACGACCCGATAGCCGCCCCCTTCGGGGCTCCCCTTGGCCGCTTCCCCCGAGGCGGCCGGCTGCTCGCTCATGTGGTCACTCCTTGGTCAGCGGCGGGCTGCCGCGCCCTTTCACTCTCGTCTCGGGTCTGGGGCGGTCGCGGTGCCGCCAGGCCGTGCAGCATGCGCCGCCACAGCTCGTCCATGCCCTCGCCGGTCTGGCCCGAGACCACGGTTACCCGCTGCCCGAATAGCCGCTGCAGGGCGAGCGCGGTCGGCTTGCGCTCGTGCTTGCTGAGCTTGTCGGCCTTGGTCAGCACCGGGATCACCACCCGGTCGTGCTCGCGCAGGAAGCGGCTGAGCTCAAGCTCGTCGAATAGCAGGTCGGCGGCGTCGCGATCGGCGGCGCGGCGGCCGTCGCACAAAAGCACCACCGCGCGCAGCGTGGCGCGCTCGGTCAGGTACTGCTCCATCATCGGCCGCCACTTGGCGAGCTCGCTGCGGCTCACCTGGGCGTAGCCAAAGCCCGGCAGATCGGCCAGCAAGAGCTGCTGCCGCGCCCGCGCGCCCGTCGCCGGCGACTCGGGCGGGCTGACGGTGACGGTGAAGAAGTTGAGCAGCTGGGTGCGGCCAGGGGTGCGCGAGACCCGGGCCAGCCCGCGGCGGGTGAGGAGCGTGTTGAGCAGGGTCGACTTGCCGACGTTGCTGCGCCCGCACAGCGCGACCTCGGGGAGCTCGAGCTGGGGCCACTGCGCGGCGCTGCTGGCGCTCTGCAGGAAGTCGGCATGAACAATGTGCATAGCGATCCTCGATTATTTTACAGCGGTGGGCCCGGACCGTCGCGACGCTTTTTCCGGCTGCTCGTGGTCAGCATGCTGAGCACAAGCGCCGCGCCGCAGCCGCCGGCGGCATACAGCGCCCAGGCGGCGCGCTCGGGCTCCTGCCGCCCGTCAAGGACCAGCCAGCCGGCGAGCGCGGTGATGGTGAAGGCGGCGAAGATGAGCTGGTGGCCGAGGCTGTAGATGAGCCGGGCGCTGTCGCTCGGTCCGGGCACCGGGCGGTAGCGCACCTCGAGCTGGCCGCGCTGGGCCCGCCCGAGGAACTTGCGCAGCTCGCCGGGCAGCTGCGCCGCGTGGGTGACCACGTCGCGCGTCGTCTCGACGATGAACTTCGACCAGTCGCGGTCCTGGCCGAGCACCATCTCTTCGATGTAGGGGCGGATGACCTGCATCGGGTTTAGCGCCGGGTCGAGCTCGGTGCACAGCCCGAGTAGGAGCAGCAGCGTGCGCTCCAGCAGGATCCACTCCTTGGGGACGTGGAAGTGGTCCATGAGGTCGCGCAGGGAGACGTTGAGCCGCCGCAGATCGGCCAGATCGGCCAGCGCCTTCTCGGGCGAGAGGCGCAGCTCGCGCAGCGACAGCGACTCGAGGTTGACCTCGGCCTGGAACTTGTCGTGGAAAAAGTCGATGACGCGCTCGAAGATCTCCGGGTCGGCGCCGCGCGAGATAAAGCCCATGTCCTTCATCGCGACGATGAGGCGCGGCGTGTCGCGGGTGAGCCCCGCCTGCAGGATCTCGACGATGCCGTGGCGCATGGTGGGCGAGAGCTCGGCCACCGCGCCGAAGTCGAGGAACACCACCCGCGCCCCGCCGAGCGAGATCGGGCCGGGCGGCGGCGGGCTGCTCGGCGAAAACTCGGGGAACGGTCCGGCGCTCGGCGCCTCGGGGGGAGAGGCGAGGGCGTCGGGCGGCGGCGCGCTGGCGGCCGGGACCACCAGCAGGTTCCCAGGGTGGGGGTCGGCGTGGTAGACGCCGTCGCGGAAGATCTGCTGGCAGTAGGCGGTGACGATGACCCGGGCGAGCGCCGAGCAGTCGATGCCGAGCTCGCGCAGGCGCGGCAGGTTATTGACCTTGACCCCGTCGATCCAGGTGGTGGTCAGGATGCGCGCCGTCGACAGCTCGGGCTGGACCTTGGGGCAGGCGACCGGCAGCGGCGGCGCCTGCTGCAGGAACCCGGCGGCGATGCGGTCCAGGTTGCGCGCTTCCATGGCGAAATCGAGCTCGGTCAGCATCATCGCCCGCAGCTCGACGAACACCGCGTCCAGGCCGTGGTAGGGGGCCAGCCAGTGCAAGAGCTGAAAGATCCGCCCGAGCGCCCGCAGATCGATGCGCACGATCGCCTCGATGTCGGGGTACTGCACCTTGACCGCCACCTCCAGCCCGTCGCGGGTGCGGGCGCGGTGGACCTGGCCGATCGACGCCGAGGCCACCGGCTCCTCGGAGAACTCGGCGAAGATCTCGCGCGGGCGGTAGCCGGCGAACTCCTCGATGAAGCGGCGCTCGATGTCGGCGTAGGGGCGCGGCGGCACGCGGTCCTGCAGCGTCGTCAGCTGTAGGCGAAACTCCTCGGGCAGGAGGTTGGTCATGATGCTGATGAGCTGACCGACCTTGATGAACAGCCCGCCCAGGCGCTCGATCGCCTGGTGGATGCGGCGGGCGTTGCTGCGGTGCGCCGCCCGCAATAGCTGCGCCGCCTGCGGGCCGCTGCGAAAGCGCAGCCGCAGCCGCACGACCAGGTAGCTCAAGACCACCGCCACCGTCACCCGGTAGGCGATGAGCAGCCGGTGCAGGCCGCGCGGCGGGGCGCTATACCGGCTCATCGTCCTCGTGTCCAGGATCCGATTCGCGGTCGCCCAGGCGGTCGCCGAGCCGGTCGCCCGGGCGGTCGCCGGGCCTTTCGGGGCCGCGCTCGCGGTCGCCGCCGCCGCCATGCTCGGTCTCCTCCAGCTTGCGGTACAGCGTCTTGCGGTCGAGCCCGAGGCGCTGGGCGGCGCGCGTCTTGTTGCCGCCTTCTTCTTTCATCACCCGCAGGATGTACTCGCGCTCCAGGTCCTGCAGCGACATGTTGCGCTGCAGGGCGTAGCCGATAAGGTCGGTCGGGCGGCGCTCGCGCAGGGTCTGCGGCAGGTCCTGGGGGGTGATCTGCGGGCCGTCGCACAGCGCTACGGCGCGCTCGATGACGTTTTCCAGCTCGCGCACGTTGCCCGGCCACGAGTGCGAGAGCAGCACCTTCATCGCCGGCTGGCTGAGCGTCGCCAGCGCCTTGCCCGAGTGCCCGGTGGCGCGCTGCAGGAAGTGCTCGCACAGCGGCAACAGGTCCTCGGCGCGGTCGCGCAGCGCCGGCAGGTGGATCTGCAGGACGTTGAGGCGGTAGTACAGGTCCTCGCGGAAGGTGCCGGCGCGCATGCCGGCGACCAGGTCCTGGTGGGTGGCGGAGATCACCCGCACGTCGATCTTCTCGGGGCGGGCGGCGCCGAGCGGGCGGATCTCGCGCTCGGCGAGCACGCGCAAGAGCTTGGCCTGCAGCGCCGGCGACAGATCGCCGATCTCATCGAGGAACAGGGTGCCGCCCTCGGCCTCGACGAACATCCCCTGGCGGTCGCTGCGGGCGTCGGTGAAGGCGCCGCGCTTGTAGCCAAACAGCTCCGACTCCAGCAGCTGATCGGGGATGGCGGCGCAGTTGACGGCGACAAAGGGCCGCTTGCTGCGCGGGGAGTTGTAGTGGATGGCGCGCGCGACCAGCTCCTTGCCGGTGCCCGACTCGCCGGTGATCAGCACGTTCACCGACGAGCCGGACAGCCGCCGGATGAGCCCGAAGACCTCCTGCATCTGCGGCGAGCGGCCGATGATGTTGTCAAAGCGGTAGGGCCGCTCGACCTCGCGCTGCAGGCGCGCGACCTCGTGGCGCAGGCCGCGCTCGTCGAGCGCCTTGTCCACCGCCAGCACCAGCGTCTCCAGGTTGAACGGCTTGGTGATGTAGTCGTGGGCTCCCAGGCGCACCGCCTTGATCGCGGTGTCGATCGAGCCAAAGGCGGTGATGACGATGACGTGCGGCGGGTTTTCGACCGGCGCGCCGCGGATCTCGCGCAGCATGTCCAGGCCGTCCAGGTCCGGCATGCGCACGTCGGTGACCACCAGATCGATGCCGCCCTTCTGGACGCGGGCGATGCCGGGGTAGCCGCCGGCCGCTGTCTCGACGCGATAGCCTTCGTCGCTGAGGGTGTCCTGCAGGAGGTCGCGCATGGCGGCGTCGTCCTCCACCACCAAGATGGTGTGGCGGCCGCGCGGGACCTTGGCCGGCCCGTCGGCGACCGGCAGCGGCGGCGGGATCGCCGGCAGCGAGCCAGAGCGGCCGCGCGGCGTCGGCGGCACGGGAGGCAGCTTGGGGTTGGTCTTGGGCGGCTGGGCCATAGCTACCTCGGGGCGGCGCGGCGGCTAGCGCTCGGGGGTCTCGCCTTGGGAGTCACTTGGGGTTTGTACCACGGTCGCCGCGGCAATTTGCGCCGCCGCGAGCGAGGCGGCGGTCGGCGACGGGGGGCGCTGCGGGCGCGAGGTGCGCGTCGGCGGCGCCGCGACGGCGGCTTCCTCCTCGGGCGCGGGCAGAAAGACGCGGAAGATCGTGCCGCCGAGCGGGCGGCGCTCAATTTCAATCCAGCCGTCGTGATCCTTGACGATGCCGGCCGAGACGGAGAGGCCGAGCCCCGAACCCGAGGTCGCTCCCGAGGCGGACCCCGAGCTCGTCCCGCTGCTCGCCGCCGCGTCGCCGGCCTCGCCGCCGGCTCCCCCCTCCGGCCAGGTCTTGGTCGAGTAGAAGGGCTCGAAGATCCGGCCCAGGTGCGCCTCGGCGATGCCCACCCCGGTGTCGGCCACCGCGAGCATGATGTAGCCGCCCGGCGGCGCCTTGTCCAGGCCCACCTTGCGGCGCACCAGCCCCTCCAGGTGCAGGTCGAGCGTGCCGCCTTCGGGCATCGCCTGGATGGCGTTCATGCACAGGTTCAGGCACACCTGCTGCAGCTGGTCGGCGTCGCCCATCACCCGCGGCGCCGCGGGCAGGCGGGCCGTCGCCTCGGCGGCCTCGAGGTTCGCCTGGGCCTCGCGGGCGTCGCGGGCGGCGACGGCGAAGGGGTGCAGGGTGGCGTGCACGCCGCGGATGGTCAGCTGGTGCTCCAGGAAGTCCAGGGTGGTGCTGCAGACCTTGCGCAGATCGACCTCGGCGCGCGCCGGTGCCTTGCGGCGGGCGTAGTCGAGCAGCTGCTGGATGATCTTGGTGATCCGCTCGGCCTGGGTGGCGATGATGTCGGCGTTCTTCTGCACCGCCTGCGGGTCCTCGGCCCGGCGCGCCATGACGCGGGCGCGGCCGCCGATGACGTTGAGCGGGGTGCCGACCTCGTGGGCGATGCCGGCGGCGAGCTGGCCGATCGTCGCCAGCTTGTCCGAGTGGCGCAGCCGCATCTCGAGCTGCAGCTTGGCGTCGACGCCGGCGAGGATCTCTTCGTGCGCCTTGCGCAGCGAGCGCGTCATCTCGTTGAAGCGGTCGGCGAGCAGCCCGACCTCGTCGCTGCGCTCGCGCAAGATGGCGCCGGTGTAGTCGCCGCGGCTGACCTCGTCGATGCCGCCGGTGAGGCGCAGCAGCGGCCCGGTCAGCTCCTGGCGCACCGACAGACCGACTAGGAGCGCCAGGATGACGAACAGCGAGCCCAGGGTCAGCACCGTGTCGCGGGTGGTGCGGGTCATCGCCTGCTCCAGATCCGACTTGTCGCGGATGAGGTCCACCGCCGCCACCAGCTGGTGCTGGCTGCCGTGCAGGGCGAACATGTAGGCGAACACCTCGCGGCCGCCGATGACCGTGTGCTCGCCGTGCGGCTGGCCGGTGATCTGCACGCGGCGCAGGCGCTCCTCGCGGCTGGCGTCGGGCGAGGGCGGGCGGTACTGGTTGTCGCTGTCGGCGCCGGCGGTGGTAGCCGCCGCGGCGGCAACCCGACTTGCGGCCGCCGGCTCTGCAGGGGTGGCGGCGCGGCCGAAGGCGGCGTTGTCCACCGGGTGCAGGAGGTCGAGATAGACCACGTCGATGCTCTGCTCGGCGGCCTGCATGCGCTGGATGAGGCCGCGGGTGTCCTCGAACAGGCCGTCCTGCAGCGCCGCCTCCAGCGACACCGCCAGCGCCGAGCCAAAAAGGCGCGTCTGGCGCTCCAGGTCGGCGGTGACCTCGACCCGGCGTGAGCGCAGGCTCAAAAAGCCGTACAGGCTGAGGGTCAGCCCGACCAGCAGCACCGTCAAAAGCGTCACTCGGGTCGCGATGCTCACTAGGGCGGGAGTCTACCACAACCCCCGCGCCACGGCAGCGCCTGCGCCCCGGACGTCCGCGACCGGTGCCGCCCGGCCCGCTGGCTCTGCTCCCGCTACTTGGGCGGGTCGTACTGCTTGACCGTGGGCTGGCGGGTCCGCCAGTCGGGGCCAATGCCGCCCTGCACCGCCTTGGACTGGGTGCCGCGCTTGAGCAGGTCGATCTTGCCGAGGATCGAGTCGCCGCGGAAGTCGACCGCGGGGGCGTGCACGCCGGTGTCCATGCGGATGGCGTCGCACGGGCAGGCCTCGACACACAGGCCGCAGACGACGCAGCGCAGCTCGTCGATCTCGAAGATCTTGGGGCGCTTCTCGTTCTGGTTGCCGGTCTCCTCGGCGACGATGGTGATGCAGTGGGCCGGGCAGACGGTGGGGCACAGCATGCAGGCGACGCAGCGGACCTGGCCGTCCTCGCGGTGCATCAGGCGGTGCAGGCCGCGGTTGCGCTCGGGGTACTTGAGCTTCTGCTCGGGGTACTCGACGGTGACCGTGTACTTGCGGCCGAACAGGTTGGCAAAGAAGTGCTTGGCGGTCAGGCCCAGGCCCTTGACCACCTCGGGCAGGTAGACCCGCTGCTCCATCGAGTCGGGGCGACCGACGACGCGGATGCCGACCTTGCCCTTGCGCGGCCCAGTCGCCGCAGGGCCCGCCGGGTGCTCCTCATGCTTGGCCTCAGGCTTGGTATGACTGCCCACGATTACTTCCCTCCCGACCGCCACAGGACCACTGCGGCGGTGATGACGATGTTGATGAGCGACAGCGGCAAGAGCTGCTTCCACCCAAGGCGCATCAGCTGATCGGGGCGGAACCGCGGCAGCGTCCAGCGGATGAGCAGCTGCAGCCAGCAGAGGAACAGCACCTTGGCCGACCAGACGACGATCTGCAGCAGCACCACCGCCAGGTGCGGCAGCTCCCACGGGCCAAAGCCGCTTGGCGACAGACCCGGCACCTGCCAGCCGCCGAGGAACACGGTAGTCACCACCGAGGCGAGGAAGATCGTCTCGATGAACTCGGCGAGGAAGAAGATGCCAAAGCGCATGCCCGAGTACTCGACGAAGTAGCCGATGAGCTCGGGCTCACCCTCGGGCAGATCGAACGGGGCGCGCTTGGTCTCGGCGATCGCGGCGGTAAAGAAGATGATAAAGCCGAGCGGCTGGGTGACGATGCCCCAGTTCAGGGGGTTGCTGCCCTGGGCGACGACCATGGCGTTGGGCTCCAGGGTGCCGTAGATGAGGAAGGCGCCCATCAGCGACAGGCCCATGGTCACCTCGTACGACATCATCTGGGAGCTTGCGCGCAGGCCGCCGAGCAGCGACCACTTGTTGTACGAGGCCCAGCCGGCCAGCGTCGTGCCGTACACCGCCAGCGAGGCGAGCGCGAAGTAGAACAGCAGGCCCACGTCCATGCGCGCCACCTGCATCGGGATAAACGCGCTGCACACGCCGGGGTCATGCAGCACCTCGGTGACGTGGCCGACGCACAGGTCGCCGCCGAAGGGGATGATGGCGAAGGTGATGAGCACCGGCGCGATGGCCATGACCGGGGCGAGCGCGAACAGGAACCGGTCGACCTTGGCGGGGACGATGTCCTCTTTGAAGATCATCTTTATGGCGTCGGCGACGAAGTGCAGGATGCCCCACAGCTTGATCGGGCCGATGTTGGCGCGGTTAGGCCCCAGGCGGTCCTGCATCATCGCCGACTGGCGCCGCTCGGCCCAGGTGCTGAGCGAGGCGAGCGGCATGACGAACAAAATAAGGAGCAGGATCACCTTGATGAGGGCCTGCAGGGCTGTATGGGCGGCGAGAAACTCGAGCATGGTTTTATATCCGTAGCGCGCAGGGCGCCTGGGTTGTCATGTCCTTGGCGCTACCCACGGGAGTGCGCAAACCGCAGCTGCACGGGCAGAAGCTCGCGTCCCCACTCGGCCTGGGCGAAGCCGGCCGCGGGGACGGCCTCCGGCGCGCTGCCCGGCGGCACGGTGCCGCCGATGGTCCCGACCATCTGCAGGAACGCCTGGCGCGGCGAGGTCTGCCACTTCTCGGCGCCGCCGAGGCCCGCCTTGCGGCTGAGCTGACCGAGCAGCTCCAGGTGCGAGCGGGCATCGCCGGCCGGCTCGACCGCCTTGCGGGCGCGCTGCACCAGGTACTTGGCGTTGGTGAAAGTCCCATCGGCCTCGGCCCACGCCGCCGCCGGCAGCTGGACCTGGGCGCGGCGGACCAGCGGCGTGTCGTGCACCGCCTGGCAGATGAACAGCTCCAGCCCGTCGAACAAGGCCGCCGCGGTGGGCAGAAGGTCCTCGCCGACCGGCAGGTCCTCGCCGACCATCCACACCGCCTTGAGGCGGCCGGCGGTCAGATCCGCCTGCAGCGCTGCGAAGTCACCCGCCCCCGGCCCGGCGAGGATCTTGGCCCCTTGGGTGTTGGGGTTCTTGTCGGCGTGGCGCAGGATCTTGTCGGCGCGGTCGGGTCGCGCCTGCCGTCCGGTGACGTAGGCCTTGACCGGCACTCCCTTGCGGCCCAGCTGCTCGGCGATCTGGCGCAGGCCGTACAGCGCCTCGTTCTGCGCCTGGGCCGAGAAGACAAGGCCGATGGCGCCCGCATTGCCGGCGGCGAGCTTGTCGACCACCAGCTTGAGCCGCTCGGCGGCGTAGGCGGTGGCCTTGTCGATGCTCGCCAGCTGGCCGGGTAGGCCCCGTCCCTGGCCGACCCGAGCGCTGCTGAAGCGGCGGTGGCGGACTTCCTTGTAGGTGAAGCGGCCCTCGTCGCACATCCAGAACTTGTTGACCTGCGGGTTCTCGCGCGGGACAAGCCGCCAGATCTCGCCCTGGCTGTGGTGGACCTCGATGCTGCAGCCGGTGGCGCAGCCGGTGCACACCGACGGGGTGGTGTAAAGCTCCCAGACCCGCATGGTGAAGCGGAAGTCCTTGCTGGTGAGCGCCCCGACCGGGCAGACGTCCACGGTGTTGAGCGAGTAGGGATTGTCCAGCACCTGACCCGGCGCGGTGCTGAGGATCTCGCGATCGCCGCGCTTGACCATGTCCAGCTGGTGCTGGCCGGCCACCTCGTCGCAGACGCGGATGCAGCGGGTGCACAGGATGCACCGCTCGGCGTCGAGCACGATGGTCGGCCCGAGGTCCACCGCCTTGGGCTTGTGCACCTTGTCGAACTCGGTGCGCGAGGCGGTGTGGTCCCAGTCGACGTACTGCTTCTGCAGCGTGCACTCGCCGGCCTTGTCGCAGATCGGGCAGTCCACCGGGTGGTTGACCAGGGTGAACTCGAGCATCTGCTGGCGCGCCTGCAGCACCCGCGGGCTGCTGGTCACCACCTCCATCTTGTCGGCCACCGGCGTGTAGCACGACGGCACGAGCTTGGGCTGGCCGACCACCTCGACCAGGCACTGGCGGCACACCGCGGGCGAGGACAGGCCGGGGTGATAGCAGAAGTAGCTGACGTCGGTGTCGTGCTGCAGGCAGGCCTCAAGGACGTTTATGCCCTTTTTGACCTGGACCGTGCGGCCATCAATCTTGATGGTCACCATGTCGGATGTCGGCGCCGGCGCGGGACTTGTTTGCAGCGGGGTCTTGGGATCTTCAGCCATCGATTTGCTTTCAGGCGGGGTTTAGCGGTCGCACTCGCCGCCGATCATGTTGATCATGCCGAAGGTCGGGATGATGTCGGCGATGCCCAGGCCGTGGATCATCTTCGACAGGGACTGCATGATGACAAAGCAAGGCGAGCGGACGTGGCACTTGTACGGGCGGCCGGTGCCGTCCGAGACGATGTAAAAGCCGAGCTCGCCGTTGCCGCCCTCGATGTACGAGTAGACCTCGCCGGCCGGCACTTTAATGCCGTCGACGATGAGCTTGAAGTGGCCGATCATGCCCTCGATCGTGTTGTACACCGCGGTCTTGGGCGGCAGGGCGATGCGCGGGTCGTCCATGAGCACCGGCCCGGGGGCGATCTGGGCCAGCGCCTGCTCGAGGATGCGGGTCGACTGGCGGATCTCCTCCAGGCGCACCGCGAAGCGGTCGAAGTTGTCGCCCACCGAGCCGACCGGCACGTCGAAGTCAAAGCGGTCGTACACGAGGTAGGGGTGGTCCTTGCGGACGTCGTACGGCACCCCGGTCGAGCGCAGGCAGGGGCCGGTCCAGCCCCAGGCGATGGCGTCCTCGGCCGAGAAGGCGGCGATGCCGTCCATGCGGTCGCGGAAGATGCGGTTTTTGACGATCAGCTTCTCGGTGTCGTCGATCGCCGCGCGGGCCCGCTTCATGGTGTCGAGCAGCCGCTCGCTGAAGTTCGGCGTCAGGTCCTGGGCGACGCCACCGATGCGCACGTACGAGTGGGTGAGGCGCGCCCCGGTGAGCTCCTCGAGCAGCTCCCAGAACCACTCGCGGGCCTTGATCATCCACAGAAACGGCGTAAAGCCCCCGACCTCCATCGCCGAGGCGCCCAGGCACGTCAGGTGGTCGGTGATGCGCGAGATCTCGCTGACGATGACGCGGATGTACTGCGCCCGCTCGGGGATGCGGCTGGTGACGCCGAGCAGCTTCTCGACCGCCATCGCGTAGCCGACGTTGTTGCACAGCGGCGAGACGTAGTTCAGGCGGTCGGTGTAGGGGAAGATCTGGGTGTAGGTCGCGTACTCGGCTTCTTTTTCGAAGCAGCGGTGCAGGTAGCCGACCTGGACGTCAGCGTCCTTGACCGTCTCGCCGTCGATCGTAAGGACGATGCGCACGGTGCCGTGGGTCGCCGGGTGCGAGGGACCCATGTTGATCGTCATCGGCTCGGTGGGCAGCTCGGCGTCGTGGAAGGCGGCGTCATCGGCCGCGCCTTCGAGGTCCCCCAGGGTCTGCGGCAGCTTCGGGCGGTTTGACAGCTCCCGGGTCGTCCCCGAGACGATCTCGTCCGCGGTGGGCATGCCGAGGGCCACGGTGCGCAGGCCGGCGGGCGATGGGGGCAAAGTCGTGCTTGGCATGGTGCGATTGGCTCCGCGCCGCCCGAGCTGCTGCCGGGCGGCCTAAACGCGTTACGTAATCGAGTAGTCCCGCCGGATGAGCGGCTGCCGCTTCTCTTTGGGGTAGTCCTTGCGCAGCGGGTGGCCGATGAACTCCTCGTACATGAGGATGCGCCGCAGGTCGGGGTGGTCGGCGAACTTGATGCCGTACATGTCGTAGACCTCGCGCTCGGCCCAGTTGGCCGACGGCCACAAGGCGACCACCGACGGAACCTCGGGGGCCGGACCGTCTTCGATCTGGCCGACCTGGAGGGTGATGCGCAGGCGGCTGCCGGTCTGCATCGAGCGCAGGTGATACACGACCTCGAAGCGCAGGTCGCGACCCAGGTAGTCCACGGCGGTGACGTCGACCAGGAAGTCGAACCCGGCCTCGCCCTTGAGCCAGGCCATCACGGCGGGGAAGTCGGCGATGCGGATCACCGCGGTGTCGTCACCGTGGCGGCTGTGCGAGGCGATGATGGCGCCGGGAAACTGCGCCGTCAGCTTTTCGAGATCTGCTTTGCTCATCGAAGTTCCTTGCCGGCGTGCGGAGCGCCGGCGGTCAGGTCCTGCACCTTGCTACGCCACCACCGGCAGGCGCTTCTTACCGTCGGGTCCGAGCTCGCGCGGGGCGTCGTGGCCCTTGCTGGCAAGCTCGCCGCGGTCGCGCCGCTGCACGTAGGTCGTGCCTTCCTGGATCTTCTTCTGCAGCAGGATGAGCCCGTCGAGCACCTGCTCGGGCCGCGGCGGGCAGCCGGGGATGTAGACGTCGACCGGGATGACCTGATCGCAGCCGGGCACCGTGCCGTAGTTCTGGTAGAAGCCGCCGGTCGAGGCGCAGACGCCGAAGGCGATGACGTACTTGGGCTCGGCC
>JBGANQ010000060.1:0-55875 GCA_044222245.1 Polyangia bacterium | reverse complement strand
ATCCTCGGCCCCAGCTTCGCCCCCCCCCTCCCCCACCGCGGCCAGGTGCTGCGGGTGGCCGCGCCCCGCGAGCCGCACACCCAGGGCCAGTAACTGGTCGGCGAGTTCCAGCGTCGAGCCGGCTGGGGAGTGCAGGTCTGCCCGTCGATCTCCGAGCCGGAGCTGTTGCAGCTGGTGGCGACCGAGCAGGTCAAGCTGCTCGGCATCTCGGTGAGCAACCACCAGCTGCTCAAGCCGCTGGCGCGGCTGCTTGGGGCAGTGCGTAAGGCCTCGTGTAATCCCGGCTTGACAGTCATGCTAGGTGGTTCGCTGGATCTGGCCGAGTACGCAGCGAAGAACGGCGCCGCCCTGTGCGCCGCCGACCCCCGCGAGGCGGTACGCTGGCTGGAGTTGCACGCCAACCTCCACGAGCCTAAGAGTCGGTAAAGGCCGAGCCGAGCCAAATCTACCAGAGCTACCGATCTGGCCACCGATCTAAAGACCGGCCCATTGGACTTAATAAGTGCTCGAAAAGGACAAGCATAACCCGGCGAGGGGATTTGACTTTCCCTTGTCCTCTATTATAACGGGGACCATGAATCCGTACTGTCCGCCGGACTGTGTGGACGCGCGGGTCATGTCCCGCGTCATCGCCGCGGCCTCTGATCTGGCGCTCGTCGTCGATCAGCAGGGAGTGATCAAGGACGTCGCGATTGGCGAGTCGATCCAGCCCGGTCACGGGTTTGGTAGCCTCATCGGCAAGCGCTGGGTCGAGACCATCGCCATGGACAGCCAGGCCAAGGTCGAGCAGCTGCTGCAGGAAGCGCGCGCCGGCGGCACCCCGCGGGCCCGCGAGATCAACCAGCAGGCAGACGGCGCGGGCGAGATCCCGTTTCGCTTCTCGGCGGTGCTGCTCGGCAGCCCGGAGAACACCCAGCAGGTGGTGGCGCTGGGACGCGACCTGCGACCGCTGTCGGTCCTGCAGCAGCAGATGCTCAGCACCCAGCAGGCGATGGACCGCGAGTACGCGCGCCTGCGCCAGGCCGAGACCCGCTACCGGCTGCTGTTCCAGGTCACCGCGGAGGCGGTGCTGGTAGCCGACGCCGCCAGCCTCAAGGTGGTCGAGTCCAACCCCGCCGCCGTGGCGCTCGTCGAGCAGTCGGCGCAGGCCCTGCAAGGCAGGACCCTGCGCGAGCTGTTCAGCGAGCGCAGCTGGCCCCAGGTGCAGGCCTACCTCACCCGGATCGAGTCCGGCGCCCGACTCGCCGAGGTCAGCGCCAGCCTGCCCGGCGGTGAGCGCGAGGTGATCCTTTCGGCATCGCTGTTCCGCCAGTCGGGGACCTCGCTGCTGCTGCTGCGGCTGCGGCCGGCCGGGGCGGCGCCAGAGACGCTGAGCGGGCGCGACTCGCGCATGCTGGCCGTGCTCGACGCGCTGCCCGACAGCCTGGTGATCATCGGCGAAGACCGACGAATCCTGGCCGCCAACCCTGCCTTCTGCGATCTCATCCAGCTAGTAAATGAGAACCAGGTCATCGGCCAGCCGCTGGATCGCTGGCTCGGCCGACCGGGAGTGGATCTAAACATCATGCTCGCCAACCTGCGCGAGCACGGCACCGTCCGCAACTTCGCCACCATCATCCGCGGCGAGTACGGCACGCCGCAGGAGGCAGTGGTCTCGGCCGTCTCGGCGCCCGATGCCAAGGTCCCCTGCCTCGGCTTTGCGATCCGCACCGTCCCGATGCGCTTGACGGTGGTGCCGCCGGTGGGGCCGACGCCGCGCTCGGTCGACCAGCTGCGCGAGCTGGTGGGTCGGGTCGCGCTCAAGGAGATCGTCCGCGAGGCTTCGGACATGATCGAGCGGCTGTGCATCGAAGCGGCGCTGCAGGTCAGCGGGGATAACCGCGCCTCGGCGGCCCAGCTGCTCGGTCTGAGCCGCCAGGGTCTGTACTCCAAGCTGCGGCGCCACGGTCTGGGCGATCTTGATTCGACCGAGCCGGAGTCTGAGTCCGGGTCCGGGTCCGGGTCCGGGTCCGAGTCCGATCGATAGCCGGCGCTCGGATGGGCCTTCTGATGGTCGGATGTAAGAAATAGGAATCACTGGACTATCACCGCTGCGGGGCGGATTTCGGCAAAAAAAGTAACCCTGGCCGCCCCCTCTGGCATCTATTTCTGTGGACTCCCGGTCGCCTCCCAGCTAGTTAATGCGCGGCCCCTTGTCCAAGGCCGCGTCCAGACTTTTTGCGTGCCCGTCCGCGTGCACGTGCCCCCGATCCCACGGAGTCGAGAGCGTATGAAGATCGCCGTTCCTACAGAGAGGCGCCGCGGCGAGCAGCGGGTGGCGCTGGTTCCGGAGTCGTGCAAGCGCCTGCTTGCCGCCGGCGTCGAGGTCGCCATCGAAGCCGGCGCCGGAGCGGCGGCGTCCTTCCCCGATGCGGCCTACGAGAAGGTCGGGGTCGCGATCCGCAGCGAGCGCACCCGGCTGCTTGCGGAAGCTGACTTTGTCTGCGCCGTCAACCCGCCCGAGCTGGAGGATGTGGCGGCGCTGCGCGAGGGCGCGGTGCTGCTGGGCAGCCTGTTTCCGACCCGCAACCTCGAGGTAGTAAAGGCCCTGGCGGCGCGCCGGGTCACCGCGTTTTCCACCGATTGCATCCCGCGCACCACGCGCGCGCAGGCGATGGACACCCTGTCCAGCCAGGCCAACATCACCGGCTACAAGGGCGCGCTGCTCGGCGCCCTGGAGCTGCCCAAGTACTACCCGATGTTCATGACCGCGGCCGGCACCACGCTGGCCGCCAAGGTGTTCGTGGTCGGCGCCGGCGTCGCCGGGCTGCAGGCCATCGCCACCGCGCGCCGCCTGGGCGCCAGCGTCACCGCCACCGATGTCCGGCCCGAGGTCAAAGAGCAGATCGAGTCGGTCGGCGCCAAGTATGTCGGCATCGAGCTCGGACAGGCCGCGGCGGCCGGCGGCGGCTACGCGCGCGAGCTGTCGGCCGCGGATCGAGCGCGGCAGGCGCAGCTATTGGCCGAGCACTGCGCCACCGTCGATGTGGTGATCACCACCGCGCTCATCGGCGGCGTGGTCGCGCCCAAGCTTTTGGATGAGCAGGTGGTCTCTGGCATGCGACCAGGCTCGGTGATCGTCGATCTCGGCGCCGATGGCGGCGGCAACTGCACGCTGTCGCGGCCGGGCCAGACCGTGCAGGCCCACGGCGTGACCATCCTGGCGCCGCTCAACCTGCCGGCGACCGTGCCGCACCACGCGAGCATGTTGTTTTCGCGCAACCTCCTGAACTTCTTTACCGCGTTCTGGAACGCCAAAGACAAGAAGCTGGAGCTTGATTTCGCCGATGACATCCTGGCCGGCGCGGTGATCACCCGCGACGGTGAAGTCGTCCACGCTCCCACCAAGAAGCTCACCTAAGGCCCTTACGGCGACTCCGGAGTTAAGCGTGCCGCTGCAACCGATTCCCTCCCCCGCTGCCCACCCGTCGATCGACTTCATGGGCGCGCTGTTTGTCTTCATGCTGGCGACGTTCATCGGCATGATGGTGATCCAGCGCGTCTCGCGGCTCTTGCACACGCCGCTGATGTCGCTGACCAACGCCATCTCGGCGATCGCCGTGGTCGGCGCCATCGTCGTCGCCGCTCCCGAGCAGAGCCCGCCGTGGATCACCGTGCTCGGCCTGGTTGCGGTGGTCGCTTCCACGGTGAACATCGTCAGCGGCTTCCTCATTACCGACCGCATGCTGAAGATGTTCAAAAAGAAGGAAGGACAGAAGTCGTGATGGGCACCTTCATTCAGCTCGCCTATCTTTTGTCCACGGCGCTGTTCATCATGTCGCTGCGCTGGATGGGCGCGCCGACCACCGCCCGCCGCGGCGTGCTGGCCGGGGCGACGGCGATGGCGCTGGCGGTGCTGGGCACGCTGGTCGCCGCGCTCAGCCCGGGGCAGGCGCACTGGCTGGGCATCCTCGCCGCGCTGGCGGTGGGAGCGGCCATCGGCTATCCGCTGGCCCAGGTGCCGCTCACCGCGGTGCCGCAGCGGACTGCGCTCTCGCACGCCTTTGGCGGCCTGGCGGCGGGCCTGGTCGGCACCGGCAAGTTCTTCCTTTACTACACCGGCGATCAGAGCCACCTCAGCAAGTTCATCGTCTTTGCCATCCTCGCCGAGGTGCTGCTGGGATTTCTGACCTTCACCGGCTCGCTGATGGCCGCCGCCAAGCTGCAGGAGGTAAAGTGGATCCCGCAGCGGCCGGTGACCTATCCGGGGCAGAACTTCATCAACGTCGGTCTGCTGCTAGTCGCCGTCGGTCTGGGCGTGGCGCTGACGCTGCAGCCGAGCGCAGGGTGGGCGCCGATGGCCTTTGCCGCCATCGCCGGTCTGTCCCTCTTGTTCGGGGTGCTGCTCATCATCCCGATCGGCGGCGCCGACATGCCGACGGTGATCGCGATCCTCAACTCGTACGCGGGGCTGTCGGCGGTGGCGATGGGGTTCGTGCTCGACTCCAAGCTGCTCATCACGGCCGGGGCACTCGATGGCTCCTCTGGTCTCATCCTGGCGATGATCATGTCCAAGGCGATGAACCGCTCGTTCACCAACGTGCTGTTCGGCGCCTTCGGCCAGGTGACGCAGGCGGCGGCGGGCGGCGAGCAGCGGCAGTACAAGAGCGAGACCGCCGACAGCGCCGCCGAGGTGATGGCGCAGGCCAGCCTGGTGGTGATCGTGCCCGGCTACGGCCTGGCGGTGGCGCAGGCGCAGCACAAGGTACGCGAGCTTTATGATCAGCTGAAAAAGCGCGGCGTGACGGTAAAGTTCGCGATTCACCCGGTGGCGGGGCGCATGCCGGGGCACATGAACGTGCTGCTCGCCGAGGCCGAGATTCCCTACGAAGATCTGCTGGAGATGGACGAGATCAACGCCGACTTCCCGCAGGCCGACGTGGCCCTCATCATCGGCGCCAACGACGTGGTAAACCCGGCGGCGCGCACCGAAAAGACCAGCCCGATCTACGGCATGCCAATCCTCGATGCCGACAAGGCCAAGACGGTCTACGCGATCAAGCGCTCCAAGAGCCCGGGCTTTGCCGGCATCGACAACGAGCTGTACTTCCTGGACCGCACCTTCATGCTGTTCGGCGACGCCAAGGCGGTCTGCGGCGAGCTGGCCAAGTCCCTGGCCGGCGAGAGCGGGATGCACTAGGCGGCGCTACTTGAGACGGGCGCTGCCCTCAGCTGCGGCGCCGTGGCCGGAGCGCAGGGCCCAGCGCCACAAGAGGGCGTCGGGCAGCGGCAGGGCGAGAAACAGGTGCTCGACCACCGCCAGGCCGAGCAGCGTCGCCACCAGAGTCCGCCCGACCGCGGCGCACACCGGGATGCCCGGGGCGCCATCGCTGCTGACCAGGTAACCCAGCACCCCGGTACCGGCGAGCAGAGACACCGGCATGAGCGGGTTCAGGCGAGCCTTGCGGAAGTAGCTTAGAAGGTAGCGCAGGTGCACCGGAATGAACTCGGTGGCGAGGTTGCGCACGCCCAGGAACACGTTGAGCTTGGCCGACAGGCGCATCACCCACAGCACCAGGAACGACCCGGTGCCGGCCTGGTTGGGAGCTCCCCAGGTGAGGGCGATGACCAAGAGCACGGTGCCGAGCAGCGCCACCTCGTGGTGGATTACCGTGGCAGTGGCGTAGGCGAACCGGCGCCAGCCGCTGGCATCGGGGGGACAGGGCTCCTTGCGCGGGCCGGTGACCACGCCGAGCAGGAACGCCAGTTCGTGCCAGGCCCAGACGAGCAGCGCGCAGCTGAAGGCCAGGTAGGCCGCCGGCCGCGACTGCAAGCGGCTGCTATAGAACAGGCCGTACAGGCCGCCCACGGCGAGCAGGCTGACGCCGGCGAGGCTTATGCGGAACGTCCAGCGCGGCAGCCCATCCATGATCAGGATGGCGCCCGTGCTCACCCACCAGGCCACAAGGACAAACAGGACGGCGAGCACATGGTCGGTCATTGCAGCCCTTCTACCAGGCCGGGACCAGGCGCGAGGTCGCCGGCAGAGAGTTGCGCTTGGCCGGCAGAAGGTACAGGCCGAGCAGCGTCGTCCCGATCTGCGCGTGCAGCGCCGCGCTGCGCAGCCGGCCGCCGATCCCGCCGGCGCGCCGCGCGTCCTCAAGGCGTAGTGCCAGCTCGTTCAGCCGCCGCATGCCGCGCAGGAACGCCGGGTTGTCGATGTCGAGCAGCAGCGGAAACACCTGCTTGGAGATCTCGGCGGTGATGCGGAACACCGTCATCCCATACTCTTCCGGGTTGAGCCCGAGCGCCTTGTGGAACTCGACGCGGCTGTGGTCGCGGACAAACATGGTGGCGAACACCGCCAGCTGGAAGAAGCGAATCCACAGGAGGTTTACTCCCGAAAGCAGCTTGGGGTTGGCGCGCATGAGCAGGGCGAACGCCTCGCCGTGGCGGAACTCGTCGTTGCACCACTCCTTGAACCACTTGAAGATGGGATGGAAGCGGTTCTCGGGATGGCGCTCCAGGTGGCGGAAGATCGTGATGTAGCGGGCGTAGCCGATCTTCTCTGACAGATAGGTCGCGTAGAAGATGAACTTGGGCTTGAAGAAGGTGTACTTCTTGGCCCGGGTGAGAAAGCCCAGATCGACCCCGACCCCGAACTCCTTGAGGGCGTCGTTGATGAAGCCGGCGTGGCGCGACTCGTCGCGGCTCATGTACTTAAACAGCGCGCACAGATCGGGATTGGTGCCGCGCTTGCGAATCTCGGCGTAAAGCACACAGCCGGAGAACTCGGCGGTCAGGGAGCTCACCAGAAAGTCGATGAACTCCTTGCGCAGCGGCTCGGGCAGCTTGGCCGGATCTACATCCCAGTCGTTGTTGCGGGCAAAGTGCGAGCGGTTGACGTCCGCTGCCAGCTCGGCGATAAGGGCGTCCCACTCGGCCCGGACCGGTGCCACCGAGATGCGGTCCATCTCGGCAAAGTCGGTCGTGTAAAAGCGCGGGCTGAGGGTCGTGGTCTGCTGCGCCTTGAGCGTCGTCTCATTGGGAATGAAAGCCGAGGGCGGCAGCTTGATCTCAAGATCGATGTGGGGGGTTGCGGCTCTCATAGGGTCCTCCGATCGCTGAAGCTGACGTCGAGAAGGGATAGACATTGCAGATCGCCGGTCAGTCGGGTCCAGGTCCGCTGCAGCCAGCTGGCGCGGGTGATGGTGGCGCGGCGTCGCTCGATCTGAATCTGACCGTAGGCGGGGTTTATCGGCGCACCGTGGACGAGCACCTGATCGCCGGGCTGGATCTCGACCTGTCCATCAAGCTCGACGTGAGCGTACAGGTTCTCGAAGGTGTGCGAGACGCGCACGGTGCAGCGTACGTCGAAGACGCGGCCGCGCGCCGGCAAGCGGGCGCTCATCGCGGTCCCCCGCGACCAGCGACCAGCAGCTGCGCGAAGGCCGCCGAGTTGGTGGGTCCAAACGAGTCCAGATCAACCCGCCGGCCGGTCTGCGGATCCTGCAGCGACAGTCGGCCATCGGCCTCGCGGGCGAGCCGGAAGTGACCCTCGCGGCCCAGGGACTCCAGCCGGCGGGCGCGGAACATCCCGCGCAGCACGCCGCGGATAAAGCCATTGCTGCGCGGCGGCACCAGGCTCAGCTCGCGACCGCTGTCGGCGTCGAGCATGGCGATCGAGCCGTCCGGACGATCTTCGAAGCGCACCTGCAGCACGGCGAGCGCCGGGGCGGCCTGCACCGGCACCTCGGCGCGGTGGGCGCGGCGGGCGCTGGCGGCAAGCCCCAGGCTGAGCAGGATCATCGCCGCGGCGCCGAGCAGCACGCTGCGCGGAACGGTCTGGTTATGGTGATGTTCGCTCATGTATACGACCCTCTACCTATCTGGCTGAAGCGGACAACTTCTCGGCGCTCAGGCTTGCTGCCCAAGCTGGGTCACCAGCTGCGAGCCCAGCCCGACCGCAGCCGCCTCCGGCTGCGCAGGGCCCGGCGAGGCGTTACTTCCCGGCGCGACCGCGGCCAGCTCGGAGAGGAGCACCGGCGCCCCCGCGGTCACCGCAAAGTCCTGCACCGCCTCGGCGAGCAGCGTCGCCACCGCCGCCGCCGCGGGGATCGCGCGCAGCATCGGCTGCGCCTTGGCCAGGTGGAAAGGCCGGGCGTGCGGCCACAGGTGCAGCCAGGCGATGCGGTCCGGCCCCGACAGCTGCAGCGCGATGTCGCCCTCGCCATTTCGCCGCAGGTTGAGGTGGGCCGCCGCCAGCCGCTTGAATGGCAGGTTGAAGGTCATGGGCAAGGCGACGCCCAGGCGCAGCACGACCCGGCGGCTGGTGATCGTGTAGATGGTGGCGCGCGCGTTAAGATAAGCGAGCAGCGACAGCACACCCAGACAAATCAGGGCCAGCGGCAGCACCATCAGGCTGGTGAGCAGCGCGCCGCCGAGCCCCTGCCCGTCGTATAGCGCGAACCCCAGGCGCGCCGCGATGAACACCGCGAAGTAGGCTGCCAGCCACGGCACGCGAAATGTATGGCGGGCCAGCCCCTGCCACCGCGGCCGGCCTTGCCACAGGAGCCGCTCGCCTGCCGGCAGCTCGTGCGGCAGCCCGGGGATCGCCTCGTATTCGATCTCGCTGCTCACAGCACCGGCCCCAGGCGCTTGGGCTCGGCGTACAGGCGGCCGCCGGCGTAAAAGGCGCAGATCCGCTCTTCTTCAAGCACGGTGATGCGGTCGGCCTCCTTGAGGGTCGGCACGCTGGCGAAGTGCTCGGCGCGCACCGCGTACACCTCGACCTTCCGCGGCTCGCGCAAGAGGCGCAGCATGGTGATCGGCAGCAGCCGGGTGCCGGCGCCCGCCGTCAGCTCGACCTCGAGGTAGCGCACCATCACATCGGCGCGATCCACCCACAGGTCCTTGATCACCCCTGCCTCCTTGCCGTCGGCGGCGACCACCTTCCAGCCGCGCGGGTCGGGACCGGCGTTGACCGCGAAGCCGCTGGCCACGCGCATGGGAACGATCAGATCGTGCCCTTCGCGGGTCGTCTCCGGGATGTCGGCGCGCGGCGCGAAGGCGGCCGGCCCGACGCCCGACAGCAGCGGCTCGCCCGCGGGCTGCAGCGGCGCCCCCGAGGCCTCGGACGTCGGCTGCGCCAGCAGCGGGCGGGTGTCGCGATCGAACCGCGGCGCCTGCACCGAGCCGCCGTGCGGCAGCAGGAAGGTCTTGGGCGGCGGGATGAACGCCGGGGTCACCGCGGTGAGCCGCCGCGTCTTGTCCGACTCCAGCGGATAGCCCTCGCGCCGGTCCTCGCGGCGGAGCCAGAAGATGAGGGCGAAGAAGAACGCCCAGAAGACGTACAGGACGACCTGGGCCACATCGATCGATTCGGTCAGTGCGCTGGACATGGGGACTCCTTTACAGAGAGAAGGATGGGGCCGCTCAGCTGGGTACCTCGGCCAGGCCGAACTGGGTCGGCGCGCGCCGGGAACCAAAGCGCACCAGCGGTCCGATCGCGACCAGGGTGGCAAACAGGAGGGCAATCTCCAGGTGATAGACGAAGCTGTAGCCGATGGCGGAGGAGGTCAGGCCCGGCCCCAGGGCGCCGCGGGTCGCCAGGCCCGACAGCAGATCGCGCACCGCGCCGCCAACGGCGATCCCGCCGCCGGCCACCGTGGCCTGCACCGCTCCCCAGGCGCCGATGGCGAGCCCGCTCTGGCCGCCGGCGGACAGCGCCATCGCGGCGGTCAGGGTGCCCACCGCGAACCAGCCGCCGCCAAAGCCGATGCCGAGCGTGCCCACCCAGAACAGCGGCAGCGAGCCGAGCGGCGCCGAGAAGATCACCGCCGAGAAGCCGGCGATACCGATGAGCACCCCGAGCGCCGCCAGGTGGTAGGGATCATGGCCGCGCGACAGCCAGCTGGCGGCCAGGAACAGCCCCGCCAGCGTGCCGCACGCCATGAGCGCAGTGAGCGAGGTGGTGGCAGCGACCGAGAGCCGGAGGATCTCGCCCCCGTAAGGCTCCAGCAGGATGTCCTGCATGTTGAAGCCGGCGCCGCCCAGGCCCACCGCGACCAGCAGCCGGCTCGCGTCGCCGCCGTCGAGGAAGGCGCGGTACGAGGCGGCAAACGAGCGCCGCGGCGCGTCCGGCTCGGCCGCCACCGCGCTGCGGCCCTCCTGCTTCCACA
Organism: Polyangia bacterium; assembly: GCA_044222245.1. Taxonomy (GTDB): domain Bacteria; phylum Myxococcota_A; class Polyangia; order Palsa-1104; family JAEUJZ01; genus CALFML01. Next base: position 45,715 of record JBGANQ010000060.1, on the reverse strand, counting down.
GGGCGAGGATGTTAAGGACCATGGTGACCATGGCGGCGCCCTGCACGATCTTGATGAGCTTGAGGTAGTTGAAGTCGCGCAGCAGCGCCCCGAACGACAGCGAGGCCGCCACCATGCCGCACAGCAGCATCACATAGAGCAGCGCCACCACCCGCGGTCGCGAGCTCGGCGGCGCCAGGTCGGTGGCCAGGGCGACGCCGGCGGTCTGGCTGATGTGCAGACCGGCGCCGATCATCAAAAAGGCCAGCGCCGCCGCGCACTCACCGACAAGCCGCGGCGTGTAGGTGCCGCGCCCCGACAGCACCAGCAGCGCGAAGGGCAGGATGGCCAGGCCGCCAAACTGGATGAGGGTGCCCATCCAGATATAAGGCACCCGCCGCCAGCCGAGCACCGAGCGGTGATGATCCGAGCGGAACCCGATGAGAGCCCGCAGCGGCGCGAACACGATCGGCAGCGCCACCATCGCCGCCACCAGCCACGCCTTGATCCCCAGCTCGACGATCATCACCCGGTTGAGGGTGCCGTTGAGCAGCACCAGCGCCAGCCCCACCGAGACCTGGAACAGCGCCAGGCGCAAAAGGCGCGGCAGCGGCAGCTCGGGGGTGGCGGCATCGGCGAACGGCAGAAGCCCCGGGCCCAGGCGCCGCCATAAGTCGATGACCTTGCCGGCGCGGCTCATGGGCGAACAAGCTCCATGGCCTGCGAGATGTAAAAGGCGCTGTCGATGCGCTCGCAGCGGCCGATGCGCACGCCGCTTGCGGCGACCAGCGAGTGAGCGGTCAGCCGGTCGCGCAGCGAGCGCTCGCTGATCGGCTCGATCGCCGGGGCGCGGTTACTGCGCGGGAACACCTTGCCCACCGCATGCATCATGGTGAGAAGCGGCGTGCGCGGCGCGAAGGTGAAGGCCATCCCGCGCTCGGCCCGCGCGCACAGGCGGGCGACCATCTCGGCCAGGTCGTCGGCCTGGTAGTGAATCACCGAGTCCATCGCCACCACCCAGTCAAACCGCCCGAGCGCCGGGTCGAGCATGTCGCTCACCCGGAACTCGAGGTGACCGCTGCCCAGGTCCGAAGGGGTCCGCTGGCGCGCCAGCTCGACCAGCGTAGGCGACAGATCGATGGCCACCACGTGGGCGCCGCGCCGCGCCGCCTCGACTGCCAGGGCGCCGGTGCCGCAGCCGGCATCGAGCACGCGCTGGCCGCGCAGATCTTCAGGCAGATAGCCGAGCAGCGTCTGGCGCATGCGGTCGCGGCCGGCGCGCACGGTGGCGCGGATGCGGCTGACCTTCCCATCCGAGGTGAGCCGCGCCCAGGCGTCGACCGCGGTGCGATCGAAGTACTCCTCCAGCTGGCCGCGGACGAGCTGATAGGAAGCGGTGTCCATCAGTCGTACCCCAGGAAATCGAAGATGTCGCGGTCCTTCATCGACCGCGCCTCCAGCGGCACCGTGCCAGCCCACAGCCGCGCCGCCAGCTGCAGGTACTCGCCCTGCACCGCCTCCAGTTCGGGCGAGGGCTCCATCTCGAACAGAGTGGATTTTTTCAGCCGGCTGCGCCGGATGACGTCCAGGTCGGGGAAGTGGGCCAGCTTCTGCAGACCGGCGCGCTCGTTGAAGCGGTCGATCTGATCGGTGCTGGCGCTGCGGTTGGCGATGACGCCGCCCAGCCGCACCGCGTAGTTTTTCGCCTTGGCGCTGATCGCGGCGATGATCCGGTTCATCGCGAAGATCGAGTCGAAGTCGTTGGCGGTGACGATGAGCGCCCGCTGGGCGTGCTGCAGCGGCGCCGCGAAGCCGCCGCACACCACATCGCCCAGCACATCGAAGATGACCACGTCGGTGTCATCGAGCAAGTGGTGCTCTTTGAGCAGCTTCACCGTCTGCCCGACCACGTAGCCGCCGCAGCCGGTGCCGGCCGGCGGCCCGCCCGCTTCGACGCACATCACGCCGCTGTAGCCGGGGAAGACGAAGTCTTCGGGGCGCAGCTCCTCGGCGTGGAACTCGACCGACTCCAGCACGTCGATGACGGTCGGCTGCAGCTTTTTGGTCAGGGTAAAGGTCGAGTCGTGCTTGGGATCGCAGCCGATCTGCAGCACCCGCTTGCCCAGCTTGGCGAACGCCACCGAGAGGTTGGAAGAGGTGGTGCTCTTGCCGATGCCGCCCTTGCCGTAGACGGCGAACACCTTGGCGCCCTCGATGGTGGCGGCGCGGTCGGGGTGGAACTGCACGCTGCCGGCGCCATCGCCTTCGCGGGTGCGACTGTTTATCTGGAAGAGCTCTGTCAACTTGTCCTCCGGTGTGCGGGGCGCACGTCAGGCAGCGACGCGGTTGCCCACTCCTTCGAGCTGGTCTTCGAGCTCCTCGCCCGCCTGCCGCAGGGCGCTGAGCATGGCCTCGTCCGGCTTCCAGTAATTGCGCTCGGTCGCCTCGATCAGCCGGTTGGCCAGCTTGAGCGAGGCCTTGGGGTTGAGCCGACCCAGGCGCGCTCGCATCTCCGGATCGAGCATGTAAGTCTGCGTCAGCTCGCGGTAGATCCACGGCTCGACGTGGCCGGTGGTCGCCGACCAGCCCAGGGTGTTGGTGACCTGGGCCTCGATCTGGCGCACGCCTTCTGCCCCGTGCTTGAGCATCTCCTGGGCCCAGCGCGGGTTGAGCGAGCGGGTCCGGCTCTCCAGCGACACCTGCTCGCTGAGGGTGCGCACCTTGCCCTCGCCGCGCGTCTGATCGCCGATGTAGACCGGCAGGGCGACGCCGTCGCCGCGCTCGCGCCGCACCGCGCGCCCGATGCCGCCCAGGGTATCGAAGTAGTGATCGACCGTGGTCACCCCGAGCTCGACCGACTCCAGGTTCTGGTAGGCGAGCTGCACATGGGCGAGCAGGCTCTTGAGCAGCACCTCCTGCCGCACCGGCGCGCCGCTGCGACCGTAGGCGAAGCACTTGCGCTTGGAGTAGGCCTCGGCCAGCTCGTCCTCGTCTTCCCAGGCGCCGCTGTCGATGAGCTGGTTGACGTTGGCGCCGTAAGCGCCGTCGCCGTTGCTGAACACGCGCAGCGAGGCGGTCTCCAGATCGAAGCCGTGCTTCTGCTGGTCGGCCAGCGCGTGGCGGCGGACAAAGTTCTGCTCCAGCGGCTCGTCGGCGCCCGCGGCCAGGTACGCCGCCTCGGCGAGCAGGCGGGTCTGCATCGGTAAAAGGTCGCGGAAGATCCCCGACAGGGTGATCAGCACATCGATGCGCGGCCGCCCGAGCTCGGCCAGCGGGACGAGCTCGGCGCCGCACAGCCGACCGTAGCTGTCAAGGCGCGGCCTTGCGCCGAGCAGCGCCAGCGCCTGACCTATCGGGCAGCCGCCGGACTTGAGGTTGTCGGCCCCCCACAGCACCAGGGCCACCGACTCGGGCAGGGCGTTGCCATCGGCGATGTGGCGAGCCAGCAGCCGCGCCGCCTGCTGCGCGCCGTCGAGCACCGCGAAGGCGCTGGGGATGGCGAACGGATCAAAGCCGTGCAGGTTGCGGCCGGTGGGCAGCACCGCCGGGTTGCGCAGAAGATCGCCGCCGGGCGCCGGGCGGATGAACTTGCCGTCGAGCGCCCGCATGAGCGCCGGCAGCTCGTGATCCTCGGCGAGGAGCTGGTTGATGCGGGCGAGCTCGGTGAACAGCGCCACCGTCTGGTCATCGGCGGCCAGCCCGCCGGCGGCGAGCGCCCGGCTCACGTCTTTTCCGGCGACGATGGCGTCGATCGCGGCGCGCGGCGGGTTCTTGATCGCGGTGCCCTCGGCGATCGCGACCAGATATTCGGCCCGCGCCGCTGCCGGCATCGGCTCGCCCACCACGTGCAGCCCGCAGGGGATGAGGGTCTGTTCCAGCTCGCTCATCGCCTGGGTCAGCCGCTGGACCTCCTGCTCGCCGGTCCCGGTCCAGCCGGCCGGCAACAGATCGAGCTCGGTGGCCTGAGCCTGGATGAGCGGCAGCAGCCGCTCGGCCTCGCTGTCGCCCGGCGGCAGGGTGCGCAGCCGATCCAGCGACTCGCGCAAAGACAGCAGGCCGCGATACAGGCCGGCCTGAGTCACCGGCGGCGTGAGGTAGCTGATGAGGGTCGCCGCAGCGCGCCGGCGGGCGATCGCGCCCTCGGAGGGGTTGTTCGCCGCGTACAGGTACAGGTTTGGCAGATCGCCGATCAGCCGGTCTGGCCAGCAGCTCTCGGACATGCCGGCCTGCTTGCCGGGCATGAACTCCAGGGCGCCGTGGGTGCCAAAGTGGAGCACCGCGTGCGCCGCGAAGTCCTCGCGCAGGTAGCGGTAAAAGGCGGCAAAGGCGTGCGTCGGTGCGAAGCCCGACTCGAACAGCAGCCGCATCGGATCGCCCTCGTAGCCAAAGGCGGGCTGGATGCCGACCAGCACGCGGCCAAGCTGGACGCCGAGCACGAAGATCGACGAGCCGTCGCTCTGCTGGCGACCGGGCGCCGGCCCCCACTGCTGCTCGATCTGGGCGAGATAGCGCTCGCTGCGCACATGATCGTCGGCGCGGATGCGGGTGTGGACGTTGGCATCGGTGCCGTAGCGCGCGGCGTTGCCGCCCAGCACCCGCTCGCGCAGCGCTTCGACAGTGGGCGGCACCTCGACGTCATAGCCCTCGGCCTGCATCGCCGAAAGGGTGCGGTGCAGCGACTCGAAGACGGACAGATAGGCGGCGGTTCCGGTGGCGCCGCCGTTGGGAGGGAAGTTGAAAAGGACGATGGCGATGTTGCGCTCGCCGCGCGGGGTCTTGCGCAGGTCGACCAGGCGCTCGACCCGGGCCGCCAGCATCTCGACGCGATCGTCGATGCCCGCCATCTGGGTGGTGCGGCCCGCGCCCTCGGCCCCCGGGCGACCGCCAAAGACGATCGGGCCGGTGGCGCCGTCCAGCTCGGGGATCGCGACCATGATGGTGGACTCCAGCGCCGACAGCCCGCTCGGCGAGGCCTGCCACTGCTCGATGCTCTGGAACTCAAGCGGCTGCGCGGCGACATAAGGAACGTCCAGGCGGGCCAGCATCTCCTCGGCCGCCTTGGCGTCGTTGAAGGCGGGGCCGCCGACCAGCGAGAAGCCGGTCAGCGACAGCACTGCATCCACCGCGACCTGCCCCTTGGCGAAGAAGAACTTCTCGATCGCCGGCCGCGCGTCCAGGCCGCTGGCAAAGGCGGGAATGACCCGCAGGCCGCGCGCCTCCAGCTGCTCGATCACGCTGTCGTAGTGCGCCGAGTCGCCCGACAGGATGTACGAGCGCATGACCAGAAGGCCGATCGTGCCGCGCACGTGCCGCGGCTGCGGCAGCTCGCTCACCGACTCGGTCATCCGGCCCGGCAGGCGCGGGTGATACAGGCCATTTTCGGGGTACTCGCGCGGCGGCTGGGCGACCACCCGGCCGCGCAGCGCCCGCCGCGGTCCGTCGGCGTAGCGACCGACCAGCATGCGCACCAGATCGGCGATGTTGTCGCTCGAGCCCGACAGCCAGTACGAGAGGGTCAGGAAGTAGGCGCGCAGCTCCTGCGCCTTGCCGGGGATGAAGCGCAAAAGGCGCGGCAGCAGCCGCAGCATCGCCATCTGCCCGGCGCCGCCGTCCTTGGAGCTGCCGGTGGTGCTGCTCTTGCCGCGCAGCTTGCGAAGCAGCGCCAGCGGCCCCTTCATCGAGCCGTCCATGCGGAAGCTGCCCATGCGAGTCTGCCGCATCACCTCGCCCGCCGACATCGCGCAGACCAGGGCGTCGCAGTGCTCGCGCCGCGCCTGCAGCGCCGGCAGCACCGCCTGGATGTGCTCCTCGATAAACAGCATGTTGGCGAAGATGATGTCGCCCTGGGCGATGTCGGCGCAGCACGCCGCCGCCGCCCGCGAGTCGCTGAAGTTGGTCGTCGCGTGCAGGCGCAGGTCGAGCCCAGGCAGCTCGCGGCAGAGCTGCTCGCGGGCGCGGTCGACCGCCCCGGCGATGTGGTTGTCCAGCGTGAGGATCACGACCCGGACCGGCGTGTCGTCAGCTTCGGAAGTGCGCTTTGGCGTCATACAGCGTCTCCACAGTGATGCAGTCGAGGCCGCGATCCGAGGCGAAGCGCTCGGTGTTGCGGCGGGCCTTGCCGCGGACGAAAAACGGGATCTTCTTCAGCTCCTTCTCTGCCTCTTTGGTCCACAGGCCCGCCTTCTCAGCGCTGTCGGCGGGCGGGCTGCCGGGGCCGGTAGCCGCGACGGCCGCCGGGGACATGACGGGCGCCGGGGCCGCGACGGCCGGCAAGTCGTGCTCGGCGATCGGCGGGGCCGCCGGGCGGGCGGCGCCGTGGGCTCCCAGGTGCGAGGGACCGACTCCGTCCGCGAACTCGAAGTCCTCGCGGAACATCGCCAGCAGGTGCTCCTCCAGGCCCATCATCAGCGGGTGGACCCAGGTGTCGAACAGGACGTTGGCCCCCTCGAAGCCCATCTGCGGTGAGTAGCGCGCCGGGTAGTCCTGCACGTGCACCGGCGCCGAGATCACCGCGCAGGGCAGCCCGAGGCGCTTGGCGATGTGGCGCTCCATCTGCGTGCCCAGCACCAGCTCGGGCTGCAGCTTGGTGAGCTGCTCCTCGACAAGCAGGTGGTCTTCGGTGATGAGCGCCTCCAGCCCGTACTTGGCGGCGGCAGCGCGCACCTCGCGGGCGAGCTCGCGGCTGTAGGAGCCAAGGCCGACCACGGTAAAGCCGAGCTCCTCGGTGGCGATGCGCGCGGCGGCGATGGCGTGGGTGGCGTCGCCGAAGATGAACACCCGCTTGCCGGTGAGGTAGGTCGAGTCGACCGAGCGGCTGTACCACGGCAGGCGCGTCTCCTCGGCCGCCAGCACCGGCTGCGGATCGACCCCCGCCAGCTCCGCCACCTGACGGATGAACTCGCGCGTGGCGCCGACGCCCAGCGGCACCACGTTGACGCACGGCTGGCGGAACGTCTTGCCCAGCCACCGCGCCGCCGGCTCGGCGATCTCCGGGTAGAGCACGACGTTGAAGTCGGCGTTGACCAGCCGCGCCAGATCGGCCGGCGTGGCGCCGAGCGGCGCCGTCACATTGATCGTCACCCCCAGCCGCCCGAGCAGCCGCGTCACCTCGGCGACGTCATCGCGGTGCCGGAAGCCGAGCGCGGTCGGCCCGAGGAGGTTACACGAGCGCAGCCGCCCCGCCGGCTGCACGACCTCGGCGGCCGGCGCGCAGGCGCGCACCAGGCGGTAGAACGTCTCGGCGGCGCCCCAGTTCTCCTTGTGCTGATAGGCCGACAGCTCCAGCGGCACCACCGGCACCGGCAGCCCCAGCGCCTTGCCGATTCCCGCCGGGTCGTCCTGAATCAGCTCGGCGGTGCACGAGGCGCCGACCAGCATCAGCTGCGGCTTGAAGCGCTCGTACGCCTCGCGCGCCGCGGTCTTGAACAGCTCGGCGGTGTCCTTGCCAAGGTCGCGGGCCTGGAAGGTCGTATAGGTGACCGGCGGCCGCTGCTGGCGGCGCTCGATCATCGTGAACAGCAGGTCGGCGTAGGTGTCGCCCTGCGGCGCGTGCAGCACATAGTGCACGCCGCTCATCGCCGTGGCGATGCGCATGGCTCCCACATGCGGGGGTCCTTCGTAGGTCCAGACCGTAAGCTGCATCGTCGTCAGACCTCAAGCCTGGCCCGGCGGACCAGGGGGCGCGCGAACAGCTCGGCGAGGTCGCCGGCCTGCTCGTAGCCGTGGATGGGGGTGAAGACCAGTTCGATCGACCACTTGGTAGTAAACCCCTCGACCTCCAGCGGGTTGGCGAGCCCCAGGCCGCAGACCACCAGATCGGGCCGGGCGGCGCGGCAGCGATCCAGCTGGCGCTCGACGTCCTGGCCTTCGCTGAGCAGGGTGTCCGCGGGGAGCATCGCCAGCTCGGCGGCGAGGTGATCGCGGTGCAGGTAGGGCGTGCCCACCTCGACGAGCTCCATCGAGAGCTCGCGGGCGACAAAGCGCCCGAGCGGAACCTCCAGCTGCGAGTCGGGGAAAAAGAAGATCCGCTTGCCAGCGAGCCGCGCCCGCGCCTGACCAAGCGCGGTGCGCGCCCGCTGCTCGGCCGGGGCCACCACCTGGGCGAGGTGCTCTGGCGCGACCGCGAAGGCCTGCGCCGCCGCCGCCAGCCAGCCGCGCGTCCCTTCGACCCCCAGCGGAAACGGGGCCGCCAGCCGCGTCGCGCCGCGCTCATCCAGCGCCTGGCCGGTCGCGGCGAGGAAGGGCTGCGCCAAAAGGTACACCGTATTAGATCCGAGAGCCGGCAGGCTGCCGGCGCGGCGGGCGGGGAAGAAGGCGACCGGGATGCCGAGCGCGGCGAACAGGCGCTGGAACTGATCCTCGACCACATCGGGCAGCGTGCCGACCAGCAGCAGCGAGCGCGCCGCGGTCTTTGGCGCCGGCGGCAGCTCGGGCACCAGCGCCGCCAGACACGCGTCCTCGCCCTGGGTGAAGGTGGTCTCGATGCCGCTGCCCGAGTAGCTGAGCACGCGCACCGCCGGACCGTAGGTCTGCGACAGCCGCGCCGCCGCCCGCCCCAGATCGAGCTTGATCACCTCGGACGGGCACGAGCCGACCAGGAACAGCAGCTTGACCTCGGGCCGCCGCGCCAGCAGCCGCCCGACGGCGCGATCGAGCTCGTCGTTGGCGTCGGTGAGTCCGGCCAGATCCTTCTCTTCCAGGATCGCCGTGGCGAAGCGCGGCTCGGCGAAGATCATCACCCCGGCGGCCGACTGGATGAGGTGCGCGCAGGTCCGCGAGCCGACGACCAGGAAGAAGGCGTCCTGGATCTTGCGGTGCAGCCAGACGATGCCGGTCAGGCCGCAGAAGACCTCGCGCTGGCCTCGCTCGCGCAGCACCGGCAGCTGCAGCGCCGCGGGAGCGGAGAGGTTGCACGCCGCGGCGCTCACTGCACCGCCTCCCCAAGGCCGACCGGCGCCGCGGCCTGCTGCTCACCCAGCCGCGCGGCGCGCAGCTTGAGGATGAACTGGGTGGCGTTGATGACGTAGGTAGCAAACGCCGCCAGCGCGAGCAGCAGCTGACCGCGCACGTCCAGCCAGCCGGTGCACAGCGCGCCCAGGTAGGCCGTGTGCAGCGCGATGACCAGCATGCTGAACACGTCTTCCCAGAAGAACGCGGGAGCAAACAGGTAGCAGCCAAAGACCCGCTTCTCCCAGATCGCGCCCGTCACCATGATCGCGTATAGAAACAGCGTCTTTACGACCACCGAGGCCGCCGCCGCGCCGGCTCCCTCGCCGGTGCTCAGGGTGCGCAGCACCAGCACCAGGCTGACCAGGAAGGCGAGAAACTGCGCCGGCGCCAGCAGCCCCTGCACCAGCGTCCACGGCGTGGCGTCGCGCCGCTGGCGCTGCTCCGGGGTGTACAGCGGGGGCGGCCGCCGGACGGTCGCGGAGGCGACTTTCGCGGGGAGGCTCGGTGCGCTTGCCAACAACATGCTCGATCTGTACTCGAGACGGCCTGAATATGTCAATCCAGATTGACGTAAATCTAACTTTACAGTTGCCCGGTTTTCAGCGAAAAGGGAGGCCACATCCCAACTCACCCATCGGCCGGCCCCTGGGCGCCGCCGGCCCAGGAGTTCAACTGATGAGCGGTCAACAAGAGCTGTTCGATGCGGTGGTCGTAGGCGGGGGGCCGGCCGGAGCCACGGCGGCCAGTGAGCTCGCGTGGGCCGGCCGGTCGGTGCTGCTGCTCGACAAGGCCGGCCGCATCAAGCCGTGCGGCGGCGCCATCCCGCCCCGCTTGATCCGCGACTTCGCGATCCCCGAGCGCCTCATCTGCGCCCGCATCCGCGCCGCACGCATGGTCGCGCCGAGCCACCGCACGGTCGACATGCCGATCGACGGCGGCTACGTCGGCATGGTCGATCGCGAGGTGTTCGACGAGTTCCTGCGCGAGCGCGCGGCCCTGAGCGGCGCCGTCCGCCGCACCGGCGTCTTCCAGCGGATAAGCCGCGACGGCGGCGACGGGGCCCAGGTCCATTACCGCACCGCCGCCGGCCCCGCCACGGTCCGCGCCCGCCTGGTGATCGGCGCCGACGGCGCGCTGTCGCAGGTGGCGCGCCAGGAAGTAAACCCTAACGGTCCGGCCTGCGTGTTCGCCTACCACGAGATCGTCCGCGTCCCCCCGGCCAGCCGCACCCAGCCCCAGCCCTTTGACGGCAGCCGCTGCGACGTGGTCTACGACGGTGCGATCTCGCCCGACTTCTACGGCTGGGTGTTCCCGCACGGCGGCACCGCCAGCATCGGCTCGGGCAGCGCGCAGAAGGGCTTTGCGCTGCGGCGCTCGGTCGCCGCCCTGCGCGCCGCCGCCGGGCTAGGCGAGGCCGAGACGGTGCGGCGTGAGGGGGCGCCCATCCCGATGAAGCCGCTTGGTCGCTGGGACAACGGCCGCGATGTGGTGCTGGCCGGCGACGCCGCCGGCGTTGTCGCGCCAGCCTCCGGCGAGGGGATCTACTATGCGATGGTCGGGGGCCAGCTGGCCGCCGAGGCGGGCGCCGCGTTCCTGGAGACCGGCGAGGTGCGGGCGCTGCGGCGGGCGCGCCAGCGCTTTCTCAAGGCGCACGGGCGGGTCTTTTTCATCCTCGGCGTCATGCAGTACTTCTGGTATCGCAACGACCGGCGCCGCGAGCGCTTCGTCAGCATCTGCCGCGATCCCGACGTGCAGGCGCTCACCTGGCAGGCCTATATGCACAAAGAGCTGGTGCGCGCCCGGCCCGCGGCCCATGTGCGGATCTTCTTCAAGGACCTGGCGCACCTGTTCGGGCTCGGCACGCCATGAAGGACCTGAGCGCCGCGGGTCGAGCATGAGCGCGCTGTTCGCGAGCGGGCGGATCATCGACCTCGTGCTGGCGATCGTCGGGCTGGAGGTGCTGGCGCTGCTGGCGTGGGGCCGGCGCGGGCGCGGTCTGGCGCCGCTCGACCTGCTGGGTCAGCTGCTGGCGGGAGCGCTGCTGCTGCTGGCGGTGCGCTGCGCGCTGACCGGCGCCGACTACCGCTGGACCGCCGCCCTGGTCACCGCCTCGCTGCCCGCCCACCTGTTCGACCTCGCACGCCGCACCCGCAAAAAAGCGCCGGCAGCTCGATCACTGCCGCGGTAAACGCAGGCGAGACGGGTGCCGGCAGCTCGATCACTGCCGCGGTAAACGCAGGCGAGACGGGTGTCGGCAGCTCGATCACTGCCGTGGTAGACGTAGGGATAGCGGGTGCCGGCAGCGCGATCACTGCCGTGGTAGACGTAGGGATGGCGGGTGTCAGCAGCTCTGTCGCTGCCGCGGTAGGCGCAGGTGGGGCGGATGGAGGCGAGCGCCGGCCGCTCAGCCGCCCTTGGCGGGTACTGTGCCCGGAACTGGCGGCGGCGGCGATACGCCGGCAGCTGCGGGCGGGGCCCCCTTGGGCGCGAAGCTGAGACAGATCCCCTCGGGGTTGACCGCGCCGGCGAACAGCTTGCAGCCGCCGCAGCCGGTGCCGGCGTACCGCTCGGGCTCAAACTGCGCGCACGAGCTGCACTTCTTCTCCGGGGTATCGGACTTCTCCTTATACTGCAGCGTACGCCGGAGATTTGCGGCGGTCTCGTCGACTTCGATCTTGTCCTGGCAGCTGCCGCCAGCCCCGGCCGCAGCGGCCCCGGACGAGGCGCCCGAGCTGGCTCCCTGGCTCCCGCTCTTGTTGCAGCCCGACAGCACCAGCAGGCCGCCGGCCGCAGTGAAGGATGTCCCGATGACTTGGAGTGCGCGACGCCGTAACATCAAATTCGCTCCCGAGTTGTTATTGTCCAAGGTTCGCATCTCCCTTATAGATGCCCAAGACCGACATGACGATTCATTTTTGAAGAGACTGGGCCGGCGACCTGACCGGCCCAGCGGGCTTTAGAGCTGCAGCGGGACAGCTCAGCCGTTGGGATTGGCCGCCCCGGCCGGGGGTGGCGCGGGTCGGGCAGCCGGGGCCGGCGGGACAGCAGCCGGGGCCGGCGGGACAGCAGCCGGCGCTGCCGGCGCACCGGCGGGAGTCGCAGGCGCCGCTGCCGGAGCTGCGGGCGCCGCTGCCGGAGCTGCGGGCGCCGCTGCCGGAGCTGCGGGCGCCGCTGCCGGAGCTGCGGGCGTCGCTGCCGAAGGAGCCGCAGGTGCTGCAACTGCGGGTGCTGCGGGTGCTGCGCCTGCCGCAGGAGCCCCGACCGCCCCAGGAGCTCCCGTCTCCGGCGCGCCAGCAGGAACCGGAGCTGCTGGCGCCACCGGCGTCTTGTGCGGCTGCGGCTTCGCCTCGGCCAGCACCATGTAGTCCTTGAGCATGGTGGCGCCGAGCAGCGGCTTGTAGGCCCCAAGGTGACAGGTCGCGCAGTTGAGCTTGGGAGCATCCCCCGTCGGCCCGAGCCGCTCGGGCGGGAAGTTCGCGAGCAGCGGCTCCAGATAGTTCTTGTTCAGGTCGCGGGTGAGCCGGATGCCATAGTAGGCCTGGGCTCGCGCCGGCGGGCTTGACCCCCAGGCCGCCATCGAGCGCGTGTTGTGACAGTGCGTGCAGTTTACTCCCAGGGCGTTGGACATGTGCATCATCAGCCCGTAGGTCCACTCGGTCTGCTTGATCGACAGCCGGTTGTCGATCGGCAGCGCCTCGGTCGAGATGACGCGGATGCTCTCATCCTCAGCCAGGAAGGGCCGGAACGGATCATTGGGCAGCGAGCTCAGGCCGACATCCGGCGAGGGACTGTTCTGCCCGGCGCGGTTGCCCAGCGCCTGCAGGCTGGTCGCGCTCTCTGGCTGATCGTACCAGAGGTTGGTCGGCACCGGGTTGCCGCGGTGGCAGGTGTAGCAGGTAACGCCGGTCTCTTTGACGTGGTTTTTCCAGTCGGCGTTTATGTGCATGGTCATCTGCAGCATCCGGCGCGCCACCCGCTTCTGATAAAGCTCGTCGGAGTGCAGGTTGTTCTGGTCGGCCTGGACGTTGCCATCCTTGTCCTTGACCTCGTTGCCCGCGGCGTCCTTGACGTGCGCGTGGCAGTAGGCGCAGCCCTGGTTCGGCGCCACCCAGATGGTCATCGCCGTCATCAGCCGCGTCATCTCGCCCGAGGTGATGTGGCCAAGAACCTGGACGTTCTTGTACGCATCGACCGACAGCTGCCCGTCCTGCGAGGCCGGCGGCAGCGACGGCGGCGGCACGTTGGCCTTGTTCCGCGCGGCGAGCCGCTGGTTGGTCTCGGTCACCTCCATGCCAAGCCCCGGATTTCCGCGCTGCACGGATGTGGTCGAGCGGTACGCCCCAGCCAGAGCGAACGTGACCGCCACGGCCAGCACCACTGCGGCCACCTTCAACAAGAAAGCATTCACGGCTTCACCTCGTTTCTAGGGGCCGGTGGGATCGCCGCAGGGGGGACTGCGGCCGGTACCGCAGGCGCCTGCACCGCCGACCCGGGAGCCGGCGCGCTCGACGGTGCCGCAGGCTCTTTGACATTAGCTGCGGGCGCGCCCTTCCCTTCCGCCGGCGCTGCCGGTTGCTGGGCTGCCGGGTCGGAAACCGCCTTGCCGGGCGGCTGCGTGGGCAGCACCGGGGCCGCCGCCGCCTTGGCTTCCGGAGTCGCAGTGGCCGGTCCGTTTGCGCCCGTACTGGCCACTCCCGGTGCGGCGTTGAAATCCTGCGCGTCGCCCTTGGGCGGGGCCGCGGGATTCGCGGGGCTCGTCGCCGCGCCCGGCGCCGGACTGGTCACGGCCGGAGCCGCCTGCCCCTGCTGCGCCGGATCGGGCACCGGCTGATAGACCAGAGCATACTCCGGAGCGAAGTTATGCTTTACCGCCCACAGGTACCAGTTGTCCACCGCGGTGCCGGTCAGCAGGATGCCGATGCCGCCGGTGAGCGGGCACAGCACCGCGAACCACCACGCCCAGCGGTGGATCGACTCGAAGGTGGCGTTGAAGCCCATCGTCCAGCGCCAGAACAGCGCCCCGCGCTCGGCGGCCGTGCCGCGATCGACGATCTGGCCGATCTCGCGCTCGCCGCCAAGGTGGGTCAGCGCCAGCACCGTCGCGCCGTGCATGGCAAAAAGCAGGGTCGAGCCATACAGGAAGGCGATCGAGAGAGCGTGGAACGGGTTATAAAACAGGTTCCCATAGCGGATCGAGAACGCCGCCGTCCAGTCCAGGTGCGGGAAGATCCCAAACGGCACCGCCTCGCCCCAGCTGCCCATGAGCAGCGGTCGGATGAAGCCGAGCACCAGGTACAGCCAGATCGCGGCGGCAAAGGCCCAGGCTACATGCGTGCCCATCCCCAGCGCCTTGGCGCGGCGGAAGGTGCGCAGCCACCACAGCAGGATCGAAGTCGTCAGGAAAAAGCCCGCCATGAGCCACCAGCCGCCCTGGTTGAGCGGCGGCATGACCTCAAGCCCCAGGGACGGCGGCGGCGGCTCTAGCGCCAGCCACGGGAGCTGGCGGACAAACTGCACCGGATCCCAGCCGACCGAGGCCCACATGTTAAGGCCGATGATCTCGATGGCGATAAAGCCACAGATGAGCGAGGCCACCCCCAGGTAGCCAAGGTAGATCGGCCCGAGCTGGGCGCTGCCGATCCACCCAAGGAGGCGGGAGATGCGCGTGCCCCGGGTGCGGAACGCGGAGTTGACGATGGGCGGCCCCCGATCCGGCGGACCGCTGACCTGAAGCTGGGTGAAGATGTTCTGGTATTGGGCCATGTTGATTGGGCTCCGAGTCAGAGTTACTTCCACACCGGAAGGCTGAGCCACCAGTTCCACCACTCAGGCCAGCCGCGCGTCCAGAAGGGCCCGCTGATGATGATGCAGACCGCGCTCCAGAACCCAGCGCTGAGCGCGAGAAAGAGCCCGAGGCGGTGGATGCCCAGGGCGCCGATCGAGTAGCCGATGTGATCGCGGAAGAAGGTGTCTTCATACTCGGCGGTCTTCACCGAGTGACCTTTCTGGGGGTTCACCGCCGACAGGATCAAGCCGCCGTGCAGCGACAGCGCCAGGGTCGTGGTGAAAAAGAAGCTGACCGCGATCATGTGCGCCGGGTTGTAGTGGAAGTGCAGGTACTGATATCCGGTGTTGGACACCCAGTCGAGGTGACTGAAGATGCCGTAGGGGAATCCGAAGCCCCAGGCGCCGAGCAGAACCGGCCGCACCACTACGAGCGAAAAGTAGGCGAAGATGGCGACGCTGTAGGCGATGGGAATGTGATACGACATTCCCAGCTTGCGGGAGATCTCCGCCTGCCGCATCGCCCAGGAGATAAACGCCCCCAAGGCGCAGATGGTGATGAGCTGCCACAGTCCGCCTTCCTTGAGCGGCGCAAAGCTCAGCCCGTACTCAATCGGCGGCGGCGCGATGTTGATCTTCCAGATGTTCCAGGTATCGCCGAGCGAAGCCCCCCATAGGATAAGAGCAATGCCGACAATGGAAAAGAACACGGTGGTGATGCCGAAGAAACCGACATAAAATGGACCCACCCAGAAGTCGAACAGGTCGCCTCCTACGATTGTCCCACCGCGGACGCGGTATCGTCTTTCGAAGCTGAGCAAGGCCATGCAGTCCTCCCAACGGCAGTCCTTCGGGGCATATTATCCGGGGCCGCAGACGGACGGACTCGGGCAGGACGCCCGAGCCGTCCGTCTCGACGGCTGCTTCATGCTACCTGGCGGGGAGGGCCGACCGCTGCACGGTCGTCGCACCCTTGGGTCCTTCCAGCCAGTTGAAACGGTTCGTGCTGAGCAGGACGAAGTGAATCACCAGGGCCAGCGCGAACAAGAAGGTGAACAGACCCACCAGCGCTTGGCGGGGATCAAAAAGCTGCCATAAACGCCACATTCTCAGCCTCCTCTCAGGACAACATCGTCTGTATGGTTGTCTGTGCCGCGTCGAGCATTCCGTACCCGTTCACACCGGGCAGCCAGGGCCGCCACATCCAAGCCAGGACGTGGGCGACAATGGCGACCGCCGTGAAGATCAGAAAACTCGTCACGAAGATCTTGTGGAACTCCTTTGCCTCTGCTTCTGACAGCCCCGAAGGGGAGACCTGTCCTTCTGCCACTTTCGACCTCCAGCGTTGCAACTTGTCTCCCGCGCCCATCCTGCGCGGCTAGGATTGCCGTAGCGATACGGCGGACCCCGGGGTACAAAGCCCCGGCCCATCTTGACTACGTCGTGAACGCAAACCCGAGCGCAGTCAACACAGCATCATTGGTCTCAACAAACACCGACTGGTGGGGTCGCCGGTGCCCGCGACGGGGCAACAGGCGAGTCGCCGCGACCATCGGCAGGATCACCATAAGGCCGGTGAGGTGCAGCAGCCTGAAATGCCAGGTGTTGCACGGAGAACTGTACGCGTAGGAGGGAGTCGTCAGCTCGCCGCCGCGACGATCGCCGCCGGCAGCGGAGCCGGTCCCACCGCCCTCGCCGTGCGCCGGTCGGGTCGCCGCCGCGCGCCGTCGCCCGAGCTTCAGCGCCGCCAACAGGGCCATCATCATCTGGCCCAGCGCCAGGACCGCATCGCGGGCCGAGAATGCATACACCGAGGTCATCGGCCCGCCGCCTATGGAGAGGCACGGAAGCAGTTCGCTGCGAGTGGAGCTGTCTGTATCGGCCATGTCGTTCTACTCCCTTTTGGCGGTGGGCTGGCAGGCTGGCTGCGGTGCCCAGCGCAAGTCGCGGGCGGGGTTGCTGCTACTCATGCAGTCCTCGCGACGGCACCGGTGGTCGCGGCGATGCGCCCTGGCATCGCTGCCGAGCTCTGGAACCGCGCGGCAGTGACCCGCTCTTCGCCGGCGCGTCGGGCCGCCAGCTCGGTGGCATCGCGGAGGTGCTTGGCGGCAGAGATCCGCGTAAGCACCGGCAAGGCCTCCAGGACTTCCTCTAGGAGCCGCTCGGCCGCCTCATCCCAGGCGAGCTCCTGGTGCAGGCGCGAGGGCGTGGCTTCGACCTTATCGAGCTCCTTGCCAAGCGGCAGGATGCTAAACAGGGCATCGAACAGCGAGTTACAGACCTCCTGCACCAGATAGGAAGCGCCGGAGTATCCCATAAATGGAGTGCCGGTATGGCGGCGTATTGCAGTTCCGGGAAACGACGCCGGCACGTAGATCGCCCGGCCGCCGGTCTCCGCCAGGTACATCCGCTCGTTGTAGGAACCAAACAGGACCAGCGGCGTGTTTTTCTGCACCGCCTCGCGCACCGCCTGATTGTCGGTCTTGCCGCCCGGCTTGCGCGCGATGGCGAAGTTGCAAGGCAGACCGAGCTCCCCTTCCAGGAAGTTACGCACCCCGCGCGTATAGGTCTCGTTGGCGACGATGCCAAACGTGGCGGTGCCGAAGAAATCCTGGGTCACCGAGCGCCACAGATCCCAGATCGGCTTGATCGTGGTGTGCTTCTCGCGCTCGATGAAGGGCGCTGGATCAAGATGCAGCAGCTCGCCCAGCGAATGCAAGAACTGAGTGGTGCTGTGCAGACCGATCGGCGCCTGCAGATACGGCTTGTCGAGCGCCTCGCATAGCAGCCGCCCGTACTCGCGGTACATGACTACGTTCACATCGGCATCGGCGAGCCGCGGGACATCAAGGAGGTGACTGCCCAGCGGGAACGTCAGGTTCACCTCGGCGCCGATTCCTTCTATCAGCCGGCGGACCTCGGCAAGGTCAGACCAGGTGTTGAAGTAGCCATAGCAGGGCCCGATGATGTTCACGCGCGGCCGGCTCGCCGGCGGCCGCGGTCGGCTGCTGCGGCCATTTTTGGGACCGTACTGGCTCCACAGCCACAGCATCGCCCGGTTGGCGCTCTGCCACTGATCTTCATCGATCGTGCGCGGCAGGAAGCGCTGAATCCCGGTGCCTTCGGGGGTGACGCCGCCGCCGATCATCTCGGCGATCGAGCCGGTCACCACGACGCTCGGCAGCCCCGGGTCGAGCGTCTTGTGCGCCCGCTTCATCGCCCCCTCGGTCCCCTTCTGGCCGAGCTCCTCCTCGGACAGTCCGGTGACGACGATCGGCAGCTCGTGCGGCGGCAGGCCGTCGGTATAGTGGAGCACCGAGGTGACCGGCAGGTTCTCGCAGCCCACCGGGCCGTCGATGATGACCTGCAGACCCTTGATCGCAGTAAAGACGTACACCGCGCCCCAGTACCCTCCGGCCCGATCGTGGTCGAGGATCAGCATCCGATGGCCTCCTCGGACTTGCGGCGGCGGGCCAGCTGCACCAGCTGCTGCTCGCGAAACTCGGGACGGGCGCGCGGCACGTCTTCCCAGACTCCGGCGGCCGGTCCGCTGCCTACGCCGGCGAAGAACTCGCGCATCTTGGTGAAGCGGTCCTTGCTCGAAAGCGCCGCATTGACCACCTGCGCCAGCGAGCCGGCGCCGGCAGGTCCCATCAGCGGACGGGCCGAGATGAGGTTGGTGAAGTACAGCGCCGGCACTGCCAGCTCCTTGGCCGCCTGCACCACGGGCGTAGTCCCGATCACTAGCTCGGGCTCATGCTCGCGCAGCGCCGCCAGATCCTGCTCCAGCGAGGCGCGATACTGCACCCGCACCGAGCGTGCCTCCAGCCACTCGCGGTCGGCCTCGGACCAGCGGGTGCGCGGGCAGGCGGTGCCGACATAGCGTACGTCGGCGCCGCTTTCGATGAGCAGGCGCGCCACCAGGAGCTCGGAGCCCTCGTAGCCCGACAGGGTGATCCGCGCCTTGATCGGCCGCGCCGACAGCGCGCCGTGGATCGCCGGCAGCACTGCGTTTTTGGCCGCGTCGATCTTGTCGCGGGCGACTCCGCAGGCGGCGCCGATCGCCTCCAGCCAGGCCGCCGTGCCGTCGCGCCCGACGGGAGCCGAGCCGACCACGGAGCGCCCAGCGTGCTCGAACTCGCGCAGCGAGGCGGTGTAAAATGGATGGATCGCAGCGACCACCGCGCAGTCGAGCGCCGCGTACAGCTCGCGCCACTCGCGCGTCGGCACCACCGGCCCAGCGGCCAGTCCGAGCGGCTCGAGCATGCGACCGATCGACACCGGATCGACCGGAAACATCTCTCCTAGCAGCGTGACCGTCGGCTTGCCCGCCCGTCCGCTGCGCGGCGCCGGCACCGGACCCTGCTCGGCCTCCTGCCGGGCGTAGCTGAGCATCGCCCCGGCCAGCACGTCCTTGGCCTCGGCGTGGGTCGGGACTCCAAACCCGGGAACGTCGATGCCGATGATGCGCACGCCGTTTATCTCTTTGGGCAGCAGGCGCAGCGGCACGCCCGAGGCAGTGGGCACGCAGAGGTTGGTGACGACGATCGCGTCGTAGTCCTCGGGTCGCGCCAGCTGGTGCACCGCCTCGCGCAGATCCTCGAACAGCTTGCCGGTCACCAGCGTCTCGGAGTTAAACGGTACGTAGCCGACCGTGCGGCGCGCGCCGTAAAAGTGCGAGGTGAAGGTGAGCCCGTACACGCAGCAGGCCGAGCCCGACAAGACGGTGGCGGTACGGCGCATGCGCAGCCCGACGCGCAGCGAGCCAAACGCCGGGCACATGCTCTGCGGCTGATCGTGCGGGCCGAGCGGGTAGTCGGCAGCGTAGCGCTCGAGCGTCGCCCCCTGGCCGGCCGCCGCCGCCGCCGCGCGCAGGGCCGCTTTGCCGCCGTGGCAGGAAGCGGCTTCCGCGGCAGGTGGGGCGGTGGGCGCGCTCTGGTTTGTCGGGTCCATGCGCTGACCTCAGACCGCTGCGTCGTAGATGACTTCGAGTGAGCGCTTCTTGATGACCGCCTTGCCGGCCATGTCTTCCAGCGTCGCCGGCTGCAGCACCACGTCGCGACCGACGGCATCGCCCTTGAAAAGACCAAGCAGCGCGTCCTGATCAAGCGGCCGCGGACTCAGCGGCGGCGCCTCGGCGACATTGGTCGCAAGCTCCTCGAACAGCGGCGCCCAGACGCCGCCGGGGCGACCGATGATCTCGTACTTGGCGCTCTTGCGGCGGATGTCCTCATCGGCGGGAATTGCCGCCAAGACCGGAATCCCGACCTTGTCGGCGAAGGCGCGCGCCTCGCCCGTGCCGTCGTCCTTGTTGATGACGATACCGGCCACTCCGACATGGCCGCCAAGCTTGCGAAAGTACTGGGTCGCCGAGCAGACGTTGTTGGCTACATATAGAGACTGCAGATCATTGGAGCCGACGACGATGACCTTCTGACACATGTCGCGGGCGATCGGCAGACCGAAGCCGCCGCAGACCACGTCGCCGAGGAAATCGAGCAGTACGTAGTCAAAGCCCCAGTCATTGAAGCCGAGCTTCTCCAGGGTCTCAAAGCCGTGAATGATGCCGCGCCCGCCGCAGCCGCGCCCGACCTCGGGACCGCCGAGCTCCATCGCATAGACGCCGTCGCGCTTGAAGCAGACATCGCCGATCGCCACCTCTTCACCGGCCTGCTTCTTCTTGGCCGAGGTGTTGATGATGGTGGGACAGGCGCGGCCGCCGAACAGCAGCGAGGTGGTGTCGCTCTTGGGATCGCAGCCGATGAGCAGCACCTTGCGACCCTGCTGCGCCATCATGTAGGAGAGGTTGGCGAGCGTGAAGCTCTTGCCGATGCCGCCCTTGCCGTAGATGGCGATGATCTGCGTCTTCTTGGTCGGCGCCGCGGTGGTCGGCCGCTCGGGCTCGATCGCAGCCTCGGCGCGCAGGCGCTCCCTCAGCTCCAGCATTGAGCGCTCGGACTTGGGCGACTCGGACTTGGGACCTGGGATGGTGGGCTGGATCATGAGCGGGCTCTCCAATCGAGGAGCATCTTCAGACACAAGGGATCGGTGAACGCGGTGCTGTAAGCCTGGGCGGCCTGGTCGAACGGCCGGCGGTGGGTGATAAGTCCGTCGAGCGGCAGGCGCCCGGCGGCGATAAGGGCGTTGACCGCTTCCAGATCCGGGCGCTGCCACTCCGCCGCCACCCGCAGCCGCGCCTCCTTGAGGAAGGCGAGCGGGAAGGGAAACGAGATCGGCTCGGAGTAGAACCCGGCCAGCACCAGCTCACCGCCGCGCGCCAGGCGACCGAGCAGCGGCTCGATGAGCTTTGCGTCCCCGCTGACGTCGTAGATGGAGCGGTAGTCGTGGCGCGAGTCCTCGCGCGGATCGATCACCTTGTAGCCGAGCGCGCCGTCGGCGCGGGCGGGGTTGTTCTCCCAGACCACGGGCGCGCCGCCGGCACTCACCGAAAGCCGCGCCAGCAGGCGCCCGAGCACCCCATGGCCGACGATGAGCTCCGCTGGGCGGCCGTCGCCGCCGCCGAGCGCGTGCTGCGCGGTGGCGGCCAGCGCCAGCAGGACTCCTTGCTCGGCCAGCTGGGGGCTCACCGGGATCACTCGCGCCGCCGGGACCACCAGGTGGGAGGCGGCGCCACCGAACAGCCCGCGCACCTCGCCAAAGCAGCTGGCGCCGGGGACAAACACGCGATCGCCCACGCTGAAGGCCGCCGCCGGATCGCCTTGAACGACCCGCCCCACCGACTCGTAGCCCGGCACCAGCGGGTAGCCGAGGCCAGGGAACGGGGGCATGCGCCCGCTCCACAAGAGCCGCTCGGTGCCGGTGCTGATGCCGCTCCACTCGACCTCGACGACCAGCTCGCCGGCGCGCGGCGGCGTGAGGGCCAGCCGACGGACCTCCAGCTGCTCGGGGGCGTGAATGACGACTGCCAGCGCGTCCATTGGTGTCAATCTACATGTACTGTTATTTGTGTCAATCTGAATTGACATCAATCACTAGCCGACCTCGGCCACCAGCAGCCGGGTAAGCATCGGCCGACGGGTCCTGCCGCTGCGCACCCGGGCAAAGCCGGCCTCGCGCAGCAGCTCGCGCAGCTGCTCCGCGGTGCGCGGTCGCCCCTGCCCCATCGCCAGCAGGTAGAAGCCGAAGTAGGCATCGCCCATCGGCTCGGCGCCCGCGGTGCCGGCCATCGGCTCGGCGACCAGCAGCACGCCGCCCGGCGGCAGCACGCGGCGCACCGCCTGCAGGATGCGCAGCGCCTGCGCATCGTCATGATCGTGGAGCACCCGCACCAGCGACACCAGATCCGCCCCCTGGGGGAGCGGATCGCGGAACACATCGCCGCCGATCGCCGTGGCCCGCGCGGCCAGACCCCCGCGCCGGAAGCGCTCGCGCGCCCGCGCCGCCACCGGTGGAAGATCGAACAGCTGCAGCTCCAGCTTGGGAGCCTGGCGCGCCGCCGCCTCGACCAAAGCCCCCTCTCCGCCGCCGACATCAAGGAGACAAAGGTGGCGCCCCAGCGGGTAGGCCTCCAGGATATCCATGGCGATCAGCGACAGCGAGCTCGCCATCAGGGCCGAGTACTCCGCGACCTGCGCGTCAGTGGACGGGGCGGCGGCGCGCGGGCCGGAGTAGCTCCAGAAGCGGCTCAGCTCGGTGGGAGCCGGCTCGCCGCGCAGCAGCGCCACCGGGTCCGCCAGGTCGCGGTAGAGCAGCGCGTGGTGCTCGACCATGCACGCCACCGCCGGGTTGCCGATCAGCGAGGCGCCGTGCACGCCCAGGCCGTAGCGCCCGTGGGCGCGCCGCTCGAGCAGCCGCAGTGAGACCGCCGCATCGAGCAGCCGCCGCGTCCCCTCAAGCCCCAGCGACAGCGCCGGTGCCAGCTCTTCTGCCGTCTGCGGGCCGGCGGCCAGCGACTCGCACAGCCGCAGCCGCACCGCGGCGTAGAGCACCTGCGAGTAGACAAACCCGGCACACAGATCAAACAGCGCCGCGGCCCGCCGGCGCGCGATGAATCGGGTCAAGGGGAACCGCGCCGCCCACCGCTGAAACCGCGGGCTGGCGAGCACCCGGTTGCGCAGACCGAACCACCAGTCGGCGACCGCGGCGCCGCGCGGGCTGGCGGTCAGCGGCCGCGCCGGGAGCGGGACCAGCTGGTTCACGCGGCGGCCCGCTTGAGCTGCTCGGGAAGCAGCCGCTCGGCCAGCCGCCGCACCAGAGCGCGCAGCGGGTCGGCCTCGGGGCACTCGGGCACCGCCGTGACCGCCTCACCGATCAGCCAGCGCAGTCGCTCGACGGCGCCGCCCAGGCCCCACTGCGCCACCGCGCTCGGGCGGGCCAGGGTGGCATCGCGCCGCGTGGGCTTGCCCGCCTCGTGCGGCTGGGCCACCGCGTCGAGCAGGTCGTCGGCCACCTGGTAGGCCTCGCCCAGCCGATCGCCCATGGCGCTCCACGGCGCCGGATCGCGCCCGGCCGCCAGTGCACCGGCCATGGCAGCGGCGGTAAACAGCGAGCCGGTCTTGGCCCGGTGGTACTCGGTCAGCGGGGCCGCCGGCTCACTCTCCCAGGCCTGGCCAGCGACCAGCCCGTGCGGCGTCCCGGCGGCGCGCGACAGGGTCAGCAGCAGCGGCACCAGGCGATCGGGCTTGGCGCCGCCGGCCCGCGCCAGGGTCTCAAAGGACAGGACGATCAGCGCGTCGCCGGTCAGCACCGCCAGCGGCTCACCGTAGGCCCGGTGCAGCGACGGCTTGCCGCGGCGCACCGCGGCGTCATCAAAGCACGGCAGATCGTCGTGCACCAGCGACGCGCAGTGCAGCAGCTCGACCGCCGCCGCCGCTGCGTCAGCGAGCGCCGGCGCGTCATCGCCGCACGCCCGGGCGACGGCCAGGCACAGCCGCGGGCGGACCCGCGCGCCGCCGGGAAAGACGGCGAAGTGAATGGCGCTGGCGAGCATCGGGGGAGCACCGGCCTCCGCTCTCGCGAGCGCGGTCGCCAGAGCGGTCTCGATTCGGGTCTTCATCGGCATACCTCCCTCGGCGCCGTCAGTTGGCGGCGGCCGGTGTCTTTTTCTATGTCAACTTTGATTTACATAATAAAGTATCAATAAAAATGGACACTTGCCAAGCGACACGCTGCGCAGTGGAAAGGGCCGGCCCGCTGTGAGCGAGGAGAAAGTGGTGATAGTGGGAGCCGGCGTCGGCGGTCTGGCGGCAGCTATCGACCTCGGCCGGGCGGGTCTGCCGGTCACGGTGGTCGAGAGCGCTAGCGCCCCGGGGGGCAAGCTGCGCGAGCTGCCAGTCGCCGGGGCGCGCATCGACTCTGGCCCCACCGTCCTCACCATGAGGTGGGTGTTCGACGAGCTGTTCGCCGCCGCCGGGGCCGACCTGGATGCGCGTCTGGAGATGACCCGCGCCCAGGTCCTGGCCCGCCACGCCTGGAGTGAGTCCGAGCGCCTCGATCTGTTCGCCGATCCCGACCGCACGGCCGACGCGATTGGCGACTTCGCAGGAGCGGCGGCGGTGCGCGGCTTCCAGGCATTCTGCCGGCGCGCCGGCGAGGTGTATAAGACCCTGCTGAAAAGCTTTATCTGCGCGCCGCGCCCAAATCCCCTGGGGCTCATGCTGCGCGTCGGGGGTCTCGGCGAGCTCCTGCGCATCAAGCCCTACTCGACGCTGTGGGATGAGCTCGGCGGCTTCTTTGCCGATTCGCGGCTGCGGCAGCTGTTTGGCCGCTACGCGACGTACTGCGGTGCCTCGCCGCTGCGGGCGCCGGCGACGCTCATGCTGGTCGCGCATGTCGAGCTCGCCGGGGTGTGGCGGGTGACCGGTGGCATGCAGCGCCTGGCCGAGGCCATGGCCGGCCTCGCCGCCGAGCGCGGGGCGCGCTTCCGGCTCGGCGAGACGGTCACCGACGTGGTGCTAGAGCGCGGCCGAGTCGCCGGGGTGATGCTGGCCAGCGGCGAGCGGCTGCCCGCGCGGGCAGTCGTGGTCAACGCCGACGTCGCGTCCCTGGCCGCCGGCCGGCTCGGCGTCGCGGCCCAGGGCGCGGTCGGTCGGGTGCCGCCGGCGACTCGGTCGCTGTCGGCGATCACCCTGAGCCTGCACGCCCCCGCCCCGGGCTTTCCGCTCAGCCGGCACAACGTCTTTTTCAGCGCTGACTCCGCGGCCGAGTTTCGCGATCTGCTGCAGCTGCGCCTGCCGCGCGAGCCGACCGTCTACCTCTGCGCCCAGGACCGGGAGGACGGTGATGAGCCGACCCCCGGCCGCGCCGCGGGCGCCCCGGAGCGCCTGTTTTGCATCATCAACGCCCCCGCCACCGGAGACCGGGAGCACCTCGCGGAAAAGGAGCCATGCCTAAAGCGCGCAGTGGAGCTGTTGAGCCGGTGCGGACTGCACCTGAGGGTGACACCGGACACCTGCCACATCACCAGCCCAGCCGACTTCGAGCGCCGCTTCCCGGGGACGGGCGGAGCGCTCTACGGTCGGGCGACTCACGGGCCGCTGGCGAGCTTCGAGCGGCCGGGGTCGCGCACTCGCCTGCCCGGCCTGTACCTGGCGGGCGGCAGCACGCACCCGGGACCGGGGCTGCCGATGGCGACGCTGTCGGGCCGACTGGCGGCGCAGAGCCTGCTGGCCGACTTGGGTTTGACCGCCCAGTCCCGCCCGGAGGCTATGCCTGGTGGTACCTTGACGCCTTGAGCGATGACGGGCAGGAGGCGCTCACCCTGATCGCCTTTGTCGGGAGCGTCTTTTCGCCCTACTACGCCTGGTCGGGTCGCCGCGACCCGCTCGATCACGCGGCAGTCAACGTCGCCCTGTACCGGCGCGGCGGCGGCGGCCGCTGGTCGCTCACCGAGCGCGGGCGCGGGGCCCTGCGGCGCGGGTCCGACTCCCTGCAGATAGGCCCGAGCGCCCTCTGGCTGGACGGCGAGGCGCTGCAGGTCGAGGTGGACGAGCGCGGCTGGCCGATTCCCCGCCGGATGCGCGGGCAGGTGCGCCTGCGGCCCGAGGTCGGCGGCGGACCTTCGCACCTGCTGTGCGCCCACGGGGAACACCGCTGGTGGCCGATCGCGCCGCGGGCCCGCGTCGAGGTCACCTTCCGCGAGCCCGCCGTGCGCTGGTCGGGCACTGGCTACCTCGACTGCAACTGGGGCGCGGAGCCGCTGGAGCAGGCCTTCCACACCTGGACCTGGTCGCGCGCGCCGCTGTCCCGCGGGGCGGTGGTGCTTTACGACGTCTGGCCGCGCCACAGCCCGCGGCAGGCGATGGCGCTGCGGTTTGACGGCAGCGGCGCCGCGCAGCCGCTGGAGCCGCCGCCGCCGGTGCGGCTGCCGTCGACCCTGTTCGCCATCGGCCGCCACACGCGCAGCGAGGCGCAGGCGGGCCTGCTGCGCACCTTGACCAGCTCGCACTTCTACGCCCGATCGGTGGTGCGCACTACCTTGTGCGGCGAAAGCGTAGTGGGCATCCACGAGAGCCTGTCGCTCGATCGCTTCAGCACCCGCTGGGCGAAGCTTCTCATCCCCTTCCGCATGCCGCGCAGCGCCCGCTGAGCCAACGCCAGCCTGACCGCTCCCCTGCCCTGGCCAAGCGGCCGAGGCTGCGTCACGCCGTGGTTTGAAGCGGCGGCTTCACCACAGCTTGGGCGCGGCGCTCAGGCGGTCGACTTCGGCGAGGATGAGGCGCACCACCGTCGCCGGCTGCTCTTCGTGCAGCAGGTGGCCGGTCCGCTCTACCACGAGCAGCCGGGCGGCCGGCAGGCGCGCCGCCACCTCGCGCTGCTGCGCCACCGGAATCGCCCGATCGGCGGCGCCGGCCAGGAGCAAGAACGGCACCTGCAGCGCTGGGAGCCCGGCGTACAGCGGCGCCAGATCCCAGCTGGCCAGCATCGCCAGCACCGCGGCGACGTGACCGGGACTCGCCGAGAGCCGCTGGTACAACTCGACCCCGGAGCCGTCCAGCGTCGAGCCCGTGCTGCGGACCAGCCGGTCCACGCTACCCGCATCGCGCGCCCGCAGGGCGAGCAGCTGCGCCGCCAGACCCGACTGCGCCAGCAGGCGCGCCGCCGGTGCAAACCACGAGGTGGCGACCCCCCGAAACGGCACCATCGCCGCCCCCAGGCCCACCAGCAGCTGCGGCCGAAGATCGCAGTCGAGAGTCATCCGCGCCAGCACCGCCGCGCCCGCCGAGTGGCCCACCGCCACCGTCGGCTCCAGCTGCAGCTCAGCGAGCAGCTCGGCGAGCGCCGCAGCGGTGGCCGGCAGCGAGGGCACAAAGCCCGGCGGGACGGTAGAGAAGGCGTGACCCGGCAGGTCGGGCACCACCAGCGTAAAGCGCTCTGCCAGCAGCGGCATCAGCTCGCGAAATGAGTGACAGGAAGCGCCGGTGCCGTGCAGCAGCAGCAGCGCCGGGCCGCGGCCCATGAGCTGCACATGCCAGCGCAGCCCGCCGCGCTCGACAAAGCGGCTGTGCTGGCGGTGCGGCCAGACCCTGCCTTCGATGCGCCAGTCGGGTCGCGGCAGGCTCACGGGACCTCGGCGAGCGACTGAACCTGCTGCGAGATGGCGACCGCGTCAAGATAAGGCAGCGGCAGGTAGCGTGCCCCCATCTCCGTCGCCAGCAGCCGCGCCGGCGGCAGCGGTCGCGGCGCGGTGTCGAGGAACAGGGCGCGCACGCCGGCTGCCCGCACGGCCCGCGCCCCGGCCAGCGCATCGGCCGCTGCCGCCTGGCGACCGGTGCTGCCGTCGCGCGCGACGTTGGCCCGCCCATCGGTCATCAGCACCAGCACCGGCGTCTGCCCGCGCTGGCGCGCCTCCAGGGCGAGCTGCAGCGCCGCGTCGATGCCGGCGGCCAGCGGCGTCATGCCGCCCCCGACCAGCTCGGCGAGGCTGCGCCGCACGCGCAAAAGCGAGCGGGTGGGCGCCAGCAAGAGCGCCGCGCCAGCGCCGCGGAAGGCGATGAGCGCGACGTGATCCCGGCGCACGTAACAGTCGGCCAGCACCTGCTCGACCGCCCCCTTGGCCTCGGCCAGCCGCTGCAGGGCGGCCGAGCCGGAGGCATCGACCGAAAAGATCACGCTGGTCTCGGTCCGCTGCTTGTAGCGGGTAATCCGGAAATCGTCCTTGCGGATCTCGACCCGCGCCGCAGGGGGGCTGGTGCGCTCGCGGCGCCGCAGCGGCTGCCACGGCGCGGCGGCGCGCAGCGTCTCGACCAGGTGGAGCCGCTCCCCGCTGCGCGGCTGGCCGCTGCGCACCCCCGCCGGCCGCCCGCCCTGGGTCGAGGCGCGCAGCACGCCGGCCTGACCGGAGCGCCGCGCCGCCGAGCGCGGCTCGCGACCTACCGACAGAGCATCGAGCAGACCGGCCGGCATGCCGCTCTTGGCCGCCTGCAACACGATGTCGTCCAGCGGCGCGCCGGGCCCGGCCTTGTCCGGCTCCGAGGGGGCCGGCGAGTCGGATCGCGCTGTAGCGTCCTTGGGCGTGGGCGGCTCGGTCGGCTCGGTCGACTCCGCATCGCTCGGGGCCTCTGCTTCGCTGGGCTCGGGCGCGGGCAGCCGGGTCGCGCGCGGGCCCAGCACCAGGCGGGCCGCGGTGGCAGCATCCTCTTCCTCGACCCAGGTGCGCCCGGCGAGCGCCGCGTGAACCCGCGCCACCGCAGCGGCCAGCAGCGGGGCGCGCAGCGAGTCGATGCCCAGCGCCAGCGCCGCCTGGCACAGTGACTCGGTGACCTCACCGTCGATCTCTACCTGCGGCAGCAGGGCGCGCGCCCGCTCTATCCGCTGCGGCTCCGCGGCGGTGACCGGCAACTGCCGCGGATCGACCGCCGAGAGCTCCAGCTGCAGGGCCAGCCGGTCGGCCAGCGCCGCCGGGACGCGCTCGTCCTGCAGCCCTTCATCGAGCGCGACCACCCCCAGGCGACACGGCACGACGGCGGCGAGGCCGTCCCGCTCCAGCGCCAGCTCGCCGCGGTCCAGGGCCGCGCACAGGTGCGCGGTGACCTGCGGCTCCAGGCGCTCGGCCATCGCCGCAATGACGACCCCGCCGTCGGCGCGCGCCAGCAGGCCTTGCTCGGCCACCACCCGCCCCGCCTGCAGGGTCGCGGCCAGCGACAGGCCGCCGAGCAGCCGATCCGCGGTGATGTGAAGGGGCAGGCGCAACAGCGGCGCCGCAGTCGGCAACAGCTCGCGCAGCCAGGCGCAGAACTGCTCGCGCGGTGGCCCCGGCCAGCCGCGCAGCAGGACGCCGCCGAGAGCGTGCGGCGCGACGGCCAGCAGCTCGGCCGCCAGCAGGACGTCCTCCCAGCTGGTGCCAGCTTGGTCGCAGTCGCTCACGCGGCAAACACCTGGGCGACCGCCTTCTCGACCCGGACGGTGGAGCCCGCCTCGTCCAGGGGATTGCGCCGCAGCCGGTGACGCAAGGCCAGCGCCGCCACCCGCCGCAGCTGCCAGTCCCCCACCGCCGTCTCGCCATCGAGGCTGGCCACCGCGCGGGCGGCGCGGATAAGCGTCAGCTCGCCGCGCAGTCCATCGGTGCCGAGCGACTGGCAGAGGGTGGCCGCGCGCTCGACAATCTCGTCGGGCACCTCCACCTCGCGCAGCCGCGCCCGGGCCGCCTGCAGGCGGGCGGTCAGCGCCGCCTCGCGCGGGGCAAACTGCTCGGCGAAGCCGCGCGGATCGCGCTCGAAGGCGGTGCGCCGCTTGACCACTTCGACGCGCGTGGGCAGATCCTGCGGCGTCTTCACATCCAGGGACAGCCCGAAGCGGTCGAGCAGCTGCGGCCGCAGCTCGCCCTCCTCCGGGTTGCCGCTGCCGATGAGCACAAACCGCGCCGGGTGGCGGATGCTGATGCCTTCGCGCTCGACCACGTTCTCTCCCGAAGCCGCGACATCCAGCAGCAGGTCGACCAGGTGATCGGGCAGGAGGTTTACTTCATCAATGTAAAGGAAGCCGCGGTGGGCGCGCGCCAGCAGCCCGGGCGCGAACGAGCGCTCGCCGCGCGTCAGCGCCGCCTCCAGATCGAGCGCCCCGACCACGCGATCCTCGGTGGCACCGAGCGGCAGGTCGACCACCGGCACCGGCACCAGGGTGGTCGCGCGCTGGCCGCGGCTGGCCGGGCAGTCCGGGACGCAGCGCGCGGCCTCGGCGCTGGGCTCGCACTGATAGGGACACCCGGCGACCGCCGCCATCTGCGGCAAAAGGGCAGCCAGCGCCCGCACCGCCGTCGACTTGCCGGTGCCGCGGTCGCCAAAGACCAGGACCCCGCCGATGCTCGGATCGACGACCGCCACCTGCAGCGCCAGCTTCAGCTCATCCTGACCGACAATCGCCGAGAATGGGAACAGCGTCACGTGTTCACTTCCATAAGTAGCCCCCAAAGAGTCGTGGTTTCAGCGCCCGCGCCGCGGCTGTCCTGCTCGCGCGGCTCACCCGCGACCGCCGCCGCGCGCCCCGCGCCGCGGCAAGGCCGGCGGGTCCCGCCGCTGGACGAGCTCGCGCAGCGTCCCTTTGTTGCGAGGCGGCGCGAGCCGCCGCACCCAGGAGTCGAGCGCGAACAGCTCGGTCACCGGCACCGCCCGGCGCAACTGAGTCGAGGCGTCATGATCTTCGGGCAGATGAGACGCCACCGCAGCGGGAACCCGGCGCTGCGCCCGCCACAGCCAGAAAGTTCCCAGGCCGAGCCCACCGAAAAATAGGATGAGCGTCGTCGGCCGCAGCAGCAGCCAGGGCTCGCGGAAAAGACCCCACTTGCCGGCGATCTCGATGGGCGTCCACACGACGATCATCGCCCCCACTGCGTAGCGCACCGCCGGTCCCCAGCCGGTCTGCTGGTGCAGCCGCCATAGACAGAACAGCGAGCCGGCGAGCGAGACAAACAGCAGCGCGGTCGTAAAGAAGCTGTACACCCCGAACACCTGCTCGTCATACGCCCACAAAAGGAGCAGATAGAACCCCCACACCGTGGTCGCATACTGAAACGCGCTGCGGGGTCCGTAGTTATAGATCCGCCCGCTCACCAGCGGCCCGCGCATGGTCGGCACCCGCTCCCGCCAGAACAGGAACAGCGGACAGCGGGACGACTCCAGGAACCAGAGGTATCCCAGCACCAGCAGCAGCGCCCCCCACGAGTGCTTGAGCAGGACATACTCGCCATAGATGGCGACCAGCTGCCCATTGATGACTCCCACCGTCTTGGCCACTCCCAGCGAGCGCGCGGCGATGGTCAGGCCGTACTCCATGCCGCCTGTCCACAGGATGTTCCCGGCAAAGATGCCGACGATCGACTGCGCCGCATCGCCGCGCAGGCGCGAGGTCAGCCACAAGAGCAGCCCGCCGAGCGCGGTCAGCCCGAGCGTCACCTGCACCAAAAAGGGAGTGACTGGCAGCGTCCGCAGCGCCACCTGCTGACCCGCGCGCGTCGATGCCAGCGCCGCCCGCAGCACCTGCTGCTTGTCGGCGGTCTTGGCCTTCTTGAGCGCCGCCTCCAGCTCCTCGGCCAGCGGGCGGTCGGTGAGCATGCGCGCGCTCAGCCCGGCCTGCGGCTGCGGCGCCGCGACCGCGGTCTCGGCCGCGTTTATCACCACCATCAACAGATGGGCCGCGGCGAGCATCAGCAGCACGAAGGTGCCCGCCAGCGCGGTGCGGACCAGAGCGGATGCAGGAGCTTGGGCCATGGCGAATCCCCTATGACCCCCGGGCCGCGGCAGCAGGCGCGAGCCGCCGGTGTGCGCCCCTCATCAGGCGGCCACCGGCCGGGCGGAGTTTGCCGGCAAGACGTCTTGGAACCGGGAGTCCGGGCGGACCGCAGTGGCCGGCTGGCCGAGCGCGATCCCAAGCGCGATCCAGGCGGCGGCGACAAACCCGACCGACTCCAGGGCGAACACCAGCGCATAGGCGCTGCCCGCCGAGCCGATCCACCACTTGGCGAGATCGGCCAGGACTGTGCCGACAAAGCCGCCGCCGCCGAACGCGATGGCTTGCGAGGCGCCCCACAGTCCCATGCGCACGCCCTCGCGCGCGCCCTGCCCTTGACTGGCCATGGCCATCATGGCGCCGATCGCGGCGATGGAAAATGCGCCGTTGGCGACACCCAGCGCAAAGACGTTGGCGCGCAGCGGCCACTGCAGCCCGCCCAGGCCAGCCATCGTAAGCCCCGCCATCGCGACCGCCGAGGCGACGCAGCCGCCGATGACCCAGCCGCGCAGCGACGCCGCGGCTCTGCCCTTGAACGCCGTGGTCATCACCGCGACCAGCAGCATGCCGACGAACACGCCGCCGTGCTGAACTCCCGAAAGCTTGGTCGACTGACCCGGAGTGAAGGCGAACAGGGAGCCGGCAAAAGGCTCCAGGATCAAGTCCTGGGCGCTGTAGGAGAGCATCGAGATGAACACAAACAGCGTGAAGCGGCGCGCGTCGGGCTCGTCCCAGACCTGGCGCAGCGCCGCGAGAAAAGCGGGGCCGGTCGCCGCTGCCGCAGCGTCTGGACGCGCCGCCGGCTGTGCCTCGCCTTCAAGCCGCCAGATGGCGGCCAGCGTGACGAGCAGCGCCGCCCCCGACACGCTGGCCGTGACCGCGACCAGCCGCGCCGCCGACCACGGGTCGAGCAGCCTGCCTGCGACCGTCGCCGTCACTGCGAAGCCGGCGATCATCATCATCCACACCAGAGTCGCCCCGGCCGCCCGCCGCTCGGCCGCTACCCGCTTGGCCAGCAGCACCAGCAGCGAGGTCCCGCAGGCGCTGACACCGCCGCCGATAAGCATGAATGACAGCACCGCCAGCACCACCCCAAGGGCGAAGCTGCTCGCCATCAGCGCCGTCGCCACCGCCGCTCCGGCGCCGCCCGCCGCAAGCGCCGCCATGCCGCCGACGATCCACGGAGTGCGCCGCTGGCCAAGATCAGAGCCGTACCCCATGCGCGGCCGCAAGAGCTGCATCGCATAGTGCAAGGTGACCAGCGCCCCGGGGAGCATCGCCGGCAGCGCCAGCTCGACGACCATGACCCGGTTCAGGGTGGAGGTCGTCAGCACCACCACCGCGCCGAGCGCGGTCTGCACAAGGCCCAGGCGGAAGATACTGAACCAGCCAAAGTGACTCTGCTGCATGACTCCTCCTGTGACGCGATCAGGCGCGCGCCTAGGCCGCCGCCAGCCCGCGCACCGCGAACGCGCTGAGCAGCATTCCGATGACGTAGAAATTCACGCCGAGCGCGCTGTACCAGGTCGCGCGCTTGACCGGGTCGGGTAAAAAGCGCGCCATCAGCAGCGCCTGGGCAACGATAAGTCCGATCACCGCGAGCGGCTGCCAGGAGGCGCCCCACCTAAACAGGAACGCCACCACCAGCACCTGCGGCAGCAGCATGAGCGTACAGGCAATCATCGCCGCCCCGTCGGCGCCAAGCTGCACCGGCAGCGAGCGGACGCCGAGCTTGCGATCGCCCTCGATCGCTTTGAAGTCATTCAAGGTCATGATGCCGTGGGCGCCGATGCTGTAGAGCAGCGCCAGCACCAGCGTGCGGCTGTCGGGCATGGCGCCGCGCATCATCACCGCGGCGCCGGTGATCCAGGCCAGCCCTTCATACGCCAGCCCGCAAGCGGCGTTGCCCCACCAGCCGTTCAGCTTCAGGCGCAGCGGCGGCGCGCTGTAGGCCCAGGCCAGCAGCAGGCCGACCACCGCCGCGGCAAAGCCCCAGCGGCCCAGCGCCGTCGCCAGAAGGAGCGACAGCCCGGTCCATAAAATGGCGATATAAAGGCCCCACCGCCCCGGCATGCGGCCCGAGGGAATCGGGCGCTGCGGCTCATTGATGGCATCGACCTGGCGATCGAACCAGTCGTTGGCCGCCTGGCTGGAGGCGCACACCAGCGGGCCTGCCAGCATCAGGCCGGCGAGGATGCTCGGCCAGCGCCCGGCGACCGGCTGCTGCGAGGACACGACGCCGCAGGCAAACGCCCACATGGGCGGAAACCAGGTAATTGGCTTGAGCAGCTCGGCGACGGTGGCCAAGGACGGTCGGGCGGGCGACAGGAGCTGGGTTGCGGCGGTCATGGTCTTGGCTCGTTGGCAACTGCTCGCGAGGGAAGCGGGGTTGGCATCGGGTGAGCTGGCTCGACTCCGCGTCCGCCGGCTGCTCAACTTTCGTCAATTTACCCGCACTGAATCTAATGTCAAGCATGCTTGACACTTAGAGCGCGAGTCGAGGGCGCCGGGCGGCAGCAAACCCTCCGCAATCCGCTCTTGCGCCAGGCCAGCAGCCGCAGCAGCGACGCCAGCCCAGCGGCAGGACCTCAAACCGGACATTGACTCGCGAAGATCCGGCTGTCGCTGAACGAACTGGTGGAGCGCCGCTGGGAAAGATCTCGGAACGCTGGCGCGGCATGGATGAACCCCGACCGCCTGACGCGAAAGTTGAACCTACACCACGTCGCGGTCCGGCTGGGCGACATCTTGAGCAAGGTCGGCTACGTTCAGATCCTCGGCTACTGCTAGCGCATAGCCGGCAGCGGCTTCAGGTGCGCAGGCGCTGGGTGGCATAGGCGATCCCGCTCTGCAGGGTGCTGCGGGTGACGATGCCGGCAAGGTCAATGCCAAGCTGTACGATCATCTGCGCCACCTCGGCCCGGATGCCGGTGAGCACCGCCTCGACGCCGAGCAGGCGCACCGCCTTGGCGGCGTTGATAAGGGCGTTGGTGGCCTGGGTGTCGATCTGGCGGACGCCGGTGATGTCCAGGATCGCGAACAGCGCTCCGCTCATCGAGATGCCGCTTAGCAGGGTGTCCAGCATCTGCTGCGAGCGCTCGGTATCGATCGAGCCGATGAGCGGCATGACGACGATGCGGTCGCTGATCGGAATGAGCGGCGTCGAGCGCTCCAGCAGCGCCGCCGCCTGGGTGCGGATCACCTCATCCTGGACCTGGATCCGCAGCCGCTCCTGCTCGGCGCGCTTGCGCTCGGTGACGTCCTGGAAGGCGGTCAGAAATGAAGTGATCTGCCCAGTCTCATCGCGCAGCGGCGTCGCGACCGCGTCCAGGGTGATGCGCGTGCCATCGGGGCGCACGGTGTCGAACTCGCCGCGCACGGTCTGCCCGGTGGTCAGGGCGCGCACCACGGGCATCTCGTGCTGCGCCATGAGCTCGTCGGTACCGGTGACGTAGATCTGGTAGACCTCGGCGAACTCGTCCTTGCCCTTCTTGGGATCGATGCTGCGCCCGGCCAGCGCGATCGCCTCGCGATTGGCCAGCTGCGGCAGGCCGGTCGTCGCGCTGCCCACCGCGACGCCGACCGGCAGGTTCTCCAGGATGGTCTCCAAGAGCGCGCGCTGCTGCTGGTTGTCCTTGAGCGCCTGCTGGGTGCGAGCAAGCAGCAGGCGGTTGTCGACGACCACCGTGGCCTGCTCGAGCAGCATCTGGAACAGCCGGTGCTCGCCGTCGGTGAAGCTCTGGGGGTTTGGCCAGCTGAGGGTGATAAGTCCCACCCAGCGCTGGCGCAGCGACAGCGGCAGGCTGATATGGGCGCCGAGCTGCTCGCTGTCGCCGCGGGCGCGGCTCTCCGGGTCGAGCCGCTGATCCTGGGCAACGTCGCCGACGAGCAGCGGGCGCTCGGGCGACTTGAGCCACTCGCGCGAAAACGGGATGGCCTCGACTGGCACGGGCTCGTCGGTGACGCGCACCTGCTGACCGCCAGCCTCGCGCCGGGCCACAAGGCGCAGGCGCTGCGGCAGCTGCGCGTCGTCCTGGTCGACGGTGTAAAGCGAGATCGTCGCCTGCTCCGATAGTCCCGGCACGCTCATCGCCTGCAACATCTCATCCCAGGTCAGCGAGCGGATGAGCCTCGTGCTGACTTCGTACAGTCGGCGGGTCTCGGCGACCGGAGTGTTCTCAAAAGAAGGCGCGTCTATGGAGCCCATCTTGACATTATTTCATCGTCCCGCCCAAGTTGGAATACTTTTAACCACCCCGCTCAGGCAGCGGCACGGCACGACACCGACTAGGCATAGCGACTGTACACGTGCAGGAGCGCGCCACCCGCGCCATCTTGGACGCCACCGGAGTCGGTAATATGGACGCCGCGACCGCGCAGGCGGAGCTGCGCCTCCGGACTTTCTGCCGAGATGGCGCGCGTGGTCGTCCACCTCAATCAGGATTTCTCCAGGCTGCGAACGTTACCCCGGATGTTCGACCGACGATGTGGTCGTCAACTACGGGCCATCGGGAACCTTCACCGGCAAGGCGCAGGTCACCTTCCTCTTCCAGAGCGTGCTGCCGCAAGTCTTCGCCTGGAGCTTCCACACTCCGCTTAACCCGGTCATCACCGGAGCCAGTCCGACCCCTGCCAGCGGCGACTGGTTTGTGCACGCCCTGGGCGTCTACAAGACCGCCTAGCAGGCCGGCCCGCAGCCGGTGTACGGGCGCTATCACGACACGTACGTGCGGACAGCGCAAGGCTGGAAGTTCCGCACGATCACGCTCACCATGGACACGCCGCCTAATGGTCCTTAAGACCTCCCGCGGCCGCGACTTGGGGCGAGCCCCGAGGCGCGCCGTCCCGGTCTTGCTGCCCGCTGGCCGGCCGCGGAAGGGCAACAGCGGCCTGCGCCTCGATCGCGTCCTTCAACCGGAGAACGTCACAAGGCGCCGGGCGCGCCGGGAATGAAGGCCCATGGGCTGGCCGCGGACCTGACGCGGACAGATTCCCGGGTTGTCGGAAGCGATATCGCTGCGCCCGCCCTACCGCAGCGCCGCCTCTAGCGCAAACGCGCCGAACAGCAGGACCACCGCCGACGCACACACAGCAAGTCCGAGCAGCGTGGCCGCTCCCACCGCCAACGCGGTACCCCACTGCGGTCGCCGAGCTCGCAGATAATAGATCGTCCAGAAGTACACCGAGATAAAGCAGATTCCCTCTGGAATAGCGCCAAAATACAGGCCGAAGACCTCGCCCAGCTTGTTCATGTTCGCCGGACCGCTCGCTACCTTCAGCGCAAACCCAGCGACGGCCAGTACGACCAAAGCGGGAGCCACGAAGACGCTGCCCGGCAGGCCGGGAGGTGATTGATTCGACTCGTCCATCTGGGTCAAGATCTTAGCCTCTGCGCACCGCTGCAGCTACTTGTAATTCTGGTACTGGTACTGGTTCTGGTTCTGGTTCTGGTTTTGGGGGACAGTCAGCGCTAGCTCTCGCGCCGGCCGGATAGCTCTTTGCTGATGCGGGAGATGCTCTGGGCAACGGGCTCGGCCGCCTCGACCCGCAAGAAGGCGAGCTCGACGCCCTCGACCCGCGCCGCTTCCCCAAGCGCCAAAAGCGCCGCCTCCGGGGCGCCCGTCAGGATGCTACCGCGCGTCCAGTAGCGCTCGTCGCGGCTTACCTCCAGGGCCGCTTCTTGCCCCGCCAGGAAGGCGCGCAGCGTCGTCCGCAGTCGCTCGGCTGCATCGCCTGCGGGCGAGCTGTCCGCAGTCTTTGGCTTGTGGAAGTGAAAGCGGATGCGCAGCCGCGGCCCCTGCAGCAGCAGCGCCAGTCCGCCCCGGCGCGCCGCCATCCAGCCCAGGCGCGGGCCCACTCGGCGCGAGCGAGCCAGAACATGGCCTCCCAGCACCGCTGGCTCGGCAGGGGACTCCGCGTCTGCGCCGGCGGCATTTTTGCGCAGGTCGTGAGCGAACGCGGCGGCGGCGGCGGCCTCCTTGAAGCTCACCCAGAGCCACTCCGCAGCATCGGGGCTTCGCCGTCGCAGCATCCCGGCGGCGGGCGTGTCCTCCCAATCGACCAGCTCCCCGGCGACCCGGCCGCCGAGGCTCTTGGCAAGACTGCGCAGCTCTTCTACGCGCGTGTCGAGGGCGTACTTGCAGCCGGACGGACCGGCGACCCGCACGCTGCTAAACAGAGTCGTTCCTTTGGACCCCAGCGGCTCATGTCCCGCCGCGCGCAGCAGCGCATCGCCACTGCGAAGTGCGGCCTGGTTCGGCAGCGCCACTCCCCCCAGCAGCCTGACCTCCGACCGCCCGAAGACGCCGTTGCATACCGCGCGCCCGCCGCGTCGCCAGAGCAGCGCCCGCAGCGGCACAAAGTCATCGGTCAGGCTGCTGTCGGTATGCAGCAGCAGCGAGCGGCCCAGCGTGACCATGTTGTCCGGCGGGTAGCACTCGCCCACGGCCAGACCCTGCGCACTGAACAAGTCGAGCCAGCTCTGCGGCGTCCGCTGTCCGGGCCGATAGCCGGGCAGCAGCTGGGCCAGGAATGCCTCGGCGGCAGTCGGCTCGCCGAAGCGCCCGACCAGGACGCAGTCGCTGCTGTTGTTGCCGGCGAACCCGCGCCACAGGCGCAGCCCATCGGACAGCGGGGCCGCTCGGGGCAGCGGTCGCGCACAGCCGGGGCGCCCGGCGGGAGCGTCCAAGCTCGGGCGCGCGGCGGCGTAGGCGACCAGCGCATCAGCGACGGTGGTAAAAGGGACGGTGGCGTCGTGAAACGAGCACGCCTTGAGGCGCTTGTCCGAGGTCACGACCAGAAAGTCGCGGCCGGCGCCGCAGTCCCCGTCGACCCCTGAAAAAAGCAGCGGCAGCGCATGCAGCCGGTCGCCAAAGCACGCCGAGACGCGCACGCGCAGCGGGCTGTGAAGGATGATCTGCGCCAGCTCGCTTTCCTGCTGCGCGTCCAGGTGCAAAGAGGGATCGCGCCCGACATAGCGCAGGATCGCGGCATCGTGACAGCCCAAGTCCGCCAGGCGCCGCAGCAGCGCGGGCAGCGCGGGCAGCGCGGCCGGCGAGGCCAGCAGGTTGGCCCCGACCGCGACGCCGCTGCGGACCAGCAGCGCGATCCGCTCGGCCCACGAGCCTCCGGGATAGACCGACAGGCGCACCTCGCCCAAGTGAGGCGAAAGGCGAGCCGCGCGGTCGGGCGTCAGCAGCTCGCCGTTGGTCGTCAGGTGCAGGGCGAGCGGCGTGTCCCGCCCCAGGCGCTCGATCAGCTCGTCAAAGCCGCGGAAGGCCAGGGGCTCGCCGCCGCCGAAGGCCACCTCCAGCACGCCCGCCTGGGCGAACTCGGCCAGGGTCGCAAAGGCGCTCTCGCCGGTCCAGGAGCTCGGGGCGCCGGGGTCGCGCGAGCAGAAGTCACAGGCCAGATTGCAGCGGTTGGTGATGGCAAACAGCACGACCCGCGGGGCCGCGCGCCGCAGCGCACGGGTTGCCGGGGCATCCCAGCGCAGGTTGAGCCCCGAGCGCGGGTGAAACCACAGCATGGCCCCATCCAGCGGGTGAGCGCGAAAGCCCTGCAGCTCAAGCGGCGATGGCTGGCCCATGCGAGTGATTCTACCCGATCGTTTTCTCTGATACCTAGCGCTGCGCGGACTGGTCGAGCACCGGCTCGGGACTCTGGGTCCTGGCGCCTGGCGCCGAGCGCCCACCTGGGCGGAGCAGACGGGGCTCTATCCACAGAGCTTGCGCAGTCCCCAGGGCGGGCGATAGGGTCGGCCCATGATCCACCGCCCAGTTCTTGCTCGCCTCCTGATGACCTTATCCGGAGTCCTGCTGGTCGGCTGCCAGCCGCCCGTGGGCAGTCAGGTCGCGCCGCCACCCCTGGGCTGGCATGTTCAAGACGGCTTTCTCCGAGACCCTGATGGGCGGGTGGTGGTGCTGCGCGGGGCCAACGCCTCCGGGCAGCAGAAGGGTCCTCCTTATCTCGATGCCAACCAGGCACAGGACTATGCTCGGCTGCGCACCGACTGGGGAATGAACGTCATCCGCTTTGTGATGACCTGGGCAGCCATCGAGCCGACTGCGGGCCACTTCGATGAAGCCTACCTGGACGCGGTGGCGACCCGCCTTGGCTGGGCGCAGGCCGCCGGACTGGCGGTTGTCCTGGACATGCACCAGGACATCTACGGCGAGGGCTTCGGCTTCGACGGGGCCCCGCGCTGGGCGTGCGATAGTGCCCGCTATCAAGCCTTTGAGCGCCGCGAGCCCTGGTTCCTCAACAGCCTGGAGCCCAACGTCCAAGCGTGCGTCGATGCCTTCTTCACCGATGCGAACACCCGCGATCACTTCACCGCTGCCTGGCAGCACGTCGCCCAGCGCTTCGCCAGCGCGCCGGCGGTGATCGGCTTCGACGTCCTGAACGAGCCTGCCTGGGGCACCTACCCGATAGGCAAGTTCGAGCAAGATCGACTGCAGCCTTTTTATGAGCACGTAGTCGCTGCGGTGCGCAAGGAAGCCCCCGGCTGGGTCGCGTTCCTGGAGCCCGCGGCGAGCCGCAACCTGGGAATCGCAACCGGCCTGTCCCGATTCTCTTTTGCTAACGTCATGTACGCGCCTCATTCCTATGACGCCGGCGCTGAGTCGGGCAGCGGCTTCAACCCGGCGCACAGCGCGGCAATTTTCGATAATGTCACCGCGCTGGCCGAGGAAGCCCGCGCGCTGGATGCCGGCCTGTGGATCGGTGAGTACGGCGGCGTGACCGAGCAGGCCGGCTACGCCGAGTACATGCAGGCCGAGTACGCGGCGGCAGCGGCGGTCAGCGCCGGCACGAGCTACTGGGACTTCAGCCGCGGCGGCGGTTATAGCATGCTGACCGCCACCGGCAGCGACCGCCCGGCCGCCCTGGCAGCGCTGGTCCGCCCTTATCCCCAGCGCATCGCCGGCACCCCGCGCGGCATAAGCTACGACCCCGGCACCGCCACCTTCCTATTTCGCTACCAGCCCGAGCGGCTTAGCACCGCCGTCACCGAAGTCTTCCTGCCCGAGCGCAGCTTCCCCGGCGGCTACCAGGTCAGCTGCACCGGCTGCAGCTACGAAATCGCCGGCTCGCACCTGCGGCTGACCGCCGACGCCGACGCCGACGAAGTTACGCTGCGGGTCCAGCCGTAGGACAAGATACCTACGCAGAGGAGTCGGGCAGCGGTCTGGCAAAGCGCGCATGGCCAGCAGTGACCCAGGCAAACGCAGCAGGCTCAGAGATAGCAGGAGCTGTCGCTTGCTTGGAGCGACCCTTGAGCCGCGAGCTCCGGGCGGTCGTGTTGGCAGCACAGGAGCTGGGGGCGCGCCTAGCATCTTGTAAGCATAACGCGGAAAGTACGGCACGCCTGGCGAGGCGACCCAAGCCGCGACCGGGCGCAAGCCTGGAGTTTGCGTCCCCTCCTCCGGCCAATACGCCGCCGATCCGGGCCGCGGGTCTGGCGCGGCGCACTCCTGGGCGCTGGCCGGCGCAGGGAGCGTCGACCAGCGCCCGGAGGGACTACAGGGTCTTGAGGAACTCGACGATGGCCTTCTGGTCGTCGGCGCTCAAGCCGGCGGCCAGCTTGTCGTTGAGGTAGCTGACTGCGTCGGCGAGCTGGTCGAAGCGGCCGTCATGGAAGAACAGCACGTTCTCCCAGGTGTTGATCAGGCTGGGGGCCTTGAACTGGCCGCGAGCCCGGTCGGGGCGCTGGCGGAAGTTCAGCTGCAGCTGCAGCGGATCGCCAGTGCCGAGCTTGCGGTCGCCGCGCGTCAGATCAAAGGCCTGCTTGGC
Source organism: Polyangia bacterium (assembly GCA_044222245.1). Taxonomy (GTDB): domain Bacteria; phylum Myxococcota_A; class Polyangia; order Palsa-1104; family JAEUJZ01; genus CALFML01. The sequence continues at coordinate 4,528 of JBGANQ010000060.1, read as the reverse complement.
CATCGGCGGCAGCATGGAAGTAAACAGCGGGCCAAGGACCACATGGTCGTTGTCGCTGGCGGTGCCGAGGTCGAACAGACCCGGCCCGCCGTCTTCGCCGCCGCCGAGCGGATCGCTGCCGCTGGGGCGGCCGCTTGTATACTTCTCCCCGGCGTGGCAGCCGCTGCACTGGCGCTGGAACAGCTGCCGGCCGCGGTCGGCCAGCGCCGCGTCAACCTTGGGAGTCTGCAGCTTGGGAATCCCATGCGCCAGGTAGTCGGCCAGCGCGGCGAAGTCCTCTGCCCCGGTCATGACGCCGCCCAGCCGCTCGGCGACGATGGTGCGCACGAACTCGTCGGCGTTCTTGTGGCTGGCCGACTGGTGAAGCCAGCCGCGCCCGGCCACGCCGCCCCACAGGCCCATGGTGCGTCGCTCGCCCTCCATGGTCGCCCACGCCGAGCCGTCACTGCCGCCGCTCGGGTGGCAGGCGGCGCAGGCAGCCTCGCGGTTGACGGTGAGCTGGGGGTACTTTTTGGGGTTGGACGAGGCAAACAGCACGCGGCCGCGGCGCAGCTTGGCGTCGAGCGGGTCGCGGTCGAGGAGCGCAACCTGGGCGATCTCCTGGATCGGCGGAGTGGCGCTGACCTTGTCGACATAGCGGATCACGGTAGCCTGGGTGACAAAGCCGTTGGGCGGACCGGGCACCTTCTGGAGCGCATAGGGAACAAACGAGGGGCCGGGCAGCGCCGCCGGGTCGGCATAGGCCGACAAGTCGAGCACCGAGACAAACAGCGAGTTCTCGTAGGCGACGTAGCCGCGCTTGCCATCCTTGCTGACGGCCAGGCCAATCGGGTTAGAGCCGCTCAGCTGAAAGTGACTGAGCGAGGTCGGGTGCTTGGTGAGCGCATCCTGGACCATCACCTCGTCGGCCAGGTAGCTCAGGATAAGGGCGCGCCGGCCGCCGCGGGTAAAGGCAATGAAGCGGGCGACGCCGGTCTCGCTGAGCGTCGTCACCGCTGCCGGGACGGCGGCGGCGGGACTGGCCAGCTTGCCCGGCATCAAGGTGACCGAGGTGGGGGCCTCGATCTGCAGGCGCGGGCGCAGGCAGCGCAGCTGGGTCGCCGGAGTGTCGGGGAAGTCGATGACGCCCGGGTGATAGGCCTCGTGGACCGCGGATGCATCGCGGGTGTTGAGGATGAACGTGAAGCTCGGGGCAAAGCGACCTTGGATCGCACCCAGGCCGACCTTGGCGACGTCGCCCTCCCAGATCGGGATCGCTCCGCCGACGCGCAGACCGGGAATCCAGCCTTCGGTGCCGCTGGGGGTCAGAAACAGTCCGGCGAGCTGCGTGGGCACCCCTTCCGCGGACAGATCGATCGCCCGGTCCTTGGGCAGATGGAAAAGCTCTGTGTAACAGGCCGCATTGTCGACGTTGCCGTCATCGTCGAGCGTGGTCTCGCGGCGCACGGTCAGCGTCCGCGTGTCCACGACCGTGACAAAGCCGTGGTTGGCGGTCACCTTGCCGCGCGGCAGGTAATGGGAGACGAGCAGCGTCGTCCCATCGGGAGTCACCGACATCCCGACGGGCCGGCGTCCGACGTCCACGGCTCCGGTCACGGTGAAGCGATCGCCCTGGCGCGCCAACGCCGTCACGCGATCGCCAACATAAGCGCTTATATAGGCGCGCTGACCATCGGGCGACAGGACGATGTGGCGGGGCTCCCGGCCGATGCCATCGCTCTCGCCCAGGCTCTGCACGACTCGCTGGGCGGCGCGGTCGATGATGCTGACCTGGTTGCCATGGGCGCTGACCGCCAGAGCCAAGGCACCGTCGGGAGTGAGGGCGACGCCGGTGGGATAGCCGGGCACCGCGACCTGCCCGCTGCGCCGACCCGAGGCGGTGTCAACGACCACGACCAGATCGGCATCGGGCTGGGCCACCCACAGCTCCTTGTCATCGCGGCTAAGCTGCAGCGGCGCCGAGGTGGTGGCGCTATAGGTGCCGGTGCTGCCCTGCACCGCCAGCTGAAAGTCGACCGGCTGGCCGGCGGCGGTCGGCTGCAGGCCCAGGCTCAGGCGCTCGATGCCCTCGGGGGCGACGGCGCCGATGGCCAGCTCGGGCGGACTCGCGGTGGTGGCCAGCGGGTCATCGGTGAAATCGAGAAAGCTCGGAGCGTTGGTCAGGCCGGTGACCTTGACGGTGACTCCCTTGAGCGGCTGGGTGCCGCGGTTGACCAGATACAGCTCTACCCACAGGCGGCTGGGAGTCTGGATCTCCCGGTGCACGTAGGCCTGCAGCGCCAGATCCTCGCTGCCGCCCTTGACGGTCACCGGGGAAGCAATCGGCTGCTGCTGCGGGGCGGTCAAGCCCGGGTCGGCCGGGTTGACGCTGACGCTGAACGCAGCGCTCACCGGCCGCTCGGGCTGCTCCATCATCATCGCAGGTGGCGGCTCAGCGGAGTCGGTGCACGCGACAAACAAGGTCGGCAGCAGGGATAGGAGCAGGCGAAACGGGGTACATCTGTTGGCTGTACCAGGGGCAGTGGGGGACATCAGCGTCTCCTAACTTTCTCGGTCTATTTACTTCGCTGCGCGTGGCAGCCGACGAGGGCGGCCAGGGAGGATCGGGAGGGTGTGAAGGCTGGCTCTCGCTTGGTTGTGCTGCGCTTCCGGTCAAACATCGGACCCTCCTGGTGATGCTGCTAGCTGGCGGTGCCCGGGCCCGGTCACCTGCGGACACTGTTGTCCGCGATGCGGCAAGCGCTTCAGGTGCCCGCCGCCTGGTCGAGCAGAGCAGTCATTTCTCGCTTCATCAATTAACAAGCTGCAGTGATTTTTTCCCAGCTTACTCTCCTGAGTCAGCTCCTCACTTGCGTCGCAGTGGCTCGGCGGCGCGACGAAGCTCGGCGCATCGCCAGCAGCCGCCTGGAGTTCATCGGCTGAACGTGTCGTCGAGGATGCGCGCCCACTGCCTGAGCACCTTCCGCCGCCGCGGCCCGTCGTCGCGCAGGAGGTTTGCAAGCGCGAGTCCGCGGATCAGATCAAGGGTCGCCTGGACGGTCTCCCGCACCCCCGGCGCGGCCTCGTCCACGCCCAGTAGCTCGACGGCCAGCCGATGCACCTCGCGGTTCACCCGCGTCTCCAGCGCGATCGCCTGCGTGCGCAGCCGTGGCTCGGAGACCGCGGCGGTCCAGACCTGCAGGGCTGCCGCGAACAGCGAGTCCATATAGAAGCTCGCCAGCAGCGCGAGGATCGCCTCAGTGCGGCGCTTACCCTTCGGCAGACGCGACCCGCGGTGGCGGATCTCCTCGATGCGCGCGCGGCCGACGTGCTCCACCGCCGCAGTCAGCAGCTCATCCCGGGTGGGAAAGTGGTGCTGGGACGCGCCGCGCGAGACCCCGGCGCGCTCGGCGATGACGGCCATCGTCGCCCCCGCCCAGCCAAGCTCCGCCACGCACTCGATGGCCGCGGCCAGCAGCCCAAGCCGCGTGACCCGGCTGCGCTCCTGCTGCCGTCTTCCCGAGTGCGCTAGCTGCGTCATGCGCGGCACCATACACAAGACCGCTGGGCGGACCTACAAGAAAAACAATCATGCTTGATTTTTTTTCAAGCTGGCTCGATCACGGTGCAGTCGCTTACCGGGGTGGGTCAGAGTCCCGACCCTTGCGAAAACGTTGCCGCCCCACCGACGGTCGTATATCCTGAGCTGCAGTCGGAGGACGCGAAAATGCCAGATGAGACGCCGGCCCAGCTTTACTTTCTGCCCAAACAAGGACGGTGGCGCGGCGTAGTGACGTTTCGGGTGACGAGCTGGCGGCGGTTCTTGGCGTCACCGATGAGCTGGCTGGAGCGGCTCGGCGTCGTCTCAATGGCAGTGCTGCCCACGGCGCTGGGGGCCACCCGGATTGAGACGACGGTCGACTACAACCGGCAGGAGGTCGTCCACACAACGCAGCTCTCGAAGTGGGGGATGGTCTTTTTCCGCAGCACGGAGCACTTCGTGTTCCACGACAACGGCCGCGACCTCGCGGTCCGTGGCGAGCAGCGGCTCTGGCCCACCTGGCGCGCTCAGCAATACCGCGACAGCCGCGGCCAGATAGATGAGGAAGGGGCGTGCGCGAGCTATGTCTTCTCCGTGGTCGGCACCACCTTACAGCAGCGTACTGAGCCCGCGGGCGAGGGCCTGCAGGTCTACCAGAACACCGACTGGTCCGCTTCCGAGTTTCTCCTTCACCGGGTGAGCGCGAGCGTCAGTTCGGCAGGGGCAAGCGGCTAGCGCGAGCGGCGGTGACGTAGCTTCGCGGTCGCTCGTCGGCTCCTGGTCTTGCGCCACGCTCACCTATTGGCCAAGTCCCTCCTCCTGCCAAGCGCCGTGCCAGCTGGGTCGCGGCAGTGTGGACGCCCTCGCGTGTTGGCCGACGTCCCATTCCGTAGAATTCTGAATCAGCGCCGAGGCGAGCTGAGCCGGGCTCGTCGAGCCCGGGGAGCGAGGATGAGGGCGTGCGCCCGGCGAGCCCAGGGCTCAGCCTGCCGATTTAGCTCCAGCGGC